>NZ_JBLJFK010000003.1:0-300118 GCF_049889095.1 Ewingella sp. S1.OA.A_B6 | reverse complement strand
CCGGAGTGGACGCATCACTGGTGTTCGGGTTGTCATGCCAATGGCATTGCCCGGTAGCTAAATGCGGAAAAGATAAGCGCTGAAAGCATCTAAGCGCGAAACTTGCCTCGAGATGAGTCTTCCCTGGAGCTTCGAGCTCCCTGAAGGGACGTTTAAGACTAAGACGTTGATAGGCTGGGTGTGTAAGTGCAGCGATGCATTGAGCTAACCAGTACTAATGACCCGAGAGGCTTAACCTTACAACACCCAAGGTGTTTTGGTTTGAGAGACGATATAATTTAATTTTCAGCGATTGTTCCGAGATTGGTTCGTGTGGCCTGCCGTCGAGAGAGGGGGGGTGGCATGGATGAAACAGAATTTGCCTGGCGGCACTAGCGCGGTGGTCCCACCTGACCCCATGCCGAACTCAGAAGTGAAACGCCGTAGCGCCGATGGTAGTGTGGGGTCTCCCCATGCGAGAGTAGGGAACTGCCAGGCATCAAATAAGTGAGAAACCTCAGTCGAAAGACTGGGGTTTTTTGCTATGGGGAATTTAGGGTGTTGTAATAAGTAAGTGGAAATAACAAGCTCAAGCAAAAAGGCCATTATTTAAATGGCCTTTTTGCTTTTTAGAGCCTGGTAATTCTAAAGTTCAGCAACATATTTGACTCCGTTGTTATTATTTTTCATTTCATCTAAAGCGTCAGGTAATGCGGCAAAGGCAACTGTTTTAATTGCTGGCATGAGCAATTCTCCACGTGAGATCTGTTCAAGCATTTGCCCTGCAGCTGCGGTCAATTGTTGCCATTGAGCGGGTGTACCATGTATATGTATAGCCGCAAGCGCAATCTCATGCAGTGAAATACTGGTACTGAATGGTGGTACAGGGGATTTCTCAATCCGATCCTGTACTGAGACAAGGTGTCCATAATAACCGAGTAAGTAACCAAGGGACTCTGCGCTTTGTTGACTCACCATGTCGAAAGTCGCATGTAATGAATGGCCCTTAAGTGCTGACTGTAATTTCCCGTGCCAGTCTGACTGATGATAGTCAAATATCTCCAGTGCTCCCTTCTGATTTAAAAGTGAGTGATGATGTTCACTGGACGTAGCGTATACGCGAGCATTCGCCTGGGTGAGCAACTGCGTCAATATTCCACCGACTGCTCCACCTGCACCATTAATCAGTACAGAACTCCCCGCCAGTTCCGGGACACGCTTCATGGCCTGCCATGCGGTCATTGCCGGACACGGAAAAGCGGCCGCTACACTATCTGTTAAGGTCTCTGGAATAGGTATTAGCGCGTGAGCAGCCACTGCGGTATGACGCGCGAAGCTCCCCGTAAAGCGTAAATCCGTATGGTAGGCCACTCGCGTGCCGATCCGTAGATGCTGCACTGCTGATCCGAGAGCAATAATTTCCCCCATGCCATCCACGCCGGGAGTATGCCCGGTTTGCCATGTTGAAGGAGGACTCTCCAAAATCTTCCAGTCCACGGGGTTCAAACCCACGGCTTTATTTTTAATTAATACATGGTCGGCTTTGAGAGCGGAGAGTGCGGTTTTTTTGAATTCCAGCGCCCCCGGTTCTGAACGTTCTTGCCATGTCCAGGCTTCGGTCGTGAACATTTTTGCCTCCTTGTCTTGAGTTAAGACTAAATAGCATTCACTACTCTGGCTCAATGGGCAATGGATGAGCAGGTATTACAGAATTGTCTGGCAGACAACCAAAGCACACATCATTGAAAAAACCAGAGCCGTGAAGGCTCCGGCTGTATTGGATGCTCAGTGCTCTGAACTTTGGGATATACCGATACCAGTCTGAGAGCGAACAAACTGTGGATGGAAGCGCTCTCTTTCGAGCTGACCTTCGCGGGAGTGATCGGTAATTGAGAACAACCAGATACCTGCAAACGCCACAATCATTGAGAACAAGGCAGGGTACTCGTAAGGGTAAATGGGTTTAGCATGCCCCAATATTTGTACCCAAATTGTCGGGCCAAGTATCATGAGGATAATTGCCGTCAATAAACCTAGCCAGCCCCCAATCATTGCACCTCGGGTGGTCAGTTTTCCCCAGTACATGGATAACAGGATGACGGGGAAATTACAGCTCGCGGCGATAGAGAAAGCCAGACCGACCATGAAGGCGATATTCTGTTTCTCGAACAGTATTCCCAGCAGGATGGCAACAATGCCCAGAAGCATGACAGTGATTTTTGACACCCGCAGTTCATCTTTCTCCGTTGCTTTGCCATCTTTAATAACGCTTGCATACAGGTCATGCGATACCGCAGATGCACCCGCTAGTGTAAGTCCTGCGACTACCGCCAGAATTGTTGCGAAGGCAACGGCGGAGATAAAGCCAAGGAAGAAGCTGCCGCCCACGGCATCAGCAAGGTGGACCGCAGACATATTGGTCCCACCGAGCAGTGCACCGCTTGCATCTTTAAACGCCGGGTTGGCGCTTACCAGCACGATGGCGCCAAAACCGATAATAAAGGTCAGAATATAGAAGTAGCCGATAAATCCGGTGGCATAGAAGACACTTTTGCGTGCCTCTTTGGCATCTTTTACCGTAAAGAAGCGCATCAGAATATGGGGTAAACCTGCTGTCCCAAACATCAGGGCTAATCCGAGAGAGAGTGCTGATATTGGATCAGAAACCAGTCCGCCAGGGCTCATAATGGCGATACCTTTTGGATGAACAGCAACTGCCTGTTGGAAGAGGGTATTGAAGTTGAAGTTGACTGACTTCATCACCATCACGGCCATAAAGGTTGCGCCGGCGAGCAGCAAAACCGCCTTGATAATTTGCACCCAGGTGGTCGCCAACATGCCGCCAAACAGGACGTAAAGCACCATCAGAATACCTACCAGGATCACTGCGACGTGATAATTCAGACCGAACAGCAGCTGAATCAATTTCCCCGCCCCGACCATCTGCGCAATCAGATACAGCGCCACCACTACCAGAGAACCACAAGCCGACAACGTTCTGATCGGTTTTTGTTTCAGGCGGTATGAAGCAACATCAGCGAAGGTATATTTCCCCAAATTGCGCAGCCTTTCCGCGATCAAAAACAGAATGATCGGCCAGCCAATCAAAAATCCAATCGAGTAAATCAAACCATCGTAACCTGAGGTATAAACCAGTGCCGATATGCCCAGGAAGGATGCTGCGGACATAAAGTCGCCCGCAATGGCCATGCCGTTTTGCAAGCCAGTGATTCGCCCACCCGCGGTATAGTAATCCTGACGTGAGCGCGTACGTTTCGAAGCCCAGTACGTGATGTACAAGGTCGCGCCAACGAATAAAACGAACATTACAATCGCTTCAATATTCAGCGGCTGCTTTTTCACCTCACCTGCAATACCTTCCGCCGCGAGTGCGTTTAATGGTAGAGCCAGTAAACCCGTGAGCACGATCAGCACTAAACGACGGGCGTTCATGGGTTCACCTCACGGATGATGTCGGCAGTCAGGCGGTCAAACTCACCATTCGCACGAAAGACGTAAATTCCCGTCAGTAAAAAAGAAATAACAATCAGCCCAACACCAACAGGGATTCCACGGGTAATGGTTGCACCTTCGTACAGGGGCGTACCAAGCCATTGAGGTTCAAAAGCAATCAGGAAAATGAAAGCGACGTACATCACCAGAGTGATACCAGAAAGCAGCCACGCGAAGCGGCTGCGTTTTTCGACTAACTCGTTGAAACGCGGATTATTTACAACTCTTTGATAAATGAGATCATTCATCTCAGTGACTCCTTTGAGACATTGATAGAGTTCACCGCGCCAGGGCGGTGAAAATTAGGACGGCACTTTCATTGATTGTTTTTCTTCCAACAGTTTTTCGACGACGCTCGGATCGGCCAGTGTCGAGGTATCTCCCAGATTGCTGGTATCACCGGTGGCAATTTTGCGCAGTATGCGGCGCATAATTTTCCCCGAGCGAGTTTTCGGTAATGAATCGGTCCAGTGGAGAATATCCGGTGTGGCAATCGACCCGATTTCTTTGCGTACCCAGTTACGCACTTCGGAGTAGAGCTCGGCCGATGGTTCTTCCCCATGATTGAGGGTGATATAGGCATAGATTGCCTGGCCTTTAATGCTATGGGGGATCCCAACAACGGCAGCTTCTGCGATTTTTGGGTGTGAGACTAATGCGGATTCGATCTCGGCAGTACCCAGACGATGGCCGGAAATATTCAATACGTCGTCCACACGGCCCGTTATCCAGTAATAACCATCTTCGTCCCGGCGGGCGCCGTCGCCGCTGAAGTACATATTTTTGAAGGTAGAGAAATAAGTTTGTTCGAAGCGGTCATGATCACCAAACAGTGTGCGGGCCTGACCCGGCCATGAATCGGTGATGACAAGATTGCCTTCGCACACACCTTCCTGCGGTACACCTTCATTATCCACTAACGCTGGTTGTACACCGAAGAATGGACGGGTTGCCGAACCGGCTTTCAGTTCGGTAGCCCCCGGCAGCGGCGTTATCATGAACCCGCCGGTTTCGGTCTGCCACCAGGTATCGACGATCGGGCATTTACTGTTGCCAATTTTCTTGTAATACCACTCCCAGGCTTCCGGATTTATGGGTTCACCGACTGAACCCATAATACGCAGTGTTTCGCGGCTTGTTCCTTCAATGGCTTTATCACCTTCAGCCATCAGCGCACGGATCGCCGTAGGTGCGGTATATAAAATATTCACTTTATGCTTGTCGATAACCTGCGCCATGCGATTCGGTGCAGGATAATTCGGCACACCTTCAAACATCAGCGAAATTGCACCACAAGCCAGTGGGCCGTAAAGAAGATAGCTGTGACCCGTCACCCAGCCGACATCGGCGGTACACCAGTAGATATCACCGTCATGGTAGTCAAAGGTGTACTTGAAGGTCAGGGCGGCATAAACCAGATAACCGCCGGTGGTGTGCAATACGCCTTTAGGTTTGCCGGTAGAGCCTGAGGTATAGAGAATGAATAACGGATCTTCGGCATTCATCTCTTCCGGCGGACAATCGGCTGAAACTCCTTTTATTGCGTCATGCCACCAAATATCCCGGCCTTCATGCCATTCACCCTGTTTGCCTGTGCGTTTAAATACCACGACGTTGGTCACGCTGGTGACCGCAGGATTTTTCAGCGCATCGTCGACGTTCTGCTTGAGGGGAATAGTGCGTCCGGCACGTAAGCCTTCATCCGCAGTGATCACCAGTTTCGAGTTGGAGTCAACAATTCGTCCCGCCACGGCTTCTGGTGAGAACCCCCCAAAGATCACTGAATGTACGGCACCGATACGTGCACATGCCAGCATGGCTACGGCGGCTTCAGGGACCATTGGCATATAAATAGCCACGACGTCGCCTTTTTTAATACCAAGGCCTTTCAGGACATTGGAGAATTTGCATACATCGTGATGCAGTTGTTTATAAGTAACCTTTTTACTTTCTGCTTTTGGGTCATCGCCTTCCCATATCAGTGCAGTGCGGTCACCGTTTTTTTCAAGGTGGCGATCCAGGCAGTTTGCCGCCAGATTTAACGTGCCATCCTCAAACCAGCGAATATCAATGTTTCCCGGTGCGAACGAGGTGTTTTTGACTTTTGTATAAGGTTTAATCCAGTCGAGAATTTTGCCTTGCTCAGCCCAAAATTGGTCCGGATGCTCTACCGACTGTTGATAATACTGCTGATATTTCTCAGGTGTGATCAGGGTATGTTCTGCAATAGAAGCAGGAATCGGGTGTTTGTAAACATGGCTCATCGTTTTTCTCCTTTGATTTGTTAATCATATGTCAATCAAGGGTTAAGTGTAGTTTGCCTGGGGGCTTTGTTTGTTTTTTGGAGAGCAGATCACGCAAGTGGCGATAAACCTGCAAGATGTCTGCCCTCCATGAACTGGATAAATAATGAGAGAGGCCTGAAAGCGAAAATGATCTTTGGCGATATTTTGAATATTTTTCATACGGAATATTTTTGATCTGTGTGAGGTTTTTTCTGCTCTCTGCTGCGAAAATTGTGTCAAAAAATGCTCAAATGTAAAATTAATTTAATTCGTAAGTAAATTAATTGTTAATTAAAGCTTAATTTGACTCATTAATCGGAGTGATTTTCATTCGTCTTGTAATATTTAATGTTAATAATTTTTACCTATAAGTTAACTCACCTTCATAAAGGTGAGATTTAAATATTAATAAAAGGATAAAATTCTTAACATTTTCATTATGAAAATTATTATAACGTTAAAAATCAAATATCAGTATATTGATCTGGAAAGAGAGGGGTGCTCTCTTCGGTACAGCGAAAAATATCGCTTAATAGCTAATGGCTTAATAAATACCGTTAAATCTCAAGGACAAATTATGTTTAACGCTAAGAACAAGACACTGATTATTGCTTTATCTGCCTTTATTTCTGCTTCAGCCTTTGCCGAAGGCGAGACTCCTCCTACGGGTACCGATCAGGGTTCTGGTCGTATTCATTTCACGGGTACTGTTATTAACGCACCTTGTTCAATTGCAGCAGGCGATGAAGACATTAACGTCAATATGGGCCAGGTAGCGAATAAGGTGTTGGAAAGCGGCAATAAGTATTCTCAGAACGTTAACTACACCATTCATCTGCAAGATTGTAATCTGACTGCGCAAACGGCTGGTTCCGTGGAATATCCGGCTATGTCAAAAGTGGCAGTTTCTTTTGCTGGCACGCCTGACAGCAGCGCAGCTGAACTGTTGGCTAATACCGGCAGTGCGAAAGGCGCGGGCATTCGTTTGATTGATGCGAACGGCGATCTGCTGAAAGTCGGTGATACCTCTAAAGACATCAACCTGGTCACTGGTAACAACGAGCTGGTATTTGCTGCGCGTGTTGAATCCAACACTCAGCCAGTCTCAACCGGTACTATTGTTTCTCAGGCAACTTACGCCCTGAACTATAAATAATCGTCTTTTTTATTAAGGGGAGTTTTCTCCCCTTTATTTTTCGGGTGCATCGGGGTTCCGTGCTGGATCTATAAAAATAAAAAAAGTGGCGTAATTATGTTGTTTGTCTTTGGCAGAGCATTAGCAGTAAAGAAAATAATGACTTGGTGTATTTTCTTCTTTTTAGGGTGCTTAATTTCCGTCAAAAGCTTCTCTGTCGAGTTTAACGTAAACGTTATTGATTCTGCCGACCGCAATAATATTGATCTCTCACGTTTTCAGGCCGCTAATTACATCGCACCCGGCGAATACCTGTTAGATGTGGTATTGAATAGCCACACTCTGGGTGACCAAAGCCTCATTAAGTATATTCCGACAGATGACAACACATCTAATAATAAATACAGCCGATTGTGCTTACCACCTTCTCTGGTCGATAAATTCGATCTGACTAAAGAGGCGCACGCAAAGCTCACGCTTTGGCATCAGGGTCAATGTACCTCTCTTGATCAGCAGGAGGAAGTGACTGCGCAATACGATCAGGAAAAACAAACGCTGAATATAAGCATCCCGCAGGCTTGGTTGACCTTTCATGATGAGAATTGGGTGCCGCCTTCGCAGTGGGATGAGGGTATCAATGGCGTTTTGCTAGATTACAACCTACTGGGCAGTAAGTACATGCCACAGCAAGGTGCCAGTTCCACCAGTCTCAGCAGTTACGGTACCACCGGTTTCAATCTGGGTCCGTGGCGTGCTCGTGCTGATTATCAGTATGCTGCCTCGCGTACGTCAGGCAGCCCTGCTAACGATAAATTCACCTGGACGCAAACCTATTTGTTTCGTGCATTGCCTTCCATTGGCGCGCAGCTGACCGGCGGTCAGATTTATTTAAACTCGGATATCTTTGATTCATTTCTTTTTGTCGGTGCTTCCGTCAACAGCGATCAGCGGATGTTGCCGCCATCCCTGCGCGGTTATGCACCGCAAGTAACGGGTATCGCGAAAACTAATGCCAAAGTGAGTATTAGCCAGAACGGTCGAGTGATTTACCAGACCAACGTCTCGCCAGGGCCTTTTGTGGTGCAGGATTTGACCGAAGCCGTGCAAGGCGCGCTGGACGTTAAGATCGAAGAAGAGAATGGCAGCGTGACCACTTATCAGGTCACGACTGCGACCATTCCGTTCCTGACCCGTAAAGGACAGGTACGCTTTAAGACCGCTATGGGGAAACCGACGACCGGCAGTAACAACCATGTTTTACAGCCAGGTTTTTACAGTGGTGAAATGTCATGGGGTGCGATGAATGACTTATCACTGTATGGCGGGCTGATCTCCACCACCGGTAACTATCAGGCGCAGGCTTTGGGCGTCGGGCAAAACCTGCAAAAATTGGGTGCGGTATCTTTCGACGTGACGCGCTCATCGGCAACGATACCTGTCGCAGGCAAGCAAACAGGTTTCAGCTACCGCGCTAACTACTCCAAGCGGTTTGATTCCACGGGCAGCCAGATCACCTTTGCCGGTTATCGTTTCACGGAGAAAACCTTCATGTCGTTCAGCCAGTATCTCGACAAGATGAACGGTGACGGCTATTCCCGTGATGATAAACAAACTTACACGGTCACCGCCAACCAGTATCTGGCATGGCCAGCGATCACCTTGTATCTGTCGGCCACGCACAAGATTTACTGGAATGAGGATCCGAATAACAACTATAGCGTGTCAGTGAGCAAGATTTTCGACATCGGACGGTTTACCGGTATTTCAGCCACTTTCTCCGCCAGTAAGCTGAAATACCGTGATACCGACGAAAACCAGATGTTCCTGTCATTTAGCCTGCCGCTGTCTTCAGGGCAACAAATCAGTTATGACGCGCAGCAGGATTCGCAGAGTGGCTTCTCGCAAACCGCGTCGTATTACAACAGTCAGGATCCGAATAACAGCTGGCGCGTCGGCGCGGGCGGCGACAGCTCTGACCTGCAAGAAGGCGATGGTACCTTCCGTGCTAACTACCAGCACATGTCGCCTTACGGTCAGTTTGGCGTGAACGGTAGCGTGAAGAATAACGATTATCGCTCGGTGAATGCCAACTGGTATGGCTCGCTGACGGCGACCGCAGCTGGCGCGGCATTACATCAAAGCAGCGCGGGTAGTGAACCACGAATGATGGTGTCTACCGGCGTGAAAGGCATTCCGATCAGCGACGGCGCATCGGTCACGAACGATTACGGGATTGCGGTAGTCAACGGCGTTTCCAGCTATCAGACCTCTGATATCCGCGTGGACGTAAACCATTTACCGGACGACGTGGAAGTGTACAGCTCAGTGGTCAGTAAGACGCTGACAGAAGGCGCGATAGGTTTCCGTAAAGTTCGCGCGATTAAAGGCGAGCGGCTGATGGCGGTGATCCGCCTGGCCGATGGCAGTTATCCGCCGCTGGGTGCATCCGTCACTGACAACAGTTCCGGTTTTGAAGCGGGACTGATCGGCGACGGCGGGCTGGCCTATCTGGCCGGGGTGTCTGGTGAGAAAGCGCTGACCGTGCGCTGGGGAGATGAAAACCAGTGCGGCATTCAGGTGCCGCCACTGCCCGCCACCCAAAGCGGCCAGGTTTTATTACCTTGCACGTAAGCGTGCAAGCAACAGTATGAAATCGGATCCAATCAGGAAAGGAATGACCGGATGAACAACCCAATATTACGACTCAGTGGCGCGTTACTCATGATTGCAGGAGTGATCCAGCCGGTGCTCGCCGCCGTTAATCTCGACCGGACGCGCATCATTTACAACGCCAGTGATAAATCGGTCAGCGTGATGCTGGAAAATCAAAGCAAGAGTTTACCGTATCTGGCGCAGGTCTGGCTGGAGAATGCGCAGAGCGAAAAAATCACGTCTCCGTTGGTCGCTCTGCCGCCGATGCAGCGTATTGATGCCGGTCAGAAGAGTCAGGTCCGCATCCTTCAGTTGCCTGAAACCGCCGCGTTGCCTAAAGACCGTGAGTCTTTGTTTTATTTCAATGTGCGTGAGGTGCCGCCAAAGAGCGACATGGCAAACGTCATGCAGGTGGCGATTCAAAGCCGGGTAAAGCTGTTTTTCCGTCCTGTTGAATTGCGCAAGTGGGTGAAGGGCAACTGGCAGGAGCAGCTTCAGGTCAGCCGTCTGAGCGACGGGCTGAAATTGACGAACCCAACGCCGTTTTACATCACCGTGGGATACTTGGGCAAAGACAACAAAGGTAATCTACCGGGTTTCGACAGCGTGATGCTGGCGCCGTTTGCCACTGAGTCACTCACGGGAAGCCAGTATATCAGTACCGCGTACAGTCTCGGTTATATGGATGACTACGGTGGTTTGCAGATCAATCAGTACTCATGTTCTGCGGTGCAATGTGAGCGCAAAAGCAAGGATGAAAACAAATGAAGGCTGAGTTAACCCTTTATTTGTCATTACTTTTATCTGAAAGGTTGGAATGGTTATGCCTGAAATTTATCGAGTAACATGGTGGCGGGTAGCGATGTTCATCCTGATCTCCCTATTTTACCACAGTGCGCTGGCGCTCGACTGCGTAGAGAAAGGCACCAATATAGTGGATAAACCGGCCATTCCTGTGGGGCAGTTGGCCATACCGGCGAATGTACCCGTCGGAACCAAAGTCTGGGAATCGAACGACATCAACGTCACCGCGTACTGCAATAACGTGCTCGGTTCCATCGTTGACGTTGTGCATTTCTACTTCAATCCAAAATCCCAGTCGATCGGTGAGGGATTGCTGCTCGGTGTGAGTTACAACGGACAAGATCTTGAGCAGAACGAACAACGCCTGAGCACCAATAGTGCGCCGATAAGAAAAGGACAGAGCGTTACTGTCAATGTCACGTTCCGTTTGTACATCAAGGTCAGCGGCAATGCGCCTTCCAGCGGACATTATCAGGGCACCGATCAGTTCACGGTATTCCAGCTTGATGGCAGCCGGGGTATCAATAAAACACCGGGGGCGAAAAACCTCAAATATAACCTGTCGGGTTTGCAGGGGATTCGTTTCCTGGCCTGTGGCTCGGACTTAAAAGTCTATCCGGAATCGCAGATCGTTGATTTTGGCTCGATTCAAAGCACCACCCTGTCACGTTCTTCGGGTATATCTTTGCCGTTCGCTATCAAGGCGGTGAAGCAGGGATGTCTCGATAATTTCTCCCTTCAGGCTGAGTTCTCGACCGCCAGCCCGTTACTGGATAATACCGCAATTGATTTATCGAATGGCGCTAAACTTATGCTTTATAACGATAAAGATCAGGCCATTACCTTTAATCGCTATGACAACTTTGCTGAGCTAAACAACGTTAATGAGGTCACCAAAAATTTCACCGCAAAACTCAGCACGATCCCAGGAAAGACGCTTTCACTTGGGCAGTTTGATGCGTCAGTGATCGTCAAGATTAACTACTACTGATCTCATCTCAGAACAGGGAGAACGACATGTTAAGAACGGCTAAATTGCGCGCTCAGGCGCTGGAAGAGCCTCGTTACTCCGTAAGGGCGCCGGAGCTTATCGCTGAAGCTCAGATTCATACGATGCTGCAAACCATACGGGAGGATGCGGGCCTGAGTAAAACCGAGCTGGCCAGACGACTCGGTGTAACGCCTCCCGCGATCACACGCCTTGAGAAGCGTCCTGCTCAGGCTGGTTTCAATACACTGGCGCGCTATGCGCAGGCCTGCGGTTTCCATCTTTACCTGTACTACAAATGAAAAGTACAAATAGAATTGCCGGTTTCAGCGCTTGTTTTTAAATACACATATCGCAATCGGAGAAAAATTACTTTCAATAAGCATAGTGTTAACATCGTATTTTTTCAGGACAATAGTGTCCGTATGGCCGATCAGGAAAAAACTGTTAATTAATAAAAGTGAGTACATTTTTTGGTCTATATTATCTACGCTATTGATATTTATTTGGGTGCTGGTCAGTGAATAGGTGTCTGTAGGTTTGCTCTCATAGATATAGTTATAATAAATATTCCGCATTATGGCCTTTCGTTCGATAACCTTATCGTTATTATCATATAAATATCCCGTTCCGCTCAGAGATACCAGGGTTTATTCTTATCAAGAAAGCTAAGATAAAATGAACTTTTCATCTTGGCCCTTTGATTATCATAATTGGTCTCTACGATAATATTTCCTTTGCATATGGTTTTTACAGGAAGTACGAACTTGTCATTTTTGATTAATGAATCGTATAGAACCACTGAAAATAATGCTCAAGCCAGTATTAATGTCAACATGATTATTTTCAGACCTAGTGATGGCCATTTTTTAAAACTTATCATTCGTTGTCCTGTCATTCACATAATAGCTGATGCAAATGTTAACTTTATGAGCGCCATTCGTGCTGCACTGTGCCATGAAAACACGGACTGAACTCGTGTTAATCGGGGCCGTGAATTGCTCACCTTGGAATATGAGAATATCTCCAGGTGTGCAGGTTATCTTCTGTTTCAGAATGAATGTCTGTGCTAGTTGAATGAAATTCTCTTTTCTGGACTGAGATACCGGGGCCGTAGAATACAGTTCACAGGCTCCGATTCTGCTAATCTGCAGCTTTGCTTTGGGATCGGACATCACGCCATGCAGCGTGTAAAAAACCCACGCAAAAAATGAGAACAGAAAAAATGCACTGAAAATAAAAGGATATTTATAGTTTATCTTTTTGGTTGCTGACAATGATGCACTCTGTTGTTCTGATTCTGCCGTTTCTGTGGGGGCTGCTTTTTTTGCAACATCCGGGGTTTCAGGCGCGGTTAGTGTTTCCTCTGGTAGTGCCGCGGTTCTCTCCTGTGCAACGGTTATCCCGAGCTGTGACGTAATATCTCGTTCTTTTCTTATGGTAAAGCCGACTTTAGGTACAGTGACGATAAACTCATCGAGATAACCCAGTGTGACAATCACTTTACGTAATTTGCTGATGCAATGATTGAGATTATTATTGCTGGCTGTTAACCCATAGTCATCCCATACCTTTTTAAAGAATGTCTCACGTTCTACAACGGTACCATGTTGCTCAAGTAACAGTGATAATACTCTTCGCGCAGGATTAGATACGGTGATTTTACTTTCAGCATCATTCAGTAATGAAAGTGAGTTATCCTCCGGATTGAAGACTATTTTATTCTCAATTAGATAATTCATATGCGTCCCTTTCTATTTGTCTTGTAGATCCTACGTTTCACAGCATTAGGTAATTAAGTTCACTTAAGTTTGCGTTCCCCCTTTATATACTGAGAATGCTGCCAGCCAGTATAAACTGTTCTATTTATAAAATAGAGTTTTGTCATAATTTTTTACACGTGACTTTCCCGAAATCTTAAACCATGACGTATTTTCTGGCGGTTTTCTTATGATAGTAAACAATATAAATCACGTGCGGAATTTTAGTAGTACTTGATTAATCCGGATTCAGGACAGGTACTGACTGGTGATATGAACCTGTTGGCGGCTGAAGTCTATAGCCAGATTTGCGCCTAATGGCAGCGTTAACATTGGATGGGTATGACAGCAGTCAAAACCATCCACCAGCGGTATTTCCTGCCCGTTGAGTACTTCGAGCAGCACATCAACCGGTTGTCTTCCTGTTCCTCCGTCATCGAATAGCTCGTGCTTACCTAACAGGATGGCACTGACGCGATCAAAAATGCCATTTAGCTTGAGCATAGAAAAAGATCGCTCAACGGTGCCAATGTCTTTCAGGCTATCTTCAATAAACAGAATATCGCCCTGACGGATTTCCGGCATATAATGGCTGCCCCAGATGCCAGACATCGTATTCAGATTGCCGCCGATGACGCGTCCTTCAACCCACCCCCTACCCAGAAAGCGACAGGTATTCGGATACAGCTGCTTGGTTCTGACCGGAGTTTCATCATTCCAGTTGAGTTTTTCATCCGTCCAGAGCGAAGGCAGGCGATAGCTATAAGGCTCGCTGAGCTTTGCCATCACAATGTCAGCGAAAGAGGCATAGGTTTCATCAACCAGCGGCGGGAACTCTCCAAAAGAGGCCACCAGAGCCGGGCCATAGAATGTGATTAGCCCAGTTTTAGCGTATATCCCTGCTAACAGCGCGGTGGTATCTGAATAGCCAATGATAATTTTGGGGTCTGCCAGCAGCGCATCGTAATCGAGCAACGGCAGCACGGAATTGCTGTTGCTGCCTCCGATTGTCGACATGATACAGCGTACCTGAGGATCGCGAATCAATTGGTTAAGCTCTTCCACACGTGCCTGAATCGAGCCCGAGCGGTAATGGTCGGATTTCCCCGTCAGTGAGCCTGCTTTCAGCACGAACCCCTTCTCTTCCAGAAATTGTTTTCCCCTCGCGAAACGTCGGGAGGCGGTCACGGTTGCCGGTGAAGACGAAGAGAAAAAACCAATCGTATCACCTGTTTTTAAAGCCGGGGGAAATAGCGAAAAAGGGAACGAAGGCATTTTACATCCTATAAATTTGCGCAATGTTGCAACCTGCAATGTATCAGTTCAAATGCTGGTTTAATATGGCTTTATGGGATAAGTCTGATCGATTAATGCGGTCAGGAATGGCGAATAAAGAGAGAAAATGAGTGCGGGCAAGCTGTTTATAAATGCCAGAAAGCAAAAAACCAGCCCTTAGGCTGGTTTTTTTAAAATATGGTGCCCGGACTCGGAATCGAACCAAGGACACAGGGATTTTCAATCCCTTGCTCTACCGACTGAGCTATCCGGGCAACGGGGCGCATTAAACCGTATTGGCCTTAAGCCGTCAACGGCTTTATGCGACAAACACCATAAAAAGGGTTCGTTTGCTGGCTTTTCAGGCAAAAAAGTCATGAAAAGATTCTTTTAGCCTGTTTATCACGCCAGTGCGCCGTGCTCACGGCAGCGAGCCACGTTGAGTACATCTTCAGCAAGCCGTCTGGCGACCGCAACATCATGCAGTTGACGTTTTACCAGCAGCTTGCTCAAACAACCCTCAAGTATCAACTCCATCTGCTCAGCCACCATCTGTGCGTCGTCTGAACCCATCTCCTGCAATAACTCTAGCGTGTACTGGTAAGAGGCTTGCTTCTGCTTTTCAGCCAATTGATGGATAGGAGCCTCGCTGTCTGGGTAGAAACTGCATGCCGCTATAAACAGACAGCCAGGGTAGCGGTTCAAACGAACCTGTTCGTCCAGAACTTTATACCGAGCCAGCAATTTTTGCGGGGCGCTCAACGTTTGATCAAGCAATAACTGGCGTCGCCATATATCAATCTGTTCGCCATGATGACGCAGGCTGTCATACAACAGCGCCTCTGCATCGGGCCAGAAACGGCGTAAATCACTGAGTGGAACGCTCACCAGCTCAGCGATTGACTCCAGTGACAGTGTGGCCAAACCGCGCTGTTCCAAAAGATTAAGTGTCTGGTCAAGGACCTGTTCACGTAGCACGTTTGCCTCCTCCAATTCGCGTACTTCAGAAAGTAGTGTCGTTTAAGGCTGGGTTTTCTGCAAATGCCCGGTGAATTGGACTGCATCCATAAAGCCGGTTACACGTGTTCCTGGCAACTCTTTTCCATCTGCGCCAAAAAACAGGATGGTCGGCAGGCCTAATACCTGGAGCCGTTTAAGTAACGCCACCTGTTGCGGATTATTTTGCGTGACATCAGCCTGCAATATCACCGTATCTCGCAGTTCATTCTGCACCTGTGGTGCGGTAAAAGTATATTTTTCGAATTCTTTGCAGGCGACACACCAGTCAGCGTAGAGATCAAGCATTACTCGCTTCCCCCGGGCAGTCTCTAGTGCGGTATTTAGCTCATCAACATTATTAATTGGCTGAAACTTGAGGGCATGCTGAGCCGTCGTCGCTGTGTCTGAAGGAGCAAATGCCCAGTCCTGCAACGGTCGACTGACAATCATCGCTGCGGCGAGGAACAGCAGTTGCAGCACGCGCATCAGGCCACGCTGACTTGTCAGGCTGAGTAATAACGCCCAACCAAAAAACGCGATACCCAGCGTACTCCACAGGCGTAATCCCCACGTGTCACCGATAATACGTTCCAGCAGGAAGACCGGCAGGGCGAGGATGACAAAGCCGAAGCCCTCTTTGACGTATTGCATCCACGGGCCGCTGCGCGGCAGCAGGCGATTCCCGAATAAAGTGACGATAATCAGCGGGATCCCCATTCCCAGCGCATAAAGATAGAGTGTTCCGCCGCCCGCCCACAGATTTCCGCTTTGTGCGATATAAAGCAAAATAGCGCTCAACGGCGCGGTCGTGCAAGGCGAGCAAATCAGCCCGGCGAGGGCACCCATGATAAACACGCCAGTCAGCGAACCACCTTTCTGCTCGTTACTCCAGAGTGTCAGGCGAGTTTGTAGCGATGAAGGCAATTGCAGACTGAACATACCGAACATTGACAGAGCCAGCGCTACAAAGGCGATCGACAGCGTAATCAACACCCACGAACTTTGCAGCGCAGCTTGAAACTGCAATCCAGCTGCCGCAACCGCCATGCCAAGCAGAGTGTAGGTCAGCGCCATTCCCTGTACGTAAAACATGGCCAACAGGAAAATACGCTTCATGCTATGTGGCCGCTGACGTCCCAGAATAATGCCGGAAATCAGCGGATACATCGGCAGTACGCAAGGAGTGAAGGCGATGCCGATGCCAATTAGCAATGCCCATAATGGAGAGAATGGCAGCTGTGTCACTTGTGGCGAAGGGGTGACATCGATGCCTTTGGCAGGCGGAGTCGCTGAGCTATCTGACGTTGCTACCCGTTCTACTACTTCGTTGAGCGGGATCTCGCGGGTCTCTGGCGGATAGCAGAATCCCGCCACCGCACAACCTTGATAGGTCACTTTGAGTGATGCCTGGCTGCTGGCAGCGCGCAGCGGCACGCTCAGGCTGAGCTGTTTCTCATAGACTTCTGTATTGCCGAAGAACTCGTCATGGTGCTCAAGGCCCTTAGGCAAAATAAATGCTGCCAGCTGCGCCTCATGGCCTACCAGTTCAATTTTATCTCGGTAGAGGTAATAACCTTCGCGGATCTTCCAATTAAGTTTGAGGTTTGGCCCTTGTTGCTGAAAATCGAAGTCGAAAGCCTGATCAACGGGCACAAATTGCGGGTTTGCGGGTTTATCAAACAGAGAAGCCTGCGCATGAAGCGGCAGGAAAAACAAACTAAAAAATAGCAATAAAAGACGGGGTAGACGGAAATCCATGCGGGTCATTATTCTCTTGCTCGCGGCAGCATACGGGCCACTGGGTGAATCGAAAGAGGCTGCGGACGGTATCATCTCAAAGCACACTAACAGAATATGATTATACCCCGCCCCTTCGGTAAGCAGAAAGCGCCGGAGTGTCAGGGTTTGTAAGATGAGGGGCAAAGTACACTGATTCAGGGGCCGAAGCCCCTGTAGAAAACGATTAAAGAATGATACTGCCCAGACCGAATCCAAAAAGCACCGACAGGAAAACCCCTATAGTGCCCGGAATGAAGAACGGATGGTTGAAGACAAAACGGCCAATTCTTGTCGTACCGGTATCATCCATTTGCACTGCTGCTACCAGTGTCGGGTAAGTCGGTAAAATAAACAGCCCGGAAACGGCAGCAAACGAAGCTACGGCGGTCAGCGGGGTGACATTCAGCGCCAGCGCTAATGGCATCAGCGCTTTCGCCGTCGCAGCCTGCGAATACAGCAGGGCGGAACAGAAGAAGAAAATAACCGCCAGTAACCAAGGGTGGGATTGAATCAGCCCGCCAGCAGTCTCTTTAATCCAACCCATATTCGCCTGCACAAAGGTATCACCCAACCAGGCCACACCGAGGATACAAATACACGCGCTCATACCGGTTTTAAACGTGCTGGATAAGAGGATGGCATCCGTATTAATGCGGCATAACAGGGTGATCAACGTCGCGACGCTCAGCATGATGATCAAAATGGCGCTGGTGGTGTTCATCAACGGTGTTGCAACCCAGCCGAGGCTTGGGCTATTGACCACCGCGTAACCGACAACGGTAACTACGCCCAGCAGGAACAGCAATACCGACAGTCTGGCACCTGGCTTGATCTCCACGACGCTATCGCCGCGCAGCTGTACCAACCCTTCTTCATAACGCTTTAAATAGACCGGGTCATCAGAGAGTTTTGAGCTGAAGCACCAGCTCACGATCAGTGACATCACGATCACGGCTGCGAGCGTTGATGGGATCATGACCATCAGTAAGTGCAAATAGCTGACACCATGGCCTTCCATCACTGACGACATATACACCACGGCGGCTGATATCGGTGATGCGGTAATGGCAATTTGAGCGGCGACGACCGCGGTCGAGAGTGGTCTGCAGGGTTTGATGCCTTGCTCTTTTGCCACTTCTGCGATCACCGGCAGAGCAGAAAGTGAAATGTTACCCGTACCGGCAAAGATGGTCAGGAAGTAAGTGACAATAGGGGCCAGTAAGGTGATCTGCTTAGGATTCTTGCGCAGCAGTTTCTCCGTTTGCTGGACCAGATAATCCATTCCGCCGGCGACTTGCATTACTGAAATTGCCGCGATAACGGCCATGATGATTGAAATAACGTCAAACGGGATGGAACCGGGCTTTACACCACAAAGCGCCAGTGCCAGTACCCCAATACCACCGGCAAAGCCGATGCCGATCCCTCCCAGGCGAGCGCCGAGAAAGATCGCTGTCAGTACAATAATAAATTCGATGATTAACATAGTTGTTCGCCCATTGTTCCTGCATCTGCCAAGGAAATAAAATGAAAATGAGATGTTGTATAATTGTTGTTATGTGCAAAGTAAAAAGGCTCGTTGTTCGTGAGAACAACGAGCCTTAAGTGGCTACGTGGTGATTCTGCTACTGTTCATTTTCATCCGTATAGCGTTTTGCTTTATAAGCCGGGTGCATCAGGTTCTCGATTGAGAATATGTCATCCAGCTCTGCTTCCGTGAGTAGCCCGCGTTCCAGTACAACTTCCCGTACACTCTTGCCTGTTTCCGCACATATCTTACCGACGATATCGCCATTGTGGTGGCCGATGAACGGGTTCAGATAAGTCACGATACCAATGGAGTTAAATACGTAGAATTCGCAGACTTCTTTATTAGCCGTAATGCCGTTAATGCATTTTTCCAGCAGATTGTAGCAAGCATTAGTCAAAATATGGATGGATTCAAACATCGCCTGGCCGATAACCGGCTCCATAACGTTCAACTGGAGCTGGCCAGCTTCGGCTGCCATCGTTACGCAGATATCGTTTCCGATAACTTTGAAACAGACTTGGTTCACTACTTCAGGGATCACCGGGTTAACTTTGGCTGGCATGATGGAAGAACCGGCCTGTAACTCTGGCAAATTGATTTCATTCAGGCCAGCACGTGGACCTGAAGAGAGTAAGCGTAAGTCATTGCAGATTTTAGACAGCTTAACCGCAAGGCGTTTAAGTGAACTGTGAACCATAACGTAGGCCCCACAGTCTGAGGTGGCCTCGATCAGGTCTTCTGCGGGTACGCAGGCCAGGTTGCTGACTTCGGCCAGTTTCTCTACGGCCAACTGCTGATAACCGTCCGGCGTATTCAGGCGGGTACCGATGGCGGTCGCACCGAGATTCACTTCCAGCAGTAGTTCGCCGTTACGCAGTAAGTTGCGGGTTTCTTCTTTGAGCAGCACATTGAAGGCATGGAACTCCTGACCGAGTGTCATCGGTACGGCGTCCTGCAACTGTGTACGGCCCATCTTTATGATGTTTTGGAACTCTGTGGCTTTATGCTCAAAACCGTCGCCAAGTTGGGTGATCGCGTCAATGAGTTTCAGTAAGGAGGCGTAAACCGCGATCCGGAAACCGGTTGGATAAGCATCATTGGTGGACTGACATTTATTCAGATGGTCGTTCGGGTTTAGATACTGATAATCACCTTTCTGGTGGCCCATCAGTTCGAGGCCAATGTTTGCCAGAACTTCATTGGTGTTCATATTAACCGAAGTGCCCGCGCCGCCCTGAAAGACGTCAATCGGGAACTGATCCATGCATTTGCCTTTGTCGAGGACCTCATCGCAAGCCTGAATGATAATGTCTGCGATATGACGGGGGATGGTCTGCAGCTCTTTATTCGCTAATGCGGCTGCTTTCTTAACCATCACCATGCCCCGGACAAATTCCGGTACATCGCTGATTTTAGTGTTGCTGATGTAGAAGTTTTCAATTGCCCGCAGGGTGTGAATTCCATAATAAGCCTCGGCTGGAACTTCGCGAGTACCCAGCAGATCTTCCTCGATACGAATCGTATTTGACATGAGAACCTTCTTTTTGGTGCGGAAACGCGTTATGCGATGTTAATAATTATGTTACTAACAGCGGGAAATTAAAAACGATCAACCGTTGTTACTACGACGAAGGCGATCATATGCTGCTGTTAGCGAATTGCACGTACTAAGATCACTCTCTTGCACTGTTACGGGGCATCTATTTCTGTATCTGTGAGAACTCTCACAAATCATTCGTTCAACGAATTAAATCTTCAGCGCAGGTTGAAAACAGCGGTCTTCGCTACCATTTCATTGTAGACAAGCCTGGAGCGTTGCGATCATGCAGATCATTCCAGGCCTTATTTTATAGTTCTGGAATGGCGCGACTTTGGGCTAACCGGGACTTCATCACGAGGAGAATGCGGTGCGCTGGTTACCGTTATTGCTATTATTTCTGTTGGCTTACATCGAAATAACCCTATTTATCAAGGTGGCCGCCTTTATTGGCGTCGCCATGACCTTGCTGCTGGTGGTCTTCACCTCCTGCGTGGGCGTGTCCCTGGTAAAAAATCAGGGCATGAAAACCTTTATGCAGCTGCAACAGAAACTCGCTGCTGGTGAAAGCCCGGCTGCCGAAATGGTTAAAAGCGTATCACTGGTGATGGCTGGTTTCTTATTGTTGATCCCCGGCTTTTTTACTGACTTCCTGGGGTTGTTGCTTTTATTGCCGCCGGTGCAGAAATCCCTGACGCTAAAACTGATGCCGCATCTCAATATTGTTCGTTCTGGCGGCAATTGGGGAAAAAGCCAGCCGACCGGGAATACTTTCGAGGGTGAGTTTAAACGTACTGATGAACAGCATGAGCGTCTGATCTCGCCTGAAAAAGAGGACGACATTGATCGTCGCGATCGTTAAGATTCGCGGCGTCGATTGTTAATTTATTGTTGATAGGGAGGCTTCAAATGTCCACTAAGCGATTTTTGAAATGGAAAAGAAAAAGCGTTTTTTTTGTTTTCTCCCCTTGAAGGGTGGCGTAACGCCCCCATTAAACAAACCACGAGGCCTGGCAGATAACTGTCAGGCATTCAAACCTAAAATAGTTATGGACCCCGCTCACAGGAGAGTTATCAATGAAAATTCGTCCATTGCATGACCGCGTTATCGTCAAGCGTAAAGAAGTTGAATCCAAATCCGCTGGCGGCATCGTTCTGACTGGCTCTGCTGCTGGTAAATCTACCCGCGGTGAAATCTTGGCCGTCGGTCATGGTCGCATCCTGGAAAATGGTGAAGTGAAAGCGCTGGACGTTAAAGTTGGCGACATCGTTATTTTCAACGACGGTTACGGCGTGAAAGCAGAAAAGATCGACAATGAAGAAGTGTTGATCATGTCCGAAAGCGACATTCTGGCCATCGTCGAAGCGTAATCCGCTCCTGATCACTTTTTCTGAACTGAACGAATTGAAGGTAAATAACAATGGCAGCTAAAGACGTAAAATTCGGCAACGACGCTCGTGTAAAAATGTTGCGTGGCGTAAACATCCTTGCTGATGCAGTTAAAGTTACTCTGGGCCCTAAAGGCCGTAACGTTATCCTGGACAAATCATTCGGCGCACCGAGCATCACTAAAGATGGTGTCTCTGTTGCACGTGAAATCGAACTGGAAGATAAGTTCGAAAACATGGGCGCACAGATGGTCAAAGAAGTAGCATCTAAAGCGAATGATGCAGCGGGTGACGGTACGACTACTGCAACCGTGCTGGCGCAGTCCATCATTACTGAAGGTCTGAAGGCTGTTGCAGCTGGCATGAACCCGATGGACCTGAAACGCGGTATCGACAAAGCGGTTATCGCTGCTGTTGAAGAGCTGAAAAAACTGTCAGTGCCTTGCTCGGATTCTAAAGCTATCGCGCAGGTAGGGACTATCTCTGCTAACTCCGATGAAACCGTCGGTAAATTGATCGCTGAAGCGATGGAAAAAGTTGGCAAAGAAGGCGTTATCACTGTTGAAGAAGGTACCGGCTTGCAAGATGAGCTGGACGTGGTTGAAGGTATGCAGTTTGACCGTGGCTATCTGTCTCCGTACTTCATCAACAAGCCAGAAACCGGCTCAATTGAACTGGAAAGTCCGTTCATTCTGCTGGCTGACAAAAAGATTTCTAATATTCGCGAAATGCTGCCAGTGCTGGAAGCCGTTGCTAAAGCCGGCAAACCACTGCTGATCATTGCTGAAGACGTTGAAGGCGAAGCCCTGGCGACTCTGGTTGTGAACACCATGCGTGGAATTGTGAAAGTGGCTGCGGTTAAAGCACCTGGCTTCGGCGACCGTCGTAAAGCTATGTTGCAGGACATCGCAACCCTAACTGGCGCTACCGTTATCTCTGAAGAGATTGGTCTGGAACTGGAAAAAGCCACCCTGGAAGACATGGGTCAGGCTAAACGTGTTGTTATCAACAAAGACACCACCATCATCATCGACGGTGTTGGCGAAGAAGCGACTATCCAGGGCCGTGTTACTCAGATCCGTCAGCAGATTGAAGAAGCAACGTCTGATTACGACCGTGAAAAACTGCAAGAGCGTGTGGCTAAACTGGCAGGCGGCGTAGCCGTTCTGAAAGTTGGCGCTGCGACTGAAGTTGAAATGAAAGAGAAGAAAGCCCGCGTTGAAGATGCGCTGCACGCAACCCGTGCTGCTGTTGAAGAAGGCGTGGTTGCCGGTGGTGGTGTTGCGCTGATTCGCGTTGCTCACAGCCTGGCAGGCCTGAAAGGCGACAACGAAGACCAGAACGTGGGTATTCGTGTTGCACTGCGCGCGATGGAATCTCCACTGCGTCAGATCGTGGTTAACGCCGGTGAAGAAGCCTCTGTTATCGCGAACAAAGTGAAAGCAGGCGAAGGCAGCTTCGGCTACAACGCTTACACCGAAGAGTACGGCGACATGATCGCGATGGGTATTCTTGACCCAACTAAAGTGACCCGTTCTGCGCTGCAGTTCGCGTCTTCTGTCGCTGGCCTGATGATCACCACCGAGTGCATGATCACCGACCTAGCGAAAGATGATAAAGGCGACATGGGCGGTGCTGGCGGTATGGGTGGTATGGGCGGTATGGGCGGCATGATGTAATCATTCCCCCTGGCGTTTATCCGCTAGGCGTATGAATGGCGCAAGCCTTTTATATGTTGAAGAAACCCGGTCATTTATGGCCGGGTTTTTTATTTGCCCTTTTTTTGTTCGGTTCAGTAAGATAACTCTCATTGTCTTTAGCGTTTAACGTGTAAACTGTCGCCTATCGCCATTGCCTGTTTATCTCAGGTAACGCGTTGAACCTTAGGCAAACGTGGCAACGGATGCCTAAGAGAACCGAACGTTCTCTGATAGGCTTTATGAGATTTCAATATCAAATGGGGAAAGTGATGCGGATTAAAATGTTACTGGGTCTGTCAGCTGCCATGTTGCTTGCCGGGTGCAGTACCACTCATCAGCTTGATGCAGCGGGCCAGCAGGTAAAATTCACCGATACTAAACCTGGCAGCGAATGCCAGCTCATCGGAAACGTTACCGGCGCGCAAAGCAATTGGTTCTCAGGTAGTGGCGGTGACGGCAGTTCAATGCGCGGCGCGGCAAACGATCTGCGTAACAAAGCGGCATCAATGGGTGGCAACACTATTTACGGTGCAAACAGCCCGACACAAAAGTTACTGTCCAGCTTCGTGCCGGTAGACAGCAAAATGGTTGGCCAGGTGTATAAGTGTCCTTAAGCGGACAGACTTTCTCCTGAGCAAGACGCAAAGAGTAAAAGGGATGCCATCAGGCATCCCTTTTTGATTCAGGCTTTCATTGAATTCAGGACTGCTTAAGCCGTAAATCCAAAATGGTTTTACTTGGCTCACCGCCGATCTCACGCGTCAGTTTAGGTACCATATAGCCGGAAACTCGGCTCATCAGCCCTTTCATGATCACCCGAGCTTCATCGTCACCGACCATGAAATGCGCTGCGCCCTGTACCTTATCCAATACGTGAATGTAATACGGCAGGATCCCCGCATTGAATAATGCGTTGCTCAGCTGTGCGAGAGTCTCGGCGCAATCATTAACACCACGCAGCAATACGCTTTGATTGAGCAGTGTTACGCCGGACTTTTTCAGCCGCGTCATACTATGGCAAAGTTCTTCATCAATTTCGTTGGCGTGATTGATATGGGTCACCATCAACACCTGAAGACGTGACACACTCAGCCGTTGGCAAAGCGTCGGCGTGATGCGTGCCGGTATCACTACCGGTAAACGACTATGGATCCGCAGCCGTTTGATATGCGCTATGGCTTCCAATTCTGTGATCAGCCAGTCCAGTTCGCGATCTTTCGCCATCAGCGGATCACCCCCAGAGAAAATAATTTCATCGAGTTCAGGGTGTGAGTGGATATAATCCAGCGCCTTAATCCAGTTGGCCTTATTTCCCTGGTTTTCCTGATACGGAAAATGACGACGGAAGCAGTAGCGGCAATTTACCGCACAGCCGCCTTTGACCAGCAACAGTGCGCGATTGTTATATTTGTGCAGTAACCCCGGGACGATACTGTGTTGCTCGTCGAGTGGGTCGGTCGTAAAGCCCGGTGCTGCGATAAACTCCTCGCGTGCTGTCAGAACCTGCAACAGTAAAGGATCGTTGGGATTACCCGGTTGCATGCGTGCCACAAAGGCGCGCGGAACGCGTAGCGGGAACAAACGACGCGCATCACGCCCTTTTTGCAGCTCTGCATTATCGTTAAGTGCCAGAAGAGTAAGCAGTTCATCCGGGTCTGTAATAACATCGCCGAGTTGATACAACCAATCTTCTCTAAATGGCGTATTTAGGGTTACAATGTTTGCCATTTTTTGGCTAATACCAGTTTAAAATTAGAGGGCCATCATGGCGACTTATTCTAGCAACGATTTCCGTCCGGGTCTTAAAATCATCTTCGAAAACGAGCCTTACGCTATCGAAGACAGTGTGTTCGTAAAACCAGGCAAAGGTCAGGCTTTTGCACGTGTGAAAATGCGTCGTCTGCTGACCGGCTCCCGCGTAGAAAAAACGTTCAAATCTACTGACACCTGTGAAGGTGCAGACGTGGTAGATACCAACATGACTTACCTGTACAACGACGGTGAGTTCTACCACTTCATGCACCCTGAAACGTTCGAACAGCATCAGGTTGACGCTAAACCCGTTGCTGATGCGGTGAAATGGCTACAGGATAATGCAGAATGTATCATCACTCTGTGGGATGGTCGTCCTATCGCTGTTCAGCCACCGAACTTCATCGAAGCAGAAGTTATCGAAACCGACCCAGGTCTGAAAGGTGATACTGCCGGTACTGGCGGCAAGCCTGCGACCCTGAGCACTGGCGCCGTAGTTAAGGTTCCATTATTCGTACAGATTGGCGAAATTGTCCGTTGTGACACCCGCTCTGGCGAATACGTTTCCCGCGTTAAGTAAGTCGACAGCGACATAACGCCAGTGAAAGCTGCGGCAGGTTGAAGCCTGCCGTGACTTTCAACTCATCACTTTTTCGGTGGATTACCTTGACGATGTTGAAGAAAATGGTGTTTATCATGGTTTCTGTTCTGATGCTGGCTACCCTAAATGGCTGCAATACCGTTCACGGCTTTGGTGAAGACATCCAGCATCTGGGTGGCGCTATCTCCAGAAAGAGTTGATCCTTTCAGCCGCTGTTTACCTTCTTTCCTAAAATCCTCTTTAAAACCTCGCGTTGCTGTTTTTTTACTACACTTAGTGGGTCGTACTTTACATTCTCTTATAGGAAGGAAATTTATATGCTGAAGAAAAGTATTCTCGCTATTTTGTCTGTTTTGGTATTGTCTAGTGCGTTGACTGCATGTAACACCACTCGTGGCGTGGGTGAGGATGTTTCTGCTGGCGGACAAGCCATCCAAAAAAGTGCGCAGTAATCTTTTTACGTCTAAAAGCCCCACTTAATGTAGATTCTGCCTGCAGTAGCATGCAGGCAGTGCCTCTCTCCGCTATGTTTTATTCGGGTTGTTTAACCCAAACTAACTTATTGGTATCAAAGCCGTATTGCTGAGCCGTGTTAAGCAATTTCTGTTTCACACCATCGCTGAGCGCCGGTGTACGCGATAAAATCCACAGGTAGCTTTTATTCGGACCACAAACCAGCGCATATTGGTAATCTTTGTCGAGTTCTATGACGTTGTATCCGCCATAGAATGGGCCAAAGAAGGAGACTTTAAGTGCTGCGCGTGAAGTAGGCCCGGTGAAATAGGCCTTACCTTCACTTTCCTGCCACTTCTGCTTTTCCGTATTAAAACCACGGTTTATGACCTTTACACCGCCGTCTTCGCGCAGGCTGTAATTTGCCGTCACCTGCTCCAGCCCGCTTTCAAAGCTGTGATCCAACCGCGCGACTTCATACCAGGTACCGAGATAGCGGTTTAATTCAAAGTTATTAACGACTTTTACGTCGGAGGGCGGCGTGACGCTGCAGGCAACAGACATGACCGCCGACAGCACAACGCTGATTTTTGACCAAATATGCATAACAGTTCCTTCCTTAGTGTGTTCTCTAAGTGTAGGTAAAAATGAGAGAAAGAGGCAATACAGCGATGGGAAAGCGGCCCGAGGATCGGGCCGTGATGAAAGATTAAATTCTGATCAAAACGATGAGCGTCACGATGGTAAGGATAGATGCCAGCCCGTAGAACACCCACTTACCTGCCGGGACATGGATCTTCACATCATGCATGGCGTGGTGGATCCTGTGCAGGCCACACCAGAGCGGCAGAACGACCATAAGTAATAGAAACAGTCGCCCGATCCAGCTATGTGCAAAAGCCATGACGCGCGGGTAACTCAATGCATCGCCCGGGAATAAGCCCAGCGGTAACAGAAAGCACACCAGCAGGATCATCACTGGAGCAAAAATGGCACTCCACATACCGCCTGCGCCGAATAGGCCCCAGAAAACAGGTTCTTCAGAGCGCTTTGGAAGCATTTTATTCATTATCTCCTCCATTAATAGAACAGGGCGATAGCCAGAATAGCCAGCGTGGCAATCACGGTGATCACCCAAAAAGCACCAATCACCGGCTCCGGACCCATTTTCTGGCCTTTGACGATAATAATTGAAGCTTTCGGGGCCAGTTCAAACCAGGTTTTGGTATGCAGTATGGCCGCCAGCAGGGCTACCAGATTAATAGCCATCACAATCGGATTTTGCAGAAAACCGACGAAACCGACCCAACTCTCTGCACCATGTTTGAGCGAGAACAGCCCAGCCAGTAACAGTAGGCTGAACCACACCGCAGGAACCGCGGTGCCTTCCCGTAGCATATAAAAGCGGTAAAATCCTGATTTCTGCCACCAGTTAGACTTCATTTCACGGACGTAAGCGTTACGTTTGCTTGGCGTGTTGATCATATTCGGTTCCCTCATTGCGGTCTGAGCCTCGCGATCATGAAGTCTTTCGCGCTTTCGACTTTGCCTTGCTGAATAGCTGCTGCAGGGTCGACATGTTTCGGACAGACTTCTGAGCAATATCCAACAAAGGTGCAACTCCAGACGCCGTTCTTGCCGTTTAATTGCGGCATGCGCTGTTGTTTGCCATGGTCGCGATTATCGAGGTTATAGCGGTGCGCCAGCGTGATGGCAGCAGGGCCAATGAATTCGGGGTTTAAACCGAATTGCGGGCAGGCTGCATAACACAAACCGCAGTTGATACAGCCGGAGAATTGATGATACTTCTCCATCTGTGCTGGCGTTTGTTTGCCCGGACCCTGAGCAGCATCGCGGGTATTGCCAATAATATAAGGTTTGATCGCTTCCAGACTTTCGATGAAGTGAGTCATATCGACTACTAAGTCGCGTTCAATCGGGAAGTTACCCAGTGCTTCGATCCGCATGCCTTCCGGATATTCACGCAGGAAGGTTTTACAGGCCAGTTTGGGTACGCGATTGACCATCATGCCGCATGAGCCGCAGATCGCCATACGACATGACCAGCGGTAGGACAAATCTGACGCAAGATTATCTTTGATGAAGCCCAGGGCATCGAGAAGTGATGTCGTTTCATCGAAGGGTACGTCATACACTACCGGATGCGGTGCATTGTCAGTTTCCGGGTTGTAACGCATGATCTCAACTTTCCGGCTTTTCAACTCAGCCATGAGATTGCTCCTTGTTTTTTTTGTCCTGTGCTTCGGCTTCTCCACCATAAACGCGTTTGGCTGGTGGTAGCGTGGTGATTTTTACATCGCCATATTCCAGTCGCGGAGCGGAGTCTGGCTGGAAGAAGGCCAGTGTGTGTTTGAGGAAGTTGACGTCATCACGTTCTGTGCAACCTTCATCAAGACGCTGATGGGCTCCCCGCGACTCTTTACGGTTGAAAGCGGAGTGTGCCATACACTCGGCAACGTCCAGCCCGTAACCCAGTTCGAGTGTGTACAGCAGGTCGGTATTGAAGACGCTTGAAGTATCTTTAATTTTTACCCGCTTGAAGCGTTCCTTCAGCTCGGCCAGCTTATCAATGGTTTTTTGCATCAGTTCAGGTGTGCGATAAATGCCGCAACCTTCTTCCATCGACATGCCCATCTCATCGCGAATTTTCGCCCAGCTTTCGTCGCCTTCTTGTGCCATGAGATCTGAAAGGCGTTTCTCAACATCAGCAACTTGCGCATCTAGTGCGGCATCGTTAGCGGAAGGTATGTGTTCAGTCGCGCGTAACGCGGCCTGTTCACCAGCCATACGACCAAATACCACCAGTTCAGCCAGTGAATTTGAGCCAAGGCGGTTAGCACCATGGAGGCCGACTGACGAACACTCACCCACAGCAAACAGGCCTTTGATACGGGTTTCACATTGGGCATTTGTTTCAATACCCCCCATGGTGTAGTGCGCCGTTGGGCGTACCGGGATCGGCTCTTTTACCGGGTCAACGCCAACGTAGGCTTTCGCCAGTTCGCAGATAAACGGCAAACGCTCGAGTAATTTCTTTTCACCGAGGTGGCGCAAGTCGAGATAAACCACATCGCCGCGCGGGGTGGAATCTGTACGGCCAGCACGCCACTCATGCCAGAAAGCCTGAGATACTTTATCCCGCGGGCCGAGCTCCATATACTTGTTCTTCGGCTCACCCAATGGCGTTTCCGGTCCCATGCCGTAATCCTGCAAATAACGGTAACCTTCTTTATTAATAAGAATGCCGCCTTCACCACGGCAACCTTCTGTCATCAAAATACCTGAGCCGGGCAGGCCCGTCGGGTGATATTGCACGAACTCCATATCACGAAGCGGAACACCGTGGCGGAACGCCATGCCCATACCATCGCCGGTAACAATGCCACCATTGGTGTTGTAACGGTAAACGCGGCCAGCGCCACCGGTAGCCATTACGACTGCGTTGGCGCGGATTTGCATCCGCGTACCTTCCATCATATTAATAGCAACCAGCCCATGAACACGGCCATCATCGACCAAAATATCCAGAACAAAATGCTCATCGAATCGTTTGATTTGCGGGTACTTCAGCGAGGTTTGGAACAGCGTATGCAGCATGTGGAAGCCGGTCTTATCAGCCGCAAACCATGTGCGTTCGATCTTCATACCGCCGAAACGCCGCACGTTGACTGACCCATCCTCTTTGCGGCTCCATGGGCAGCCCCAGATTTCGAGTTGCGCCATCTCCTGTGGACACTGGTGGACGAAATGATCCACCACATCCTGTTCGCAGAGCCAGTCACCACCGGATACGGTATCTTGAAAATGGTAGTCGAAGCTGTCGTGATCTTGTGTGACGGCCGCTGAACCACCTTCGGCAGCCACGGTATGGCTGCGCATCGGGTAAACTTTCGATATCAGCGCAATGTTAAGGCTGGGATTGGCTTCCGCTGCTGCTATCGCTGCGCGTAAACCAGCTCCGCCAGCGCCTATAACTACAATGTCGGCGTTAAAGGTTTGCACTGCATTCCTCCACTATCATCATGATTTAGGGTCTTAAGACCCTCTGAGAAGCCAGCATTACTGATGGCTTAGTTGACTCTGATGACACGCAGGTAAAGTCTCAGAGGTGAGTATTCTTGTTTTTTGTAAGGGATTAATTATACCTAAGGGGTAGAGCGGGAAATTTGATGTAAACGCTGATTTCAGCTTTATGTATCCTCTGTTGCCGATTTGGGACGCAGAATGAGATATTTGTTTGCCCGTATGGATGCAGGTAGACTGCATGCCCTTTATCACTTCGGAGTTAAGAACCATGAGCGAAACAGCAAGCTGGCAACCCAGTGCTCCTATCGCCAATTTGTTGAAGCGCGCGGCAATCGTCGCTGAGATTCGACGTTTTTTTGCCGATCGTGGCGTATTAGAAGTGGAAACACCGGCGATGAGCCAAGCGACAGTGACTGATGTTCATCTGGTGCCTTTCGAGACCCGGTTTGTAGGACCAGGTGCAGCTGATGGCATGACGCTGTATCTGATGACCAGCCCTGAATACCATATGAAGAGACTGCTGGCAGCGGGCAGCGGGCCGATTTATCAGATGGGTAAAAGTTTTCGTAATGAAGAAGCGGGACGCTACCACAATCCTGAATTTACCATGCTGGAGTGGTACCGCCCACGTTATGATATGTATCGCTTGATGAATGAAGTGGATGACTTACTGCAACAAGTGCTGGACTGCGAAACGGCTGAAACCCTCTCTTATCAGCAGGCGTTTACTCGTCACCTCGACGTTGACCCGCTCTCCGCCGACAAAACCCAACTGCGTGAAGCGGCGGCAAAACTCGATTTGTCGAACATTGCTGACACCGAAGAAGATCGCGATACGCTGCTGCAGCTGCTATTCGCCATGGGCGTTGAGCCACATATAGGGCGCGATAAGCCGGCGTTTGTTTACCATTTTCCGGCAACACAGGCTTCTTTGGCTGAAATCAGCACCGAAGATCATCGTGTGGCGGAACGCTTTGAGGTTTATTACAAAGGTGTGGAGCTGGCGAATGGTTTCCGCGAGTTGACCGATAGCCGCGAGCAGCGTCAGCGTTTTGCACAAGACAACAAGAAGCGTTCCGCGCGTGGTTTACCCGTGCAGCCAGTGGATAAAAACCTGCTCGATGCGTTGGAACACGGCATGCCAGAATGCTCTGGCGTGGCACTGGGCGTTGACCGCCTGATTATGATTGCATTAGGGGCCGATTGCCTCAGCGAGATCCTGGCATTCCCGGTGATGAGAGCCTGACAGGTAATACTCTGGAATACAGCGGAAGTCGTTACAAAAGGCCAGCAATGTAAATTGCCGGCCTTTTGTCTTTTCGTGGGTAACTCAGTCAGGTGTGTTGAGTTACAAATCACCGGGTGAGCGGGCACTGTTGCTGGTCATGTTGCCGCTGCTTGAGGTGGTGAATGTAGCATTGCTGCCATTTTGCGCACGGCGAAGGGTTTCCATACGGACCTGGAACGGTGGGAATGGCAGTATAATGCCGTGCTCGTGGAAGCCAGCCAGAATGAGTTGGTGGATTTCATGGCGCAACGGCATACGGTGCGCCATCTCGGCGGCGTGCATACGCAGTTCAAAGATCTGAATACCTTGCTGCAAATCGACCAGATAGACTTCTGGTGCCGGGTTGTCAAGCACCAGCGAACAACGGTGTGCTGCGCTAAGCAGGATCTGAGTGACTTCCTCGCTGTTGGCTTCCGGGGGCGCCGGAACCGTTAATACCACACGAGTGACTGAGTCAGACAACGACCAGTTGATAAACTGCTCGGTGATAAATGCCTTGTTTGGAACGATGATCTCTTTGCGATCCCAGTCAGCGATGGTGGTTGCACGGGTATTGATCTTGGTGATGCTGCCGGTCAGGTTGCGGATCGTCACGGTATCGCCGATGCGAATAGGTTTTTCGAACAAAATGATCAGACCAGAAATAAAGTTGGCAAAGATCTCCTGCAAACCAAATCCAAGACCTACACCCAGTGCGGCGATCAGCCACTGTAACTTCGCCCATTCGATCCCTAACAGCGAGAAAGCACTCACGCCACCCACGATCATCAGTACGTACTTGGTGATCGTGAGAATGGCGTAACCAGTGCCTGGCGTCAGGTCAAGATGCTGCAACAGCGCCAGCTCCAGTAGCGCAGGCAAATTTCGCACCAGCTGTGTGGTGATGATCAGCACCAGAATGGCGATCAACACCGCGCCGAGAGTGATCGGCTGCATGCTTTCCACACCCTGACTGACCGAAGAGACCTGCCAGAGATGGATATTCTCAAGGAAGGAGAATGCAGAGTGGATCTCTGACCACAAGAAGATCACCGAAACAAAAGCGATCATGGTCAGAATAGATCTCACCAAACGCAGAGACTGGGCGCTGATCGTATCGAGATCCACTTCCGGCTCCTCGATCTCGACTGTGCCTTCGTTACTGTTAGCGTGCTGCGACTCTTCTTCACCGCGTGCGCGTTGGCTAAGCATTTCTGCACGTCGCTGTTTCGCACGCTCAAAGGCAATACGGCGACGCTGAATAAGCATCCAGCGCCGGATAATATGGTAAATCACCAGCAGGACGAACCAGATAGCCACTGATGTTTCGAGCCTTGCCAACAGCGCCTGCGCCGTCGCCAGATAGCCCATTAGTGACGCGAGTGCAGCCACCATTGGTGCGCTTAACAGAAGCCACCAGAGAGTATTGTTGAGCCGATTTTCTCCATTGCCTTTCTTATCCAGATAGAGCGGGATGCCGGCGCGTTTCAGGCTATGGGTAACCAGGCTTAGCGCCAGACAAAGCAGGACGAAGCATAAACGGCCAAGGGTGTTGGAGAACTCACGGTCATTGAGATTATCGAAGGTGATAAGCGCCATGATCAGCGGCACAATAAGCCAGATTGACATCATGTAATAGCGCATTGCACGGGAAACTGCACGCTGCGGCCAGCCGAAATGTGCCACGAATAATCCCTGGGGATGTGCCAACGCTGCACTTATCATAAAGGCCCACAGGATAGGCAGGGTGGCGGTAACCCCATCGCCAATAGCGACGGCAATGGGATAAGGCCATGCGCTTTGCAGCCCAAAGCCGAGCGCGGCCCACAGTACCGGCAGCGGCAGTGCCACCAGAATGGACCAGAATACGGTCCGCATTGTCAGGGAGAAATGGTCCTGTGTGACTTTACCGACCCGGCTGCTGGATCGATCCAAAAATGCGTAATAGTGGCGGCGTGAACTGATGCTGACAATCACCAGAATCAGGGCGGCAAACAGAGGTATTAACGTCTCTTTGCTGGTAACCATCATCAGCGAGGCGCTGCTGAGCTGTGACAGGGTGTCCAGCGACAGCAGACGGGTCAGGTCATGTGCTGCCTGCAGCGGATAAGAGAAGCTAATAGGACTGACGTCAGCAACCCAGAACAGGTAGCGGTGAGCTGCTTCATGAATATCGTTGAGTGCCTCAACCAGTTGGCTGTTTGCCACCTTCAGCTTGGTGAGCTCCAATATTTGCGAGTCACATCCGGAAAGCAACGAATTGAGTAAATCACTTTGGGTGCGCAGTTGCGCATCGAGGATTTTCTGCTGTGCGGCCGTCAGCGGTGTGCCATCGTCCTGACGCGCCTGCCGCAAGAGTGCCTGTTTATCGAGCAGGTCTTCGTAGTGCAGGCGCTGAACGCGTAACTGGCCCATATCCCGGTCCAACTGTTGCGGCTTGGGCACTTCAGGCAATTTGGCCACCTGCGCCCGCAGGGTTTCACCCAGCAGATTTGATGCGCCCAGCCACTGAGCCTGTTCACGGATAGTGGTCAATGCCTGGCGGACCTGCAGGGTTTGGGCGGCAGCCTGACGTTGCTGCGAGGAGATCAAGTCCATGCGCTGCGCCTGCTGATTCAACGCCAGAGAGAGCTCGCGGTTGGCTTGTAGCTGCTTATTGACGGAGGCGGGAAGCTCACCGATCTGCTCTGCCAGTAGTTCGGTTTTTTCAATGGCCTGCTCGGCTTCGCGTTGGCGCTGGCTGTTGAGATTATTGCGTAATGTCTGAAGTTGCTGATCGAGACGATCGTGGCGTTTTTTATACAAATCTGCGCGCATTCTCGACAATTCCTGCCGGTTACTCGCCGAAAGCTGAGCCAGTTCCAGTTCGTCCACTTTGGCTTTTCGCGCGGCAGACTCAGCTTGTAACGCATTCATCTGCGCCTGGGCAAGTTGCGATATATTGCCGGATGTGACGCTGGACTGCATGCGCTGTTCAATATCGCTGAGCGCATTGCGGGCTTCTGACTGCTGCTGTGGGATTTGGCTAAGGGAGTCGCTGATGTCGCGTGAACGGTCCTGCTCTTGTCGCAACTGCCGGGCTTCTTCCAGTAGTTGGCTGCTGACCTGAAGGATTTGCTGGTCCAGCTGAGCAGCCGTCAGGCTGTTATCTACCGGCAGTGGCGTATCACCCTGCGCTTGTAACTCTTGGCGTAAACCCTGAGTCAGCTTCGGGAAGTCATCGATCACTTTCTGATACTGCTCGGCGCGTACCGATGAGGCACGCGCTTCGCTCAGCCAGTTCAGTGCGTTTTGTAATGCTTCGACCACCTGGGCCTGATTTGCCATTTCCTTATTGGCTTCAGCCTGTTTCAGCTCTTGTTTGAGCTGATCCTCCGACGGCACCGCGCTGGCTATCATCGGCAGGGCCAGCAGTAAACTCATCAGTAACGCAGGGATCAGACGCACTCAATATTTCCTTTTAATCTGTTGGGGCTGGGAAGGTGTCAGATCTCTTGCGGTGGTGGTGCCGGCTTTGTCACTCCGGCCTGCGCCATACCTGCCGGAGCGGGCGTAGTTTCTGTCGGCGCATTGATGTCATTAACAACGACGGGATCGGTTTTTGTAACATTGACGACAACAGTTTCAGTTTTAACCGTGGCACCTTGGCGAATGGCTTCTGCAAAAGGTGTGCCCATGCGGGTGATGGTACCGTTGCTCAGTTGTGGCATGAAATTGATCTGGCCCGCTGCAAACAGGTTGATGACGGTTGAGCCCAGTTTAAAGCGACCCATCTCTTGGCCTTTCTCGAGTGCGATAGCGCCCTCATTAGCCGCTGCAGGGTAGGTCCAGCGTTTGATAATGCCTTCGCGCGGTGGCGTTACACAGCCTGCCCATACGGTTTCGATGCTGCCTACAATGGTTGCACCCACCAGAATCTGTACCATAGGGCCAAATTCAGTATCAAACAGGCAGATGACTCGTTCATTGCGTGCAAATAAATTCGGAACATTAGCTGCGGTCAGCGGGTTAACCGAGAATAAATCGCCCGGAACATAAATCATTTCACGCAGTACACCGTCGCATGGCATATGTACGCGGTGGTAGTCGCGTGGCGCCAGATAAATGGTAGCAAACTGCCCCTCTTTGAACTGCTCAGCCAACGTGTAATTTCCTGCCAACAATGCTTCCAGCGAGTAAAAATGGCCTTTGGCCTGGAAAAGTTTACCGTCGGTTATGGCACCTAACTGGCTGACTGCGCCATCAGCGGGCAGGCATAGCATATCTAAACCACTAACAACCGGGCGTGCGCCATCGCGTAGTGGGCGTACGAAAAAAGCATTGAAGGTTGGGTAGGATTTCAGGTCAGGATCCCTGGCTTCTTTCATATCGACATTGTAATAGCGTGCAAAGCCTTTAATAACCCAATGCGTCAGCATCGCGGCACGCTTCTCTGCGCCCCAGCCAGCCAGACGGGTCAATCCTTGTTTAGGAAGTAAGTATTGAAGTTTGATTTTGATACTGTCCAGCACGGGGAAACCTCTTGGGTGATGTCATCGCACCGAGAATATAACGGCGCGGAAAATAGGCAGGCACTCTGAATCAGAGCACCACTGAGCGTGATGGTCGGCCGTTTTAATGTAGCGACTCAGTTTAAGGCTGCGGATTGTAACGAGGGTAAATCATCGCTTCAATACCTGCTAATCAATCCTGTTAAACGACGGGCTAACAATTAAGCTCATCGTCTAACAATTCAATCAGTTAGCTATTATAACGCATCAAAGTTTTTACGTGTTTTTACGTCTTCCATACTTTCCAGAATGCGGTGATAGTTATCGAAACGCTCTTCGGCGATGTCTCCACGGTCTACGGCATCACGAATGGCGCAGCCTGGATCGCTGCCATGTTTGCAGTCGCGGAATTTACAGTAACCCATGAATGGGCGGAATTCGATAAAGCCCTGCGTGATTTGTTCCGGGGCCAGATGCCACAGACCGAATTCGCGCACCCCAGGGGAGTCGATGACGTCACCGCCATGCTGGAAGTGATAAAGCCGGGCGGCCGTCGTGGTGTGCTGGCCGAGACCTGAGTTGTCGGACACTACATTCACAACGATCTGCTTCTCTTCTGGCGGCAGCAATGCATTCAGCAGGCTGGATTTACCCACTCCAGATTGGCCAGCAAAGATGCTGATACGGTCGATCAGAGCACTTTCAAACGCGGGCATCCCTTCGCCGGTCTGGCTGGAAACTTCGAGCACGCGATAATTAATTTTGCGGTAGATATCCATCATACTTTCGACGAACTTGCGGCCTTCGTCGTCGAGCAGGTCAATTTTGTTGAGTACAATCAGCGGCTCAACCTCCACTGTTTCACAGGCCACCAGATAGCGGTCGATAATATTGAGTGACAGCTCGGGTAAAATGGCGGAAACAATGACGATTTGGTCAATGTTAGCAGCGATAGGTTTTACGCCGTCATAGAAATCAGGCCGAGTCAGTACGGAAGTACGCTCATGTACTGCTTCTACGATGCCTTTGACACTGGCATTCTCGCCTGCGCGCCAGACGACCCGGTCGCCGGTAACCAAGGAACGGATAGTTCGGCGAATATTACAACGGTGCTGGCTGCCGTCGGCAGCTTCAACGTCCGCATGCATGCCGAAACGGCTGATCACTACGCCGTCTTGCGGTGCGCCATGCAGCGAGTCGTCCAGCTCTTTACGTTTGTCGGTCGGTTTCAGACGACGCTGGTGGTTAGCCTGAACGCGACGTTGTTGCCCTTTGGACAGTTTTGACTTAGTCACTGCGCCTCACTTGACTGGCTTTAATCGCTCGTTGCGACCAAAACGTCTATGATACCAGTTATTTCGTATTTATTAACCGTTGCTGGCAGGCGGTTACTCGGCGTGTCTCTCACAAACTTCTGATTGTTGATGCAATAGCATCAATGACTGACCGTTAACAGGAAATATCATGACAGGAAATGACAGCAACTTAATCTGGATCGACTTGGAAATGACCGGGCTCGACCCTGAACGTGACCGCATCATTGAGATTGCCACCCTGGTGACCGATGCCAATCTGAATATTTTGGCCGAAGGTCCTGTAATGGCAGTTCATCAGTCAGATGCACAGCTGGCGCTGATGGATGACTGGAACGTGCGTACTCATACCGGCAGCGGTTTGGTCGAGCGGGTCAGATCCAGTGCCTTTGATGACAATACGGCGCAGCTGAAAACTATCGAGTTCTTGCAACAGTGGGTACCTGAAGGTAAATCACCGATTTGTGGTAACAGTGTCGGGCAGGACCGCCGTTTCCTGTTCAAATACATGCCACAGCTGGAAACCTACTTCCACTATCGTTATCTGGATGTCAGTACGCTGAAAGAGCTGGCGCGCCGCTGGAAACCCGAAGTACTGGGTGGTTTTAAAAAACAGAATACCCATCAGGCGTTGGATGATATTCGTGAATCCGTGGCAGAACTGGCGTATTACCGCGAGCATTTCATCCAACTCTAAATGTCCGTCATCCTCAAGCCGCAGATGCGTTAGCTGCATACTCTTACCCGAATAACTGATTCATGTCAGCTCATCGGAATTCGTGAGTTTGCGGCCTTCGCGCCACTCGAATGTTTTAGGGTATTTATTGTTAAAATATTTTTAACCTATTGAAGAACATCAAATCCCCCCGACTTGCTGCTTAAATCGCCGGTTTGTTCTTTTAATCGGCACTTGAACGAAAAACACGTTTTTTTGCTTTCAGGGGCTTGCGAGGGGGCGGATTTCTCGTATAATGCGCACCCCGTACCGATGAACAATTTCGTTGAGTGCGCAGAGCGGGAATAGCTCAGTTGGTAGAGCACGACCTTGCCAAGGTCGGGGTCGCGAGTTCGAGTCTCGTTTCCCGCTCCAAATTTTAAGTAGTTGATCAAGGTTAGAAAAAAGTTCCATGCGACGCGGGAATAGCTCAGTTGGTAGAGCACGACCTTGCCAAGGTCGGGGTCGCGAGTTCGAGTCTCGTTTCCCGCTCCAAAATTTGTATCTTCAGAAGTGATGCTGTGGTTTTCCAACAAACCAGTTAACAGCAGGATGTATCAAGCATCTCAATGCGGGAATAGCTCAGTTGGTAGAGCACGACCTTGCCAAGGTCGGGGTCGCGAGTTCGAGTCTCGTTTCCCGCTCCATTTTTATTCATTCAATCTCCAGGCCAGACAGCACGCCACTTGCAGGCGCGTTACGTCATCACTTTACATTCTTTGTAGTAACTTTTTGAACAGACTTATCCACAGTTTTCGTTGAATTTTCACACAGTACATTTTTTGGCCGATTTATATTGTCAAAAAATAAGCTGCTGAATTAAAACGATATTTTTTTATGAAAAAACGTTATCTTGATCACTTGCTCTTTCTTTTGCACTTGATTGTCAAAGCATTTATATTTTTATGCACAGATAAAAAGGTGGCATTGTAACGTTTGTAATTGACACTTATGCATCGCGTGGCAAACCTCTTTCGACCGCTCTAATCAGGCGTTTAATCTGGGAAGATTGCACTTCCACCTGATTCTCACTCCGTCTTTCCATCTGTTGCGCTATAGCCCATTCAATATGTTCGTCCAGCAGGCTATTTTCGCCTCGTCGCGTTTGCAGCGCCAAAAGCACATTTTCTGCATAAGGTGCATTGCCCAATGCGACCGAAATATTACGCAGCCAGCGTAAATGACCGATGCGCCTGATAGGTGAACCTTCAGTTATTCGCAAAAACTTTTCCTCATTCCAGGCAAAGAGATCGATAAGCTCCGGCGCATGTAATGCGGCACGCGGGGTGAAATCTTTTTCGTCGGTAAGCTGCGAATAACGATTCCATGGGCAAATCAGCTGACAATCATCACAACCATAGATGCGGTTACCCATCAGTTTGCGGAACTCTTCCGGGATCACCCCTTCCAGTTCAATCGTCAGATAAGAAATACAGCGCCGCGCATCCACGGTGTAAGGCGCAACAATTGCACCGGTCGGGCAGGTAGTCATGCAGGCGACACACTTGCCGCATTTTTCTTCCTGAGGCTGGTCAACCGGCAGCGGTAAATCAATCAGCAATTCACCGAGGAAGAACCACGAGCCAGCTTCGCGGTTGAGAATAAGTGAGTGTTTACCAACCCAGCCGATCCCTGCTTTCGCCGCCAGTGGGCGTTCCATAATCGGCGCTGAATCGACGAAAGGCCGGAAAGTGATTTCTGTGCCATGCTTTTGCTGACCATCAATTGTTATTGAATCAGCATGTTCAGTGCAATGAGCCTGGATTTTATCGCCGAGTTTCTTCAGGCGTTGCCGCAGCAACTTATGATAATCGCGCCCGAGCGCGTAACGGCTGACGTAGCCCAGCTCAGGGTTATTCAGTGTTTTGGCGAATGCGGCTTTGGCGGGCAGATAATTCATTCGAACGCTGATGACTCGTAGCGTGCCGGGCAGAAGTTCATGCGCGCGCGCGCGCAGCATGCCGTGACGTGCCATCCATTCCATTTCGCCATGGTATTGTTTATCAAGCCATGCCTGCAATTTTGGCTCTTCAGCAGAAAGATCGGTATCGCAGATACCGATCTGCTGGAAGCCAAGGGATTCGCCCCATTGCTTGATAAGCCGGGCCAGCTGAATGAGATCAAGAGGGAGTGTCATGACTAACCAAAGTGAAGAACGTAACGCGCAGAGTTTACCACATTCTGTCTTTTCTGCGGACTGGCTGCGTCAGGCGGAAAGTCATGCTGCGCAGGAAATCGGCATTTCTTTGTTCACGCTGATGCAGCGCGCGGGGGCGGCGGCATTTCATCTGGCACGGACGACGTTCCCCACAGCCCGGCACTGGCTGGTGCTGTGCGGACATGGCAATAACGGTGGTGATGGGTATGAAGTCGCGCGGCTGGCGAAATCGGCGGGTATAAGCGTGACGCTTTTGGCGGTGAAAAGTGATAAGCCCTCACCTGATGAAGCTCAGACAGCGCACAATGCGTGGCTCAGCGCCGGTGGTGCGGTCGGTGCAGCCGATACGTGCTGGCCACCCGACGTTGATCTGATTATTGATGCGCTGCTCGGGACCGGTTTAACTTCAGCGCCTCGCGCGCCCTATGACGCGCTGATTGCTGCGATCAATGCTCATGAAGCCCCTGCGTTGTCCCTGGATATTCCCTCGGGTCTTGATGCAGACAAGGGTACTGTGCCTGGTAAAGCGGTGCAGGCTGCTCTGACCCTCTGTTTCATTGCCCTCAAACCCGGTCTGCTGACAGGTAAAGCACGCGATCACGTTGGGAAATTACATTGCGAATCTCTTGGCTTACGCAGCTGGCTGGGTGGGTATCCAGCGGTTTTACAGCGACTTGATGCCACCCAACTGGGTGACTGGTTACATCCCCGCCGGCCATGCTCGCATAAGGGCGATCACGGTAATTTACTGGTAGTTGGCGGCGATATCGGTTTCGCAGGAGCGATCCTTATGGCGTCAGCAGCGGCATTGCGGGCTGGAGCCGGAATGGTGCGAGTACTTACTCACAAACAGCACGCTGGGCCGCTTTTGACCGCCAGGCCTGAACTTATGGTGCAGGAACTGAATGAAAAGTCACTGGCAATCGGCCTTGAGTGGGCCGATGTCGTGGTAGTTGGCCCCGGCATGGGGCAGAGAGCCTGGGGTAAAGCGGCGTTCAAACAGGTATCTGAGAGCACTAAACCGTCCCTGTTCGATGCCGATGCTCTGAACTTGCTGGCAATCACACCGCAGAAACGGCAAAATCGCGTGTTAACGCCCCATCCCGGCGAAGCGGCTCGTTTACTGGGATGTTCGGTGAAAGATATTGAGAGTGACCGCTTACTTGCAGTGCGCAAGCTGACAGAACGCTACGGCGGTGTCGTGCTCCTCAAAGGTGCGGGCTCGTTGATTGCAGAGAATGGTGGGCCGATAGCGTTGGCCGACGTCGGCAACGCAGGCATGGCTACCGGCGGCATGGGCGACGTACTTTCTGGTATTATCGGCGGATTGTTGGCTCAACAACTTTCGCTGTTTGACGCAGCCTGTGCGGGTGCGGTGGTGCACGGCGCAGCCGCTGACCAGATAGCCCTTTTGCGCGGTACACGCGGTATGTTGGCGACCGATCTTTTAGCGGTAATTGCTCCGTTAGTTAATCCTGATCTGAAGAAAAAAGATATCACCCAATGAATCAACTACAACTCTCTCTGCCGGACGAAGCAGCAACGCTTAAACTGGGTGCCACTGTGGCCAAAGCTTGCACTGGTGCGACAGTTATTCATCTTTTCGGCGATCTAGGTGCCGGAAAAACAACCTTTAGCCGTGGTTTTCTTCAGGCGCTTGGGCATCAGGGTAATGTAAAAAGCCCCACATATACTCTGGTCGAGCCTTATCAGTTACATCCGATGGCGGTATACCATTTTGATCTGTACCGTCTTGCGGACCCGGAAGAGCTGGAATTTATGGGCATTCGTGATTATTTTGCCCAAGACGCTATCTGTCTGGTTGAATGGCCGCAGCAGGGTACCGGAGTTCTTCCTGAACCCGATATTGAATTAACACTGGAATATCAGACTGATGGGCGCAAGGCAACCCTGAAAGGGGTTTCTGCCTGCGGAATAAGTCTATTGCATCTGGTACAACAGCAAGGATGATCGTGCGATGAGTGATTGCTTCAAAAAGATTTTCCTTACTACGACGCTGTTTTTATCGTCGATTTTGCTGTTTGCTGCCTTGGCACCATTGTCTGCATCGGCAGCAGGCATGAAAAACATTAATGTTTCCAACGGATCCACCCAATCGACCATCACCATTACTTTTGATGGGAAGCCTGACTACGCCTTCTTTCCGCTGCACAACCCTGAAAGGGTGGTGATCGATGTTAAACAAAGCGGTGTAATGAAAGGTCTGCCGCTGAATTTTAATGGTCAGAATCTGGTGAAGCGGGTGCGTTCCAGTAATGCACAAGATGCTCAAAGCCAGCGACTGGTGTTTGAGCTGACGCAAAAAGTGAAAACCAATTCGGTGATTCAGGGAAATAACGTTGTTTTCACGATGAACGCTGCCGCCACAGCATCCGCGAGACGTTCTGTTCCGCTAAATACGGTGACGTCAACACCATCGCCAAATGCGGCTTTAACGGCGAAAAACAGTGAACCAAACCCCTTTGTTGGCAGTCAACTGACGGCAGTGACCCAAGAGCCTAAGTCAGACGTTACACCAACGCCGCGAACTCTCGGCAGTGACAGCAGCAATCAAGTGATTGTGGCAATTGATGCCGGGCATGGTGGGCAAGATCCGGGAGCCATTGGCGCTAATGGCCTGAAAGAAAAAAATGTCACGATTGCCATTGCCCGTAAGCTGCAAGCCAAACTCGAAAGCGATCCGATGTTTAAACCGGTACTGACTCGTGATGGCGACTACTTTATTTCGGTGATGGGACGTTCAGACGTTGCCCGTAAGAAAGGCGCCAACGTGCTTGTCTCTATTCATGCTGATGCTGCACCTAACCGCAGCGCCACCGGAGCATCGGTCTGGGTACTGTCCAACCGCCGTGCCAACAGTGAAATGGGTAACTGGCTGGAGCAGCATGAGAAGCAATCTGAATTGCTTGGTGGTGCGGGTGACATGTTGGCGAATACCGCCGCTGATCCTTACCTAAGCCAGGCGGTGCTGGATTTACAATTTGGCCATTCGCAGCGCGTTGGTTATGACGTGGCGTCGAAAGTGCTGATTCAGCTACGCCGTGTTGGAGCATTGCACAAAGCAAAACCCGAACATGCCAGCCTTGGCGTACTGCGTTCACCGGATATTCCTTCTTTGCTGGTGGAAACCGGCTTCATCAGTAATGGTAATGAGGAGCGGCTGCTTGGTAGCAGCGCGTATCAGGATAAAATTGCTCAGGCTATCTACTCTGGCCTGCGCAGTTATTTCCTGTCGCATCCGTTGCAATCCGGCCCAAAGGTCGAAAACCGTCCGTTGCTGGCCTCAGCAACGGCGGTTGACAGCAGCGCTTCGGTCAACAGTTCCATGAGTCAGCCAGGGCCGGTTGAAGCGACGGCAGCCTCAGGCGGCGCAACGCAGATTCATCAGGTAAAACGCGGTGAAACGCTGATCGGGATTGCCGTTAAATATGGTACGACTGCGGGCGCGCTGAGCGATTTGAACAAGCTGAAGAAAGACGGCGTGTGGGTTGGACAACGGTTGAAAGTGCCGGCGGGTACTAAAGCGGTATCGGTAAACAGTCAGAAAACCGCTGCGACCAAAAAGAAAGCGGCGAAGCACAAAGTCACACGGGGCGATACGCTGTCGGCGATCGCGTCGAAATATGGTGTCAGCATGAATGATATCAAAACGGCCAACCACATGAAGTCTGGTGAGGTGCAACTCGGCCAAAATTTAACCATTCCTCAGTCATAATTTGCTTCGTTGGTACCGGCGAAGTGTAGCGTTTTATCTCTGGAGCCATTATGCCGATTCAGGTTCTGCCCCCGCAATTAGCCAATCAGATAGCGGCGGGTGAAGTTGTGGAAAGACCGGCTTCGGTGGTGAAGGAGTTGGTGGAGAACAGTCTGGACGCCGGCGCAACGCGTATAGATATTGATATCGATCGCGGCGGTGCCAAGCTTATCCGCATCCGTGATAACGGCTGCGGCATTGCTAAAGATGAGCTGGCCCTCGCACTTGCGCGTCATGCCACCAGTAAAATCAGCTGCCTCGATGATCTTGAGGCGATTGTCAGTCTCGGTTTTCGTGGGGAGGCACTGGCCAGCATCAGTTCGGTTTCACGTCTGATGCTGACGTCACGCACCGCAACTCAGCCCGAAGCCTGGCAGGCGTATGCCGAAGGCCGCGATATGGCCGTTACAATTAAACCTGCGGCGCATCCACAGGGTTCTACGGTTGAAGTACTGGATTTGTTCTTCAATACACCCGCCCGGCGCAAATTTATGCGCACTGAGAAAACTGAATTCACTCATATCGACGAAGTGGTCCGGCGCATTGCGCTGGCGCGTTTTGACGTGGCCATTAACCTCACGCACAACGGCAAACTGATACGGCAATATCGTGCAGTGACCGATCCGGCGCAATCTTCGCGACGGCTGGCGGCTATCTGTAGCCCGACTTTTGTACAGCATGCGCTTGAGGTGAAGTGGGAACATGGCGATATGGGGATCCACGGCTGGGTCGCCGATCCGGCCGGATCGCGTAGCCTGACAGACATGCAGTATTGCTATGTCAATAATCGCATGATGAAAGACCGTCTTATCAACCATGCAATCCGCCAGGCCTACCAAGACCAGTTGAAAGACGACCAACTGCCAGCGTATGTCCTTTATCTGGATGTCGATCCGCATCAGGTGGATGTAAATGTACATCCAGCCAAACATGAAGTCCGTTTTCATCAGTCGCGGTTAGTGCATGATTTTATTTATCAGGCCGTGATGACGGTGTTGCAGCAGATCGCTAAACCCGATCTGCTCGCTGGAACTCTTGTCGATGAAGACGGTGTGGAAATTGATGCACCGCGCTGGCAGCCTGAAAACCGCCAAGCCGCAGGCGCCAATCACTTCTCGCAACCGGCTGCGAAGCGGGAAACTGCGCCACGCGCCGCGCGTGAAAATGTCTTTCCTGCGACATCGCGCGTCAGTCAACCACGTGAAGCCGTGTTTAAAGATGACCAGCCGTCTTACAGCCAGCCGCAGGGCGATATGTATCAGCGCTTACTGCAATCGACTACGCAGGTGCTGAAAGTCGAGGAACCTGCTGCGTCGTTGCCGCCAAAAATATCACATAATCAGCTGCCTGAATCTGCGTTGGACTCGCACAGCCAGAGTTTCGGACGTGTACTGACGGTGTACGCGCCGGAATATGCGTTGCTCGAACGGCGGAAACAGCTGGTGTTGTTATCGCTGCCTATCGCGGAGCGCTGGCTGAAGCGAGCGCAATTAACGCCGCCGGAAGAGGGGTTGCGTCCTCAACCTTTACTCATCCCACTTAAACTTCACATAAACAAAGAAGAGAGTGCTGCGTTTGTTCGTCATCAGGCGTTGTTGCAAAAATTTGGCCTCGAGATGACGGTTGATCACCAGCGTGTGACCTTACGCGCAGTACCTTTACCTTTACGGCAACAAAATTTACAAAAGTTGATACCCGACCTGTTAGGCTATCTTGCTGTTCAGCAGGAGGTAACTTCTGATGCGGTAGCCATGTGGTTTGCCCGCCACACTGGCAGCGATCACGAAGTCTGGACCATTTCACAAGCGATACAATTACTCACAGACGTAGAGCGCCTTTGCCCTAAACTGGTTAAATCGCCTCCGTCTGGCCTTCTGCAACCTATTGATTTACAGCCTGCTCTGGCGGCTTTTAAGCGTGACTGACTTGAATACACATCATTTACCTCCAGCGATCTTCATTATGGGGCCGACGGCCTCCGGCAAAACGGCCCTGGCGATCTCATTACTTGACCATCTTCCGGTCGATATTATCAGTGTGGATTCCGCGCTGATTTATCGCGGTATGGATGTCGGCACCGCCAAACCGACTGAAGAGGAATTACGCGAGGCACCCCACCGCTTAATCAACATCCTCGATCCGAGAGAGGCTTACTCAGCGGCTGATTTTCGCGCAGATGCCTTGCGGGAAATGGCTGAGATCACCGCACGGAATAAAATTCCGCTTTTAGTCGGTGGCACGATGATGTATTTCAAAGCGTTATTAGAAGGCCTTTCGCCGTTGCCCCCGGCGGACCCAGCCATTCGGCAGCGCATAGAAACGCAGGCAGCAGAGCACGGATGGGACAGCCTCCATCACCAATTACGTGAGATAGATCCGGTAGCGGCAACGCGAATTCATCCGAATGATCCGCAGAGACTGTCCAGAGCACTGGAAGTTTTTTATATTTCAGGTAAAACTTTAACCGAACTGACTAAGATCTCGGGTGAATCGCTGCCGTATGATGTACATCAGTTTGCGATTGCACCGACTCAGCGCGAGTTGTTACATGAACGTATAGAACAACGTTTTAGTCAGATGTTGTTGCATGGTTTTGAAAATGAAGTTAGAACGCTGATAGCTCGGGGCGACTTGCATACGGACTTGCCTTCCATTCGTTGTGTGGGTTATCGCCAGATGTGGTCATATCTTTCTGGCGAAACCGACTACGATGAAATGGTTTATCGTGGCGTTTGCGCGACACGACAGCTGGCCAAACGTCAGATGACCTGGTTGCGAGGTTGGGAGGGGGTTGAATGGCTGGACAGTGAAAAGCCAGACGAAGCCTTGCGCCGTGTAATTCAGGTTGTTAGTGCATAGGTTGGGTGATTGTGTACAATTGATTAGTACTCAACGCGCAAACTTTTGATGTGATTTATTTTCGAGCCGATAGGCTCTGAGTTACAAACAACAAACTAATAAGGAAAAGATAGAATGGCTAAGGGGCAATCTTTGCAAGATCCGTTCCTGAACGCATTGCGTCGCGAACGTGTTCCGGTTTCTATTTATTTGGTGAATGGTATTAAGCTGCAAGGCCAGATTGAGTCTTTCGATCAGTTTGTCATTCTGTTGAAGAACACGGTGAGCCAGATGGTGTACAAACACGCGATCTCAACCGTTGTGCCTTCCCGCCCGGTTTCTCACCATAGTAATAATCCAAGCAGTGGTGGTACCAGCAACTATCATCAGGGTAGTACGCCTTCTGCGCAACCTGTGCAGGAAAGCGATGACGCTGAATAAAGCGCATTGCGGGTCAACCATGACGGGGCCCATAAGTAGTCCGATTATGCTTATGAGCCCCTGGCTGGCAGTTTTTTCCCAAATGAGAGGTCATCAGCTTGTTTGACCGTTATGAAGCCGGTGAGCAGGCCGTACTGGTTCATATCTATTTCTCGCGAGACAAAGACACAGAAGACCTAAGCGAGTTCGAGTCGTTGGTATCTTCTGCAGGTGTAGAGACGTTCCAAGTCGTCACGGGTAGCCGTAAGGCACCGCACCCTAAGTACTTTGTAGGTGAAGGAAAGGCCCAAGAAATTGCAGATGCCGTTAAAGCAACTGGCGCGTCTGTTATCCTGTTTGATCATGCGTTGACGCCCGGTCAGGAAAGAAACCTGGAAGCGTTGTGCGAATGCCGCGTGGTCGATCGTACCGGTTTAATTTTAGATATATTTGCCCAGCGGGCACGAACTCACGAAGGTAAGTTACAAGTAGAACTGGCGCAATTACGCCACATTGCTACCCGACTGGTTCGCGGCTGGACACACCTTGAGCGTCAGGGTGGCGGTATTGGTGCCAGAGGCCCGGGGGAAACCCAGCTTGAGACTGACCGTCGTTTATTGCGCGATAGGATCACTTTGATCCTCAGTCGGCTTGAAAAAGTCGCCAAACAGCGTGAACAGGGGCGTCGCTCGCGAATGCGTGCTGATATTCCCACTGTTTCATTGGTCGGTTATACCAACGCCGGTAAATCCACGCTGTTTAACCGTATAACTGAGGCCGATGTTTACGTGGCCGATCAACTGTTTGCCACCCTCGACCCAACGCTGCGCCGGATCATGGTTGCCGATGTTGGTGAAACGGTGTTGGCGGATACCGTAGGGTTTATTCGTCACCTGCCCCACGATTTGGTTGCTGCTTTTAAAGCAACATTGCAGGAAACCCGACAGGCAACTCTGTTACTGCACGTCATTGATGCAGCGGATATTCGCGTTGAGGAAAATATCGACGCGGTCAATACGGTGCTGGCAGAAATTGAAGCAGATGACATCCCTGTGCTGTTAGTGATGAATAAAATAGATATGTTGGATGGTTTTATCCCGCGTATCGACCGCAACGAGGATAATTTACCGATCAGAGTCTGGCTTTCAGCCGCGACCGGTGAAGGTATTCCGTTGTTATTCCAGGCGTTGACGGAGCGTCTCTCTGGTGAAATAGCGCAGCATGAATTGCGTTTACCACCAGAAGCTGGCCGCCTTCGTAGCCGTTTTTACCAGCTTCAGGCTATTGAAAAAGAATGGATTGAAGAGGATGGAAATATCGGTCTTATGGTGCGAATGCCCATTGTTGACTGGCACCGCCTCTGCAAACAAGAACAGGAACTGAGTGGCTATGTCCGCAATCAGAACCTGTCTGATTTGGCCTGAAGAACACCAATCATAGAATAATGGAGCTATAACATGGCGTGGAATCAGCCCGGTAATAACGGACAGGACCGCGACCCCTGGGGCAGCAGCAATAATAGCGGCAACTCTGGTGGAAATAATTCTGGTGGTAACGATAAAAAGGGCGGCCGAGAACAAGGCCCGCCGGATCTCGATGATATCTTCCGTAAACTCAGTAAAAAACTGAGTAGTTTCGGGGGTAAAGGCTCGGGCAATGGTGATGGGACCGGTAATACATCGGGCCCGCAAAGTAGCATGAGCGGGCGTATCGTCGGCATCGCTGCGGTTGCGGTTGTTGTCATCTGGGCTGCCACTGGTTTCTATACCATCAAAGAAGCCGAGCGCGGCGTTGTTACCCGTTTTGGTAAATTCAGCCATCTGGTACAACCGGGTCTGAACTGGAAGCCAACGTTTGTGGATCAGGTTCGTGCGGTTAACGTCGAATCCGTCCGCGAACTTGCTGCCTCTGGCGTCATGCTGACCTCTGATGAAAACGTCGTGCGTGTCGAAATGAACGTGCAGTATCGGGTCACCGATCCTGAAGCCTACCTGTACAGCGTTGCTAATGCTGACGACAGCCTGAGTCAGGCCACTGACAGTGCGCTGCGTGGCGTTATCGGTAAGTACACTATGGATAAGATCCTGACCGAAGGACGTACCACGGTCCGTAGTGATACTCAGCGTGTACTGGAAGAAACTATCCGTCCGTACAAAATGGGCATCACCATTCAGGACGTCAACTTCCAGACTGCGCGTCCACCGGAAGAGGTGAAAGCCGCCTTCGACAACGCGATTGCCGCACGTGAAAGAGAGCAACAATCTATCCGTGAAGCTGAAGCGTATGCCAACCAGATTCAGCCACAGGCTAATGGTGAAGCACAGCGTAAGCTCGAAGATGCCAAAGCGTACAAAGCCCGTACCATCCTGGAGGCTCAGGGTGAAGTGGCGCGCTTTGCCAAATTACTGCCTGAATATAAAGCAGCACCGGAAATTACCCGCGAGCGTCTTTATATAGAAACTATGCAGAGTGTTCTTAGCCATTCCCGTAAAATTCTGGTGAATGATAAGAGTAACAATCTGATGATGTTACCGTTGGATCAAATGCTGCGTGGCAATAATGCCAGCACAACCACCAATAACGAAGATCAGGGCGGGCTTTTACCGTCAGTATCGGGTTTAAACGGTAATGTAAAAAGTAGCAGCAGTGCCAATGACAGCGGTTCCCGTTCTTCTGGCAGTGTCATGGACCAACGCCGTGTCAACGCACAGCGTGACGATACACTTCGCGTAGGGAGAGAATAACAATGCGTAAGTCATTTTTACTTATCGTCGTTGTGGTGCTGGTGGCGCTTTATGCTTCACTGTTTGTTGTTCAGGAAGGCGAGCGTGGCATCGTTTTGCGTTTCGGCAAAGTACTGCGTGACGGCGACAACAAGCCATTGGTCTATGCGCCAGGTTTACACTTCAAGGTTCCTTTTGTCGAATCAGTGAAAACTCTGGATGCGCGAATTCAGACCATGGACAATCAGGCTGACCGCTTTGTAACCAGCGAGAAGAAAGATCTGATCGTTGACTCCTATCTAAAATGGCGTATCAGCGATTTCAGCCGTTACTATCTGGCAACCGGTGGTGGTGATGTCTCTCAGGCTGAAGTTCTACTGAAGCGTAAACTGAGTGACCGTTTGCGTTCTGAGATCGGGCGTCTGGATGTGAAAGACATTGTGACTGACTCCCGCGGGCGTATGACGCAGGATGTCCGGGATGCGCTGAACAATGGTTCTACTGAAGAAGTGGAAGCTACAACGGAAGCTGATGATGCGATTGCCTCAGTAGCCAAACGTGTTGAACAGGAAACCAAAGGTAAACAGCCGGCGGTGAATGCCAACAGTATGGCGGCACTGGGTATCGAAGTGGTTGATGTGCGGCTCAAGCAAATCAACCTGCCGGATGAGGTGTCGAGTGCAATCTATGACCGTATGCGCGCTGAACGTAACTCGGTTGCCTTGCGCCACATCTCCCAAGGTAAAGAGGAAGCAGAGAAGCTGCGTGCCACTGCTGACTATGAAAGAACCCGTACCGTGGCTGAAGCGGAACGTACCGCTCGTATAACGCGCGGTGAAGGTGATGCCGAAGCAGCGAAACTGTTTGCTGATGCCTTCAGTCAGGCTCCCGATTTCTACGCTTTCATCCGTAGCCTGCGGGCCTATGAAGAGAGCTTTAAGAGCGGTAACGACGTCTTGGTATTAAGCCCGGATAACGACTTCTTCCGCTTTATGAAATCCCCGGATAAAACCAAACCTTAATGGTTTGTCGATGTTCAAAAGGCCCTTAACTGGGCCTTTTGTTTTATGTGGACCTGATAAGCACACAGAGAGATTCGCCAAATGAACTCGAGTATATGGTTAGCATTGGGGTTGGTTTTGGTTCTGGAGGGTCTGGGGCCGATGCTCTATCCGCAAGGATGGAGAAAAATGATCCAATCCATGACTCAGCTTCCCGACAGTGTTTTGCGCCGCTTTGGTGGAGCACTTGTGGTTGCCGGCTTCGTAATTTACTACATGTTGCGTAATAAGGCCGGTGGGTGACAGTTTGTTACATATTGGCCGTCACTTCTCGCTTTGACGCGTAGCACGTATTCCAAAATATTCACGCAACCGTATGCTAAAAGTACTGGAAACCCAGGATTGAGATGTTAGAATCCTTTTTTAAGCAACCTGGTGATTCTGAGATGGGTAAGAACGTCGTCGTACTAGGCACTCAATGGGGTGACGAAGGGAAGGGCAAGGTCGTCGACTTGCTGACTGAACGGGCTAAATATGTTGTGCGCTATCAGGGCGGTCACAACGCCGGTCATACTCTGGTTATTAACGGTGAAAAAACCGTTCTTCATTTAATTCCTTCTGGCATTTTGCGTGAAAACGTCACCAGTATCATCGGCAACGGTGTTGTACTGGCGCCTGACGCCTTAATGAAAGAAATGGGCCAACTTGAAGCTCGTGGCATCCCTGTACGCGAACGTCTGTTACTGTCTGAAGCTTGCCCGCTTATTCTGCCTTACCATGTTGCACTGGACATGGCGCGTGAGAAAGCGCGTGGCGATAAAGCCATCGGCACCACCGGTCGTGGCATTGGCCCTGCTTATGAAGATAAAGTTGCCCGTCGTGGTCTGCGCGTTGGTGACCTCTTCAACAAAGAAACTTTCGCTATCAAGCTGAAAGAAATCGTTGATTATCATAACTTTCAGCTGGTCAACTACTACAAAGTCGATGCTGTTGATTACCAGAAAACGCTGGATGATGTCATGGCGATTGCCGACATCCTGACTGCGATGGTGGTTGACGTGTCCGAACTGCTGGACGGTGCGCGTAAGCGTGGCGATCTGATCATGTTCGAAGGCGCGCAGGGCACTTTGCTGGACATCGACCACGGTACCTATCCGTATGTCACCTCCTCCAATACCACTGCGGGCGGCGTTGCTACGGGTTCCGGTATTGGTCCACGTTACGTCGATTATGTTCTGGGTATTGTTAAAGCGTACTCCACACGCGTGGGCGCGGGTCCGTTCCCGACTGAACTGTTCGACGAAACCGGCGAGTTCCTGCGTAAGCAAGGTAACGAGTTTGGTGCGACCACCGGACGTAGTCGCCGTTGCGGCTGGCTGGACATTGTTGCAGTGCGACGTGCTGTGCAAATCAACTCGTTGTCTGGCTTTTGTTTGACCAAACTTGACGTGCTTGACGGCCTGAAAGAAGTGAAACTGTGTATCGGTTACCGCATGCCTGATGGCCGCGAAATGACTACTACGCCGTTGGCAGCAGAAGGCTGGGAAGGTATCGAGCCAATCTACGAACTCATGCCAGGCTGGAGCGAAACCACCTTTGGCGTGAAAGAAGTTGAGAAATTGCCACAAGCCGCAATTAACTACATCAAACGCATTGAAGAATTGACTGAAGTTCCAATTGATATCATTTCTACCGGCCCGGATCGTAGCGAAACCATGATCCTGCGTGACCCGTTTGACGCATAAAAGACTCGTTTGTTGGCTGTAATAGAATCCTAACCGGGCCTCGTGCCCGGTTTGTTTTTTTCTACCCGCCTGCGCTTGTTTACTTTCCATAAAGCATCCACTATCTAAATGATTAGCCGCAAACTTCGTGGCTGGTTTATCATCTAATAGCAAACTTAAACTATCTTCTTCACCCTGTTGTCATAGTTGACGTAGAAAGACCGGGTAAACTACGACCCAGAGGTATGTGTGCAGTTAACGAGTTTTACTGATTATGGTTTGAGGGCACTGATTTATATGGCGTCGTTGCCAAACGATCAGATGACCAACATTTCGCAGGTCACCGATGTTTATGGTGTATCGAGAAATCATATGGTGAAAATCATCAATCAGCTGAGCCGGGCTGGACTGGTCACTGCTGTAAGGGGTAAGAATGGTGGCATTAAGCTGGGTAAACCTGCTGAAACTATCCGTATTGGCGATGTGGTGCGTGAACTTGAACCTTTGACGCTGGTGAATTGCGCAGGGGATTTCTGCCATATCACGCCCGCTTGCCGACTTAAGCAGATATTACACACTGCTGTTGAACATTTTCTTGATGAGCTGAATCAGTACACTCTGGCCGACATGGTCAGGGACAATTCAACGCTCTACAAATTATTGCTTGTTGAATGAAAGAGTTTCAACAAACTGCTGATGACAACGGAGGAACCGCTATGTCACAAGATCCATTCCTGGAACGAGAAGCAGAAAAATACGAATCACCTATTCCGAGTCGTGAGTTCATTCTTGAGCATCTCGCCAAGCGCGAAGCGCCGGCCAGCCGTGAAGAGCTGAGCACTGAACTGAATTTATCTGGTGAAGAAGCGCTGGAAGCCCTGCGCCGCCGCCTGCGGGCGATGGAACGAGATGGCCAATTAGTCTTCACCCGCCGCCAGTGCTACGCGTTACCAGAGCGTCTAGACCTATTGAAAGGCACGGTGATTGGTCACCGTGATGGCTACGGCTTCCTGCGTCTTGAAGGCGTGAAAAAAGATGACGTTTATCTGTCCGCTGAACAGATGAAGATGTGCATCCACGGCGACGTGGTTCTCGCACAGCCTATTGGCACTGACCGCAAAGGTCGTCGCGAAGCCCGTATCGTTCGCGTCGTGGTGCCTAAAGTTAGCCAGATTGTTGGCCGCTACTTTACTGATGCCGGCGCGGGTTTTGTGGTACCGGACGACAGTCGTCTTAGTTTCGACATCCTGATCCCAGCCGAAGCCATTAATGGTGCGCGCATGGGCTATATGGTGGTTGTTGAGCTGACTCAGCGTCCGACGCGCCGTACCAAAGCGGTCGGGACAATTGTTGAAGTGCTCGGTGACAAAATGGGCACCAGCATGGCGGTGGATATTGCGCTGCGTACCCATGAAATCCCTCACGTCTGGCCACCTCAGGTGCTTAAACAGGTCGAAGGCCTGAGTGAGCAGGTACCGGAAGAGGCCAAAAAAGGCCGCGTTGATTTACGCGCCTTGCCGCTGGTCACTATTGATGGTGAAGATGCCCGTGACTTTGATGACGCCGTATTCTGTGAGAAAAAACGCGGTGGCGGCTGGCGCTTATGGGTTGCCATTGCCGATGTCAGTTACTACGTCCGTCATGGTACCGCGCTCGATGACGAAGCGCGCAGCCGTGCTACATCCGTTTATTTCCCGTCGCAGGTCGTTCCGATGCTGCCGGAAGTACTGTCCAACGGACTTTGCTCGCTTAACCCGCAGGTTGATCGCCTGTGTATGGTCTGCGAAATGACCATTTCAGCGCAGGGCAAACTAACCGGTTCGAAATTCTACGAAGCGGTGATGAGCTCTCACGCCCGCCTGACGTACAACAAAGTCTGGCGCATTATTGATGGTGACGAAGAGCTGCGCGAACATTACAGCCCGCTGGTTCCACACCTGCAAGAGCTGCACCACTTGTACAAAGCGTTGGATCAGGCACGCGCAGAACGTGGCGGTATTGCCTTCGAAACAGAAGAAGCCAAATTTATCTTTAACGCAGAACGCCGTATCGAGCGTGTCGAACCGACCGTGCGTAACGACGCTCACAAATTGATTGAAGAATGCATGATTCTGGCGAACATCGCGGCTGCACGTTTTGTTGAAAAACATAACGAGCCTGCGCTGTTCCGCGTTCATGACCGTCCGAGCGACGACCACATTTCGGCGCTGAAAAGCGTGCTGGGTGAATTGGGTCTGGTGATGGGCGGTGGTCTGAAGCCTGAACCTAAAGACTACGCCCAAATCATGGATGAGCTGGCTGGCCGTCCTGACCGGGAAATGCTGCAAACCATGCTGCTGCGTTCGATGAAGCAGGCGATTTATGATCCGGAAAATCGCGGACACTTCGGTCTGGCTTTGCAGTCATACGGTCACTTTACTTCACCAATTCGTCGTTATCCTGACCTCGCACTGCACCGCGCCATCAAGTATCTGTTGGCAAAAGAGCACGGCACGCTGAAAGATCGCTGGACGCCAACCGGCGGCTGGCATAGTGAATACAATGACATGCTGCAATTGGGCGAGCATTGTTCGATGGCCGAGCGCCGTGCGGATGAAGCGACCCGCAACGTGGCTGACTGGCTGAAGTGCGACTTCATGCAGGATCACGTCGGCGAAGTGTTCAATGGGATCATCGCCAGCGTCACGGGCTTCGGTTTCTTTGTACGCCTTAATGATTTGTTCATCGATGGTCTGGTCCACGTCTCCACGCTGGATAACGACTACTACCGTTATGACAATATCGGCCAGCGCCTGATCGGTGAGTCTTCCGGGATGGTCTATCGCCTCGGCGATACCGTCGAAATCCGCGTTGAAGCCGTGCACATGGACGAGCGTAAAATCGATTTTGCTCTGGTTTCCAGCAGCCGCAAACCACGTGGTGAAGGTAAAACGGCCCGCGATCGTGCTAAGAAACCGGGCGAGCGTACTATGCGGCCGAACAGTCCTGCCAACGCCGGACGCCGTCGTACGGCGAAGAAAGGCGCGAATTTCGAGCCGGACAGTGCATTCCGTAAAGACGATGTAAAAGCAGCCAAATCGGCAAAACCGAAGAAAGAGAAAGCGGCGAGCGCAGTAGGCAAAGACGGCAAACCGAAGAAAGCCAAAAAGCCTTCTGACCAGACGCAGAAAATCGCGGACGCCACCAAAGCCAAGCGCGCGAAGAAAAAGCAGTCTGACAGTTAACCCTTTCAGTCGATTGTTTGTATACCAAAATAATTCGAGTTGCAGGGAGACAACTAAGTGCATCCAACGCATCTGCAACTCGAAGTATGAAGGGCAACGCAGTCGATGATAGAATCGCCCGTAACCTTAGTTAAATTGCGGGCAGCATGCTGTCCGCAATTCTATTTTAAAGAGCCTCATGAGCGAAATTATCTACGGTATTCATTCCGTTAAAGCCTTACTCGACACCGATCCGCAGCGCTTTCTTGAAGTTTTTATTCTGAAAGGACGTGATGATAAACGTCTGAAACCGTTGATCGATGAGCTGGAAGCCAGCGGCATTGTGATTCAGGTGGCGAACCGCCAGTTGCTGGACGAGAAGTCAGAAGGCGCGGTACATCAGGGCATTATTGCCCGCGTCCGCGAAGGGCGTCAGTATCAGGAAAACGATCTGCCTGCGCTGCTGGAAAGTCTGGACAGCCCGTTCCTGCTGGTGCTGGACGGCGTTACTGATCCACATAATCTCGGTGCCTGCCTGCGTACTGCCGATGCCGCCGGTGTGCACGCGGTGATTGTTCCGCGCGACCGTTCTGCGAAGCTGAATGCCACTGCCAAAAAAGTCGCCAGCGGTGCGGCTGAAAATGTACCAGTGATTAACGTGACCAATCTGGCTCGCACTCTGCGCGTGTTGCAGGAGCACAATGTCTGGATTGTCGGCACGGCAGGTGAAGCTGACCATACTCTGTACCAAAGCAAAATGACCGGTCCTATGGCGCTGGTTATGGGCGCAGAAGGTGAAGGTATGCGCCGTCTGACCCGCGAACATTGTGACGAGTTGATCAGCATCCCGATGTCCGGTTCTGTCTCTTCGCTGAACGTCTCAGTGGCGACCGGCGTCTGCCTGTTCGAAGCCGTGCGTCAGCGTGCAGTGAAAGCCTGACCCAGGCTGCACGGGTCAGATACCAGAATGGGAACCTTAGGGTTCCCATTTTACATTTCACCCTTTGTGATCCATCCGCCTGTTAATCCCTCAATTTTTACCATACTTGATCCCATCATCACTTTGCCCTTAACAACCCGGCAGGGAGAACATCATGGATTGGGAAACACATCGGGTTTTTAATCAGCCTAAGCCACTAAGCAACAGCAACTTATTTCTCTCCGACTCGCCGCTGCGTGAAGCCGTAAACTGCCAGCAGGCCGGATGGGACACTGACGTTCTGGCTTCTCTCGGTCAGCAGCTAGGTTCAGCGGAGTCTCTGGAGCTTGGGCGACTGGCCAACGCTAATCCGCCTGAACTGCTGCGTTTTGATGCCACCGGTGAGCGCCTCGACGATGTGCGCTTTCATCCGGCCTGGCACCTGCTGATGCAGGGACTGATAGCCAACCGGGTGCATAATTTGCCGTGGGAAGATGAGGCCAGAATAGGCTCTTCGGTGGCGCGGGCGGCACGTTTTATTCTGCACGCTCAGGTTGAGTCGGGAACATTATGTCCGATAACCATGACCTTCGGCGCCATTCCGTTACTCCAGAAAACCCTTCCTGCTGAATTCAGCCATTGGCTGACGCCGCTGCTTTCCGATCGTTACGACCCACATTTGCAGTCGGCAGCGCAGAAAAAAGGCGTGCTGATCGGCATGGGTATGACTGAAAAACAGGGTGGGTCAGACGTGCTGAGTAATACCACGCGAGCTACGGCACTGGAAGGCGCTGGCCCCGGTAAAGCCTACCGGTTGATCGGTCACAAATGGTTTTTCTCGGTTCCGCAAAGCGATGCCCATCTGGTTCTGGCGCAGACGCACGGAGGATTATCGTGCTTCTTCCTGCCGCGTGTTTTGCCCGATGGCGAACGAAATGCCATCCATATCGAGCGGTTGAAAGACAAACTGGGAAACCGGTCCAATGCCAGCAGCGAAGTGGAGTTCCGCAATGCCACCGGCTGGCTGCTGGGCGAGGAGGGTGATGGTATACGGCATATTCTCAGGATGGGGGCGCATACGCGGTTTGACTGTGCGCTGGGCAGTCACGGCATGATGCGGCGCGCCCTATCAGTGGCGCTCTATCATACGTTCCAGCGTCAGGTTTTTGGTCGGTCGCTGGTGGAGCAACCGCTGATGCGTCAGGTTCTCAGCCGGATGGCGTTACGTTTGGAGGGACAGACACAGATATTGATGCGGCTGGCAGCCGCGACAGGTGCTACGCAAAATCCCAGCGAGCAGGTGCTGTGCCGACTTCTGACGCCGGCAGCCAAATATGAGGTCTGTCGTCAGGGGGTGCCGTTTGTTGCTGAAGGCATGGAAGCGTTGGGAGGTATCGGCTATTGCGAAGAGAGCGAACTGCCGCGCCTGTACCGCGAAATGCCGGTGAACAGTATCTGGGAAGGCTCTGGCAACATCATGTGCCTTGACGTACTGCGTACGCTTAAAAAACTGCCCATGGCCACTGAACTGCTACAGCACATACTGCATCAGGTACGTGGTCAGAACCGCTTATTCGATCGCGCGGTGCGGCTGCTGTTACAACGCTTACGTGCGCCGGATGAAGCCCAGGCGCGCTGGCTGACCTCGCAAATCTTCAACTTATGTACGGCAGTGCAGATGTTAGAATTTTCTCCGCCACCGATGGCGGATGCCTGGTGCCGGATGGTGCTTGATGATCGCGGGGAAAGTCTGGTGCCGGAAAGGCTCTGCCAGCAGTTGTTAAATCGCGCTATTGGGGCCGAGTAGTGCTTAACGATAAAGGATAGCCTGAGAGTACCAGCGGCCAGGGACAATGGTTTCGCTGTTAAACATGATGACGTAATAACGCGCACCGGCGGCATCGGCTTTACGTTGAATCTCTGCTTCGACGTCCATCGGGCTGCCAATGGCTTCGGCGGTGATAGCACCTAATTTGGTTAGTGTTGACGTTTGCGCTCGGGTTATTTCCTGCGCTTTGGCCGTCGGAGCGGGGGGCGGAACAGGTGTGGTTTGCATCATGTTACTGCAACCACTCACCGCGAGAATCAATAGTAGCGACAGGGTCAAACAATGAATTTTCATCAAATTATCCGGTATGTAGGCACTTAGAATAAGTGTAGCGCTTTATCTGCGATGCTGGCGAGTGGGACGCTCACAAGCGTCGCTGCACGAAGTGGTTATAAATCATGTCAAAATGGCAGTAGTAGCTTTCGCTAATGGGGATAAAATAGCACTCTTGCCGGGATGTTATCCGGATTGATTAAAACGGGGGAGTCGGTCTGATGATTGAAATGTATCAGGAAGAAGTGCAGGGGATACAACTGATCCATGCGGTGCCTGCGGGAAAATATCATCATCTGCTGCCGACCATTTTCTTCTATCACGGTTTTACATCATCGAAAGAGATCTATTCCTACTTCGGTTACCTGTTGGCACAGGTAGGCTATCGGGTGATTTTGCCGGATGCACCGCTGCATGGCGCGCGGGCTGATGGTGATACAGCAAGACTTATGGCGAGCTTCTGGGATATTTTGCAAAGCAATGTCGATGAGCTGGCAACGTTGAAAGAGTCTTTTGTCAGCCGCGGTCTGGCCGATCCCTGCCGTCTGGGTGTTGGAGGCGTGTCAATGGGCGGCATGACTACGATGGCCTCTTTGGTTCGCTTCCCCTGGATAAAAGCCGCGGTTTGCCTGATGGGTTCGGGTTACTTCAATACGTTATCGGAACGTCTTTTTCCTGCTTATGATGCTAAAGACGCCGCACAACGTGAAGCCTTCCGGCGCGCCCATGCGTCGCTATTGGGCTGGGATATCAGCGGAAAAGCTGCCCAACTTGCTGAGCGCCCGCTGTTTGTCTGGCATGGGGAAGAGGATGATGTCGTGCCATTTAATGAAAGCCTGCGACTGCATCAGGAGATGGTTGCCAGCGGCAATGACGCGAATCTGACCTTTCTCGCCGAGCCGGGTGCGAAGCACCGGGTTAGCGTGCATGCGTCGGCAGAAGCCACGGCTTTTTTCCATCGTCACCTGTAAAAGCGCACCTGCGGGCGGACGATTAATTAATCTACCTTATTACTTGAATTTTTCTCAGGCTGTACATATAATTGCGCGTCATTTTTTCGACCGCACATATTAACACGTTCCTTGCTTCCATGGGCCGCGGTTGACCCTGACAGGAGGCTGAATAATCCGTAAGGAGCAATTCTATGCGTCATTACGAAATCGTATTTATGGTACACCCTGACCAAAGCGAACAAGTTCCGGGCATGATCGAGCGTTACAGTGCAGTAATCACTAACGCTGCTGGTCAGATTCACCGTCTGGAAGACTGGGGCCGCCGTCAACTGGCTTATCCGATCAACAAACTGCACAAAGCTCACTACGTTCTGCTGAACGTCGAAGCCCCGCAGGAAGCGATCGATGAGCTGGAAACAAACTTCCGCTTCAACGACGCCGTTATCCGTAGCATGGTTATGCGTACAAAACACGCGGTAACTGAAGCATCTCCAATGGTTAAAGCGAAAGACGAACGTCGTGATCGTCGTGAAGATTTCGCTGAAGCTAATGATGATGCTGAAGCTGGGGATTCTGAAGAGTAATTGCCGTGACGGCGAATCGTTTGGTGTTGTCCGGTACAGTGTGCAAGGCACCCATCCGTAAAGTCAGTCCTTCGGGCATCCCTCACTGTCAGTTTGTGCTAGAGCACCGCTCACAGCAGGAAGAAGCCGGATTTAACCGACAAGCATGGTGCAGAATGCCCGTGGTTGTTAGTGGACAAGCGTCACAAGCATTAACTCACAGTATAACGGTCGGCACGCAACTCACTGTTTCTGGATTCATTAGTTGCCATCAAGGGCGCAATGGACTGAACAAAGTGGTGTTACATGCCGAGCAGATTGAATTGATAGATTCTGGAGACTAGCCTAATGGCACGTTATTTCCGTCGTCGCAAGTTCTGCCGTTTTACCGCGGAAGGCGTTGTAGAGATTGATTATAAAGATATCGCTACGCTGAAAAACTACGTTACCGAAAGTGGTAAAATTGTCCCGAGCCGTATTACCGGTACTCGTGCAAAATACCAGCGTCAGCTCGCTCGTTGTATCAAGCGCGCTCGCTACCTTTCTTTGTTGCCATACACTGATCGTCATCAGTAATTGGCCACTGTCCATAAACGACTTTGAGAGGTTAAGGTAATGCAAGTTATTCTGCTTGATAAAGTAGCAAACCTGGGCAGCCTGGGTGATCAAGTTAACGTTAAAGCGGGCTACGCTCGTAACTTCCTGGTACCACAGGGCAAAGCTGTTCCTGCTACCAAGAAAAACGTTGAGTTCTTCGAAGCACGTCGTGCAGATCTGGAAGCCAAATTGGCTGACGTTCTGAACGCTGCTCAAGCTCGTGCAACTAAAATCAACGAACTGGTTTCAGTCACCATCGCGTCTAAATCAGGCGACGAAGGCAAATTGTTCGGCTCTATCGGTACTCGCGATATTGCTGATGCAGTGACTGCAGCTGGTGCTGAAGTTGCAAAAAGCGAAGTTCGTTTGCCGAATGGCGTTCTGCGTACCACTGGTGAACACGAAGTTCAGTTCCAGGTACACACTGACGTATTCGCTAAACTGAATATCGTTGTGGTTGCTGAAGCGTAATAACGCTGAAGTTAACCTGTGAAACGCCGGCCTTGTGCCGGCGTTTTGCTTTTTAGCGAAAGTCACTGTTTAGGAAGCAATAACGATAAACTATCGGCTGCGCTTATAAGTGCCGTCGGCCTGACGGGTAAAGAGCACCGTCGAATTCTGTTCTCTGGTCACTTGCAGTGACGTCACTGCTCCCTGCGCATTACGCTGTATTTTCACTTCTTGCCCGGCCTTCAGGTTACTCAGTGGCTTTTCATCCCCTTCGACCTGCGCCATCGCAAAGACATCACCCACTGCCAGATTATTATCACGGAACAGCTGTGCCAGCGTCTGACCGGACTGAATGCGATAACTCTTCCAGTTCTCCTGAGCAAGCGGTTGAGGCGTCTCAGCGGCCGCCTGTTGCTGTTGTGGCTGAGGTTGTGCAAGTTGCGTAGTGCGTCCCTGCTCATTTCTCAGATCAGCCTGCATTGGAATCGATGCTGGTTGCTGTGGTTGTGACGGCGAATAGCTGTTTTGGGGCGAATAGGGCCACAACAACGCCAGCAGAACCACCAGTACGCTGAGAATAATCCAGCGACGATGGGCGTAGGGCAGCGGCGACATCCAATTGAAATTATCGCTCATATGCCAGCCTTTGCAGGCCAGTGCTTTGGCTTTGCTCATCATTGATGGCTGCACATTTTGCTGTTCTGTGGATTCGTCGCTTTCAGACAGCGGCGTAGTGTCACGCATCGGCCTTTTCATAATGGCAATCCAGGATCTCAACATCGGTTGATAAATGCGGATGGCTTTCCTTCTCCTGGGCGGGATTCTGCCCATGACAACCTCTCTTTCTTACGCACAGCTGACAGAGTTAACAGAAAAAAATCATGTCCGATTATTCTGTCGGATTTTCCCGCTAAGTATAGCTTGTTAACTGCTTGATGCGAAAAGGAACAAAGTACAAATAGCACGTAAATGGTCTCTTTATGCACAATAAATACCATAAATTCGATTCGTTTCGTGCAAATCTGCAGTCAGTGGCTCTCTGCACTATAGAGAATTTTACCCAAAAGCCGCGCACTGCTATGCTGCGCGTTCGACTTATTTAAAGACTAAAGGAAACTCCATGACAACCCCTTCATTTGACAGCGTAGAAGCGCAGGCAAGTTACGGTATCGGCTTGCAGGTCGGTCAACAATTGCAGGAATCAGGTTTACAGGGTTTAGAGCCTGACGCATTGCTGGCAGGCTTACGCGATGCGCTGGAAGGGAATACACCAGCAGTTCCGGTTGATGTGGTTCATCGCGCGCTGCGTGAAGTTCACGAACGTGCTGATGCAGTGCGCCTTGAGCGTCAGGAAGCACTGGCAGTGGAAGGCCAGGCGTTCCTGACTACCAACGCACAGCGTGATGGCGTCACCAGCACCGAATCTGGTCTGCAATTCTCAGTGATCACCCAGGGCGAAGGCTCGATCCCAGGCCGTCAGGACCGTGTGCGAGTTCACTACACCGGTAAATTGATTGATGGCACCGTGTTTGACAGCTCTGTACAGCGCGGCGAGCCAGCAGAATTCCCGGTCAGTGGTGTTATTGCCGGTTGGATCGAAGCCCTGACCCTGATGCCAGTAGGTTCTAAGTGGGAGCTGTATATCCCTCATAACCTGGCTTATGGCGAACGTGGTGCTGGCGCGTCCATCCCACCTTTCAGTGCCCTGACTTTCGAAGTTGAGCTGCTGGAAATCCTGTAATGTCTGCCGAAGTATAAAAACAGAAAGCACAGCAATGGAAAGGGCGCCTCTGCGCCCTTTTTTACGTCTGTTGCTTATGAAGAATTACTGCGTTTTCTGCGGGCTTTGCAGATTCAGCTGATACACCTCGAAACCGATGTCATCGGTGCCTTTGGCGACCATCGGATATTGCGCATGAGTCTTAATAAATGCTGCCGCTTTTTCCGTCGGTGACGTTTCGAAGCGGATATCCAGCGGCTGACTAACGACGATCGGCGCCAGTTTCCAGTTGTTATCTGCCGTTGGTGTCACTGCCCCAGATTTCTGCGTTTCAGCCCCGATATAGGCCGCTACTACCGAGCGGTTTTCATCCGGCGAAGCAAACGCAATGTGTTTGTCGCCGGTTCCTGCAAATTTGCCGCCGTAGGCACGATAGTTATTGGTTGCGACCAGGAATGTAGCTTTCGGATCGATTGGCTTGCCGTTGAAGGTCAGATTTTTGATTCGTTCGGCATCTTTGTTGATCAGCGTACATTCGCCGTCAAAACGTGCAGGCTGTGTGACGTCAATCTGATAGTTTACACCGTCGATCACATCAAAGTTATAGGTGCGAAAACCGTCCCAGTTGATTAAAGACTGAGGCTTAGTGCTGTGTACATCAATCTGGTTGAACTGCCCGGCGGAACATTCGAGCCAGTCTTTCACTTCCTGTCCACTGACTTTCATCACGACCAAGGTGTTCGGGTAGAGATAGAGATCGGAGGCATTACGGAAGGTGAGATCGCCTTTTTCCACTTCGACAAAGCTGGCCGGGTCGTTTTTTCTGCCGCCGACTTTAAACGGCGCGGCGGCAGAGAGCACGGGTAAATTCGCCAGATCCGGATCGCCCTGAATAAAATGCTCGGTGTAGGCTTTCTGCGCGTTGTTGACGATTTGCACTGTCGGGTCGTCCTGCACCAGTGCCAGATAGCTGTACATGTTGTCGTTGGACTTACCGACTGGTTTGCTGACGAAATCGCGCGTTGCTTTGTGATCCTCCGCCAGCACTTTCACCAGATTCTGATCTTCTGCAGCCAAAGATTTTTTGTTGGCTTTGTCATAAATCGGCCGTGCTTCAGCGCGAGCGGTTTCTACCTGCCATTTGCCATCCTTATTATTGAGAACAATATCTACCACACCCAGATGGTCACCCCACATGCCCGGCATCACTGCAGGAACACCATTCAGCGTTCCCTGTTTGATATCTGCGCCCTTAATGTTGGCAAATTCTTCGCTAGGGAATACCGCATGCGCGTGGCCAAACATAATGGCGTCAATCCCTTTTACCTGGCTTAAATAGTAAACCGAGTTTTCTGCCATAGCTGTATAAGGATCGCCCGATAGCCCGGAGTGCGGGATAGCTACGATGACATCTGCGCCTTGCTTACGCATTTCCGGCACCCACTTTTTGGCTGTTTCTGTGATGTCAGCCACCGTGACTTTACCCTGTAGGTTAGCTTTGTCCCACACCATGATTTGCGGCGGTACGAAGCCGATATAGCCGATGCGTAGGTTATGCGTTTTGCCGTCACGGTCTTTCACCGGGTTATCGGTGATTAAATACGGGGTAAACAGTGGCTTGCCGGTTTTACTGTCGATGACATTGGCATTCACGTAGGGGAATTTTGCACCTGCCAGCGCTTTCTTCAGATAATCCAGCCCGTAGTTAAATTCATGGTTACCCAGGTTGCCGACTACGTAATCCAGCGTATTCATCGCTTTATAGACAGGATGAATATCGCCTTTCTTCAGACCTTTAGCCGCCATGTAATCGCCAAGAGGGCTACCCTGGATCACATCGCCATTATCAACCAGCACGGAGTTGGTGACTTCGTCACGTGCGGCGTGGATCAGGCTGGCAGTGCGCACCAGGCCGAACTTATCCGTCGGTTTATCTTTGTAGTAGTCGAAGTCCATCATATTGCTGTGCAAGTCGGTGGTTTCCATGATCCGCAGATCGACCTGCGAAGCATGAGCTGAAACGGCAACCAGCGTGGCCAAAAGGGATAACGTCAGATGACGGGTGATCATTGCAGTGCCTCCAGAAAGGGGAATATCCATAAAGGGAAAACTCGATATATATCTCAAAATATGATGAGAATGTAATTAGTTGTCATAAATAATTGTGAAGCGTAACCAATAATACGGGGTGGAATTTTTAACAGACGCAGATTACGGGATGGCTATTCCGCCTAAAAAAAACTAGGCTTCATCTATGACTTAGGATTTCTGAAAGAGTACTGAGGTGGAAAATGTTAGAGAAAATTTCCCAGCTGGCACGTGATGCCGGTGACGTCATTATGGCAGTTTATGACGGTGCACAGCCCCTTGATGCCCGTCAGAAGAAAGATGACTCGCCAGTGACTGCAGCTGATATGGCGGCGCACAACGTGATTAAGAACGGACTGGCACTAATTGACCCGCAAACGCCTATGCTGTCAGAAGAGGATCCACAGACCTGGAGCGAGCGTCAGGGCTGGACCCGTTACTGGCTGGTGGATCCGCTCGATGGTACCAAAGAGTTTTTGAAACGTAATGGCGAGTTCACCGTCAATATTGCCCTGATCGAAAATGGCAAGCCTGTGCTGGGCGTGGTGTATGTGCCGGTAACCAAAGTGATGTACAGTGCCGCCGAGGGAAAAGCCTGGAAAGAGGAGAATGGCGAACGCAAACAAATCCAAGTGAAGGAAGCCTATCCGCCATTGGTGGTCGTCAGCCGTTCGCATTATGACAACGATCATGAGTTACAGGATTACTTGTCGCAGCTGGGTGAGCATCAAACGGTCGCTATCGGTTCTTCACTTAAATTCTGTCTGGTCGCCGAAGGTGAGGCACAGCTTTATCCGCGTTTCGGGCCAACCAATATCTGGGATACCGGCGCAGGGCACGCGGTGGCGATTGCTGCCGGTGCGATTGTGCACGACTGGACCGGCCAGGCTCTGTTGTACACCCCGAAAGAGTCGTTCCTTAATCCTGGGTTCCGGGTATCGCTATTCTGACGCGTGAATCTTTAAAAAAGCGCAGCTTCTGCGCTTTTTTATACTCCAGGCTCCGTTATTCCTTCACCAACTGATGCAGCATATCAACCACTTGTTTGATTTCGGCCTGATTCAGCGCACCCTCTTTAGCAAATTTAATCACTCCGTTTTTATCTAATACAACGATAGCCGAGCTTTTTGGTTCCAGTTGCCAGGCCTTTTTCACTACGCCATTGCTATCAACAATCACCTGCGACCATGGAAATTCCTTCTTGCCATTTTCGATGCTGTTGCGCACAAATATGCCGGTGCCGATAATTGCATCATCGGTATTGATGATTGTCGTCGTTTGGTAATGATCATGCGGTAGGTTGGCGGCTCTGATGGCATCAACTAATGGTGCATTCAGTTCTTTCGCGCTGGAACGTCCGGCTATATGTTGTACCACGCGGACTTTTCCCGGCAGTTTGGCACTGTTCCAGCGGGCGTAGCTGAAGTTATTATTGATGTAGTTCAGCTCGCCTTTGTCATCAACGCCCACTGCGGGGAGGCGCTCGCCAGGGGTTAGATCGTGTGCAAAAGCGAACAACGGGTAAATAACCAGAGACATAACAAGCAGGCTTTTAAAAATCATACGTACTCCCAATAAACGAGGCTGTAAAAAGAGGCTGACCCGATAATCATAGATTCAGGCAAGTGGTCTGTCCTGTTGGGATGTTAACAATGTGTTATCTGTTACAGAAATGACACAATTTGCGGGGTTATACTGTATGAATACGACAATCCTGAAAGGTGCACTGTCAAGACAAGTAAAAGCAGTTAAATAAACTGGCGGAACCTGATTGCCCTGCTATGTTATATGTCTATTCACTGCGAATATCATCCCATTCAGGTTTTCATCGCAGCGTTAACCAGCCTGAGTCCGCAGTGATTTATCGGAGGAAAGTAGAAAAATGAGAATCTTCCAGCGCTACAATCCGTTGAAAGTAGCCAAGTATGTTAAGACGTTGTTCCGTGGTCGTCTTTATATTAAAGACGTCGGCGCATTTGAGTTCGACCAAGGCAAAATTTTATTGCCGAAAATACGTGATAAGCAGCACTTCAGCGTGATGTCAGAAGTTAACCGTCAGGTTATGCATTTGCAAACTGAAATGGGTTAACACCCGGCGCATGACGCTAAACACAGTTATATGCCAAAAAAAACGGCCCTTTTCAGGGCCGTTTGTGTCTCTGGTATTTATACTGCTATGACGACAAGTCACTATTAATGATCGCCGTTTTTTTCAGCAAGCCTAAGGGCATTTTTCTCATCTTTGATTTCCTGCGGTGTCTTCGGTAACAACGGTACGACAGGTTTATCTGTGATGCGGGTGACCAGCAGCTGATCGATTTTATAGCTGTCGATATCTACGACTTCAAACTTATAGCCGGAGAACTTCACAAAGTCGGTACGTTTAGGGATCTTACGCAGCATAAACATCATAAAACCGCCGATGGTTTCATAATTACCCGCCTGCGGGAATGCTTCAATATGCAGTACGCGCATCACGTCTTCGATTGGTGTACCGCCCTCAATAAGCCACGAGTTCTCATCGCGTGTAACTATCTGCTCTTCCATACCCTGGCCGACTAAATCACCCATCAGCGTGGTCATCACGTCATTGAGCGTAATAATCCCCACTACCAAGGCATATTCATTAAGGATCACGGCGAAGTCTTCACCGGCGGCCTTGAAGCTTTCCAGGGCCTCGGAGAGTGTCAGTGTGTCAGGCACAATTAGCGCTGAGCGAATTTGTACGCCGCTGCTTAGCATCAGACTCTGATTACCCAACACGCGATTCAGTAAATCTTTTGAATCGACATAACCGACCACTTGATCAATGTGCCCGTCGCACACCAGGAATTTGGAGTGTGGGTGAGTGGAGATCTTCTCTTTAATGCTGTCTTCGCTTTCGCGCAGGTCGAAGAAAATAACGCTCTCGCGTGACGTCATCGATGACGGTACGGTACGTGATTCCAACTCAAACACGTTTTCAATCAACTCGTGCTCTTGCTTACGCAGTACCCCCGCCAGCGCACCGGCTTCCACTACGGCATAGATATCATCCGAGGTGATGTCGTCGTTACGCACGGTTGGCAGCTTGAACAGGTGGAAAATGGTATTGGCAAGTCCGTTGAAGAACCAGACCATCGGCCGGCACACGAACAGGCAGAAACGCATCGGGTTGACTATACGAACGGCAACCGTTTCGGGTGAAATCATACCGATGCGCTTTGGCGTCAGGTCAGCAAACAGAATAAACAGGCTGGTGACCAGAGCGAAGGAGCAGATGAAGCTGACTTGATCGGCCATTTCTGGGGACATGAAGCGGACGAAGAACATTTGGAAAGCAGGAGAGAACGCCGCATCACCGACAATACCACCGAGAATGGCGACGGCATTAAGTCCGATTTGAACGACGGTGAAGAATCGGCCAGGTGTTTCTTGTAATTTCAGTACATATGAAGCGTTAATGTTTCCTTCATCGGCAAGAAGTTTAAGTTTAATTTTTCGGGAAGCGGCCAGCGATATCTCCGACAGGGAGAAAAAGGCACTGATCGCGATAAGTAAGAGAATCAGTAAGATACTGTTTAACATAATCTATCCGTTTAACACCGATGCAAAGACCGGCATGGAAGGGCACTCATTGGGTTGCTGTATAAAAGAAAACATTATTTAGGGCGAAAAAATCAAAGATAACAGCCATAAACGTTTTATATCGGGCCACATTTGCGGCCCGTGCAGTATAGCAGTAGCGCAGAGATTGCCGCCAGCGCTTAAAAATCCCGCTGTATCCGTCACCTGAGTCACTTACCCCGAGTAAGCTCATCGGGTTCTTTGGATTGTAAGCCTACCTGCAACTTAAATGATTGTGGGGTCACTGAGGTGGAAGGCAGACGCCGATCCCACCCAGACCGCAATAGCCTTCGGGATTTTTGTACAAATATTGCTGATGATCGTCTTCTGCATAATAGAACGGCAGCGCTTCGGTGATTTCGGTGGTGATGTGGCGCTTGTCGCCTGCGATTTCCATCGCGTGTTGGAAACGCTGTAAGCTGTCTCGCGCTGCATCCTGTTGTGTTTCGCTTAACAGATAAATTGCCGAGCGGTACTGTGTGCCTAAATCGCCACCCTGACGCATACCTTGAGCCGGGTCATGATTTTCCCAGAAGATCTGTAGCAGTTGATCATAGCGTATTATTGCCGGGTCAAAGACCAGTCGAACCGCTTCGGCATGGCCAGTCTGGCCACTGCAAACTTCACGGTAGGTCGGGTTTGGTGTGAAGCCACCGCTGTATCCGGACGCGGTGCTGTAAACCCCATCTTGTTGCCAGTACAGACGTTCTACTCCCCAGAAGCAGCCCATGGCGAAAATCGCCACTTCCATATTTTCTGGAACGTGAGTCATCGAATGACCGTTTACTACATGCGTGGTGGCAACCGGCATCGGGGTTATGCGGCCTGGCAAAGCATCTTCCTGCTTCACAATCTGGTTTTTATTAAAAAGAGTTTTATCGGAAAGTTGCATTACAGGAGACTCCGGCAGTTTGTTTAATAACCTGTCACGGCCAATAGGATATGGTTAGTTGTATCTGATTGCGACTTTGCACACAATATGGATAACGTTGCCTTGTCGATGATGATTTTTGGGTAATTAGCACTAAAATGCGTTAATCAGATTTTTAATAGGTGAATATGCCGCGTTTTGGCATTAATCCCCTGACCGGCATCTGGTATTTTAACAGGACAGAAGAATAAGAAGGAGTGTGCGTGCCACGATACCACCGGGAATTTTTATTATTAGGTCTGTTGCTGGCTCCCTCGCTCTCTATGGCTGCGAAAGTACGCTTACAGTTAGAAGGTCTTGAAGGCGATCTGGAAAAGAATGTGCGGGTCCGGCTCTCCTCAATTCAAAGTGATGAAGTGGGTGCTGATGGACGGTTTCGTGCCCGCGTCAGCGCGGCTATCGAACAGGGATTACGTCCTTTAGGATACTACCAGCCGACCATTGATTTTGATTTCCGTCAGACGCCACCACCGGGCCGTCCGGTATTGGTGGCAAGAGTGACGCCAGGAACGCCTGTCAAGATCGCAGGCACCCATGTGGTGATTGACGGTCAGGCCAGCAAAGACAATGAGTTTGCGGCACTAGAGAAGTCACGCGTTCCTGCCGTTGGCACCCTATTAAATCACGGGACCTATGACGGCTTTAAAAGCGCCCTGACAGGCATGGCCGTGCGTAAAGGCTACTTTGATGCTGATATGCGCAAGAGTCAGTTAGGCGTTATAGAAGACGAGCACAAAGCGTTCTGGGATATCCAGTTTGACAGTGGACAGCGCTACCACTTCGGCGCTGTTACTTTTCAGGGCTCGCAGATCCGCGAAGAGTATCTGCAAAACCTGGTGCCTTTTCATGAAGGTGACTATTACAGTTCGGCCGATCTGGCGGAGTTGAACCGCCGCCTTGCTGCGACCGGCTGGTTTAACTCGGTGGTGGTTTCCCCTGAGTTTACCGGTGCCAAAACGACTAAAATGCTGCCGTTGAACGCGGTGGTGACGCCGCGTACGCACAATACACTTGAAACCGGGGTGGGTTACGCGACCGACGTCGGGCCCCGGCTGAAAGCCAACTGGAAAAAACCGTGGGTCAACGATCGCGGCCACAGTTTAGAGAGCACAGTTAATCTTTCGGCCCCGGAGCAATCTCTCGATTTGAGTTATAAGATCCCGCTGCTGAAAGCGCCTCTCGAACAATATTATCTGGTGCAGGGAGGCTTCAAACGTGAAGACCTGAATGACACCAAATCAGACTCCACCACCGTCAACCTGGCGCGTTACTGGGAGCTCAACAGTGGCTGGCAACGCGCGGTTAACCTGCGCTGGAGTCTTGACCACTTTACGCAGGGCAGTGTGACCAACACCACTATGCTTATTTATCCGGGTGTGAACGTAAACCGCACTCGACAGCGTGGCGGGCTGATGCCCACTTGGGGCGACTCACAGCGTTATTCACTGGATATCTCTGACACGACCTGGGGTTCTGATATCGACTTCGCCGTGATTCAGGCGCAAAACGTATGGATCCGCACATTCGCCGAGAAGAACCGATTTGTCCTGCGTGGCAACCTTGGATGGATTGAAACCAATGATTTCGAACGCGTGCCGCCATCCTTACGATTCTTCGCCGGGGGTGACCGCAGCATTCGTGGTTATAAGTACAAATCGCTGTCGCCAAAAGATGATGACGGTAAGTTGACTGGTGCGTCAAAACTGGCAACCGGCTCGGTGGAATATCAGTACAACGTCACTGGAAAGTGGTGGGGTGCGGTGTTCGTTGATACCGGAGAAGCCACCAATGATCTGATCAAAAGTAATCTTAAAACCGGTGCGGGTGTAGGCGTACGCTGGGCCTCGCCGGTGGGGCCGGTAAAGCTTGATATCGCGGCGCCGGTCGGCGACCAGGACGAGCATGGATTGCAGTTTTACATTGGTTTGGGTCCGGAATTATGAGTTTATTTAAGAAGATCTGCCTGGGTTTCCTCATTGTTCTGCTGTTACTGGTGGGTACGCTGGCGTTTCTCATCGGTACGCAAACTGGCTTACATCTCGTCATCAACGGTGCGCAGCGGTTTGTTCCTGGTTTGAACATTGCCAGCGTCGAGGGTGGCTGGCGTAACCTGACGCTTAAAGGGCTACATTACGAAATGCCCGGTGTGGACGTTAAGGCTGGGGAGTTCCATCTCTCGGTCGATCTCTCCTGTTTTAAAAACAGTGCGTTGTGCATCAATGCATTGCGTCTGAGAGATGTAAACGTTGCGGTTAACACCAAAGAGATGAAGTCTGCGGAATCTGTTGCAGAACCTGAAAACAGCGAGCCGCTAACCAATCTTAGTACTCCCTATCCGATCACCCTGCGCGTGCTGACGCTCAATAATGTCAATGTCACCATTGATGACCGCGCGATCTCCTTAGAAGAGTTCCGCTCGGGGGCGCAGTGGCAGGACCGTTCGTTGCATCTGTTACCGACTCATCTCGGCGGCCTGCTGATTGCCCTGCCAAAAACGGTGGTTAGCCCGCTGCCGGACATCGTGCAGGCTGCGCAGGATAAAGCCGTCGAGAAAGCGACAGAGAAAGTCACCGGCAAACCGGTGGAAAAACCTGTCATCGTGCCAGAAAAACCGCTTGGCGAAACCTTGCAGGCGTTATTTTCCAAGCCTCTGTTACCCGAGTTACCGGACTTCCGCCTGCCGTTGGATCTCAATATCGATCAGCTGACCGCAGACAATTTGCGTCTGACCGGTGATACCGACGTGCTGATCACTCGTTTTTTGTTGAAGGCCAGCACGCAGGATCAGGTAGTGAAACTCGAGGCGCTGCAGGTGCGTTCACCTCAGGGATCGCTGGATGGTATCGGGCAGGCCACTCTATATGGCAACTGGCCGGTCGACATGACGGTGAACACCGTGGTGAATGTGGATCCGCTTAAAGGCGAGAAAATCAAACTGAAAGTGGGCGGCGGTCTGCGCGATAAACTGGATGTTGGTCTGAACCTTTCCGGCCCGGTTAGGGCGCAGCTTTCCATGCAAACCCAACTGGCTGAAGCCGGTCTGCCACTAAATCTGGCGCTGCAGAGTAATGCGCTGCAATGGCCACTGGCCGGTACCCCACAGTTTCAGATTAAGGGCTTCAAACTGAAATTCAGCGGTAAAGCGACAGACTACGCGCTTTCGCTACACTCTGATTTCAGCGGCGATCAAATTCCACCTGCGACGCTGAGCGTCGACGGCAAAGGTAACGTCGAGCAATTCAAACTCACCTTGCTGCGGCTCGCTGCGTTGCAGGGCAATGCTGATCTGACCGGCGTTGTGGACTGGAGTAAAGCTATCAGCTGGAACACCCTGCTGACGCTCAATAACATCAATACCGCCAAGCAGTACCCTGACTGGCCAGCCAGGTTGCAGGGTAAAATCGCTACGCGCGGCAGTCTGTATGGTGGCAGCTGGCAGGTCCAGGTGCCGACGCTGGAGCTTGACGGCAATGTGAAAAATAATCTGGTCAAAGCCCGCGGTAACATGCGGGGCAATAACTACGGACAGTGGGATATCCCTCAACTACATCTTGAGTTGGGGCGCAATAATATCGATGTTAAAGGTAAGCTCGGCGAAAAATGGGAGCTGGATGCCAAAATCGATGCACCGCATCTGGACGGTGCTCTGCCGGGGCTGGGCGGCGTAGCGAAAGGTATGCTGCAATTACGTGGTGATCTGAAAGCACCAAAGCTGCTGGCCGATCTCACTGCGACGGGTCTTAAATGGCAGGCGCTGACTATCAGCCGCGTCATTATTAAAGGTGATGTCAGTTCTTACGACCAGATCCAAGGTAATCTTGCTGTTCGGGTGCAGGATCTTAAACAAGATGCTTTGAAAATCAGTGACCTGACGCTGGATGCTAAAGGTAACGAAAAGCAGCATGAGCTGAAGCTTAATGTAGAAGGTAAGCCGGTATCTGGTCGTCTGGCACTGAGCGGTAGCTTTGACCGCACGACTGAGCAGTGGAAAGGCAATATCAATAATACGCTGTTTGATACGCCGGTCGGTGAATGGCGCCTTAATCGCTCGATTGCGCTGGAGTACTTCAATAAAGATCAGCGGGTAACGGTCGGGCCGCACTGTTGGCAAAACCCTAACGCCGATCTGTGTGTACCGAAAACCATTGATGCCAGTGCCAGCGGACAGGCTAGCCTGCTGCTTAATCGGTTTGATCTGGCCATGCTCAAGCCTTTCCTCGGCGAGGACACCAAACTCAGCGGTGTTTTCAGCGGCAAAGCCAATGTGAGTTGGAAGGCTGATGGTGGACTGCCGCAGGCAAGCCTGTCGCTGGTGGGAAATGGCGTGAAGGTACAACAGCTTATTCAGGGCAATCGCCTACCGGTGGCCTTTGATTCGCTTAATATTAATGCCGGGCTCAATAATGGTCGTGCTAATTTCGACTGGCTGGTCAAAATTGCCAATAACGGCCAATTTGATGGCAACGTTCAAATTATCGATCCGCAAAATCGTCGCGATCTGAGTGGCAATGTCAACATCACCAAAATATCGATGGCATTGCTGCAACCGCTGCTCGCGGAAGGTGAGAAGGCTTCGGGCATTCTCAATGCAAATCTACGTTTGGGCGGGAATGCGCAAAAGCCGCAGGTGTTTGGTAAATTGGCGCTGTCTGATATCGATTTCGACGCACAGTTTATGCCATTCGACGTGACCAGCGGCAATCTCAACATCAACTTCAACGGCATGTCGTCACTGATGGCTGGGGTGATACGTACCGCGCATGGTCAGCTCGAGCTCAACGGTAACGCGGACTGGAGCGAATTGAATGCATGGCGCGCTAAAATTGCCGCGAAAGGCGATCGTGTTCGTGTTTCTATCCCGCCAATGGTGCGTATGGATGTGTCACCGGACATCGTGTTTGAAGCCACGCCGCAATTGTTCTCGCTTAACGGTCGGGTAGATATTCCGTGGGCGCGTATCACCGTGCAGGAACTGCCTGAAAGCGCGGTAGGCATCTCGTCTGACGAAGTGATGCTTAACGATCAGCGCCAGCCTATAGCACCCGTCTCGACGTCAATTCCTATCAACAGTAATCTGATGATTAACATCGGTAATGATGTGAGACTTGACGCCTTTGGTCTGAAAGCCCGCCTGAAAGGCGTGCTTAAAGTGGCGCAGGATAAACGCGGTCTGGGTCTGAATGGTCAGATTGATATTCCATCGGGTCGCTTCCGTGCATACGGACAAGATTTGATCGTCCGTAAAGGCCAGTTGCTGTTCTCTGGTCCTGCCGACCAGCCATTGCTGAGTTTGGAAGCGATCCGTAATCCAGATTCCACCGAAAATGGCGTGATTGCTGGACTTCGGGTCACCGGTGAGGCCGATTCACCTAAACTTGAAATCTTCTCAGATCCAACCATGTCGCAGGAGGAAGCCTTGTCCTATCTGCTTCGCGGGCAAGGTTTAGGCAGTTCGGGTGCTGACAGCGGCGCAATGACTTCAATGCTTATCGGCATGGGAGTTGCACAAAGTGGTAAACTTGTGGGTAAAATCGGTGAAGCATTCGGTGTCAGCAATCTGGCACTGGATACGCAGGGGGTGGGAGATAGCTCTCAGGTGGTGGTCAGCGGCTATGTTTTACCAGGTTTACAGGTAAAATATGGTGTCGGTATCTTCGATTCGCTGGCAACATTGACTCTGCGCTATCGTTTGATGCCTAAACTGTACCTTGAAGCTGTTTCAGGTATCGATCAGGCATTGGATTTGCTCTATCAGTTTGAGTTCTAACCCATGTGACTTTTACTATACGAAACCAAACATGCGAATAATTGTTTATGGTAGTTTACGACGCAAGCAAGGCAACAGTCATTGGATGACTCACGCTCAGTGGTTGGGTGACCACGAGCTGGAAGGCTATGCGCTCTACAATCTGGGGCACTATCCTGCGGCAGTTCCAGGGGACGGAAAAGTCTATTGTGAAGTTTACCGTATCACGTCATCTATTATGGCTGAACTGGACGAACTGAAAAGTAATACAAAAGACTATAAACGTGAGCTGATTTCCACCCCGTACGGCAGCGCCTGGATCTACCTTTACATTCGCTCACTCGAAGGAGTGTCGCGGATCGAAGGTGGAGACTGGTTGAAACGTGCGGATGATGTGAAGTGAGAACTCTGAGCAAGGTCGCTTAATCTGTTGCTACATCTTCTCTTCTACCAGGGAGAGAGACATAAAAAAACACCGTCCAGTGGGCGGTGTTTTTTTATACGGTAAAACAATTACTTGTTTTTAGCGCGTTCGAAAGATGTCACGATCTCTTCTTTCGCGGCAGCGGCGTCAGCCCAGCCTTCAACTTTTACCCATTTGCCTTTTTCCAGCGCTTTGTATTGCTCGAAGAAGTGGGTGATCTGTGCACGCAGCAGTTCTGGCAGGTCGTTCACATCATTGATGTGATCGTATTCTTTGCTCAGTTTGGTGTGTGGAACCGCCACAACTTTGGCATCCTCACCAGATTCGTCGGTCATTTTCAGTACGCCAACCGGACGGCAGCGAATGACTGAACCTGGTTGCAGTGGGTACGGCGTTGGCACCAGCACGTCAACCGGGTCACCATCAAGAGACAGGGTGTGGTTGATGTAGCCGTAGTTACATGGGTAAAACATCGCAGTCGACATGAAGCGATCCACGAACAGTGCACCGGTATCTTTATCTACTTCGTATTTGATTGGGTCGGCGTTAGCAGGGATTTCGATCACTACGTAGATATCTTCTGGCATGTCTTTGCCTGCCGGCACATTCAGTAAGCTCATTTTGGTTTCCTTCATTGGACCAGGAATTGGAGTGGCGAACATTATAGCCAAGTCCGTCACGAATTCCTGCCCTTTTCTCGGCGGTTGTTTCTGGTTTTTCTCACTTTTTCTTTGCGCTTAGTCAGGCTTTTTTGGCATTAAAGTTTTCAGCAATCGCGCTTTACCGCCTAACTGCCTGTTTTACTGTTTCTTCTCAAGAAATTCATGGGATTGCCGATAATCACTGACATAAAAATTCTCCATTACCGACAGATTAACGCTCACCGATTTTCCTCCTTTTCCTAAATGACCGGGTACTACAGCATGTTAAATAAGTTGAGCGTAAAGGCGGGATTGATCGCCTTGTTAGTCGTAATGACACTGATTTTGTTACTTGTCAGTGTGTTGGGTACGAATGCTATCCGGCAAAGTTCCACTTCACTAAAGCAAATTGATCAGCTTCAGGGAGATGAAATTGGGGCGTTAGCCAATAGCTACAGTTTTTCTCTGCGCGCGCGTGTCGCCAGCAGCGTAGCGGTTCGTCAGATGGAAATTGGCATGATGGATGACTCGAAAGAGACGGCCGGGCGGGTTGCGGACTATATCAAGCAGGCCGATCAGCAGGTTGCCGTGTTTATGGCGATTAAAGATGAAACTCAGCGCGGAGAAGATTTATCCACGGCGTTAAAAGTGGCCTATGACGCGTATAAACAGCAAGGGCTTGAACCCGCGTTGGCGGCTATCCAGGCGCAAAGCCCCGATGGTTATTACGACGTACTGGAAAATAAAATGACGCCGTCCAGCAACGCTTACGATAAAGCGCTGGCGGATTTCCGGGTGTATGCCAACGAAACTGCCGATCGCCATATTACGGCTGCGCAGAAACAGGCGCAGGTACAGGTTATCGTCATTATTGTTGCCTGTCTGATCGCTATCTCTATTGCGCTGTTGGCGTGGTTTGCTCTGCAAAAAATCATTATGCATCCGCTCAGTGCATCTATCGCGCAGCTAGAATTCATCGCCGCCGGAGATTTGACCCGCGACATCGACGATTCTCGCAGCAATGAAATGGGCCGTTTATTCCGTGCGATGAAGAAGATGCAGGATGCGCTGGCTGCCTCGGTGGGCCGTGTTCGTGATGCAGGTAATCAGATCGATGTCGGTTCGCGTGAGCTGGCGGCAGGTAATGTACACCTGGCACAACGCACTGAAGAATCTGCCGCATCACTCGAAGAGACCGCGGCCAGCATGGAGCAACTGACGTCAACGGTACGCATGAACGCGACGAACTCCGAGCAGGCCAACCAACTGGCGCAAAGTGTATCGGGTATTGCGGATAAAGGCAGTCAGGTGGTGCACCAGGTGATGGATAAAATGCGCGCTATTACAGACAGTTCGAAACGCATTACTGACATTATTACAGTCATCGACGGTATCGCATTCCAAACCAATATTCTGGCGCTGAACGCTGCGGTTGAAGCTGCACGAGCCGGTGAGCAAGGGCGTGGTTTTGCCGTAGTAGCGGGCGAGGTGCGCAGTCTGGCTCAGCGTAGTGCGCAATCCGCGAAGGAAATTAAAGAGCTGATTGTCGATTCCGAAAGCCGTATCTCAGAAGGGGAAGCAATGGTGAAATCTGCCGCTGCCACCATGACCGAGATTGCCGACGAAGTACGCCGTGTCACCAGCCTGATGGGTGAGATATCCACTGCTTCTTCAGAGCAAACTCATGGTATCGAGCAGGTGAATATTGCGATCACCCAAATGGATCTGGTGGCGCAGCAAAATGCCACACTGGTCGAAGAAGCGACGGCTGCCACGCGTTCGCTGGAAGAGCAGGCGCAGATACTGGCGCAAAGCGTATCAGTCTTCAAACTGCATCGTCAGGATGTTGTCTGAGAGGCTGTTCGTTCTAAGATGTTCAGCCGTAAAAAAAGGTCCGGCTTGTGCTGGACCTTTTTGTTGATGTTTTTTATTAACGTAAGTCTTGTACAGAGCTAAAACGTATTTATTGTGGATATGCGTCGTCGGGGAACTGCTCAATAAAGCGTTCTGCATCTTCGACCATCGAACAGTTGCCGACGAAGAAAGGGGCACGTTCATGCAGTTTCTGCGGAATAATGTCCAGAATACGGTTTTTACCGTCACTGGCTTTGCCGCCCGCTTGTTCAGCCAGGAAGGCCATCGGGTTACATTCGTACAGCAGACGCAGTTTGCCGGCAGGATGGCTTGCGGTGCTTGGATAAATGTAGATGCCGCCTTTGAGCAGGTTACGGTGGAAGTCAGCAACCAGCGAGCCGATATAGCGTGAGGTATAAGGGCGCAGCGTGGCTTCGTCCTGCTCTTGGCAATACTTGATGTATTTTTTAACGCCGAGCGGGAATTTAATGTAATTGCCTTCATTGATTGAGTACATGCTGCCCTTTTCAGGGAAACGGACTTTTTCATGTGACAGGCAGAATACGCCAAGTGAAGGGTCATAAGTGAAGGCATGAACACCCGCACCGGTGGTGTAGACCAGCATCGTCGAGGAGCCATAAACTACATAGCCGGCCGCGACCTGGCGGTTACCCGGTTGCAGGAAGTCTGCTTCGGTGACTGACTGCCCGAGAGGGGTTGTACGGCGGTAAATAGAGAAAATAGTTCCCACGGAGACGTTTACATCAATGTTCGATGATCCGTCCAGCGGGTCCATCAAAATCACGTATTTTGCATTCTCAGCGCGTTCCCCTTCAAAAATGACGATCTCATCTTCTTCTTCTGACGCGATACCGGCAATTTCACCGCGCGCTTTCATGGCCGCTTTTAACTTTTCATTGGCGTACAGGTCGAGCTTCATCTGAACTTCGCCCTGCACGTTCTCCACACCACTCGTACCGAGGATATCGACCAGCCCGGCTTTGTTGATGTCTCGGTGAATAATTTTGGCGCCGAGTTTTATTGCTGAAAGGAGGGCGGTGAGTTCACCGGTCGCGTGGGGAAAGTCCTGCTGCTTTTCAACAATAAATTCGCCTAACGTTTTCATGACGCATTCCCTGAATCTAGGATGGATAACGGTTTATTAATAAACCCTTTACATTAGCGAGAGCAGTTTAGCCCAAATATATGAGTGAATCCTAGGCAAATCCATTTCTTCTGGAGGATTCTGAGCGGTAGAATAGCCGCTGACTTAAAGGCATTAATGGAAAACATATGCGCATTCATATTCTTGGGATTTGCGGCACCTTTATGGGCGGGCTGGCGATGCTGGCACGTGCACAAGGGCATCAGGTTACCGGTTCAGATAACAACGTTTATCCTCCAATGAGTACGCTGCTGGAAAATCAGGGTATTGAACTGATCCAGGGCTACGATCTTTCTCAACTGGATCCTCTGCCGGATCTGGTGATTATCGGCAACGCCATGACACGCGGTAACCCTTGTGTTGAAGCCGTGCTGGAACAAGGCATTCCCTACGTGTCAGGCCCCCAATGGCTGCACGACCATGTGCTTCCGGGCCGTTGGGTGATTGCCGTGGCGGGTACGCATGGCAAAACGACAACCGCTGGCATGGTGACCTGGATCCTCGAAGTCTGTGGCTACGAACCGGGTTATGTCATCGGTGGTGTGCCGGGGAATTTCGACGTTTCTGCCCGTCTAGGTAACAGCCCATTCATGGTCATTGAGGCTGATGAGTACGACTGCGCCTTCTTCGACAAACGTTCCAAGTTTGTCCATTACAGCCCGCGTACGTTGATCCTCAATAATCTTGAATTTGATCACGCGGATATTTTCGACGATCTTAAAGCTATTCAGAAACAGTTCCATCATTTGGTCCGCCTGGTGCCTGGCCAGGGTAAAATTATCCTGCCTGAGCATGACACTCCCTTGAAACAAGTGATGGCAATGGGTTGCTGGAGTGAACAGGAGTTCGTGGGTGAAGCCGAGGCCTGTGCATGGGATGCAAAAAAGGTCGCGCCAGATTCCAGCTCCTTTGCCGTGATGCTTCATGGAGAAAAGGTCGGTGAAGTGAATTGGTCCCTGGTAGGCGAACACAATATGCATAATGGGCTGATGGCCATTGCTGCTGCCCGCCACGTCGGTGTGAAACCGGAGGATGCTTGCAAAGCGCTGGATAGTTTCATCAATGCCCGTCGTCGTCTTGAACTGCGCGGCGAAGCATTTGGCGTCAGCGTCTATGATGATTTCGCGCATCATCCAACGGCAATTCTCGCCACGCTGTCCGCACTGCGCAGTAAGGTAGGCGGTACTGCACGCATTCTGGCGGTTCTCGAACCTCGCTCAAATACCATGAAAATGGGGCTGAGTAAAAACGAACTGGCCCCTGCGCTGGGGCGGGCGGATGAAGTGTTCCTGCTGCAACCACAGCATATTCCGTGGCAGGTCGCTGAAGTAGCCGAACACTGCATCCAGCCTGCGCATTGGAGTGCAGATGTTGATTCGCTGGTGGATCTGGTGATTAAAGCCGCGCTGCCGGGCGATCACATTCTGGTGATGAGCAACGGCGGATTCGGCGGTATTCATAGCAAACTCCTTGATGCACTAGCGGCTAAGGCCAGCGCAGTAAAAGAGTTTTAACATTCTGGTTTTGAGAATAAAAAAGCACAGTTCTCGCTGTGCTTTTTAATGGATCGAATTTGGTGTATGGAGAGCATAAAAAGAGATTTAAAAAAGAATGACTTTTTATTTTAAAATCAGCGCTTAAGTTGATTTGGCCATCTGCGCGTAAATTTTGCAGTTATTAGCCCATTGAAACTAAAATATGAAGGTGATGTTACTTATGAGGGTCAGCTTTACATGGGAAGTGATCGGATAGCAGCGCCGCTGTAGATCAACATCAGGTGTTTTGCAGGCAGATAGCTAGAGAAAAATGAGTCGTAATACTATAGCGTTACTTGCAGGATACCTTGAAGAGCAAACGGCGGGTAACCTGCATGTCGTGATATGGCGCTATTCATTAACTTCGCAATAGAGGGCCGCTTACAGCTCCTGTTCGAAATGGTGAAGGATGTCTTCATAAAGCTGTTTAACGCTGAAACCGCTGGCTGGGGTGGTGAAAATGGTGTCATCACCGGCGATAGTACCCAGAATACCTTCCGATTTCCCCCAAGAGTCCAGCATGCGCGCAATCAGCTGTGCTGCACCTGGGCTGGTGCGTATAACCACGACGGCCTCGTTGTAATCAATATCTAAAACCAGATTTTTCAATGGGCTGGTGGTCGTAGGGACACCAATTTCAGCGGGCAGACAGTAGACCATTTCCATTTTGGTATTTCGGGTACGTACCGCGCCGAATTTGGTCAGCATGCGCGAGACTTTCGATTGATTGATGTTCTCGAAGCCCTCTTCTTGTAAGGCGAGGACGATCTCCCCCTGAGAACTGAACTTCTCTTCCTTCAATAATGCCTTGAAGGTTTTGATCAGATCTTCCTGTTTAGCAGGATTACGCATTTTACACCCTGAGGTAATAACAATAGTGCTGAATATTATGCATATATTTGAATTGTTATGCAATAAATGTTCTGTAATACCACATGAACTAGACCTAAATAGATGGAATCAGGCTCAAAAAGCAAATGGTTAAATATGATGAATATGCAAAATTTTGTGCACTGCTGCCGCCTGTATTGGTAATTAAATTGTTATAAAAATGATATTGTTCTGATGTTGTCTTCGGGTGTAATGTAACTGCCGGTTAACCTGTCGTGTTTCGTGACGCTATTTTTATGATGTTATTGTTTATGCTGCTGAAGCATCAACAAAGTAATCTTAAATTAAGCCGACATACAACCTTAATACTGCGTGGCTTCTCACAATCTGGATTAGTTGATTGTGTTTGGCGGTTCAGTAGATTAAGGTCATAACTAGATGAATTCACGGCGCTTTTTAAGTTTATGATAAAAAAGGAGTATAGGATGAAAGTTGCAGTTCTCGGTGCAGCTGGCGGTATTGGCCAGGCCCTCGCCCTTCTACTCAAGACTCAGCTGCCTTCAGGTTCAGAACTCTCTCTGTATGACATTGCCCCGGTAACGCCGGGTGTTGCTGTCGACCTCAGTCATATCCCTACAGCTGTAAAAATTATAGGTTTCAGTGGAGTAGATGCTACTCCAGCATTAGTGGGAGCTGATGTGGTGTTGATTTCTGCCGGCGTCGCACGTAAGCCGGGGATGGACCGTTCTGACCTGTTCAATGTCAATGCGGGCATCGTTCGCAATCTGATAGAACAAGTGGCGAAAACCTGCCCAAAAGCGTGCATTGGTATCATCACTAACCCGGTGAATACTACGGTAGCTATCGCTGCTGAAGTGTTGAAAAAAGCGGGTGTTTACGACAAAAATAAATTGTTTGGCGTAACCACTCTCGACGCAATACGTTCGAATACTTTTGTTGCTGAACTGAAAGGCAAACAGCCACAGGATATCGAAGTTCCGGTGATTGGCGGCCATTCAGGTGTCACTATTTTGCCACTCCTGTCGCAAATCCCTGGTGTTACCTTTAGCGAAAGTGAAGCGGCTGACTTAACCAAACGTATCCAGAATGCGGGTACTGAAGTGGTTGAAGCTAAAGCCGGTGGTGGATCTGCTACACTCTCTATGGGCCAGGCAGCTGCGCGCTTTGGTTTATCCTTAGTTCGTGCACTACAAGGCGAGAGTAACGTTGTAGAGTGCGCGTATGTAGAAGGTCAGGGCGAATATGCACGTTTCTTCGCTCAGCCGATTCTGTTGGGTCAAAATGGTGTCGCTGAACTGAAGAGCATCGGCAAGTTGAGTGCATTTGAGCAAAGCTCTCTTGACTCAATGCTTGATGTATTGCGCAAAGATATTGAACTGGGTGAGCAATTCATCAATAACTGATCCCCGTTACATGATTCTTGATAAACCGCCGTCATTTACGGCGGTTTTTTATTAGTACGAGTTCAGTTTTTATTCGGTGCTCTCATTTTGCGTTCTATTCGTTGCGAGGTTGCCGCATCAAAATAGCGATTTGGCCAAATCATTGATGGATGGATGCCAATCGCATCGGCAATGATACGTTCACCTTTAGGCCATGGTCGAGACAATGCATTAGCCAGTGTTGATGAACTTAGCCCGGCGCCGCGAGAGACCGCCGCCAAAGTGGTTCCCTTTTTTCTCAGCGCTGCGATAATGTCTGCCTGATGCCAATTTTCTTTACGTCCTTTCATGTGTATTCCCTTCATTATAGGCAAAATATTCAATGGTTTTTTAACGTCAGTGTGACTTATGGAATCAAGATCTGAAATATTGCATCTCGGAGTTGATGTTTTTGTTTCTAAAAAATATGTTGTTTATCTTCTGGAAAAATATCTCTTTATGGCAATTAACGCAAATGCGTAATTTGATTTTTTGCAGATAGAGTGCAACAGGTGTTTATAAATATTTGGTTATTAATGAGATGTGAATAATAATTTTTTTTTGATATTAACTGTTCGATTTAGACATACATTTAACACAGTGCGCGTTCTTAGCACTTCATGGTGCTGCTTTCAACAGGATAGTGTCTGGCTAATGGAATACATTTTATGTATGACTTTGTATTTATTGTCTTTATTTTGATTTTCGTTTTGTTTTTAGTTTGGTTTCTTTCTGAAAGTTTAATGTATTATTTTTTTGTTTCATAAAGTAATTAATAATTTTCTGATGTATGTGAAAGGTGGGTGGTTAATTCGTGTTTCTTCTTTCTATTAAGTAATGCTATAACTTATGTGCAGTTATTAAATGTACATTTAAAAGGAAAGGTGATGGTTTTTATAAAACTATTCGCCATCTCAAGGATTTCTAACATATTCGAATAGGCCTGCGTGCCATCTGAAAAGGAACGTTATGAAAAAAGAGTGGTTTTCAGCAAATGAACTGATTGGTTTTGAGGGGTTACCTTCCTCGACTCAAGGGATCCACGGTATGGCGCGGCGTAATGCCTGGGTCAAGCGTCGCAGGCATGGTGTTCAGGGAAAGGCTGTTGAATACCATATTGATAGCTTGCCCATCAACGCGATGAACTGCCTGGAGATGAAAGAACAATCTGCGGAATATGTATATTCTTCACATCAGGATCCCTTGGTAATTTGGATTGAAAGTTACAAACAACTGAAGCAACAAGAGCGTGAAATGATCATAAAGTTTATTGTCAGGGAGGGGTTATCTGAAGTTCTACAGCGTCTGCGTACTACTTGAGACTGGGTGTTACTGGCAGCATGTACCGCATGGGCGGTACATGCTCAAAGATGATTTTGGGGACGGTTAAAAGTTTCGTCTGACAGCAATATGAGCAAGCGCCTCAAGTGCAGTGCGGTAAACAGATTCAGGCAGAACTTGTAATGCAACAATAGCTTTGTCAGCTTCCTCTTCTGCCCGCAGTCGAGTGTGCTCTAGTGAACCCCACTGATGCATTGTTGCCAATACCGGTTGCAGCAAGTGACGGCCATTACCTTCCTCAATGGCCTTACGGATCATGGCAGATTGCTCTGCATTGCCATTTTTCATCGCGTGAAGTAAAGGAAGTGTTGGTTTTCCTTCATTCAGATCGTCACCGGTATTTTTACCCAGAGTTTCCCCATTCGCGTCATAATCGAGCAAATCATCGATTAACTGGAAAGCGGTACCAAGATAACGACCGTAATCCTGTAAGCCCTGAATTTGGTCTTCAGTGCCATTGGCCAGCATTGCCGAAGCTTGTGATGCAGCTTCGAACAGTCGTGCAGTTTTACTGTAAATAACCTGCATGTAGCTTTCTTCGGTAATGTCCGGGTCGTTGCAATTCATTAATTGTAGAACTTCGCCTTCAGCAATGACATTGACCGCCTTTGCCATCAATGCCAGTACGGGCAATGATTCTAGATCAGTCATCATTTGGAAAGCTCTGGTATAGATAAAATCACCCACTAAAACGCTCGCGGCATTGCCGAACGCGGCATTGGCCGTTGCTTTCCCGCGACGCATATCTGACTCATCAACGACGTCATCATGCAACAGTGTTGCCGTATGGATAAACTCAATAAGTGCAGCGACAGTGATGTGCTTGTTACCCTTATAAGATAAGGCACGTGCAGCAAGAACGGCGATCATTGGGCGAATGCGTTTGCCCCCGCCACTAATGATGTAATATCCCAGCTGATTGATGAGTGAAACATCTGAATTCAGCTGCTCAAGTATGGTTGCGTTTACCGCATCCATGTCCTGCTCTGTGAGATCGATTATCTGTTCTAGGTTCATGGTGTTTTTTCGGCTGCGTTACTTTTCACCGCAATGAGGTCTGGCTCACATTGGCACATGGCACTTACTGTAATGGGGATTGTACTTGAAAAACAGTGCAGATAAATGCTATCGCAAGAACTGCGCTTTTTTTCTTCTTTTGTGGTGAATGTGCTCTTGTCTTATGCGGATTTTTTGCGTAGAATTCGCGCCCTATTGTGAATATTTATAGCGCCCTCTGGACTATACAAAGTTGAGTGCGCGGAAAGCGGAGTTTTATATGTACGCGGTTTTCCAAAGTGGTGGTAAACAACACCGTGTCAGCGAAGGGCAGACTATTCGCCTTGAAAAGCTGGACATCGCAACTGGCGAAGCAATCGAGTTTGATCAAGTTTTAATGATTGCTAACGGTGAAGAAATTAATATCGGTCTGCCATTAGTTGCTGGCGGTTTGGTCAAAGCTGAAGTCGTAGCTCACGGTCGTGGCGATAAAATTAAGATTGTTAAATTTCGTCGTCGTAAGCATTACCGTAAGCAACAGGGCCACCGTCAGTGGTTCACTGACGTTAAAATCACCGGCATCAGCGCTTAAGTTTAGGAGAGCGGAACTATGGCACACAAAAAGGCTGGCGGCTCCACACGCAACGGTCGCGATTCAGAAGCTAAACGTCTTGGCGTAAAACGCTTTGGCGGCGAAGCGGTACTGGCAGGCAGCATCATCGTTCGTCAGCGTGGCACCAAATTCCACCCTGGTACTAACGTGGGTTGCGGCAAAGACCACACTCTGTTTGCTTTGGCTGACGGTAAAGTCAAGTTCGAAGTTAAAGGCCCGAAAAATCGTAAGTTTATCAGCATCGAAGCTGAATAAATTTTTCGAGTCTTAAGTAAATAGATGTAAGCCTCGCAACTCGTTGCGGGGCTTTTTACATTCTGATTCGCTCACACTGACAAGAATATGGATACGAAGTCGCAGGCGCCAGTAGGGATCATGTTAGCGATTACCACAGCTATGTGCTGGGGTTCTCTGCCGATTGCGATGAAACAGGTTTTAGTGGTGATGGATCCGTTTACCGTAGTTTGGTTTAGGTTTTCCTCAGCCGCTATAGTTCTTGGATGTATTCTCGCGTTGCGGCATAGATTGCCATCGATGCGCATATTCAAAAGTCCGCGTTGGTTAATTTTACTCCTTATCGCCACCTGCGGATTATTGGGTAATTTCGTTTTATTCGGGTCATCTCTGCAATACCTCAGCCCAACGGCATCGCAGGTGATTGGACAGCTGTCACCCGTCGGTATGATGTTCGCCAGCGTCGTTATCCTGAAGGAAAGGATGCGTATCACTCAGGTCATCGGCGCCGGTATGCTTATTTTAGGGCTGGTTCTGTTTTTCAATACTAGCCTGATTGAGATTTTTACTCGACTCACTGATTACACGTTAGGTGTATTACTGGGGATCGGCGCAGCAACGGTTTGGGTGACCTATGGCGTGGCACAAAAATTTTTATTGCGCCAGCTGGCTTCACCTCAGATCTTATTTTTACTGTACACTTTATGTTCTATCGCATTGCTCCCGCTGGCCAGTCCGGCGATGCTCTCTCAGCTCAGCGGCTGGCAATTTGCCTGCTTGTTGTTTTGCGGCGCGAATACTTTAGTAGGATACGGCGCATTAGCGGAAGCGATGGCGAGATGGCAGGCGGCGCAAGTGAGTGCTTTTGTCACCCTGACGCCGCTGTTTACCCTGCTATTTTCAGATTTATTAGCACTCGCCTGGCCTGGTATGTTTGCGGCACCGGTACTTAACGTTATTGGTTATCTTGGTGCATTCGTGGTGGTGGCGGGAGCGATGTTTTCCGCAATAGGCCATCGTTGGTGGCCTGGTCGGACAGAACAAAATCGGGTGGCTAAACTCAAGCAGCCCGGTGAATGATTTACGGAGACAGTACAAATGAAGTTTGTAGATGAAGCCACCATATTGATCGTGGCAGGTGACGGCGGTAACGGTTGTGTTAGCTTCCGTCGTGAGAAGTATATTCCACGCGGTGGCCCTGATGGCGGTGACGGCGGCGATGGCGGCGATGTTTACCTTATTGGTGACGAAAACCTCAACACGCTGATCGATTTCCGTTTTGTGAAATCTTATCGTGCTGAACGTGGCACCAATGGCCAAAGCAGCGACTGTACCGGTAAGCGTGGCAAAGATATCACGGTTAAAGTTCCAGTCGGTACACGGGTAATCGACCAGGCTACGGGCGAAGTACTCGGTGATATGACCCGCCATGGTCAGGTTCAGATGGTCGCTAAAGGCGGTTTTCACGGCTTGGGTAATACCCGCTTTAAATCCTCCATTAACCGCTCGCCGCGTCAGAAGACGATGGGCACCAAAGGTGAAGAGCGTGATATCGCACTTGAACTGATGTTGCTTGCTGATGTGGGAATGCTTGGGCTACCAAACGCAGGTAAATCAACGTTTATCCGCGCCGTTTCCGCAGCGAAACCAAAAGTAGCCGACTATCCGTTTACCACTCTGGTTCCAAGCCTTGGCGTGGTCCGTATGGACAGCGAGCAAAGCTTTGTGGTTGCCGACATCCCAGGGCTGATTGAAGGCGCTTCTGAAGGCGCTGGTTTAGGGATCCGTTTCCTTAAGCACCTTGAGCGTTGCCGTGTACTTTTACATCTTATCGATATCGCACCAATTGACGAATCAGACCCAATTGAGAATGCCAAAGTTATTATCAATGAGTTGCAGCAGTACAACGCCAAGCTGGCTGAGAAGCCGCGCTGGTTAGTCTTCAATAAAGTTGATTTGATCGAAAAAGAAGAAGCTGAGACTCGGGCTAAAGCTATTGCTGAAGCGTTGGGCTGGGAAGGCGACTATTACCTGATTTCTGCCGCCAATCGTGAAGGTGTGAATGCGCTGTGTTGGGATGTGATGAAATTCATCAACGAAAATCCTAAACATATGGCTGTCGAAGCCGCTGTGCCTGAGAAAGTTGAGTTCATGTGGGACGATTACCATCGTGATCAATTGGCCGAAGTGGCAGTTGAAGCAGAAGAAGATGACGATGACGACTGGGATGATTGGGATGATGAAGACGACGAAGGTGTCGAAATCATTTACGAACGCTAATTTCCGTTCCTGAAAGACTCTTATGTGTAAAAGGTCGCTTAATGCGACCTTTTTTAATGTCTAATTTTAACTCGTTCCGTCAAAACCGTTTCAGAACCTGCTGAAGGCAGTTTCAGGTAACCGGCACTGGGCGCAAAGCCCGGTGGTTCCCTGACGGTTGTGCAGTGACAGATGGCCTCCATGCAGCGTAGCGATACGAACAATGATATTCAGCCCCAGTCCGCTGCCGCCGTAACGTTGGTCCATGCGCTTGAAAGCCTGAGTGATCTCACTGGCCTGGTGCTCATCAATACCGGGTCCCTGATCTTCTACCTGTATCAGCACCGCTTCGGCCTCACGGGATAGGGAGACAACTATTTCACTCATTTCAGGACTGTAACGGTAGGCATTTTCGACCAAATTACGCACCATCAGCCTAAGCAAAACGGCATCCCCTTGAAGAATTAATTGTTCAGGCATATTGAATAATAGCTTTTGATGGCGCTGAGCAATCATTTCCTGCAGCTCTTCCTGCAGTGGACAGATAACATGCTCGACTAAGTCGACCTGATCATAGTGACCTTTCGCGAAATTCTGCCCGGCGCGAGACAGCATCAATAACTGTTCGATGGTATGCATCAGTTGGTCGATACGGGTGATCAGTATTCGGCTGCCTTCTACACCTTTCTGCTCCATTAATTCGAGGTGCAAACGCACGCCGGCCAGAGGCGTTCGCAGTTCATGTGCGGCATCAGCCGTGAACAACCGCTCCTGCTGGATAGTATGGGAAAGTCGTGAGAAAAGCTGATTTAGCGCGTTGGTGACCGAAACGACTTCACTGATTTCGCTGTTAAGAGGAAGAGGCGAGAGGTTATCTGCGGAACGTGTTTCTAGCCGTTCTTGTAACTGATTCAGAGGACGGATGATCCAACTGATTGCCCAGAAAGAGAGTAATAGCGTCACGACCATCATCAGTAGTGAAGGTGCAATAAGCGATGCGATAGCCTCGGCGATCTCCTTCTCAACGTGGATATTGCGGACTTTAGCGGACAGAGTGTCGTTAACCAGGAGATTGATCTGTTCCTGACTCTCGTGCCAAAGCCAGAAAACACTGGTGAGTTGCGTCACGAAGAGGATAAGTGCCAACATGACCAATAACCGGCGGCGCATGCTGATCATGGTGTGGTTTCCAGACGATAGCCATTGCCACGCACGGTGCGTATCAGCTCTTTACCCAGCTTACGGCGCAAATTATGGACGTGGACTTCCAGCGTATTAGACCCCATGTCGTCATTCCATGTGTAAAGGTCCTGCTGAAGTAATTCACGATTCACCGTCTGACCTGCTCGCATCATCAGGCGAGATAAAATGGCGAACTCTTTCGGAGTGATTTCAACCGGCGTTTCCTTCTGGAAAACCTGTTGTGTCGACAGGTTTATTTTGAGATCGCCTACGTTTATTTGATTATCACTTTGTCCCTGATACCGGCGTATCAGCGCGCGAACCCTGGCCAGTAATTCAACCAAGGCGAACGGTTTCACCAAATAATCATCTGCACCGGCATCCAGTCCATGGACGCGATCTTCGAGTGCATCACGCGCGGTGAGGATTAGCACCGGTAGTGAAATATCTTCGCGTCGCCACTGGCGCAGCAACGAGACTCCGTCTCTGTCCGGCAACCCCAGGTCAAGAACCACTAAGCTGTACTGACTGGTTTTAATCAGGCGATGGGCTTGCGCTGCCGTTGATGCGCACTCACAGGCATAATTCTCACCTGTGAGTGCCAGAGAAAGGCCTTGTCGCAAAAGCTCGTCATCTTCGACAATCAGTAATTTCATCGGGGAAACTCAGTTATTTTGATACACGTCACGGTAGAGGCGACTCTCAAAACGAACCAGCGGTGCACGGCGTGTACGCTGATCTTCCGGAGGTACGGCATAGCCGGATAAGAACTGTACAAAGGCCATGCGCTGACCACTTGCTGTGGTGATAAATCCAGCCAGGTTATAAACCCCCGCCAGTGAACCTGTTTTGGCAGAGACTTTGCCGTCAACACCGGCTTCATGCAGGCCCCCGCGATACTGCAATGTTCCGTCATGCCCGGCCAGTGGAAGCATTGATATAAAATCTAGCTCCTGATCATGCTGGGCGATATATTGCAGAACCTGCATCATGGTGGCGGGAGATAGCAAGTCGTGACGAGAAAGGCCTGATCCATCGACCTGAATCGAGTTACCCAAATCAATGCCGGCCTTCTGTCGCAATATCTGACGTACTGCATCAGAACCCGCACGCCACGTGCCCGGGACGCCGAACCGCTGGTGCCCAATGGTTCGAAACACGGTATCGGCGATCATGTTGTCGGATTTCTTCAGCATCTGGCGGAGCAAATCATGCAGCGGTGCCGACTGAGTTTGCGCTAAAACAGTGCCAGCCGGTGTCGGCTGAGTCTGGCGCTTTAACGTACCATCAATCTGAATCTCAGCCTGCTGCAATTCATCTTTTAAAATTGCACCGGCGTAGCTCGAACCATCCTGAATGGCAAAAGCCAGAGGCAGAGGTTCGCTACGTTGAGTGAGGCAGCCCGTCAGTGTATAGCGGTTTAGCTCGCCCGGAACCACATCGAGTTCGCAATACTGTGCATCCGGAGAACCTTTCGCCAGCGTTCGTACCTCACTGAACATATGGACAGGGTAATAGGACGCTACGCGAATAAAGGCATTATCGTTTGGTTTCGGTGCACTGTAGAGCGAAACGGAGAAGCAGTTGCGATCGACAATTGCTGCTGCAGGCGGCGCACTGAAGCATTGCGTAATATCGTTCCAGGGCCAACCAGGTGCTTTGTCATGGCTGGCAAACACGGAGCTATCTATTATAATATCGCCGGTTATTTCTTTAATCCCCTGCTTACGTAAAGCCGCCACCATATTGCGGATATTTTGGCGCTTAAAGGTAGGATCTCCGGCGAAACGGGCGACAAGATCGCCCTTTAGAATACCATCGGAGATCGTACCTTTAGTTTCAAATGTGGTGGTGAAGCGGAAATCCGGACCCAGTTGCAGCAACGCTGCCAATGCGGTCAGAATTTTCATAGTACTGGCGGGCAGTGCCATTTGCTGCCCGTTATAGTCGATTGCAGGAGACGTGGCTCCAATTTTCTGCACCAGCAACGCCAGGTTCGTGCCGTCGGGCAGATACTCGGTGTAATTTTCGACCTGAGATGCGTTAGCGTTTAGAGCTAACGCGCAAGCTAATCCACTGACAATTCTTAAAAAACGCATTATTTTGAGTAAGGGCCCTGGTAACCGCAGAAGAACGTGTTGCCATACTACGATGCTACGAACTGTGGTGCAACGAGGGCGAAAGTAAACGATGACCCTTAAGGAACTCTACGTTAAAATACCCGACATAATGCAAAACCAATCTTGGCCAGGGTCATGGACTTTTGGTTGGGTTTTTTGTTTTTACCAAGAGAGAGTCGGTCAAGAGAACTGACTTATTTCTACCTGATTTAATCAGGACGGTGTTTGCCGAAAGGACAAAGTTAGAGGTAGTGAATATATGAAACCGATTCCGATGACATTGCGTGGCGCTGAAAGATTACGTGAAGAACTTGACCATCTTAAGGGCGTCCGTCGCCCGAGGATCATTGCTGATATTGCCACAGCGCGTGAGCATGGTGATTTGAAAGAGAACGCAGAATACCACGCTGCTCGCGAGCAGCAGGGTTTTTGCGAGGGCCGAATTCAGGAGATTGAAGCTAAACTCTCGAATGCTCAGGTTATTGACGTGACTAAAATGCCTTTAACCGGTCGGGTCATTTTTGGTTCGACAGTGTCTTTGATGAACCTCGATACTGAAGAAGAACAAAAATACCGTATCGTTGGTGATGACGAAGCCGATTTTAAACAAAATCTGATTTCTGTAAACTCTCCGATTGCCCGTGGTTTAATCGGCAAAGAACAAGATGACATCGTGGTTATCCACACGCCGGGCGGCGATGTCGAATATGAAGTGCTGAAGGTTGAATACCTTTAATGAGTCGAGTAAATGCTGAGTAAATAGCACCTTTTGCAGGTCGCAGTCAGCTTTGATTTTTTTCCTTCTCTCGTGAAATGCTTCACAGGGAAGTGAAAACTAACGTAAAAAGGCCGCGAGCGGCCTTTTATTGAAACTGATTACGTGTCACCGTTCTAGATATCTACAGCGTGTTTCTTTAAACCGAAAGAACTAGCGCGGTAAGATAATTTTGCGGTCATCACTAGAAGGGCGATAAAGTACCAGCATATTGCCGATGACTTGCACACTGCTCGCCTTGGTTTCACGCAAAATAGCGTCAACAATCAAGGTCTTCGTTTCACGCTCTTCAGCTGCTACTTTCACCTTGATGAGTTCATGGTGTTTCAGAGCCTGTTCGATTTCGGCAAGTACACCTTCGGTAAGGCCGTTATTACCTAGCATGACAACCGGTTTTAGTGGATGTGCCAGACCTTTCAGGTACTGTTTTTGCTTATTGTTAAGATTCATCGTCTTTTTTACTTAAGTTGGGATTGAAAACGGGTCATTCTACCGCCATCTCATGGTTATCACCAAATCGGACTGCTCCGACAGCGTGATATGCCTGACTTAGTCATAGAGATAATGACGCTAAGAGCTTGTTCCAAATGCTCTATTTTAGAGTTAATGGAAAATTATATGGTTAATAAATAATGTCTAATAAAAAGCGTTCTGCAAGTTCCACACGCTGGTTGCAGGAACACTTTAGCGATAAATATGTGATTCAGGCACAGAAAAAAGGCCTGCGCTCCCGCGCCTGGTTTAAACTGGATGAGATACAGCAAGGTGATAAACTGTTCAAAGCCGGAATGACCGTAGTGGATTTAGGCGCGGCTCCTGGTGGTTGGTCACAGTTCGTGGCAACTCAAATCGGTAACAAAGGCCGCATTATCGCGTGCGATCTTTTACCTATGGATCCTATCGTTGGCGTCGATTTTCTTCAAGGCGACTTTCGTGATGAATTAGTGCTCAAAGCTCTTTTGGAAAGAGTGGGAGACAACAAAGTTCAGGTGGTCATGTCCGATATGGCCCCGAATATGAGCGGTACTCCGGCAGTCGATATTCCAAAGTCGATGTATCTGGTTGAGTTAGCGCTGGATATGTGTCGTGATGTATTGGCACCAGGTGGAACTTTCCTGGTGAAGGTGTTCCAGGGAGATGGCTTTGATGAATACCTACGGGAAATTCGCTCCCTTTTTACGAAGGTGAAGGTTCGTAAGCCAGATGCTTCTCGCGCACGTTCGCGAGAAGTGTACATCGTAGCGACAGGGCTGAAACTTTTAGTACCCTAACGCTGTTTGTTAACACAGTTGTAATATGAGGTTAATCCCTTGAGTGACATGGCGAAGAACCTGATTCTCTGGTTAGTCATCGCGGTTGTATTGATGTCTGTATTTCAGAGCTTTGGGCCCAGCGAGTCTAATGGCCGTAGGGTAGATTATTCTACCTTCATGTCCGAATTGACCCAAGACCAGATTCGTGAAGCACGTATCAATGGACGTGAGATTGACGTTGTTAAAAAAGACAGCAACAAATACACGACCTACATACCAGTTGATGATCCTAAATTGCTGGATACATTGCTGAGCAAAAATGTGAAAGTTGTTGGCGAACCGCCAGAACAACCTAGCTTGCTGGCCTCTATCTTTATTTCATGGTTCCCGATGCTGTTGTTAATTGGCGTCTGGATATTCTTTATGCGGCAGATGCAGGGTGGCGGTGGCAAAGGGGCAATGTCCTTTGGTAAAAGCAAAGCGCGTATGCTGACCGAAGACCAAATCAAAACTACTTTTGCTGATGTTGCCGGTTGCGATGAAGCCAAGGAAGAGGTTAGCGAACTGGTAGATTACCTGCGCGAACCAAGCCGCTTCCAAAAACTCGGCGGTAAAATTCCTAAAGGCGTTCTGATGGTAGGGCCGCCGGGTACGGGTAAAACCTTGCTGGCGAAAGCTATCGCAGGTGAGGCTAAGGTTCCGTTCTTTACCATTTCCGGTTCTGACTTCGTAGAGATGTTCGTGGGTGTCGGTGCATCACGTGTGCGTGACATGTTCGAACAAGCGAAAAAAGCTGCACCATGTATCATCTTTATCGATGAAATTGATGCCGTGGGCCGTCAGCGTGGTGCTGGTTTAGGTGGCGGTCACGATGAACGTGAACAGACCCTGAACCAGATGCTGGTTGAAATGGATGGTTTCGAAGGTAATGAAGGTATCATCGTTATTGCCGCGACAAACCGTCCCGACGTACTTGACCCAGCATTGCTGCGTCCAGGCCGTTTCGACCGTCAGGTTGTGGTCGGCTTGCCAGACGTTCGTGGACGTGAGCAGATCCTTAAGGTTCACTCCCGTCGCGTTCCATTAGCTCCAGACGTTGATGCTTCTGTTATTGCACGTGGTACTCCAGGTTTCTCTGGTGCTGATTTGGCGAACTTAGTCAACGAGGCCGCATTGTTCTCCGCACGTGGTAACAAACGTGTTGTTTCAATGGTTGAGTTCGAAAAAGCGAAAGACAAAATCATGATGGGCGCAGAACGTCGCTCTATGGTGATGACGGAAGCGCAAAAAGAGTCAACGGCATATCACGAAGCAGGCCACGCCATCATCGGCCGTTTGGTTCCTGAGCATGACCCTGTGCATAAAGTGACGATCATTCCTCGTGGCCGTGCGTTAGGTGTTACCTTCTTCCTGCCTGTCGGTGACGCTATCAGCGCCAGCCGTCAGAAACTGGAAAGCCAGATCTCGACACTTTACGGTGGTCGTTTGGCAGAAGAGATCATCTACGGTGTGGAAAAAGTCTCTACCGGTGCATCGAACGATATTAAAGTCGCGACATCAATTGCCCGTAACATGGTTACGCAGTGGGGCTTCTCAGAGAAGTTAGGTCCGTTGCTTTACGCTGATGAAGAAGGTGAAGTTTTCCTTGGTCGTTCAGTCGCGAAAGCTAAACATATGTCTGATGAAACTGCGCGTATCATTGATCAGGAAGTGAAATCACTGGTTGAGCACAACTATGAACGTGCTCGTAAGCTGTTAATGGAAAATATGGACATCCTGCATACGATGAAAGATGCGCTGATGAAATATGAAACCATTGACGCACCACAAATTGATGACCTGATGAACCGTAAAGATGTTCGCCCGCCAGCGGGTTGGGATGACGCGACCGGTAAGAATGGCAGCGATAACTCAAACAACGGTGGCACTCCTACGGCGCCAACGCCGGTTGATGAGCCCCGGACCCCGAACCCGGGTAATACAATGTGCGAACAATTTAGCGGCAAGTAAGTCGCCGATTAGAATTGATATTGCTAAAACAAAAACCCCGGCCTTGACCGGGGTTTTTTTATACATATTACTGAAGCAATACAGAATATATCTTAGAATCGATAGGCAGGAATCCAGCATGCAGCTTACTTCCAGGGGCGATTCACTCGACCTCACTTTCCCGCAGGTTATGGGGATCCTCAATGTTACGCCTGACTCTTTTTCCGATGGAGGACGTCATAATCGTCTCGATCTTGCATTAAAACATGCGCAGTCTATGATCGACGCGGGGGCCACTATTTTAGATATTGGTGGTGAATCAACCCGGCCGGGAGCGGCTGAAGTCAGTGAAGATGAAGAGATTACAAGAGTAGTTCCTGTTGTTGAAGCGATCAGCCGTCGAATGGATGTATGGATCTCAGTTGATACCTCTAAAGCTGCAGTGATCCTGCAAGCAGCTAACGCAGGGGCTCATTTGATCAATGACATCCGCTCTTTACAAGAGCCGGGAGCCCTCGCTGCGGCGGCCTCAACGGGATTGCCTGTATGTTTAATGCACATGCAGGGGCAGCCAAAAAACATGCAGCATGCCCCGCATTATGAGAACCTTATTCACGAGGTGACTACCTACTTTAGTGAGCAAATTGCACGCTGTGTGAGTGCCGGGATTCCTAAAAATAAATTGTTGCTCGACCCGGGCTTCGGTTTCGGTAAAGATTTGACCCATAATTATCAGCTTCTTGCCCGACTGGCTGAGTTCCACCAGTTTGGCCTGCCATTACTTGTGGGAATGTCGAGAAAAGCGATGATAGGACAGTTACTCCGGGTTCCGCCTGAACAGCGGATTACGGGCAGCGTAGCCTGCGCGGTCATTGCCGCAATGCAGGGTGCGCAAATAATCAGAGTGCATGATGTAAAAGAAACAGTCGAGGCGATGCGCATTGTCGAGGCAACACTTTCAGCAAGGGATGAATATAAATTATGAGCAACCGTAAATACTTTGGTACAGATGGCATTCGCGGCAAAGTTGGCGACAGCCCGATCACGCCAGATTTTGTATTGAAACTCGGTTGGGCGGCTGGCAAGGTGCTGGCGCGCCACGGTTCCCGCAAAGTGATCATTGGCAAAGATACGCGCATTTCGGGCTATATGCTTGAATCGGCACTGGAGGCTGGTCTGGCAGCTGCGGGCCTTTCAGCCTCGTTCACCGGTCCCATGCCAACGCCTGCGGTGGCATACCTGACACGCACTTTCCGTGCAGAGGCGGGTATCGTTATCTCTGCATCGCACAATCCTTATTACGACAATGGCATCAAATTCTTCACTATCGATGGCACTAAATTACCCGATAATGTTGAAGAGGCGATTGAAGCTGAAATGGAGAAACCTCTGACCTGCGTGGAGTCTGCAGAATTAGGGAAAGCCAGCCGTATCGTCGATGCGGCAGGGCGTTATATCGAATTTTGCAAAGGTTCTTTCCCAAGTGAGCTGAATCTAAATAGTCTGAAAATTGTCGTTGACTGCGCCAATGGCGCCACCTACCACATCGCGCCAAGCGTGTTGCGTGAGCTGGGTGCCCAAGTGATTGCGATTGGCTGCGAGCCAGACGGCATGAACATCAATGAAGAGTGCGGTGCGACTGATGTCCGTCAGTTGCAGCAACGCGTGTTGGCAGAAAAGGCGCATGTAGGTCTGGCATTTGATGGTGATGGTGACCGTCTGATCATGGTTGACCATGAAGGTAACAAAGTCGACGGGGATCAAATTCTCTATATTATTGCCCGTGAGGGACTGCGTCAGGGCCAGCTTAAGGGCGGGGCTGTCGGTACGTTGATGAGCAATATGGGTCTGGAGTTGGCGTTAAAACAGCTGGGTATTCCATTTGTCCGCGCTAAAGTGGGTGACCGTTATGTGCTTGAAAAAATGCAAGAGAAGGGCTGGCGCATTGGTGCCGAAAACTCTGGGCACGTGATCCTGCTGGACAAAACCACTACCGGAGACGGTATTGTCGCCGGTTTACAAGTTCTGACCGCGATGGTGCGTAATCACATGAGCCTGCAGGATCTGTGCAGTGGCATGAAATTGCTGCCGCAAATCCTGATAAACGTGCACTTTAGTGGTGAACACGATCCGCTCGAAACCGAAGAAGTGAAGCAGGTCACCGCAGAGGTCGAGAAGCAACTGGCCGGACGCGGTAGAGTGCTGTTGCGTAAATCAGGCACTGAGCCACTCATTCGGGTCATGGTTGAAGGTGAAGATGGTGCACTCGTCGAGATGCTCGCTAACCGCATCGCTGATGCTGTAAAAACGTCCAAAATATAACCGGTTATAAATCGGAGGATTAAGACGAGTGTGGGCCTTTTCATTGCAAAAAAGGGCCCACAACCCATCCTGACACGGCAGTTATACTGCTTTTGGCGTTTTTTTCCGCAAACAAACAATCCTCTTCAAATTGCTCTTGCGTCACCATACACCTTTGGTTAGTATTCACACCCGCTTCAGTGGGTCGTTGAAAACCTACTAAATTGGTGAGAAGCAATCGTTACGCGGTGAACCCGCAAGGATACAGGTACTACTATGTACGAAGCTCTTCTGGTGATTTTCCTTATAGTGGCTATCGGGCTTGTTGCTCTGGTTATGCTGCAACAAGGTAAAGGTGCTGATATGGGAGCCTCTTTCGGGGCAGGTGCTTCTGGCACAGTGTTCGGTTCGAGTGGTTCCGGTAACTTCATGACCCGTACGACAGCTGTTTTGGCAGCACTTTTCTTTGTGATCAGTCTGATCCTTGGGAATATGAGTACACATAAGGGTCAACAAGGTAGTGAGTGGGAAAATTTAGGTCAGCCAGCGAAAACTGAGCAGACTACAACTGCACCAGCGGCTCCTTCGGCGCCAAACAGTGACGTTCCTCACTAATCTGTAGCTTTAGATGTGACTTTTCTCGCTAGGAAGTGGAAGTAAGCTTTTCAATCAATTGCTTATGCTTGGACAGTAAAAGCGATTGTGAAAAAAAAAGTGCCGGGGTGGTGGAATTGGTAGACACGCTACCTTGAGGTGGTAGTGCCCGAATGGGCTTACGGGTTCAAGTCCCGTCCTCGGTACCAATCTTTGTGATAATTTGCTTTTGAGCGGTTATCGGCGTATTATTTGCCACGTTTTCGGACGCGGGGTGGAGCAGCCTGGTAGCTCGTCGGGCTCATAACCCGAAGGTCGTCGGTTCAAATCCGGCCCCCGCAACCACTTTCCCTAAGTGTTTATTTCAAATAGACTTTCAGTATCTTCCTGTGATGTTCTGCAGCTTCTGTTTGAAAGCTTCAATTTGAAAATAACACTTTCGAAAGTTGAACCGACGCCGCTATGCGGCAAACAGGGTCCAGTTTCATAAAGCCCCGATTTATCGGGGTTTTTTATTATTTTACAATAATAACTGGCAGCAAAATCACTGGGCTATTAGGCCCTTTTTTTATGTCTTGGGGGTGGGCTTGTCCACATTAGAACAAAAATTAACAGAGATGATTTCAGCACCGGTTGAAGCTTTGGGCTTTGAACTGGTAGGTATCGAGTTCGTAAGAGCTCGCCAATCGACGCTACGCATCTATATTGATAGTGAAGACGGGATCACAGTTGATAGTTGTGCTGATGTCAGCCACCAGGTTAGTGCGGTACTGGATGTCGAAGACCCGGTCACTGTGGCTTACAACCTGGAAGTTTCCTCTCCTGGCCTCGATCGCCCGATGTTTACCGCTGAACATTACCAACGTTTTCTCGGTGAAGAGGTGAGCGTGGTATTGCGAATGGCTATGCAGAACCGTCGTAAATGGCAGGGAATAATTAAAGCTGTCGAAGGCGAAATGATCACGGTTACTGTTGACGGCAAAGATGAAGTGTTCGCGCTGAGCAACATCCAGAAAGCGAATCTGGTACCCCACTTTTAAAGTTTGGATGAGGCAACTAGGATGAACAAAGAAATTCTGGCTGTTGTAGAAGCGGTTTCTAATGAAAAATCCCTCCCGCGCGAGAAGATTTTTGAAGCGCTGGAAACTGCGTTATCGACAGCGACTAAGAAAAAGTACGAACAGGAAATTGAAGTCCGCGTCACGATCGACCGTAAAACCGGTGACTTTGATACCTTCCGCCGTTGGGTTGCCGTTAGCGAAGTTACGCAACCGACCCGTGAAATCACGATCGAAGCTGCTCAATACGAAGATCCGTCTATCGAACTAGGTGGTTACATCGAAGATCAGATTGAATCTGTTACTTTCGACCGAATCACCACTCAAACCGCGAAGCAGGTTATCGTACAGAAAGTACGCGAAGCCGAACGTGCAATGGTTGTTGAGCAGTTCCGCGAGCAGCAGGGTGAGATCGTTACCGGTATCGTTAAGAAAGTTAACCGTGACAGTATCGCTCTCGACTTAGGCAGCAATGCTGAAGCCGTTATTCTGCGCGAAGATATGCTTCCGCGTGAGAACTTCCGTTCTGGTGACCGTATTCGCGGTGTGCTTTATGATGTGCGTCCGGAAGCTCGCGGTGCTCAGCTTTTCGTCAGCCGTTCACGCAATGAGATGCTGATCGAATTGTTCCGCATCGAAGTGCCAGAAATTGGTGAAGAGTTGATTGAAATTAAAGCCGCTGCCCGCGATCCGGGTTCCCGTGCTAAAATTGCTGTGAAAACCAACGACAAACGTATCGACCCAGTCGGTGCTTGTGTCGGTATGCGTGGTGCCCGAGTTCAGGCTGTTTCCAGCGAATTAGGTGGCGAGCGTATTGATATCGTATTATGGGATGATAATCCCGCACAGTTTGTCATCAACGCCATGGCACCTGCCGATGTGGCATCTATCGTAGTTGATGAAGACAAACACACAATGGATGTCGCCGTTGAAGCCAGCAATCTGGCACAGGCGATTGGCCGTAATGGTCAGAACGTACGTTTAGCCTCTCAGTTAAGCGGCTGGGAATTAAACGTTATGACTGCGGATGACCTGCAGGCCAAACATCAGGCCGAGGCACATGCCGCTATCGCAACTTTCACCAAGTATCTGGCTATCGATGAAGATTTCGCCACCGTCTTGGTAGAAGAAGGTTTCTCAACGCTTGAAGAATTGGCTTATGTGCCAATGAAAGAATTGCTTGAAATCGATGGTCTGGACGAAGACACGGTAGATGCGCTGCGCGAACGTGCAAAAGAAGCATTGACTACCCTGGCCTTGGCTCAGGAAGAAAGTCTCGGCGATAATAAGCCTGCTGATGATTTGCTGAACCTGGCGGGTCTGGAACGTAGTATGGCATTTAAACTGGCTGCACAAGGGGTTTGTACGCTGGAAGATCTTGCCGAGCAAGGTGTTGACGATCTAGCAGATATTGAAGGTCTTAGCGACGCACAGGCTGGTGAACTTATCATGGCCGCACGCAATATCTGCTGGTTTGGCGACAATGCGTAATAAACTGTAGCAGGAAGGAACAGCATGACAGATGTAACCGTAAAATCGCTGGCAGCAGAGATTCAAACTCCGGTTGATCGCCTGGTACAGCAATTTGCTGATGCAGGGATCGACAAGTCTGAAGCTGACTCTGTCACCCAGCAAGAAAAAGAAACCTTGCTGGCGCACTTGAACCGTGAAAACGGTAGTGCTCCAAACAAACTGACGTTACAACGCAAAACGCGTAGTACACTGAATATTCCGAGCACCGGCGGGAAGAGTAAATCGGTGCAAATCGAAGTCCGCAAGAAACGCACTTATGTTAAACGTGATATGACCGAAGCAGAAGTTGCCCAGGCCGAAGCGGAAGAGCAGGCGAAGCGTGAAGCGGAAGAACAGGCACAGCGTGCAATAGCAGAGCAAGCCCAGCGCGAAGCTCAGGAAAAAGCGAAGCGCGCCGCCGAAGAGCAAGCCAAACGTGAGGCCGCCGAAAAAGCTAAGCGCGAACAAGCGGAAAAAGACAAAGTGACAAATCAACATACAGATGAAGCAATCAAACCAGCTCAGGCAGATAAAGCACGCCGTGAAGCTGAAGCCGCAGAGCTGAAACGCAAAACGGAAGAAGAAGCTCAACGCAAACTAGAAGAAAATGCTAAACGCATTGCAGAAGAGGCCCGTAAAATGGCTGACTCTGGCGTTTGGACTGAAGTTGTTGCGCCAAGCGAATCAGAATCTGCTGACTATCATGTCACCACTTCTACGCACGCCCGTGCAGCTGAAGACGAAAATGACGCTAAAGTTGAAGGCGAACGTCGAAGCCGTACCCGCGGTGGCAAAGCGACCAAGCAGAAGAAAGGCAATAAACTGTCTGAATCTAAAGCAGATCGCGAAGAAGCGCGTGCCGTTGGTCGTAAAGGCAAACGTAAGCCAAGCACGCTGCAACAGAGCTTCAACAAGCCAGTTGCTGCTGTGAACCGTGATGTTGTAGTGGGTGAAACCATTACAGTTGCCGAACTTGCTAACAAAATGGCAGTTAAAGGCTCTCAGGTCATCAAAACCATGATGAAACTGGGTGCAATGGCCACCATCAACCAGGTCATTGATCAGGAAACAGCTCAGCTGGTTGCTGAAGAAATGGGTCACAAAGTTATCCTGCGTCGTGAAAACGAGCTTGAAGAAGCGCTGATGAGTGACCGTGATACCGGTGCGTCAACTGCTGCTGAGTCGCGTGCTCCGGTAGTGACTATCATGGGTCACGTTGACCATGGTAAAACCTCTCTGCTTGACTACATTCGTTCAACGAAAGTGGCTGCGGGCGAAGCGGGCGGTATTACGCAGCACATCGGTGCTTATCACGTTGAAACTGAAAACGGCATGATCACCTTCCTGGATACACCGGGACACGCCGCATTTACTTCAATGCGTGCTCGTGGCGCCAAGGCGACTGACATCGTGGTTCTGGTTGTTTCAGCCGATGATGGCGTGATGCCACAAACCATCGAAGCCGTACAGCATGCGAAAGCTGCGGGTGTTCCAATCGTGGTGGCTGTTAACAAAATTGATAAGCCTGACGCTGATCCAGATCGCGTTCGTACCGAACTCTCTCAGTACGGCGTTATGCCGGAAGAGTGGGGCGGCGAGTCTCAGTTCATCCACGTATCTGCGAAAGCGGGCACGGGCATTGATGAACTGTTGAACGCAATCTTGCTGCAAGCTGAAGTTCTTGAACTAAAAGCGGTTCGCAGCGGCATGGCAAACGGTGTAGTGATTGAATCCTTCCTTGATAAAGGTCGTGGTCCTGTTGCTACCGTATTGGTTCAGGAAGGTACTCTGAACAAAGGCGACATCATTCTTTGTGGCTTCGAATACGGCCGCGTTCGTGCAATGCGTGATGAAATGGGCCGTGACATTATGTCTGCCGGTCCTTCTATTCCAGTGGAAGTGTTGGGTCTGTCCAGTGTTCCTGCTGCGGGTGATGAAGTTACCGTTGTACGTGATGAGAAAAAAGCTCGTGAAGTGGCGCTTTACCGTCAAGGTAAATTCCGCGAAGTGAAACTGGCTCGCCAGCAGAAATCTAAACTGGAAAACATGTTTGCTAACATGACCGAAGGCGAAGTTTCTGAACTTAACATCGTGCTGAAATCTGACGTGCAGGGTTCTTGCGAAGCGATTTCTGACGCATTGCAAGCTCTGTCAACTGACGAAGTTAAAGTCAAGATTGTCGGCATGGGCGTAGGTGGTATCACTGAAACCGACGCAACGCTGGCAGCGGCTTCACGCGCTATCATCCTCGGCTTCAACGTTCGTGCTGATGCGTCAGCCCGTCGTGTTGTCGAAAATGAAAGCCTGGATCTGCGTTACTACTCCGTTATCTACAACCTGATTGACGAAGTGAAACAGGCAATGAGCGGTATGTTGGCGCCAGAATACAAACAGCAAATCATTGGTCTGGCTGAAGTTCGTGACGTGTTCAAGTCACCGAAATTCGGTGCAATTGCCGGCTGTATGGTTACTGAAGGTATGATTAAGCGTAACAACCCAATCCGTGTACTGCGTGACAACGTGGTGATCTACGAAGGCGAGCTGGAATCCCTGCGCCGCTTCAAAGATGACGTTGCTGAAGTTCGTAACGGCATGGAATGTGGTATCGGCGTGAAGAACTACAACGATGTGCGTGCTGGCGATGTGATCGAAGTCTTCGAAATCATCGAGATCAAACGCACCATCGCGTAATCTTAGCGACGTCGTTTATATCCAGTTGGGGGGCCTTGAGGCCCCCCTCTTTGTCTGGAAATTGTCTGAAGGAGTCCTATCATGGCAAAAGAATTTAGTCGTACCCAGCGTGTCTCTCAGGAGATGCAAAAAGAAATCGCCATTATTTTACAACGTGAAGTGAAAGATCCGCGCGTGGGCATGGCCACCGTTTCTGGCGTTGAAGTGTCCCGTGACCTGGCATATGCCAAAGTGTTCGTCACTTTCCTTGATGTTCTGACCACCGATAATCAGGACCCCGATCGTGTTAAAAATGGCATCAGAGCTCTGCAGGATGCGTCTGGTTTCATTCGTACGCTGATCGGTAAAGCGATGCGTCTTCGTGTTGTTCCTGAGCTGACTTTTGCTTACGACAACTCACTGGTTGAAGGCATGCGTATGTCTAACCTGGTGACTAACGTCGTGCGGAACGATGCTGAACGTCGTTCAGCTGCAGGCGACGACGAGGAAGTATAATGAGTCGCCCACGCCGCCGCGGCCGTGATATCCACGGCGTACTGTTGTTGGATAAATCCCTTGGGCTGTCCTCTAACGATGCACTGCAAAAAGTAAAACGTCTTTATAACGCCAACCGTGCAGGACACACTGGTGCCCTTGATCCTCTGGCCACCGGTATGTTGCCGCTTTGTTTGGGCGAAGCCACTAAGTTCTCCCGCTTCCTGTTAGATTCAGATAAACGTTATCTGGTCGTTGCCCGCATGGGACAACGCACGGATACCTCTGATGCGGAAGGGCAGATTATCTCTGAACGCGACGTCAACTTTACGCAGCAGCAACTTGATGATTCGCTCGAGAGTTTTCGTGGAGAAACTCAGCAGATCCCTTCAATGTATTCAGCTTTGAAATATGAAGGGAAAAAACTGTATGAGTACGCCCGTCAGGGTATCGACGTTCCGCGTGAGTCCCGCCCGATCACCGTGTATGAACTGAAATTCATTCGCTGGGAAGGGGTCGACGTTGAGCTGGAAATTCACTGCTCAAAAGGGACTTATATCCGCACAATTGTGGATGACCTGGGTGAGAAGCTCGGTTGTGGGGCGCACGTAACCTATCTTCGTCGTGTTCAGGTTGCGGCCTATCCTGCCGAAAGGATGGTTACGATGGAGAAACTGCACGAGTTGATCGCACAGGCTGAAGTTGAAGGTATTGAGCCGCGCCTGTTGCTGGATCCTCTGTTATTACCGATGGACAGTGCCTGTGAGGACTTCCCAGAGGTGAATCTTCTACCTGTCGTGGCAGGCTACGTGAAGCAGGGCCAACCGGTTCAGGCTTCGGGTGCCCCAACGTCAGGTATGGTGCGCATCACCGAGGGCGAAGAGCGTAAGTTCATCGGCGTCGGTGAGATTGACGATGATGGACGCATTGCGCCGCGTCGTTTGGTGGTTGAATACACCGAGTAAGCCTTCTTGCTCATCTTGCGATCATATAATGCAAAGAGTAGAATAGCGCAGCTTATGCACTGGGTAGCTGAATTAGAGATCGGCACCCGTTTAATTATCTATAATATTTTGGAGTATGATTATGTCTCTAAGCGTTGAAGCTAAAGCTCAAATCGTTACAGACTTCGGTCGTGGCACTAATGACAGTGGTTCTTCCGAAGTTCAGGTTGCTCTGCTGACTGCTCAAATTAACCATCTGCAAGGTCACTTCGCAGAGCACAAAAAAGATCACCACAGTCGTCGTGGTCTGCTGCGTATGGTTTCTCAGCGTCGTAAACTGCTTGATTATCTGAAGAGTAAAGATGTAGCACGTTATACCAGCCTGATCGAGCGTCTGGGTCTGCGTCGCTAATCTAGCGAGTTTCAGTGTAAAGGGGCCAATTGGCCCCTTTATTCTAGGAAGCAACCGCAAATCAGGTTACTGTAGTGTTGTTGTTTTTATAGAACTTATCTTCATAGAAATTGCTATCACGTGATCTTCCGTTACAGAGGTTCGCGCGGCTAATGAGAGACTTTATTTCCGCTGAGAGAAATAAGGATTGTCATTAGTCGCGAGGATGTAGTGAGAAGTTCTGATATTTACTGACGTGAACTGCTGTCATAACAGCTGCGCGTCACATGAAAGGATATTACATTGCTTAATCCGACTATTCGTAAATTCCAATACGGTCAACACACTGTCACGCTGGAAACCGGCATGATGGGTCGTCAGGCAACTGCAGCCGTGATGGTTAGCATGGATGACACCGCAGTATTCGTGACTGTTGTTGGCCAGAAAAAAGCCAAACCAGGCCAAAGCTTCTTCCCTTTGACGGTTAACTATCAGGAGCGTACTTACGCTGCTGGTCGTATCCCGGGCAGCTTCTTCCGTCGTGAAGGCCGTCCAAGTGAAGGCGAAACCCTGACTTCCCGTCTCATTGACCGTCCAATTCGCCCTCTGTTCCCAGAAGGTTTCCTGAATGAAGTTCAGGTTATTGCGACGGTGGTTTCTCTGAACCCACAAGTAAACCCTGACATCGTTGCGATGATCGGTGCTTCTGCTGCACTGAGCCTGTCTGGCATTCCATTCAGTGGCCCAATTGGTTCAGCACGAGTAGGTTACATCAATGGTCAGTACGTTCTAAACCCGACGGCAGATGAGCTGAAAACCAGCAGTCTGGACCTGGTGGTTGCCGGTACCCAAGGCGCCGTACTGATGGTTGAGTCTGAAGCGGACGTGTTGAGCGAAGATCAGATGCTGGGCGCTGTGGTGTTCGGGCATGAACAACAACAAATCGTTATTGATAACATCAACTCTCTGGTTGCTGAAGTCGGTAAAGCGAAATGGGATTGGAAACCTGAAGTCGTTAACGCTGAGCTGCATGCTCGCGTAGTGACACTGGCAGAATCTCGTTTAGGTGATGCATACCTGATCACTGACAAACAAGAGCGTTACGCTCAGATCAACGTTATCAAAGCGGAAGTGGTTAAAACCCTGCAAGCTGAAGATGAAACACTGGACGCTGGCGAAATCTCTGACCTATTGGGCAGCATTGAGAAGAACGTGGTGCGTAGCCGTGTTCTGCGTGGCGAGCCACGTATTGATGGTCGTGAAAAAGACATGATCCGTGGTTTGGACGTGCGTACTGGCGTTCTGCCACGTACCCATGGTTCAGCACTGTTCACTCGTGGTGAAACTCAGGCGCTGGTTACTGCCACTCTGGGTACTGCACGTGATGCGCAGAACCTTGATGAGTTGATGGGTGAGAAGTCTGACAGCTTCTTGTTCCACTACAACTTCCCTCCATACTCCGTTGGTGAAACTGGGATGGTGGGTTCGCCTAAGCGCCGTGAAATTGGTCATGGTCGTCTGGCGAAACGTGGCGTGTTGGCCATGATGCCAAAACCAGAAGATTTCCCGTACACCGTACGTGTGGTTTCTGAAATCACCGAATCTAACGGTTCATCTTCTATGGCTTCTGTTTGTGGCGCTTCTCTGGCCCTGATGGATGCAGGCGTGCCGATTAAAGCAGCTGTCGCGGGTATCGCAATGGGCCTGGTTAAAGAAGGCGAGAGCTTTGTCGTTCTGTCTGACATTCTGGGTGACGAAGATCATCTGGGCGACATGGACTTTAAAGTAGCCGGTAGCCGTGACGGTATTACTGCGCTGCAGATGGACATCAAAATTGAAGGCATCACCCGCGAAATCATGCAGGTTGCACTGAATCAGGCTAAGGGTGCGCGTCTGCACATTCTGGGCGTGATGGAACAGGCTATCAGCACTCCGCGTGGTGATATATCTCAATTTGCACCACGTATTCATACCATTAAGATCAGTCCAGATAAAATCAAAGACGTGATCGGTAAAGGTGGTTCTGTTATTCGTGCCCTGACCGAAGAAACCGGCACCACCATTGAAATTGAAGATGATGGTACAGTTAAAATCGCTGCGACCGACGGTGAGAAAGCTAAATTCGCTATCCGTCGTATCGAAGAGATCACTGCTGAAGTTGAAGTTGGCCGTATCTATCAAGGTAAAGTAACTCGCATCGTAGACTTTGGCGCATTTGTTGCCATTGGCGGCGGTAAAGAGGGTCTGGTTCATATTTCTCAAATCGCTGACAAGCGCGTTGATAAAGTGACCGATTACCTACAGATGGGTCAGGAAGTTCCGGTTAAAGTTGTTGAGGTTGATCGCCAGGGTCGCGTACGCTTGAGCATGAAAGATGCCGTAGCGCCAAGCCAAAGCGAAGCCGCAGAGCCTTCAGCCGAATAAATTTCTGTAACAGAAGTTTTACAGTTCCCTGTCATCAGGCAGGGAACTGTTCGTATCATGAGCGCAGGATGCGCTTGTGTTAAGCAGCCGGATGACAGGAGGTTAATCCAATGTTTGTCTTCGGGAGTAGAAATGAAGCCTTTCTTGCGCTGGTGTTATGTTGCGACAGCTCTTATGTTGGCAGGATGCAGCAACCATGATTGGCGTAAAAACGAAGTTCTGGCTATTCCGTTGCAGCCTACGTTGCAGCAGGAAGTTATCTTGGCGCGTATGGAACAAATCCTTGCCAGTCGAGCGCTGACTGACGATGAGCGTGCACAGCTATTATATGAGCGCGGTGTGCTGTATGATAGTCTGGGTCTTAGAGCGTTAGCGCGGAACGATTTTTCACAAGCGCTGTCTATTCGTCCTGATATGCCAGAAGTTTTTAACTACCTGGGGATTTACTTAACGCAGGCAGGCAATTTCGATGCTGCCTATGAAGCGTTTGATTCTGTACTAGAGCTTGATCCAACTTACAACTACGCGCGTTTGAACCGAGGTATCGCACTGTATTACGGTGGCCGATTCTCGTTAGCGCAGGATGATCTGCAGGCGTTTTATCGAGACGATCCAAATGATCCCTTCCGTTCTTTATGGCTTTATCTTGCGGAGAGAGAAATCAATCCGAAGGATGCCGACGTAGCGCTGCAGCAGCGTTATGACAAAGCGGACAGAGGGCAATGGGGATGGAATATCGTCGAATTCTACCTGGGTAAGATCAGCGAAACAACGCTGATGGAACGCCTAAAGGCGGAAGCAACGGATAACACTTCGCTCGCTGAGCATCTCAGTGAAACTGACTTCTATTTAGGTAAACATTACCTAAGTCTGGGGGACAAGAACAGCGCCCTGGCACTGTTCAAACTGACGGTAGCTAACAACGTTCATAATTTTGTTGAGCACCGCTATGCATTGTTGGAATTGGCGCTATTAGGCCAAGAGCAAGACGACCTATCAGAATCGGACCAGCAATAGCTGACGACACCAATCAGCCTTCTTAAATCATGGTTTAACCATTTTTAAGCGCCTTAACGGGCGAGGGTTGTTTTGTTCGTTTTATAATCTAATTTGAGCCGGTTCACACTTTTCAATGAAAATGACTGAAAATTTTCTCGACGAGTTATGTAGACTGGCTGCCATTATTAATGAGGCACGTGTACATGACTACTGAGCTTGAAACCTCTTTTGCTGACCTGGGGCTGTCTGCTCCTATCATTGCCGCCCTGACCGATCTGGGCTACGAAAAACCATCACCGATCCAATCCGAATGTATTCCACACCTTTTAAACGGTCGTGACGTATTAGGTATGGCGCAAACCGGTTCTGGTAAAACTGCGGCCTTCGCGCTGCCACTGCTGCACAACATTAAGCCTGAGTTGAAGGCTCCACAGATTCTGGTATTGGCTCCAACCCGTGAACTGGCCGTTCAGGTTGCTGAAGCTTGTACTGATTTCGCTAAACATTTGCATGGCGTGAATGTGGTTGCCCTTTACGGCGGCCAACGCTATGACGTCCAACTGCGCGCACTGCGTCAGGGTCCACAAATTGTTGTGGGTACCCCAGGCCGTCTGCTGGACCACCTGAAACGCGGCACCCTGAACCTCTCTAACCTGAGCGGTTTGGTGCTGGATGAAGCCGATGAAATGCTGCGTATGGGCTTCATCGAAGACGTTGAAACCATCATGGCGCAGATCCCGGCTGATCATCAGACCGCACTGTTCTCTGCCACCATGCCGGAAGCTATCCGTCGCATTACCCGTCGTTTCATGAAAGATCCGCAGGAAGTTCGCATTCAGTCTAGCGTAACTACCCGTCCGGACATCAGCCAGAGCTACTGGTCTGTCCATGGTCTGCGTAAAAATGAAGCGTTGGTACGTTTCCTTGAGTCTGAAGATTTTGATGCGGCGATTATTTTCGTACGTACCAAAAACGCAACACTGGAAGTGGCTGAAGCGCTTGAACGTAGCGGCTACAACAGTGCAGCTCTGAACGGTGACATGAACCAGTCCCTGCGTGAGCAGACTCTGGAACGTCTGAAAGATGGCCGTCTGGACATTCTGATCGCAACCGACGTGGCAGCACGTGGTCTTGATGTAGAACGTATCAGCCTGGTTGTTAACTATGACATCCCGATGGACTCAGAATCTTACGTTCACCGTATCGGCCGTACCGGTCGTGCTGGTCGTGCTGGCCGTGCGCTGCTGTTCGTTGAGAACCGTGAACGTCGCCTGCTTCGTAACATTGAACGTACCATGAAGCTGACCATCCCAGAAGTTGAAATTCCTACTGCAGATGTACTGGGCGAGCGTCGTCTTGCTAAGTTCGCTGCAAAAGTTCAGCTACAACTGGAAAGCAGCGATCTGGATCAATATCGTGCGCTGCTGGCAAAAATGCAACCTGCAGAAGCGCTGGATATCGAAACGCTGGCCGCTGCGCTGCTGAAAATGGCACAGGGCGAACGTCCGTTGATCGTTCCTGCTGATCAGGCCTTCAAAAGCCGTCCGCCACGTCGTGATTTTGACGAGCGTAGCGATCGCGGTGACCGCAATGACCGTCGTCCATCTCGTGATGGTGACCGTCCTGCACGTGATGGCGCAGCTTCACGTGATGGTGCACCACGTCGTGAACGTCGTGATGCTGGTGAGATGGAACTGTATCGCATCGAAGTGGGTCGCGATGACGGTGTTGAAGTTCGTCACATCGTTGGCGCAATTGCTAACGAAGGCGACATCAGCAGCCGTTATATCGGTAACATCAAATTGTTCTCTTCGCATTCAACGATCGAGTTGCCGAAAGGCATGCCGGGCGAGATTCTGTCTCATTTCACCCGCACCCGTATCCTGAACAAGCCGATGAACATGCAGTTGTTAGGCGATGCACAGCCACAAGCAGCACGCCGTGAACGTCCTGCTGGTGCTCCAGGTGCTGGCGGTGAACGCCGTGGTAACGGTGCTCCACCTCGTACTTTCAGCGGCGAACGTCGTGAAGGTGGCCGTGGTCGTCCTGCTGAACGTCGTGAAGGCGGTGCTTCTGTACCTGCTGGCGAACGTCGTACACCACGCCGTACTCCTGACGCATAATCTGACGTTAGCTCAGGCTAATAACAGATAAATAAAAACCCGCTTCGGCGGGTTTTTTTATGTTTGTCGTATTTGTCATTGCAGGATGAAAACAGTTCACGAAATCAGTCGATACGCACTTCCCGGACCAAATCATTCTGCAATTGAGAGACAATTTCGAATGAATGCAACCGCGCCTGCTGATCGAAAATCTGGCCGTTGATCATCAATTCATCCGCTTCGGTTTCACGGAGTATGGTTTGCAGACCTGCCCGGACCGTCTCTTTATTGCCTACCACCGACAGCCGCAGCGCCTGATCAACACCAAAGCGTTCCGATGCAGAACACAGGCTTTCTATATTATCGACGGGCGCAGGCAGTTTACCCGGATTACCACGACGCAGATTGATGAACTGCTGCTGATTGGACGTAAACATGCGACGGGCTTCTTCATCGGTATCTGCGGCAATGGCATTGATACAGACCATGGCGTGCGCTTTTTGCAATTGTTCCGATGGCTTGAACTGGCTGCGATAAATCGCCAGCGCCTGATACAGCATGTCTGGCGCAAAATGTGACGCAAAAGCAAATGGCAGACCCAAAGCTGCGGCAAGCTGTGCGCTGTACAGACTTGAGCCCAGCAACCACAATGGCACATGCAAACCCTGACCCGGTACGGCCTGTACAGGCTGACCTGGCTGCACATCGGCAAAATAGTGCTGCAGTTCCTGCACATCCTGTGGGAAGTTATCTACTTCGCCGGAAAGATGACGACGTAGGGCTACCATGGTGCGCTGATCGGTACCTGGCGCGCGGCCAAGGCCGAGATCCACACGGTCGGGATAGAGCGTCGCCAACGTACCGAATTGCTCCGCAATCACCAGCGGCGAGTGGTTAGGCAGCATGACGCCACCCGACCCCACGCGAATCGTTTTGGTGCCACCGGCAATGAACCCAAGCAAAACCGAAGTCGCGGCACTGGCGATACCGGTCATGTTGTGATGCTCTGCCATCCAATAACGCTGATAGCCCCACTTTTCAGCGTGTTGGGCTAACTCCAGAGAAGAATGGAAAGCCTGTTTCGGTGAAGAACCCTGCGGTACCGGTGCCAGATCCAGCACGGAAAGAGGGACTGTTATTTTCTCAGACATGATTATCACTCACTCGTTAATGGGTGAGGGGCAAACCTGTTCGCCCGCTAATTATACAGGTGAGTATCACCTAATAAACTTTAGCTGAATACTTCATTTGTGCTCTGGGGCAACAGGAATGCGAATCTGCACGAATATTTACAGGTTGATTTATAATTTAATGGATATGCCGTTTCGTGTTAAAAAAGCCTCTCTGCATCCCGTTATTATGCCTGCGCTTTATTCATCCCCTAAAGAAGCAGCGGGCAGGGAACAGGCTCAATGGAAAAGGAAATGCCAACGATCCGTACCGATCCCCGTCGGGCTGAGATTTACCGCTGGCAGTGATAAAGGAAGTTAATACTATGAGTAAAAGAATATTATTGACCCTGTTGCTGGTCGCAGTGGCCATTTCGCTGGCGGTTCTTTTCCGCGCAAATAACCAGGATCTCTTATTACAGGGTGAGGTTGATGCCCCTGAGGTTATTGTTGCGTCCAAAGCTAAAGGTCGCGTCATTGAACGTCATGTTGAACGCGGTGATGATGTTAAAGCCGGACAGCTTCTGATCACTCTCGACAGCCCCGAACTGATGGCGCAGTTGCGCTCGCTGGAAGCCGCACGCGACCAGGCCAAAGCGCAGCTGGATTTGTCGGCCAACGGTACCCGTGAAGAGAGCATTCGCAACCTGAAGGCCACGCTGTCACAGGCGCAGGCCGAATACATAAATGCCCGCGATCAATATAATCGCAACGCCAAAGTGGCCACCAAAGGTTTCATCTCGGCATCAGATTTAGAAGACTCCCGTCGTGCGCGTGACAGCGCCTATCAACAGGTATTAGTGGCAAAAGCCAATCTGGATGAAGGTATCAACGGCGATCGCGCCGAGCAGCGTGAGAGCTATGCTGCCCAACTGCGGCAGGCTGAGGAAGAGCTGCTGGAAGTCAAAGTGCAGACCGATGACCTGCAGGTGAAAGCCCCCGTTGATGGTGAGGTGGGTCCGATCCCGGCGGAAGTTGGGGAGTTGCAAAGTGCATCCAGCCCGCTGTTGACTCTGATCCGCTTGCCAGATGCTTATTTTGTTTTTAACCTGCGGGAAGATGTTCTGGCGGGTGTGCACAAAGGTGACAAAGTCCGGATCCGCGTTCCGGCGCTGAATGACCAGATGATCGACGCCGACGTGCGTTATATCGCTCCGCTGGGGGATTACGCCACTAAACGTGCCACGCGTGCCACCGGCGACTTTGACCTGAAAACGTTTGAAGTCCGTCTCTATCCACTCAAACCTATTCCTAATTTAAGGCAGGGAATGAGCGCTCTGTGGAACTGGAAGGAGTAGTGGCAATGTACCGGCTCAAAGCCAGCTGGCGCTGCTTTTCACGTTCTTTCGCCCGCGAAACGCATCATGCTTTTCGTCAACCGGTGATCCACTGGCTGGGCTGGATATTTCCTTTGCTGCTGTTCATTCTCATCAGCAGTAACTTCTCGGAAGGAACGCTGCTTGATCTGCCCGTTTCGGTAGTTGATAGCGACCACAGTACATTGTCGAAAACCCTAACCCGAAAACTTGATGCCGGTTCGCACGCCCATGTTCAGGCCTTTGATGGTGGCTTGCAAGAAGCCGAGCACCGGCTGCGTACCGCGCAGGATTACGCGCTGCTCTACATTCCGCCAGACTTTGAAGCTGATGCCCTCGCTGGCAAACAGCCCAGCGTAGTGCTCTATTACAACGCGCTGTTTTACGGAGCCGGACTCTATTCAACGCAGGACTTTAGCGGACTTATCACTGAACTCAACACTCAATATCGTTCAATCATTGCTAATGCAATCGGTAAAAACGTGCCGCCTCTGGCCAGCGTCGAGCTCTCTTATGGCAGCCTGTTCAACGCCAGTGGCAGCTACATTTATTACCAACAATTTGCCGCCACGATCCACCTGATCCAACTCTTTACCGTTACCTGCATGATCTACGTGATGGCCCGAAGCCAGTCGCTGCTGGCGGCACCTTCATTTACCTTCGCGCTGCTGGGAAAGCTGGCACCTTATACGTTGTGTTTTACCACCTTACTGATGGTAGAAATCGCCATGCTGGTTGGCTTCTTTGATGCACGCGTCAGCGGTGATCCGTTATTTATGGTTTTGATCAGCTTCTTTTATGTGATCGCCGCGCAGAGCATGGGCTTGCTGCTGTTTACTTTTACCCGTACCACGATCACCGCGTACACCATGATGGGGATTTTCGTTAGTATCGCGCTGACCTTCTCGGGTATGGCAGTTCCTGAGCTCTCAATGCCGTGGCCTGCTCGCATCATTTCCAACATTGAACCCCTGACGCATGCGCTGTACGCCATGTTCGATATCTTCCTGCGCCAGGTTCCTGCCAGTGCCATCTTCAGCGTTTGCGCTATCTTGCTGATTTATCCGTTGCTCACCGGCCTGCTGGTGCATAAGCGCTTATACCTGCGACTGAAAAAACAGGAGCCGGGAAAATGACCACGCGTCAATGGCTGCAAACCTACTGGAAAACGTTCACCAAAGTCCTGATTGGCATGCTCGACAGGCCGATGTGGTTGATGCTGCTGCTCTCGCTGTGCGTTATGAGCACGGTATACGCTAACCGCACTGTGTGGGACTTGCCGGTCGCGGTGGTCGATCAGGACCACAGCAGCGCCAGCCGTCTGCTGACCCGCCAGTTGGATGCGACGTCAAAAATCAAAGTTAACAGCTACGACAGCGTTGAGGAGGCGAAGCGAGACCTGGCCTGGCGAAAACTGTTTGCGGTGATCATCATGCCGGTCGATCTGGAGAAGAAGATCCTCGCCGGTCAAGATATTGTGATCCCGGTGTATGGCGATGCCACCAACCGCCTGGCGAACGGCCAGATCCAGCAGGATGTGGTGGCGGCCTATCAGTCGATCCTGATGCAATACAACACGGATCTCCTGATGCGTAGTGGCTTTACCGCCAAACAGGCCAGCGTATTGATCACCCCGATCGTCGGCCAGACGCTGGACCTGTTCAACCCGGGTATCAGCTTTGCGGCGATCATCTTTCCTGGCCTGCTGGTCATGTTGTTACAGCACTCCCTGCTGATTGCCAGCGTGCGCGTTAACATTACGCTCAACAGTGCGCCTGACGGAAAACCCGGCATTCCGGTGTTTCTTGGCGGGTTATCGGCGCTGATCCCCATCTGGCTGTTCTTGTCGATTGTCCTGTTTATTCTGTGGCCGTGGGTGTTGGGCTACCGGCAAACGGCAAGTATTCCTGAGATCATCATGCTGACGTTCCCCTTCCTGTTGGCAGTTCTCGGGCTGGGAAAACTGGTGACGGAGTGTCTGCGCAGCGTGGAGATGATCTACCTGACGCTCTCTTTCATTACCATGCCCGTGTTTTATATCTCCGGAACCCTGTGGCCTCTGCAGGCAATGCCCGACTGGGTGCGGGCTATCTCGTCGATGCTGCCCTCGACCTGGGCAACCAAAGCCATCGCCGGCGTGAACCAGATGGGCCTGCCGTTCAGTGAGGTGGGCAGTGACATGCTGATGTTACTTCTGCTGGGGGCGGTTTATACCGTACTGGGAATTGGGCTGGGGATATTGCGCGACAGCGGCCGCCTGCGCAGCATGCTGTACCGTAAAAAACCGCTGAAGAATGACTGAGATGATAGAACGCCACACATAAGGGCAGGCATCTGCCCTTAATTAGCCAAAACTAACGCACCAGTTCCAGCCCGGCGACTCGCTGCCAGTAACCGTTGCAGTCGGTCTTGTCGGTCAGGTTGAGTGGCGTCAGGGCGTGTTCATTGGTGCGGAATGATTCCAATACCTTCAGCGTTTCCTGACTTTCCGGCGATAGCCTGACGATATCCACCAAACCTTCCATTGACGTCATCTCATTGCCGAGGTTGTAGCAATAGCCGCTCTGAGTCTGAATACCGTTGAGCACGAACACTTGCTGGTTTTCCTGTGACAACACCTTGCGGCCCTGCGGATACTTAATGCAGCAGATTTCACAGTCATCTTTTGCCCTATCTTCCGAACGCGCGGTAAAGCAGCGAGCGGAATAGGCCAGTGGCAGATGACCGTAAGACAGCACCTCCACTTCGAATTTATCGCGGATGCCCAGCGCTTCGCACTGCTTCAGCAGATTGACCAGCCAGTCTCGGGACAATTCGACCGGCATACACCAGCGTGTCATCCCCTGTTGTTGCAGGATCTTCAGCGTCACTGCGTTATAGCAATTAAGCGCATGGCCGACCACAAACGGCAGGTTGCGCTCTGCGGCCATATTGACTGCACCAAAATCATTGGCCTCGATAACAAACTCGCCGTTCTCGACGTAGCGTTTCAGCTCATTCAGCTCAGACGGTGCCTGCAACAAAGCCAGCGTCGATAACACCACTTGTTTGCCACTGGCCGCTAAGTGACGGGCGATCTCCATCCAGTCATTGACCTTCATCTCGCGTCGTTTGGTGCAGACGTTTTCCCCGAGATAAATCACATCTGCGCTGCTGCTGGCTGCGGCCTGATAAAAGGCCTCAACCTCGGCTTTTGGCCAATAATAGAGAATGGCCCCTAAAGAGTATTTCATCATTTTCCCTGCGATCACTGCCATTTACGATGGTACGCGCCGAGCGTAGTTTGCGTACCTTCCGACATAGAACCCAACTGTTTCATCCACTCTGCGTCCGTCGTGAAGCCTTGCGGATCGGCCATAAAACGGTCGATAGCGGCTCGCCAGACGCGCGTCACCTGGCTGACATAGGCCGGGCTGCGCTGACGGCCTTCGATTTTTACCGAGGCAATATTGGCAGCGAATAGTTCCGGTAACAGCTCCAGCGTATTCAGGCTGGTGGGTTCCTCCAGCGCATGATACTTGGCGCCATCGACCAGATAACGGCCTTTGCACAGCGTCGGATACCCAGCATTTTCGCCTTCGTCATAACGGTCAATCAGCACGTCATTCAGACGCGACTCCATCCCTTGCGGCGTCTGCTGCCAGCGCACAAATCGTGCCGGAGAACAGGCTCCGACCGTATTGGGGGACTCGCCGGTCAGATAAGAAGACAGATAGCAGCGCCCTTCGGCCATAATGCACAGGCTGCCGAACGCAAACACTTCCAGCGGGACGACGCTGCTGCGTGATAACTGGCGTACCTGGTGCATTGACAGCACGCGCGGCAACACCACGCGGGCGACGTCAAAATTGCGCTGATAAAAACGAATAGCTTCGTCATTGGTGGCTGATGCCTGCACCGAGACATGGCGTTCGACGTGCGGGTAACGGGTTGCAGCATAATCAAGCATGGCAATATCGGCGAGGATCAGTGCATCAGCACCGAGCTGCGCCGCCATGTCCACGGCGCGTTCCCAACGCTGATAGCCATCCGGATGCGCAAAAGTATTGATCGCAATGTGCAGCTTGCGGTGGCGACGGTGGACGTAATTTGCCGCCTCCTGCAATTTCTTCTCAGTAAAGTTCAGACCGGCAAAGTGGCGGGCGTTAGTATCATCTTTTAAGCCGATATAAACCGCATCGGCTCCATTATCAATTGCCGCTTTTAACGCAGGCAAATTGCCCGCCGGGCAAAGTAGCTCCATCGTCTGTTCCTGGCTTTAACCGGCAATAACTGTGCCGGCAAGAGTGAAAAGGGGAGAATCCGCTGACGTAAATCATTTATCAGGGAGCGTTTACTGGTCGACCATTTTAGTGAAGCTATGAATGCAATATTTTGATTTGAGCCAGTTTCTGCCGAGTTGGCCAGAGGTATGCCTTAGCGGGAGGTTGTATGCGTTTTCTTTCTGTTGCAGTATTTATTGATGCAGGCCGCTGAACTAAATGGACGATGTGGCAAAATAGGGCGCATATCTTGACCTAATCAGTTTCCGAAAAGTACCTAAAGGAGTAGTGCCAGTGTTGCAAAAACTACGAGCACGTATGGTGCGCCAGGGACCCTCCCTGTTGAGTGTGCCATTAAAATTCACGCCTTTTTCGCTACAGCGTCAGGTTTTGCAGCAAGTGCTGAGCTGGCAGTTCCGTCAGGCGCTGGCTGAAGGTGAACTCGACTTCCTCGAAGGTCGCTGGTTAAAAATTGAGGTCAGCGATCTCAACCTAAACTGGCTGATGAGCGTTGAAGAGGGCAAGCTGCAAATTCGTGAGCACGGCGAAGCAGATGTCAGCTTCAGTGGCAACGCCAATGACCTGGTGCTGATCGCCGCCCGCAAACAAGATCCCGATACGTTATTCTTCCAGCGTCGCCTGCGTATTGAAGGCGACACCGAGCTTGGTCTGAACGTAAAAAATCTGATGGACGCCATTGATCTGGACAGCATGCCGGTTCTGCTGAAAAGTGGCCTGATGCGTCTTGCTGACTTTATCGAAGCCGGTTTACAAGAGGACCGCGAGCCTGTGGCTCCGGTAGTGCAAACATGTTAATTCGCACCGAAATACCTATTGATGCCGCTGGCATTGACCGCCTGTTGCGCGCCGCATTTCCCAACAGCGGCGAAGCAGATTTGGTCAAAGAGCTACGTGAAGATGGGCTGCTGACGCTTGGCGTGGTCGCGACTGACGATGAAGGAAGCGTGGTCGGCTACGTCGCCTTCTGTCCGGTGGATATCAAAGGTGAAGACCGCAACTGGGTCGGGCTGGCACCGCTGGCGGTTGAGGAGTCTCTGCGTCGTCAGGGGGTAGGTGAGAAGCTTATCTACGAAGGTCTGGATTCCCTCAATGAATTTGGATACGCCGCCGTCGTCGTTCTCGGTAACCCAGCCTACTATGGACGTTTCGGTTTCAAATCCGCCGCAGCACACGATCTTCACTGCCGCTGGCCGGACACGGAAGCCGCCTTTCAGCTTTACACCCTGACCGAAGACGCCCTGACTGACGCCCACGGCGAAGTCACTTTCCCGGCTGCATTTAATCGGTTTTGATTTTAGCGATGACGAATAATACCTAAAGCGGAGACTCCTCCGCTTTTTTGGCTCACAACACCTTTCTTAAAACTCCCTTTTGTTACCCGTTCTAACGCATTGATTTTAGATTAAAGTCATTGCAGCACGCTAATAACGCAGGGGATAGCGTATTTTTCAACAGTTCACTGCTGCACTGGCAGCTTAGAAATAAAAATATCTTCTGGCTTAGCTTGCAGCATGTAAATACCCAATATATTTAATCATTGATGTTCGATCTAATCGGTCTATTTTATAAGTTATTATTTTTATAAAACTATCGAAAAGGACTTTAAAATGGCCGAAGCGTTAATGCCCAGTGAACTTAAAACCATTCTGCATTCTAAACGGTCCAATATTTACTATCTGCAATATTGCCGTGTTTTAGTGAACGGTGGGCGGGTTGAATATGTGACGGAGGAAGGGAAACAATCACTTTATTGGAATATCCCTATCGCTAATACCACCGTTGTGATGTTGGGAACGGGGACCTCAGTGACGCAGGCCGCAATGCGGGAATTCGCCAGAGCCGGTGTTCTGGTTGGGTTCTGCGGCGGGGGTGGAACGCCGCTTTTTTCTGCCAATGAAGTCGAAGTGAATGTCTCATGGTTAACGTCGCAAAGTGAATATCGCCCGACGGAGTATCTGCAATATTGGGTCAGTTTCTGGTTCGATGAACAGAAAAGACTGGCCGCGGCAGTGGCATTTCAGCAGGTTCGTATAGCGCAAATTCGTAAGCACTGGTTTAGCGCAACAATGTCGCGTGAAGATGCGTTTAAACTTGATCATTCCCGAATAGAATCAACGTTATTACGTTTTGAACGCAGTCTGCCTGAGTGTCATACCATTACCGGGCTAATGGCGCAGGAAGCGGTGCTGACCAAAAGCCTTTATAAGCTAGCAGCGACGGCAGCCAGTTATGGCGATTTCACCCGAGCCAAACGTGGCGGTGGTGTCGATCTCGCTAACCGTTTTCTCGATCATGGTAACTATCTGGCTTACGGGCTGGCCGCGACGGCCGTGTGGGTGATTGGCCTGCCGCATGGCCTTGCCGTCATGCATGGCAAAACACGACGCGGAGGGCTGGTGTTTGACGTTGCGGATTTGATTAAGGATGCGCTAATTCTGCCTCAGGCTTTTATTGCAGCGATGAATGGCGATGACGAACAGGAATTCCGCCAGCGCTGCCTGAGTAATTTCCAGCGAGCCGATGCCTTAGATACCATGATTGAAACAGTACAAGACGTTGCACAAAAAATAAGTCAGCACCGATGAATATATTATTAGTCTCTGAGTGTAATAAAAAAGCGCTGGTGGAAACCCGTCGAATCATCGATCAGTTTGCTGAACGTAAAGGAAGGCGTACATGGCAAACGGCGATCACCCTGGAAGGGCTAAATACGTTACGCCGTTTACTTAAGAAAACAGCCCGCAGAAACACCGCGATAGCCTGCCATTGGATTAAGTCTAACAATCAGACCGAAATTATTTGGATTGTAGGTAATATCCGTAAGTTTAATCAAAAAGGGTCGGTGCCGACGCATACCACAGAGCGCGACATTCTAAAATCCGCCACCGAAACTTCATTCCATGCTACCCAAACCATCAGTTTGTTAGCCGCCATAGCCGGGCTATTTCACGATTTCGGCAAGGCCAATCAGTTATTTCAGGACAAGTTAAAAGGCAAGGGGAAACGCTTCGAGCCTTTTCGCCATGAATGGATCTCCGTACGAATGTTTCAGGCATTCGTCAGTACTCAGACGGATGCACAGTGGTTGACTGCGTTACAACAGGTCAGCGCTGACAGTGAGAAAACCATGCTGGAGAATCTGTTACGGGATGCAACGGGCGTCAGCCATGACAGCCCGCTCTCGGGTTTGCCTCCTGTCGCACGCGTGGTGGCATGGCTGATTATTTCGCATCACCGTTTACCGGTTTACCCTAAAAACGATAAAAACGGTCAGGGCGATATTTACACTATGCCGCCTCAGGTGACGGATATTGCGGGCTGGCTGGATGAGCAATTTGCACCGTGTTGGAACTCGACCAATATCGACGCCGAATGGACCGCTAAAGAACGGCGCGAAGTCTGGCATTTCCCGCAGGGAACGCCGATACAGAGCACCACGTGGCGCAATAAAGCGCAGGTATTTGCGGCGCGTGCCTTACAACTGCCCTTAATCACTTCGCCCCATGCTTTTTTGGAGCAGCGCTTCACCAGCCATATGGCACGGCTGGTTCTGATGCTTGCCGACCATCTTTATTCTTCGCTTGATGCCACGCCAGGTTGGCAGGACCCGGCCTATGCCGCCATCGCCAATACGGATAGAAAAACCGGCAAACCCAAACAGCATCTGGATGAACACAATATTGGCGTCAGTCAGAACGCCTATTTGCTGGCGCGCACCTTGCCGTTTTTACGTGAAACACTCCCGGCGATCTCCCGCCACAAAGGTTTTAAAAAACGGACTGCTCAGCAGAAATATCGCTGGCAGGATAAAGCATTCGATCTCGCCTGTGGCTTGCGTGAAACGTCTCAGCAGCACGGTTTTTTCGGTGTGAACATGGCCTCGACCGGCTGCGGTAAAACGCTGGCCAATGCGCGAATAATGTACGGTCTGGCGGATGAAACACGCGGTTGCCGGTTTTCCGTCGCGCTCGGTCTGCGCACGCTGACATTGCAGACCGGCGATGCGCTGGGCGAAAAGCTGCATCTGGATAAAGAAGATCTGGCGGTACTGATTGGCTCACAGGCGGTGCAGCAACTGCATCAGCTTAATGATGATCGAAACGGAACGATCAATTCCGGTAGCCAGTCGGCGGACGACCTTTTTGCAGAACATCAGTACGTGCGCTACGAAGGAACGCTGGATAGCGGCCGCATTGGGCAGTGGCTAAAAGGTAAAGACTCCCTGCTGAAACTGCTCAGTGCGCCGGTGTTAGTCACCACCATTGATCATCTGATGCCCGCCTGCGAAAGCCAGCGTGGCGGGCATCAGATTGCCCCGATGCTGCGTCTGCTGACCTCCGATCTGGTGCTCGATGAACCTGATGATTTCGATATGGCCGATCTCCCTGCATTGTGTCGGTTGGTCAACTGGGCGGGCATGTTGGGTTCGCTTGTTTTACTTTCCTCAGCCACGCTCGCGCCAGCGCTGGTACAGGCATTGTTCAGCGCCTATGCCGAAGGCCGTAAGCATTATCAGCAGGCCAACGGCCAGCCGGGAATACCGCTTAATGTTTGCTGTGCGTGGTTTGATGAGCATAACGTCGCGCAAGGTCAGCATCCGAGCGGTAAGACGTTCGGCGCGCAGCACCGTGAGTTTGTCGAAATGCGCGTCCCTCTTTTGCGGCAGGCCAGGGCGCTGCGCAAGACTATTCTGGTGACGACATCACCCGAAAGCACCCGTGAAAATCATGTGGTGGAAGCCGTCTCACAACGCATTCATCAGTCATTACTGGCGCTGCATCAGCAACATCATCAGGTGCACGATAATGGAAAAACGCTGTCAGTCGGGATAGTCAGAATGGCGAATATCAACCAACTGGTTGCTGTGGCTCAGCGTCTGCTGGCGACGGGATCGCCGGAAAACACGCGTCTGCACTATTGCGTCTATCACAGCCAGCATCCGCTGGCGATGCGGGCGCACATTGAAAGTCGTCTCGACGCCACCCTGACCCGCTACGATGATCAGGCAATCTGGCAGGTGGATGAAATCCGGCAAGCCATAGAAGGGCAGCCTGAAATACATCATATCTTTGTCGTGCTTGCGACCTCCGTCGCTGAGATTGGCCGCGACCATGACTATGATTGGGCGATTGCCGAACCCAGCTCCATGCGTTCGCTTATTCAGCTTGCTGGTCGCGTACAGCGGCATCGTCAACAGGCTCCGGCTTTGCCGAACATGCATATCCTGCATAAAAACGTCAAAGCGCTGCAAAATCTCGCCCCCGCCTATTGCAAGCCGGGCGCAGAAAGCAGCCACAATCTGTTTGCCAGTCACGATCTCAATGATTTACTCCAGCCGGAGGAATATAAAATTCTCAGCGCTATTCCGCGGATCCAGGAACGTGAGCGGCTTGACCCGCCTAACAGCTTTGTTGATATGGAACACGGTCGCCTGTGGCCGGAATTATTGGGGCGTCAGCCGTGTGACGCTAACTTTGCGGCGCGCTGGTGGCGCCATGACGTCAGTTGGTGCGGCGAGCTGCAAAAGCTCACGCCCTTTCGCAAGTCGCAGCCAGACCAGCAATATTACCTGTGGCTGGAAGAGGAAGGTGATACACCGCATTTTCGTCAGCCCGACGAGGGTATTGAAGGCTGGAAAGACAGCAGCGTGTTTGATGCTGAAGCAATAGAACAGGTGTACGCGCAGGGCGTCAGCCCGTGGATGGATATGAACTACAGCAACATTTACCAGCGACTCGCCGACAGCCTCGAATGGGAATTCGATCGCGTCAGTAAAACCTTTGGCGAAATCTGTTTGCCACTAGACGAAAACAAGCGATGGCGCTGGCATGAAGTATTAGGGGTGTTTGGCGCACTCGATTAATCAAGAAGCAAGGAGGGAACATGGAAATACATGGATTAAGCCAGTTCATCACCGACTACATCGAAGGCCGTAAGCAGCCCAAGCTTGAGGCCTTCGACAAAGACGCAGAAAAAAAACGGGCGGAGATTTCTGATCCAGAAGAACAGGCCGCTTTACAGCTACAGCTGTTGGAACAGCGCAGGGAAATCGAGCGAAAATATGAAGTTCGCGCCTGGCTGACGGATGCTGCTGCGCGTGCCGGGCAGATCAGTCTGGTCACTCATGCTGTGAAATACTTTCACGGCGATGCCAAAGGCAGCAGCGTTTACAGCACGGTAAAAGCGTCTGAACCGGTCTGTCTTTCGACCGCCACATTGCATGCTCCCGCCGTGGATGCCGTCGGGAACTCGGCTGCGCTTGACGTCGCGAAACTGCTGCAAACAGAATACGAAGGCGATTCATTGCTGGCCTGCCTCAAACGCGGCGATCACTCGGCGCTGGCATCGTTGGCAGAAAACGACGCCCAACTGGCACAGTGGGTCAGCGGTTTCATGCTGGCGCTGTCGGACAAAAGCCTCTCAACGCATCAGCTCGCTAAACAGCTTTATTTCCCCGTGTCGGCAACCGGCGATTATCACCTAGTCAGCCCGTTGTATTCCTCTTCGCTGGCCCACGCCCTTTATCTGCGTATCAGCCATTCACGTTACAGCGAGGAGTCGATCGCAGCGCGTAAAGCCCGGCGTGAAAAGCAGTGGCATCCGGCGGAGGTACAGTTTTTCCCTGACCTTGCGGTGCAAAACGTCGGCGGTACTAAGCCGCAAAACATCTCCTATCTGAACAGCGCACGCGGCGGAAAAAATCACCTACTGCGCTGTGCGCCGCCCGAATGGCAGCAAATCCTCAAACCTCCTGCGGAACAAAAGACATTTTTGACAGCCGTTTCCCCGCAGGTCAGCCGCGTGGTGAACGATCTACGCCGCTATCTGCGCAGCGTTTATGAGCAGGAAAACACGCAGGTCATTCGCCAGAACCGTGCTGAATACGTCGATGAACTGATCGGCATGCTGTTCAGCTACGCGGCGGAAATTCAGAGCCTGACCGAACAGCAGGGCTGGAGCCAACAGGAAAACTGCATTCTAAAGATGTCGCAGCAACTGTGGCTGGATCCTTTGCGCCAAAATACTGACCCGGATTTTAAACGCCAGCGCGAACGCGGCGACTGGATCGCAGACATTGCCGACGACGTCGCTCACTGGCTGAACAGTCGCCTGAATAAAGACGAAAAGCTCAATATGGGTGCGGTGGAATTTAAAGAATGGTCGGTGCTAATGCGCAAGCGTCTGCACGAATTCGATGCCGCCCAGCAGGAGAAATGGCAATGAGCTACTTGATTGTTCTGCCTCATATTCAGGTCGAAAATGCCAATGCGATCTCTGGCCTGACTTACGGATTTCCTGCCATCACGCACTTCCTCGGTTATACCCACGCGCTGTCGCGCAAGGTTCAGCCAAGCCACGGCCTGACATTTAGCGGCTGCGGTGTGGTGTGCCATCAGCATCAGATTCAGGCGCATCAGGCATCCGAACGGGGTGACTACTATTTTTCGCAGACCCGCAATCCGTTGACCAAAGAAGCCAAAACCGCGCCGTTCAATGAAGAAGGGCGAATGCACATGACGGTTACGCTGTTTATCGAATGTCAGGGCAGCATTGCCCACGGTGACGCAGGGGCCAGCGAACTGGCGCAGCACCTGCAAGCGCTGTGCGTCACGCAGCGGCTGGCGGGCGGTACCGTGGTGTCAATGAAACCGGTGCGCGTACTGACGCTGCCGCAAAGTCCCAATGAACTGACGTCGTTTACCCGTGGGGAAATGTACCGCGCGCTGCCGGGATTCGCGCTGGTCGATCGCTCAGAACTGCTGGCGAGCCACTTTGCTGAGCGGCTGGAGCAGGACCCGCAGACCGAGATGATCGACGCCTGGCTTGATTTCTCCACAATCGCTTATCAGGCACACCGGCTGGAAGACGATGCGGCTGACTGGCAATACCAGCCGAAGCCGGTGAAAGGATATCTGGTGCCACTGATGGTTGGGTATACCGCTATTTCACCGCTCTATGCGCCCGGTGAGGTAGCAAAAACCCGCGACCCGACGCTGCCGTTCCGCTTCGCCGAAGCGGCTTACGGTATCGGTGAATGGCGCAGCCCGCACCGCGTGAACGACATTTATCAGCTGTTCTGGCGTTATCCGAACAGTGACGAAAATTATATTTGCAGCCACGCTCAACCCTTGCAGGAAGCCGACTTAGACCTGCAATCACACTCAGATTTTTAATCATTGAATTAAGGAAAGCGCAATGACCAAAACCACCGTAAAAACCGCCTCCGTTCTGGCTTTTGAACGTAAGCTGGCGAACTCCGATGCGCAGATGTTTGCCGGTAACTGGCATGAGCGTGATGCCGGTCTATTCCAGCCAATTGAAATCAAAGAAAAGGCGGTGCGCGGCACGATTTCAAACCGCATGAAAAACGCGTTATCGACCGATCCAGCCAAGCTGGATGCTGAGATCCAAAAGCCCAATCTGCAACGCGTTGACGTGGCCGCGTTACCCTTCGATGCCGATACCCTGAAACTCCAGTTCACTTTGCGTGTGCTGGGTAATCTTTCTTCGCCGTCGGTGTGTAACGATCAGGATTATCAGGCCGCGCTGGCGGCAGTGATTGACGGCTATCGAACCGAGCATGGTTTTGGCACGCTGGCAGCGCGTTATGCGGAAAATCTCGCGAACGGGCGTTTTCTATGGCGCAACCGCGTTGGCGCGGAAAATATCAGTGTGAAAGTGACACATAATAAAACCTGTTGGGTATTTGATTCGGCGGCATTCAGTCTGCGCAGTTTTGGCGCAGCACAGGGCGATATTGCCACACTGGCGGCGGTGATTGAACAAGCTCTGGCGGGGCAGGGATCGGCATTTTTCAGCATTGAAGCTTATGTGCAGCTCGGTGCAGGCCAGGAAGTTTTTCCGTCACAGGAGCTGGTTCTGGACAGCAGCCGTGACAACAAAAAAAGCAAAGTGCTCTATCAGGTGGGTAACGTCGCGGCGCTGCACTCACAGAAAATTGGCAACGCGCTGCGCACCATCGACGACTGGTATCCGGACGCGCTGGAACTGGAACTCGGTCCGATTGCCGTCGAACCTTACGGCTCCGTTACCAGCAAAGGGAAAGCTTACCGCCAACCAAAACAGAAAATGGATTTTTACTCCCTGCTGGATAACTGGGTGACGAAAGACAAACAGCCGGATCTCGAACAGCAACATTATGTGATGGCGACGCTGATCCGCGGCGGCGTTTTCGGTGAGAAGGGCGAATAAGGGGCAAGCATGGACAGTTATCAGGATATCCGCGTCTTGCCCGATCCCGAATTTAGTAGCGAGTTGCTGATGGCGGCACTGTTCGCCAAACTGCACCGGGCGCTGGGGCAATATGCGGACGGTAAGGTGGGCGTCAGTTTCCCACGCGCGGGGAAAGCGCCCGGAGATATACTTCGTCTGCATGGCACCGCAGAGACGCTGGCGGCGTTTAACCAACATCCGTGGCGAAAAGGGGTCAATGACCACATTGAATCCAGCGAAATTAACGCCGTACCGGCCGGTGTGAAATACCGCACCGTCAGCCGAATTCAGGTGAAGAGCAGCGCCGACAGACTGCGGCGGCGGTCAGTAAAAAAAGGTTGGCTGACTGAGGATCAAGCCTTGGAGCAAATTCCAGACAGTCGCTCCAGGAGTTGCAACCTGCCGTTTATCACTCTCAAAAGCCTTTCGACCGGTGAGAGTTTTCGATTGTTTATCAGGCAGGGAGCACTACGTGATTCACCAGTGGAAGGTGTGTTCAGCGCGTATGGGTTGAGTGCCACCACCACCATCCCCTGGTTCTGACCCTTTATTTTTACTCATTGCTAAGTTGTTGATATTAATAGTGTGAAGATAAAGGAATAAAAAAGGGGTAAATGCCCCCGTTGAGTAAACGCGGTTGTTTCTTAAGGAGATAACCGCTTTCTTCAACAGTTCACTGCCGAACAGGCAGCTTAGAAACCTGAAGAATATCATTGGGTCAAGAGCATAAAGTTCACTGCCGAACAGGCAGCTTAGAAAGATAATAGATTGTTGTATAAGTGACCCGATATGTTCACTGCCGAACAGGCAGCTTAGAAAAGCTGGAACTTACACGCTGTCGTGGACCGGCAGTTCACTGCCGAACAGGCAGCTTAGAAAGCGCAGACAACGCGCTATGACGCAGGGCTGGGGTTCACTGCCGAACAGGCAGCTTAGAAATCATACATGCAAGGTCTTTTGCTATCAAAGGCGTTCACTGCCGAACAGGCAGCTTAGAAAATCAGGCACCTTATCTCGGTTCTTAAGTTGCTGTTCACTGCCGAACAGGCAGCTTAGAAAGCGCAGCTCTCTCACCGTTCTCTCTAAGACGAGTTCACTGCCGAACAGGCAGCTTAGAAAAAAGTAGTTTTCAAGGTCGTTAGTCGTCATATGTTCACTGCCGAACAGGCAGCTTAGAAAAGTATCTCGGACACGTCGACCGATGACGTCCCGTTCACTGCCGAACAGGCAGCTTAGAAACGAGTGCGCGTATCCCGTTAAGCGCTGCAAATGTTCACTGCCGAACAGGCAGCTTAGAAAGGTGGGTGCGGAAGATCAGACGGTGCCAGCTAGTTCACTGCCGAACAGGCAGCTTAGAAAAGACCAATCCATGCCAAGTCTTAAGGCGACTTGTTCACTGCCGAACAGGCAGCTTAGAAAAGCCGTTGACGCTGCATATCTTCAAATTGATAGTTCACTGCCGAACAGGCAGCTTAGAAAATAACTTTGTTTAACCGGCGATGGCAGTTACGGTTCACTGCCGAACAGGCAGCTTAGAAATGGCACTAGCCAAACCGATCCCTTTCCGTATGGTTCACTGCCGAACAGGCAGCTTAGAAAAACTGTAAGCGCTATGGATTCGTTTTCAGCGTGTTCACTGCCGAACAGGCAGCTTAGAAATGTAAATGGAATACTTCATGTGGAGGGGATGTGTTCACTGCCGAACAGGCAGCTTAGAAACGAAGTCATGAAGTATATGGGTAGCGATAGCGGTTCACTGCCGAACAGGCAGCTTAGAAATATTAATACATGACGTGTTGGATTCTACACGGGTTCACTGCCGAACAGGCAGCTTAGAAATAACAAATCAGTTCGTGAGGCTGTTGAATCATGTTCACTGCCGAACAGGCAGCTTAGAAATACAGCATTACATATGTAACCTTTACCGTTTTGTTCACTGCCGAACAGGCAGCTTAGAAAGTTAAGCAGGCCGCCCAAATAGATAGCATCTGGTTCACTGCCGAACAGGCAGCTTAGAAATTTGCGGTCGGACAATGACCATGCATGCTGTTGTTCACTGCCGAACAGGCAGCTTAGAAATTGTGCACCAGCGTAACGAGGTGATCACGCGGGTTCACTGCCGAACAGGCAGCTTAGAAACATATGACACGGTCCTTATCAAAACTCATGCTGTTCACTGCCGAACAGGCAGCTTAGAAAGTGGCACCTTTAGTCACCGCGGTTAAGATCGTGTTCACTGCCGAACAGGCAGCTTAGAAATCGTGGTGTAGTGCCGCGGCTATTGAACCAGCGTTCACTGCCGCGTAGACAGTTCTGCAACACGCTGCAAATCAAAAGATTTCTCTGGAATCCTCGCCGCAATTTCAAATATACCCGCTTTCTTTAGCTTAGCGATTTACGCTATAGTCACCTCGCTGCGACATAATTCGCAGTCGGGCGTGAGAACTCGGTAACCTAAAGGCGATGCTGCACACCTATAAATAATGTGCATAAAGTATCGAAGCTTTTGCTCACCTATGATAAGCCGGAATATGGCAAATTATATGTCTATGGTGGCTCAGGCAGGGCTGACTTCGGTCAGGCTGGTATCCTTTAGCGCCAGTATTCTCACCCCTGTCTGGGCTACCACCCGTGAGCGTGAGAACTCTGGGGTAGCTATTAACTAGCTAAAGGAATTCACGATGAAAACGTCCCACAATCCTACCTTTCTGCCATTTCTCACTTCCTGTTCGCTGCTTTTAATCATCAATACAGGAGGTGGGCTATGAGCGCTAAACCTGACTGGCACCCCGCAGATATTATTGCCGCGCTGCGTAAGAAAGGCACTACATTGGCTGCGACGTCACGTAATGCCGGGCTGAGCTCTTCTACACTGGCGAATGCGCTTTCACGTCCATGGCCAAAAGGAGAGTTAATCATCAGTAAAGCGATTGGTGTTCCGCCGTCCACTATTTGGCCCAGCCGCTATTATGATCCGCAGACCTGTAAAATGATCGACAGAAAATTACGTTCCGGGGATACGGCATCGTAAAAGTAAATCATTACCTTGAATATTTTAAATGGCGTGAGGAATTACGCCATTTAAATAGATGTAACGTGTTGTTTTTTTTATTTTAAATTCCTATGCATTTTGTTTGTAATTATCTCTTTAAAAACTGATTGTTATTGGTTTGAAAGTGTTATTGATGCTAGAAATAGTCAGTATATTGCAATAGGCTATTTTCTAATTATTTTAAGGCGACTAGACATACCTGAAGCACTCACACCCAGTGAACTTAAAACAATTCTGCATTCCAAACGATCCAATATGTATTAACTTCAATACTCTTGCGTATTAGTTAGCGCCGGACTTGTGGAATATTGGTCGCAAGCAGCTTAAAAACGCTGACGTTCGGCTTCGAGCTGGTCGAGCAAGTTCACTGCCGAACAGGCAGCTTAGAAAACAACTATTCACTCAGGCAAGTTTGATTTCAGGTTCACTGCCGAACAGGCAGCTTAGAAATTTCAAGCCTGCACTTATTGCGATAAAAAAGGGTTCACTGCCGTACAGGCAGCTTAGAAATGCGTAATCGCAGACGACAGCCTGATTGATGAGTTCACTGCCGAACAGGCAGCTTAGAAATCTAAAAACCTCTGGCAGCCGTGATGCGCTTCGTTCACTGCCGAACAGGCAGCTTAGAAATCATGTTGCTCCAGCACCTTGCGCCACTCGGCGTTCACTGCCGAACAGGCAGCTTAGAAAAGTGAGTACATGGAAGGCGTTAAGGACTCGGCGTTCACTGCCGAACAGGCAGCTTAGAAACTTGTCGCTGATACTTACTGACGACAGGGGGCGTTCACTGCCGAACAGGTAGCTTAGAAATCATGCGGGGGCTTAAAAATATTCAGATGGTAGTTCACTGCCGAACAGGAAGCTTAGAAAACAATAACGGTTTCGTAAACGTCCGCTTCTTCGTTCACTGCCGTACAGGCAGCTTAGAAACTGATTCGGGGAAGCCGAAGGAAAGTGCTTCGGTTCACTGCCGTACAGGCAGCTTAGAAAGGTAATGCCGCTGCAAACAGTCAGAACACCACGTTCACTGCCGTATAGGCAGCTTAGAAACTTGAGCCTGGCGATCTAATCTTCGTGGATACGTTCACTGCCGTACAGGCAGCTTAGAAAGCAATACATCGAACATGTATCAGCTAAATATTGTTCACTGCCGTACAGGCAGCTTAGAAATGTAATGCCTGATAAAACAACTGTCACGGTAGGTTCACTGCCGTACAGGCAGCTTAGAAAGGATGGAGAACCAGAAGCTTGGTTACGTCCCGGTTCACTGCCGTACAGGCAGCTTAGAAATGAGAGGCTCACAGCGACGCGCTTCTCTAACTGTTCACTGCCGTACAGGCAGCTTAGAAATCGTGGTGTAGTGCCGCGGCTATTGAATCAGCGTTCACTGCCGTGTAGACAGTTCTGCAACACACTGCAAATCAAAAGATTTCTCTGGAATCCTCGCCGCAATTTCAAATATACCCGCTTTCTTTAGCTTAGCGATTTACGCTATAGTCGCCTCGCTGCGACATAATTCGCAGTCGGGTTTCGCAGCCCGGAAACTTATGAGGATACACTTGATGTTTTGCATCAAGTGTTAATGTCTTTGCACACCTATTACCCGTTCAGTTTAAACTGTTCAGTCAATGGTGGCTCAGGCTGGGCAACCCCAGGGTTGGCCGGTGTCCTCGTAGGCCGGTACTGCGAACCTTGTCTGAGCCATCACCCAAAGAGTTTCGCAGCTCCGGTGTTGGTAATTATTACTACGAGGAGATGTAAATGAAAACGTCCCACAATCCTACCTTTCTGCCATTTCTCACTTCCTGTTCGTTGCTTTTAATCATCAATACAGGGGTGGGCTATGAGCGTTAAACCTGACTGGCACCCCGCAGATATTATTGCCGCGCTGCGTAAGAAAGGCACTACATTGGCTGCGACGTCACGTAATGCCGGGCTAAGCTCTTCTACACTGGCGAATGCGCTTTCACGGCCATGGCCAAAAGGAGAGTTAATTATCAGTAAAGCGATTGGTGTTCCGCCGTCCACTATTTGGCCCAGCCGCTATTATGATCCGCAGACCCGTAAAATGATCGACAGAAAATTACGTTCCGGGGATATGGCACCGTAAAAGTAAATCATTACCTTGAATATTTTAAATGGCGTGAGGAATTACGCCATTTAAATAGAGGTAACATACTCTTGCGTATTAGTTAGCGCCGGACTTGTGGAATATTGGTCGCAAGCAGCTTAAAAACGCTGGCGTTCGGCTTCGAGCTGGTCGAGCAAGTTCACTGCCGTACAGGCAGCTTAGAAAATCAGACCACGCCCGCGGACAGCGCCTGTATCTTATGCACAAATCCTCCGAAAAAACCCACACCCCATCCCAGCCTTCCCCTCGTGAGAGGTGAAGGAGCAAACCGAGTGCTTCACTGCCGTACAGGCAGTTCTTCCAAATAGATAGTCAGGCTGGTGGGGTGCTCGCTGACCAGCTTCTCTTTTTGTATTTTGCTCAATTTCTTTACTTTGATTTCCAGCTTTGACGCCTGCGAGCGGTCGACTGCGGCGCAGTGAAACGCCAATTTTAATTCACCTTTCCCCCGCAGTGCTTTAGCGCCTTTACCAGCCTGATGCTGCGCCAGACGGCGTTCAATGTCGGTCGTGATGCCGGTATATAACATGCCGGACGGCGTGCGCAGCATATATAAAAACCAGGGCGTGGGTTCAGACGTGGAGGACATGTTGACTCGCAGCAGGGAAGGGGTGAGCGCAAGTTTACCTCACCGGCCCATAGCGCGCTAAACTGACGGCAGGGAATGTTAAGGAGCAGGGCATGAATGACGCAGATGATGTAAAACATATCGGTAAATTTCTCGGCAAGCACCACGTCTTAGCGCTGTGCGCCACCGCCGACGGCGACATGTGGAGTGCCAACTGCTTTTACGTGGCGGATATCAGCACCATGACGCTCTACTTTATGAGCGAACTGAAAACCCTGCATGGCACGCTGATGCACAAAAATCCCCAGGTAGTTGGCACCATTGCGCCAGCGCCGAAAACGATCGCGCTGATCAAAGGCATTCAGTACCGTGGCGATGCGCTCATTCTTACCGGTGAGGAAGAAACCGCAGCGCGGTATCTGTACTGCCAACATTTCCCCATCGCTGCGACGATGAAGGCCCCGGTTTGGGCGCTAAAACTCAACCAGATAAAAATGACTGATAACACCCTGGGATTTGGCAAAAAATTGTTTTGGACCCGTGAAGCGAGTTGATAACAGGACAAACAAGAAGAGCCCGCTCTAACGGGCCCTTTTGCTACACGTCGAACTGCATCATTGTCTGGCTTTATCGTCAGAAATTAAGCGGACAGAATTCTCAATGACTCGCGGTTAAAAGCGGGCAGGTCATTCGGCGTGCGGCTGGTGACCAAAGTATCGCTATCCACCACGACCTCTTTATCAAAGAACTCGGCTCCGGCATTTTTCACGTCAACCACCACCGGTTTTACCGTGGTGAGTTTGCGTCCGCGGAGCACATCAGCATTGATAAGCAGCTGCGGCCCATGGCAGATGGCGAAAATGGGTTTACCGCTTTTGGCGAATTGGCGGGTGAACTCGACAAAGCGATCGTCGCCGCGCAGAGTATCGGGTGAATGGCCTCCTGGTAGCAGTAAGGCATCGAAATCAGCGATCTTCACCTCATCGATTGATTTATCGATGGTGACCTGTACTTTGCCCTGCTTGCCTTTAATCACGTTCCCGGCTTTATTTTCGATGGTGATGACCTGATGCCCTGCATTTTTATAGGCTTCAGCCGGTGAGGTGAATTCTGAGTCTTCGAATTCGTTTGTGATGAGGACTGCAATTTTCTTGCTCATAATTTCTCCCATTTCATGCTTTAAAAATGTCTTCAGGGCGCTTGCCTTGCTGACAATGACTTAAGCCTAGGAGCTCTGGGTGGTGTGATCAAACTGGATTTATCCGAGTCTGCGGTATACAGGCTGTGGTTTAATGAGTAGCAAGCGGAGCTGTCCTATAGCGTGTCGGCGTCGTTAAGCCGAAACTGACAAGTTGGATCAACATAAGGAAATACTATGGCAAAGGTACTTTTACTGGGCGCCAGTGGACTGGTTGGCAGGGAACTGCTGCGGCTTTTACAGCAAGACTCACGTGTCAGCCGGGTGATTGCACCCACTCGCCGGGCTTTACCGCCGTCAAAGAAACGGGTGAATCCGGTCGGTGAAAATTTACCGGCATTGATCGCCGGGCTGGATCTGCCCATCGATCTGTTTCTCTGCTGTCTGGGCACGACGCGTAAACAAGCTGGTAGCGCTGAAGCTTTCCGCAACGTGGATTTTGATCTGGTGGTCAACAGTGCTAAAGCAGCGAGACAGTTGGGGGCAAAACATTGTCTGGTGGTGAGTGCCAACGGTGCCAATGCGGCATCACGTTTTCTTTATAACCGTACCAAAGGCGAGATGGAACAGGCGCTTATCCAGCAGGAATGGCCGCTGCTGACGCTGGCCCGACCTTCGTTACTGCTGGGCAAACGCCAGCCGCCACGTCTGCTCGAACAACTCAGCGCGCCGTTTTTCAAACTGCTGCCTGGAAAATGGAAAGCCATTGACGCCGCAGATGTCGCCAAAGCCCTGCATCGGCAGGCATTCAACGCCGGTTTAGGCGGTATTACCGTTCTCGAATCCAATCAGCTCGCCGCTATCGCCCGCGAGTGACGGTTACCATTCAAGCCGCAACCCGTCATGGGCGGCGATCACGTTGTCCTCTAATGCGTTGCCCATTAACCACGCATCAAGCCGGTGACTGATGTGTGTCAGATAGGTTTTTTGCGGCTTCAACTGACGGTGGATCGCCAGCGCCTGATGGATATCGTTATGGTTTTTATCCGGTATATCGCGCGGCGGATGGCTGCAATCGAGGATCAGCGCGTCGAGTTTTATTCCGTCTAAAAATTGGCCTGTCGCCAGTGGTAAACCGGCCGTATCGGTCAAATAGGCCACGGTCGCACGCTCAGTTTTAATCAAATAGCCGAAGGTGACTTTTGAGTGATTGAGCGGCAGCGGTATCAGCTCGATAGCGCCGAACTGGCAGGCAGTAAACGGCTTAAACGGTGGCTGAAAATCCAGAATGCCGGGATGCCTGAACAGATCATCGCAGCCGTTTTCATCCGGTGGACCATAGACGGGGATCGCATTTCCGACTCCCCAGCGCAACGTAAAGAGCCCCTGAACGTGATCCATATGGTAATGTGTAAGCCAAAAACGCTGAATTTCACCGTCAGTAAACTGTTGTGCTAATTCCGACAATCCCGCATCAATTAACGTAACTTCCCCGGCATAATCGAGTTTTGCACAGCATGGCTGTCGCCGAAAAGCTGGGTTTTTCCGTGCCCGAAGGCAGGCTGCGCAGTCGCAGCCAAAGACCGGTACCTGTTGTGCGCCGCCGGTGCCGAGAAACGTCAGTTGCATGATTTTCCTTTCCGAAGTTCACCGATAACCGGTCAGAGATATTTTTCGACAAAAAGATCCAGATCGCGAAAATCCGCCATCCGCGCTTTCAGCTGATCGTGATCCCAATCCCACCACTGACTGCGTTCGATCTTTTCGATCAACGCGTCGTCAAAGCGCATGCCGATCTTTTTTGCCGCCACGCCTGCCACGATCGAATAAGGTTCTACATCTTTAGTCACTACTGCTGAGGTGCCGATCACCGCGCCGTTGCCGACGGTCACTCCGGGCATGATCACCGCGTTATGGCCGATCCATACGTCATTGCCAATGGTAACGTGGTGCGCACGACGCCAGTTGAAAAATGCATCGTCGTCTTCCCCCAGCCCGTAAGCTGAAGCACGATAGGTAAAGTGGTGCTGGGCTATTCGGTTATAGGTCGGGTGATTGCCCGGATTGATGCGTACATAGCTGGCGATAGAAACGAATTTACCGATGCTGGCGTAGAAAATCTGATTATGCCCGGCGGTGTAGGAGTAGTCGCCAATCTCACTCTCTTCCAGGATCGCATCATCAGAGATGTGCACATACTGGCCTAGGCTGGACTTGCTCATGACCACATTCGCACCGATCTTCGGTTCAGCTAAGCGTTCTTCATCACTGTTTTGTTGGGCTTCAACGATGTTACTCATAGCTCACCTTTTGAGATGTAATGTTATCAATATTGGCCTGCGCAGGCTGCCCGAGCAGACGCAGAAATACCGCCAATGTGTCATGCAGATGCCCGTCGTTGTCCAGCCGCTGACAATGTGTGGGTAGCCCGCAGGCGTACTGCGCAGCACGCAGTAACCGGTGGCGGATCTGTTCAGCATTTTCCCGTCCGCGCTGCTGTAAACGCTGCGCTAATACGTCTTCCGACACTTGCAAACAAACCGGCAATAAGCGCTGACCGTAGCGTTGCGCCGCCTGACTCAAATGCGCGCGCGACCCGTTAACCACCACGTTACAGCCCTGCGCCATCCAGTGGTCGATCTCAATGCCAACACCATAACAGCAGCCATGTGCCTGCCAGGCGAGGGCAAACAATCCCTGTTCACGCCGCTGCTGGTATTCGTCATCGCGCAGTGCAATATGGTTCTCAGCACCGGCGTCTGCCGGTCGGGTGATGTAGCGGTGTGCCACTATCACTCCCGGCGGCAAGGCGTGACGCAGCGCATCGAGCAGGCTGTCCTTACCGGAACCGGAAGCCCCCATCAGATAGACTAAAACAGTCATGCCTGCCCCTTAAAAAACCTGAAGACCCTGACGCCAGACGTTCTGGACGTAATGGTGGCTGCCATGCGCCCTTGCCAGCACCAAGTCGGCACGTTTGCCTTCGGCAATCACGCCGCGATCTTCTAAACGCAGTGCCTTGGCCGGATTGCGGGTTACCAGCGAAACGGCCTGCGGCAGGGTGAAAGCGTTGTTCTGATCCTGAGCAATGCGGAAAACGGCGTCCAGCAGACTGGCCGGATAATAATCAGAGGACAAAATGTCGAGAATACCCAGTGACGCCAAATGATGAGCGGCGACATTGCCGGAGTGCGAGCCACCGCGAACAATATTTGGCGCACCCATCAACACTTGCAGTCCAAGCGCGTGCGATGCCCGTGCGGCTTCTTCAGTGGTAGGGAATTCGGCAATCACGCTGCCCAGCGCCAGCGACTCTTCAACGTGCGCAGTGGTGGCGTCGTCATGGCTGGCGAGGGAGATCCCCAGACGACGACAGTGCGCCGCAATGGCTTGACGGTTGGGCTGTGCCCAGCGGCGTGAGTTCTCAATCTGTTCAGTCTGAAACGCTTCCATCTGGTCGTCGTTCAGGTTGTATTTGCCCTGATAATATTCGCGATATTTGGCGGGAGTGGCGAACTGGCGCTGGCCTGGTGAATGGTCCATCAACGACACCAGCGACAGCACTTCGGTATCCATCAGTTTTTCAAACAGCGGCAGAGTGCTTTCATGCGGCAGCTCGCAGCGCAGATGCAGACGGTGCTCGGCGCGGTTCAGCCCGGCTTTCTGGCTGTTGACCACCGCGTCGATCATCTTTTGCAGGTTATCCAGACGGTGACCGCCGTCGCGTGCATCCCCGACCGCCACGGCATCCAGTACGGTCGTGATACCGCTGGCGATCATCAGGGCATCATGGCTACTCATCGCTGAATGTGCTGGCCAGTCTACATTGGGGCGCGGAGTGAAAAATTTATCCAGATTATCGGTGTGCAGTTCAATCAGACCGGGCAGTAACCAGCCGCCTTCTGCGTTGATCGCCTGCGGTAACTGGCTGGCGGTGTCAGCAAAGGTGGTGATCACACCGCCCTGTACCTCGATCGACCCTTTTACTACCTGATCTTCCAGTACCAGGTTGACATTATTGATGATCATGCTGGTATCTCCGCCGCCGTTTCCGGGGTCATCTCATACAGGCGATCCGCCACGCGATCGCGTACGTCGGTATCATGAAAAATTCCGACCACGGCCGCACCACGCTGTTTAGCGTGTTCAATCAATGTGACTACCGCCGCGCGGTTAGTGGCGTCGAGCGAGGCTGTAGGCTCATCGAGCAGTAAAATCGGGTAGTCGACAATAAAGCCACGAGCGATGTTCACGCGCTGCTGCTCGCCGCCGGAGAAAGTCGAGGGCGCAAGGTGCCACAGGCGCTCCGGTACGTTGAGCTGGGTCAGCAGGCGGCTGGCGCGGACTTCACATTCGGCTTTGTCGGTGCCGAGCTCCATTAGCGGCTGCATCACCAGATTCAGCGCGCTGATACGCGGAATAACCCGTAAAAACTGGCTAACCCAGCCGATGTTATGGCGACGAACTGCGAGGATTTCCCGCGCTTCGGCACCCACCAGATCAATCCACTGGCCCTGATGTTCAACCCAGATATGGCCGCTGTCGGGGAGATAATTACCGTACAGCGAGCGCAGCAGCGTCGATTTTCCGCTGCCGGAGTGGCCGTGCAACACCACACACTCCCCGGCGTCAACCTGCAAGTTGGCATCACGGAATACCGGCAGGCGAGCACTGTTCTGGTTGTGCAGTACAAAGGTTTTACTGAGATTTTCGACCCTGAGCTTGGTTGTCATTTTGGTCACTCTTCAAGAACGTCGGGGGAGTTAAGACAGCACGGAAGAAACGAGAAGCTGCGTATACGGATGGTGCGGATCGTCGAGTACGCGGTCAGTTAAACCACTTTCCACCACCTGACCCTGCCTCATCACCAACAAACGATGGGCCAGCAAGCGGGCAACGCCTAAATCGTGGGTGACAATCACCACCGCCAGTTGCATTTCCACCACCAGAGTACGCAGCAGATCCAGCAGACGCGCTTGCACCGAGACATCGAGGCCGCCGGTCGGCTCATCCATAAACACCAGCCGTGGGTGAGTCACCAGATTGCGGGCAATTTGCAGGCGTTGCTGCATACCGCCGGAGAAGGTAGTCGGCAGGTCGTCCAGACGGGATACCGGGATCTCAACATCTTCCAGCCATTGCGTGGCTTGTTTACGGATCTCGCCGTAGTTGCGCTCACCGATTGCCATCAGGCGTTCGCCGATGTTGCCGCCCGCCGAGACCGAGCGGCGCAGGCCGTCCATCGGATGTTGGTGCACCACGCCCCAGTCAGTACGTAATAGACGACGACGATCGCTTTCCGGCATTTCGTATAACGAACGTGCCGGTTGCTGGCCGTTATTGTAGATAACGTTGCCTTGTTGCGGAGCGAGACGGGCTGAAATCGACTGCAACAACGTGGTTTTCCCCGAGCCAGATTCGCCGACAATGCCCAGCACTTCTCCCGGATAGAGATCGAATGAAACGTCAGTGAAGCCTTTGCCGGGTGCATACAGATGGGTCAGATTGTTGACCGACAGCAGCGGTTCAGCGATGAGATGTAATGGAGTGGTCATCAGTGGTTAACCTCGTTGGAAGTCTGTTGCTCAACTTGCTGGGCGCAGTAGTCGGTATCTGAGCAGACGAACATGCGGTTGCCGAGGTCATCGAGCACCACTTCGTCGAGATAACTGTGGCGCGAGCCGCAAATGGCACAGGGTTCGTCCCACTGCTGCACGGTGAAGGGGTGATCGTCGAAGTCCAGACTCTCCACCTTGGTGAACGGTGGTAGCGCGTAGATTCGTTTTTCACGGCCGGCACCGAACAGTTGCAGCGCAGGCATCATGTGCATTTTCGGGTTATCAAATTTCGGGATCGGTGACGGATCCATCACGTAGCGATCATTCACTTTCACCGGATAAGCGTAAGTGGTCGCGATGTGGCCGAAGCGGGCGATGTCTTCATACAGCTTCACCTGCATCACGCCGTACTCTTCCAGCGCGTGCATTTTGCGGGTTTCGGTTTCGCGCGGTTCGATAAAGCGCAGCGGCTCGGGGATCGGCACCTGGAAAATAAGGATCTGATCTTCAGCCAGTGGCGTTTCCGGAATGCGGTGACGGGTCTGGATCAGGGTCGCATCGACGGTTTTTTCCGTGGTTTTCACGCCAGCGACGCTCTGGAAGAATTTGCGGATCGACACTGCATTGGTGGTGTCGTCGGCGCCCTGATCGATGACTTTCAGCACATCTTGTTGGCCGATCACGCTGGCCGTCAGCTGGATCCCACCGGTGCCCCAGCCATAAGGCATCGGCATTTCACGTCCGGCAAAGGGCACCTGATAACCGGGGATCGCCACGGCTTTCAAAATGCCACGGCGGATCATGCGTTTGGTCTGCTCATCGAGATAACCATGGTTATAACCCGCGATAATCGGCGCGTTGGGTTCACTGTTTTTCATTGTCGGGATCCTGTGATGATGATGCATCATACTGCTGGCGCAGGCGCTTCAGCAGTTCCAGTTCTGCCTGGAAATCGACGTAGTGCGGCAGTTTGAGATGGGAAACAAAACCGGCGGCTTCGACGTTATCGGCGTGCGACAGAACAAACTCTTCATCCTGCGCCGGGCTGCTAATCTGCTCATCGTACTCTTTGGTCTGCAACGCACGATCGACCAGCGACATTGACATGGCTTTGCGTTCAGCGCGGCCAAATACCAGTCCGTAACCGCGGGTGAAGTGCGGCGGTTTATCCTCTGGCGTCACAAAACCGTTCACCATTTCGCACTCGGTCAGCAGGATCTCGCCGATATCGATCGCAAAACCTAACTCTTCCGGCACGATTTCCACCGTCAGCCAGCCGGTTCGAATTTCACCGGCAAACGGGTGAGTACGGCCATAACCGCGCTGAGTGGAATAACTCAGCGACAGCAAAAAACCTTCGTCGCCGCGTACCAGTTGTTGTAGACGGGCGGCGCGAGAAGCTGGATAAACCGGTGGTGTGCGAGTGATATCTTCCGGTTCAGAACCATCATCCTCCTCCTGCACCGCCAATTGCTGGCGGGTCAGCAGATCGAACACGTGGCTGCAGTTGTCCGGCAGGGTTTCGTCGGCCAGCGGTGTAAGCGGCGCTTCACCTTCCGCCAGCAGGGCGAAATCCAGCAGGCGGTGGGTATAGTCATAGGTCGGCCCGAGTACTTGCCCACCGGGCAAGTCTTTGTAAACAGCAGAAATACGTCGCTCAAGGCGCATATTTTTGGTGTCCAGAGGCTGGCTGGTGGCCAGGCGTGGCAGCGTGGTGCGGTAGGCGCGCAGCAGGAAAATTGCTTCCACCAAATCCCCGCCGGACTGCTTAATGGCCAGCGCGGCCAGCTCGCGGTCATAAATTCCGCCTTCGCTCATCACGCGGTCAACGGCCAGACCCAGCTGTTGTTCAATCTGGTCGCAACCCAGCGCCTGTACATCGGGATTGCCACGGCGCTCTTGCGCCAGCAACTGATGGGCAGCCACAATGGCTTTTTCGCCCCCTTTAACGGCTACGTACATCAGCAAACCTCCACGCGTGTAGTACGCGGCAGCGCAATGAGTTCATCACCGCAGGTGAACATAAAGTCCAGACCGAGCGGAAAACGATGAGGACGGTTCAGCAGGTAATCACGCACCGCATCCGGCAGCGTTAGGGTGACGACCCGTTCGGATTCAATACCGGGGCCGGTAAGTCGCAGCGGCGTTCCGCCGGATAAGCTTTCAAGCTGCACAATAACGCTGGTCGACAGCTCCGGTGACATTTCATCACCGCAGGCGAAAGCCATCAGCGTCGCGTTGTCGAGCGCCGGATCCGTCAGCGCAAAGCTGACTGATGACGGGTCTTCAGTCAGCAGCGCACCGGTATGGAAACGCAGATTCTTGCGCAGAATATCGTCGTTGAGTGAGCGGCTTATCCACAGCGGCGTGTCCTGATCAATCAGCGTCAGTAGCACGCAGGCGCTGGCTGAGCCGAGCGCTCCAAAGCCTGCCATTGCGGGCAATGTGACGCAGATACCTGGCTCACTCAGGGCTTTTAAAATACGGCGGAAGCTGAACTGGGCGTCAGCCACCGGGTGTTGAAAACTGGCAACAAGTGTCATGGATTATTCTCCGCGAACCAGAGTGAAGAAGTCGACGCGGCTGGCAGCCACTTCACGTGCGCGCCTTTCTCGGCGTGCCTGTTGAGTTGCCGCCAGCGGGGCAATGATCGTTTTATGCAGCAGCTCGTCCATGCCGTGAACCTGTAACAGGGCGTCGATCACCGCGCAAAGTTCGGCATGAGGTTTGTTGCGGCCGGTGACATAGCTGTAGCCGTAGACGCCGGAATCGAGCTGAACGACGGCGCGGGTGACCGTCATATCACCCATAACGAAACGTTTACCGGTACCGCCCATGCGGCCCTGAAGCTGGGTCAGGCCGGTTTCAGCAGCCCGCAGCCGTTCAAACTGCGGAGACAAATTCAACGGCTGCCAGTGGGCTAAAAGCTCATCCGGCCGGCTGTGGGCCAGTATCGACATCCAGCGCTGGCGGTTTTTCAGGGTATCCATTTAGTGCTCCATCGTGAGTTCAATCATGTCGGCGCGCGTCAGGCTGACGGAGTATTCCGCCACGCGATCGCTGTCGTCACAGGTATTCAGAGTACGCACACAGAGCAGCGCGGCCTGCGGTACGATTTCGAGTAACTTGCTCTCTTTCGCCAGTGCGCGGCGGGCGCTAATGCGTGTCGTCCGGCGGCTGAGAGATTGTTTAATTTCGTCACGGATGAAGCCGTGCAGAGAACCGCTGTGGAAATTCTGGAGCGACGGCCACCAGTCGAGATCGGGCAAATAGTGATCGATGACGCAAACCGGTACGCCATTGACCCGGCGCAGAGTGCGCAGATGAATAATGGTGTCGCCTTCCTGACGTGATAGCGCAGTGGCGACATGGTCAGTGCAAGGGCGCAGCACCGCCAGCAGACGTTCGCTGGTTGGGTGACTGCCCTGGTCGAGCAGATTCTGGCTAAAGCGGGCCTGCGAATGCAGCGGGTAATCGTAAGGACGCATCAGCACCAGCGTGCCCACGCCCTGACGGCGCTGTAGCCAGCCGCGTTCGACCAGTTCGTCCACTGCGCGGCGCAGAGTGTGGCGGTTGACCTGAAAGCGCTCGGCCAGTTGTTGTTCCGGCGGCAGATAATCGCCGCAGCGGTAGCCATTACGCAGCTCATGTTCCAGCTCGGCAGCGATCTGTTGATAGACAGTGGTATGACTGGTCAGAGGTCTAGATAAGTGCATCACAATGAGTACCTCGCACGGTTCAGACGGGCAAAGGAAGGGATCAGATTGAGGTGTTGATAGAAGAGCATGATGTCAACCTCGGTTCGGTGTTGGCATCAGAATGGCGGAATTAGGTGACAGTTTGGTGAAGATCGGATTGCAGGGAGGTGAAGAGTTGGAATAGGTCTCGCAGGGATATGATTTGTTCATTTACCCATGATGGAGTACAAATTATACTCTGTTTGCTGCGAGGGAATTTAAATTCTAATTACATAAGGACTCCGTATGACAAAAGCACAGAACAGGAAATTCAACGAGTTACCCGCTGCACAATTGCAGGGAACGCCCGCGGAAAAATGGCAACGGGAAAATCAAAAAGGGATTGAGGCAATCAAAAAATATGCCGAAGAAAATGGCTCTTTCTCTGACTATCAACGGGCATTTTGATGGATCAGTACGCTATTTATGAAAATGCCGGTGGGGGGAAAGCAGCCTACCCGTATCTGTTGAATATTCACCATCCTTTGGCGAAGGGATACGGTAATTCAGTGATGGTACCCTTGGTGTCGTTGGCAAGGTTTGCTGATTTTCCGCCTAAGAAGCTTTGCCCATTGCTGAAAATCAAACATCAGCACTATGTGGCGATGACCCATATGTTGGGAGGCGTCCCACAGAGAGAAGTGGGCAAATGGGTGAGGCAGTTGGACGGGGAAATCTATGAAGTTAAAAATGCTTTTGATTTCTTATTGAATGGCATTTGAGCGTAAAAGGGGAATGAATTCTCCCCTTACTACACTCTGCAATCTTCAACGCAAATAATGAATCACCTGATTACTGCTACCGCGCCAAATCAGTGACGGATCTTTCAGATCCTGCACGAATTTGCCGTCGACCAGCACATTGATCAACGCGATCACCGCTTGCTGCTCTGGCGTCAGTTCATCAAGTGTATAACCCGTCCACATCCACACGTCTTTGCCCGGACATTCAGCCTGCACACGAAGTAAAAGCTGGCGTATAGCCGACAGGTTTTGCGGATGCAGCGGGTCGCCGCCGGAAAGCGTCAACCCCTGGCGCGGGATCACAGTATCTTGCAGATTGGCGATGATCCGGTTTTCCTCTTCCTGCGTAAAGGGTTGGCCCGAATCCAGCCGCCAGGTACTTTTGTTGTAGCACCCGCGGCATTCATGGACGCAGCCGGAAACGAACAGGACGCAGCGCGTTCCCGGGCCGTTGACCACATCCACCGGATAATATGTATGATAATTCATGAGTTTTCCCAGCAGGCTATTTTACTTGCTACTTTGGATTCGTGCAGTGCTCAAAATCCTCACGTACTACGTGTACGCTCCGGTTTTTCCGCGCTGGTCGCCTCCAAATTGACTGCGACAATCACGCCTGCTGACCAAACGCGATCGTTAGGTCGTAAGATCAATCCAGCTTAACCCAGCTGTCCGTTACCTAAATGCTTCACGCGGCGTTTTACCTCTTCCTGCTTACCGGCGTTAAATGGCCGTGCATCAGGGCTGCCGAGATAGCCGCAAACGCGGCGGGTGACGGAAACACGTGACGGTTCGTGGTTACCGCATTTCGGGCAGGTAAAGCCTTTGCTGGTACAGTCAAACTCGCCGGTGAAGCCGCATTCGTAGCACTCATCAATCGGCGTGTTGGTGCCGTAATAAGGTACGCGGGAATAGCTGTAGTCCCACACGTCTTCCAGCGCTTTCAGATTGTGTTGCAGGTTCGGATATTCTCCATAGCAGATGAACCCGCCGTTGCTCAGCGGCGGATACGGCGCTTCGAAATCAAGTTTTTCATACGGATTGACCTTTTTCTCCACGTCGAGATGGAAGCTGTTGGTGTAGTAGCTTTTATCGGTGACGCCGGGGATCAGACCGAATTCGGCGGCATCAAGGCGGCAGAAGCGGTCGCACAGGTTTTCGCTTGGCGTACTGTAGAGACTAAACCCGTAGCCGGTTTCTTCTTTCCACTGCTCCGTGGCGTCTTTCAGGCGCCCAACAATGGCTTCGGCTTTTTCACGCAGCTGGCTGGCATCGAAGACGTGAGTCTGGTTGCCATACAGCGCGTTAATGGTTTCGTGCACGCCGATATACCCGAGGGAGATCGAGGCGCGGCCATTTTTGAAAATACCGGAAATATCGTCGTCGGCTTTCAGGCGCACACCGCAGGCACCTTCCATATAAAGAATGGGTGCAACACGCGCTTTGACGCCCTCAAGCCGGGCGATGCGGGTCATCAGCGCTTTCTTGGCCAGCAACAGACGTTGGTCGAGCAGTGTCCAGAAAGCGGCTTCATCCCGTTTGGCTTCCAGCGCGATGCGCGGCAGATTCAGGCTGATCACGCCGATATTATTGCGGCCTTCGTGGATCATTTCGCCATTCTCTTCATAGACGCCAAGAAAACTGCGGCAGCCCATCGGCGTTTTGAACGAGCCGGTGACTTTCACGACCTGATCGTAATTAAGAATATCCGGGTACATACGTTTGCTGGCACATTCGAGCGCCAGCTGCTTGATGTCGTAGTTGGCATCACCGGTTTTATGATTCAGACCATCGCGGATGGCAAACACCAGTTTTGGAAACACGGCGGTTTTACGGTTTTTGCCGAGACCGGCAATGCGGTTACGCAGAATAGATTGCTGAATTAAACGCGATTCCCAGGTGGTACCCAGACCAAAACCAAAGGTGACAAACGGCGTCTGGCCGTTGGCGGTGTGCAGCGTGTTGACTTCATATTCCAGTGACTGAAAGGCGTCGTAGCACTCTTTTTCGGTGCGGCTGTGGGCGAATTTATCGGCGTCGGCGATATTCCATTCCTGCGCGACGGCTTTGTGTTTGTTAAAACTCTTGGTCACAAAAGGAGCCAGTACTTCGTCGATTCGGTTAATGGTGGTGCCGCCGTAAATATGGCTGGCGACCTGCGCGATGATTTGAGCGGTAACGGCTGTTGCGGTTGAAATTGACTTCGGCGTATCGATTTCAGCATTACCCATTTTGAAACCCTGGGTCAGCATGCCTTTCAGGTCGATCAACATACAATTGAACATCGGGAAGAACGGTGAGTAGTCGAGATCGTGATAGTGAATCTCACCACGCTCATGCGCCAGCACGATGTCACGCGGCAACATATGTTGTTTGGCATAATGCTTGGCAACAATCCCAGCCAGCAGATCGCGTTGGGTAGGAATAACTTTGCTGTCTTTATTGGCATTCTCGTTGAGCAGCGCCAAATTACTTTGTTCAACCAGACCACGGATTTCCTGATTCAGGCGCCCGCGCAACTCGCGTTTGACGTCGCGGTCGTGGCGGTATTCGATATAAGCGCGCGCCAGTTTCTTGTGCGGTCCAGCCATCAGCTGGTTTTCAACTGCATCCTGGATCTCGTTGATGTCCACCCGCGCTTTACCCTGCATTCCTGCGGTCACTACCCTGGCAACCTGGGTACAATATTCAGCGCTATCGATACCAGCAGCCATCGCCGCTCGTTGTACTGCTTGCTTAATGAGAACTTCATCGAAAGGAACCTGACACCCGTCCCGCTTGATAACAATCGGTTGCTGGCGGGAGTTATCTGCGGGTGCGGATTTCATGTTGTCTACCTTCACAATGTTACTCCTTTTATGCGTTATGCCGCGCTCCGTACGGCTTGTAGCCTCATGCGGAGTAAATTACGGGTAAACGCTACATATTGGGTTTGGGTTGTCACTATACACACCATATATAGACATTACGTCAGATACCTTCTGCTGTAATCCGTGCTTTATTGACTTAAAACAAAGATTTTTGGCATAAGTTTGGAGAATGTACAGACGTGTTAAAAAGGACGTAAAGTGGCGCAGAATTTGCTTCATTCTGACTTTATCGGTGGGATCACACTATGATGAAACTCGTCTGAAACATTGTCAGATTTTGGCTGTTGAGAAGGGGGTATCAGGAAGCGTTGCCCTCACCTGCGGCAGTCTGGTTGCCAATAACCTGACCGGTGAGAGGCATTACCCGGTCAGGCTGAACACGATGGAAAAATTACCTGACCGTTTTCTCTTCAAGCCAGTACACACATTCATAAGGTCGCAGGCAGTTGGCAACCGGTGCGTCGGTGTAGTTGTTGAACAACGGTTCCAGCGCGGTAAATTCCCTATTCAGAATCTGCATCTGGTTGCTGAGATTGGCAATGACCGTCAACTGCTGGTCCTGCCAGCTGCGGCGATAGCACCATAGCTGCGGGCTGTCTGGTGCTAAATCCTGATAGTCGCCATGGGTCAGTATCGGGAGCTGTTTGCGCAGGTTGATCAGATGCTGATAGGTGTAGAACACCGAATCTGTGTCGGCCAGCGCTTGTTCGGTGTTGATCTGCTGGTAGTTTTCACAAGGTGATATCCACGGCGTGCCGGAGGTAAAACCGGCATTGGGTGAGGCATCCCACTGCATCGGCGTGCGGCCATTGTCGCGGGATTTCGCCGCCAAAATCTCCAACAGTTCGGCTTCGCTACGCCCGGAGGCTTTCAGTTCAGCAAACATATTCAGGCTTTCTACATCCCGATATTGCTCAAGATGTTGATAGCCGGGATTAGTCATCCCCAGCTCTTCGCCCTGATAAATATACGGCGTACCTTGCATGCCGTGTAGCACCATCGCCAGCATTTTGGCCGCCGGAACGCGCAGCTCGCCGTCCTCGCCAAACCGGCTGACGATGCGCGGCTGGTCGTGGTTACACCAAAACAGCGCATTCCAGGCGTGACCGTGCATCCCCTGCTGCCACTCATTAAAGATCTGTTTGAGCTGCAAGAAGTTCGGTGCCGCGTTGGCCCACTTCTCACCGTTCGGATAATCGACTTTCAGGTGATGGAAGTTAAAGGTCATGGAGATCTCGCTGCCGTCATTGGCGGCGTAGCGGCGGCAATGCTCCAGTTGGGTCGAGGACATCTCCCCAACCGTCATCAGCCCGAGGGGCTTAAAGACGTCGCGGCTGAATTCTTGCAAAAATTCGTGGATACGTGGACCATCGGTATAGAAACGGCGGCCATCTCCGGCGTCATCATGAGGGAAATTCTGCTGCTTGGAGACCAGATTAATCACGTCCAGACGCAGGCCATCGACGCCTCTCTGTGCCCAGAAGCGGCAGATCTCTTTTAGCGCCTTACGCACAGGCGGATGCTCCCAGTTGAGATCCGCCTGTTGGGTGGCAAACAGATGCAAATAGTATTGATTGCTCTCTTCATGCCACTGCCATGCGCCGCCGCCGAATTTTGAACGCCAGTTATTCGGCGGGCCGCCAGCCGTGTCACCGTCGCGCCAGATATAGAAATCACGGTAAGGGCTGGCCGGATCCTGCGACTGTTTAAACCATTCGTGATGAGTGGAAGAGTGGTTGAATACCATATCCATCACGATGCGGATACCGCGCTGATGGGCTTGCGCCGTCAGATTTTCGAAGTCCGCCATTGTCCCATAAGCGGGGTCGATGGCGCAGTAATCTGCCACGTCATAGCCGTTATCAATCTGCGGCGAGACGTACATCGGTGTTATCCAGAGGGCATCGACGCCGAGCGTTTTCAGGTAATCCAGGCGGCGGGTAATGCCGTTGATATCACCTAAACCGTTACCGGTGGTGTCCTGAAAACTTTTCGGGTAAATCTGGTAAATCACACCGTTTTTCCACCACGGCAATTCGCTGTTCATTGTCATATCCTTTTAAACCACCGCCAGCTCGCCTTTGCGGGCTTTGCGCTTATAAACCAGTACCGTCAACACTATAGGGATAACCGTCGCGACCAGCATCGCCAGCGCAAATACGCCCCAAAACTGCGGTTTAATAGACAGAATACCCGGTAGCCCGCCGACGCCAATCCCGTTGGCGGTCACGCCGCTCAGGCCGCAAATCAGAGAGGCTATGGCGGAGCCAATCATCGCGCACAGCATCGGGAAGCGGTATTTCAGGTTGATCCCGTACATGGCCGGTTCGGTCACGCCGAGGAACGCCGAGATTGCCGCCGGAACAGAGACTTCGCGTTCGTTATGTTTTTTAGAGGCGATAATGATGCCAACTACCGCAGCGGCCTGCGCGATGTTGGAGATAGCAATCAGTGGCCAGACCGGCGTGCCACCGGTGCTTTGCACCATCTGCATATCAATCGCCAGCGTGGTTTGGTGTACGCCGGTGATCACCAGTGGAGCATAGAGGAAGCCAAACAGGGCGGCACCAATCGGTGCGAAGCTGCCGGTCATCACGGCTTTCACTGCAAAGGCTACGCCGTCACCTATCATGCGGCCGAACGGACCAATCAGGGTATGGGCGAGGAACACCGCAACCATCAGAGACACCACTGGCACGATCACCAGATAGAGATAATTCGGGACGATTTTTTTCAGGCCGTTTTCTATCATTGCCAGCGCCATACCGGCCAGCATCGACGGAATAACCTGCGCCTGATAACCGACTTTCTCGATGGTGAACCAGCCAAAGTTCCACACTTCCGGGATCTGCTGGCCGAGGTTGTAGGAGTTCATCAACTGCGGGGAAACCAGCGTGATACCAAGTACGATACCGAGGATCTCAGTACCGCCCATTTTCTTCACCGTTGACCAGCACACCGCTACCGGCAGGAACATGAAGATCGCTTCGCCGAGCAGCCACAGGAAGTCATACACCGATTTCCACATCGGGTGCATTTGCGCCAGCGTCTGGCCGCCGCTCATCGGAATATCACCGATGACATTACGGAAGCCGAGAATTAAACCGCCGCTGATCAGCGCCGGGAGCAGTGGGAAGAAAATCTCAGCAAAATGCGAAATGCCACGTTCAAACCAACTCATATTCTGGCGCGCCGCCACTTTGGCCGCCTCCTTGCCGGTATCGTCTTTACCGCTGGTGGCAATCAGCACCTTGTAGTAATCATCGACTTCTGGACCAATCACTACCTGAAACTGACCGGCATTGGTGAAACAACCTTTGACCATCGGCAGCTCTTCAATCGCCTTCGGATCGGCTTTCGCCGGGTCATTCAATACGAAACGCAGACGGGTAATGCAGTGTGTTACCGTCGCAATGTTGGCGCTGCCGCCAACCAGGTCGATTAGGCGGTCGACGTCCTGTTGTTTTACTTTGCTCATGTTTTCGCCTTCGTTTGTGTGATTGCAAAGAGTGGGGATACGAAACGTCGCAAGCATAGCCAAAGTGAACGGCTATTGTCCGGGAACGTTCCCATCTTTAAGTGGTTGATCACAAAATTTTTGCTGCAAAGCGCGCCAGCGGCTCAGTCTGCTAACTGACCCGGTATGACGATTTGCTGTAAAGGAGCCCGATGGCTGAGTTGAGCTAAAAGCTGCTTCGCCGCGGTTTCGCCGCCCGCGCCGTAACCGAGCTCCACGGAGAAAGTTTGCGGGAAGAGGAATTTCAGCAGCGGGTTATTGCCGATGCCACACACCTGAATGCCGGTGATATTGTGTTGTTGCAGGTATTTTTCTGCACCAAGGGCAATCGTGTCGGAGGCGCAAATCACTGCGTCGGTGCCCGGAAGTAGCACCTGCTCAATCAAGTCAAAGCCACTCTGATAACTCAGTTCGCCCAGCGCCATTTGCGGTGTCAGGTGATGTTCGGCGCAATAGGCCTGATAGGCTTCGAAACGCAGCTGTCCAGTCGTAGTATCGTGGGGGAAAACGCCGATAAAACCGATGTGCCGGTGTCCCTGCTGCACTAATTTATCCATCAGCAGTTTGACTGCGCCCGCGTCGTCATAGCAGACGGCTGAAAACTGCGGCATCGCGCGGGCCATCATCACCAGTTTATTTTGCCACCCGCTGAGCATGGCGGCTTCCAGCCCGGAAAAACCAAACAGCACCACACCGTCGATATTGCGCTGTTTGAGCACCTGCAAATGCTCTTCCACGCGTGCGGCACTGAACTGGCTTTCCAACACAATCGGGTCGTAACCTTGCTGATAGAGCAGGGGCAGCATGGTGCGCAACGCCTGATTCTCAGAAGGTGAATCTAAGCGCGAGACGATAATCGCCACGATTTTATCGCTGAACCCCCGCAAGGCGCGTGCCGACTTAGACGGGCTGAAGTTGTGCTGTTCAATCACCTCGAGCACGCGTTTGCGTGTATGCGGGCTGACGTTACCCTCACTATTGAGCACACGCGACACGGTGGATTTCCCCACACCGCTCAGGCGGGCAATGTCATTAATAGTCAGACGATTTTGCATGGTTATTTTATAGCGAATGATGGATCAGGTTTATGTTTGGTTGCAGTTGGTCAGCGTACACTGCGTGCGACGAATATCTGCAGGATATTCTCTTTTTTGGTGTAGATACCCGAAGGATTGTAATGCCTGACGGGTACAATTTCCTAAACGTTCCTTACCGGAGGTGAAAACCTGATGGAACCTGACCCCAATTTTGTCGGTCCGTTGTGACCCGGTAAGCACCCGCCTTTTCGCTACTGCTTGCCGTGATATTAACGCTTGTAAAAAGCAATAAATGGTAAGCGGTGGCGCTCGATTTTTGTCGTCCATCCCATAATTTTTTTACCCAAAATAGTTCTCGTTGCAGCAAAGCGGCAACCGGGCGAATCCTCTTGAGCTGAGTTGACTAAGTGATTGGGGGTGAGCAAGGGAAGCCTGCGCAGTAGCAGCGTGAAAGATGGAGGGGAATTCTTTTGCCATGTCTGTGGCTGCATAGCCGTGGACGCAACAAAGAGTCTAATCATGTTCAAAAATTTCACTCAAAGGCTGCTTAATGCACTTAGCCGTAATTTGCCGCGCCGTCTGGTTCGTCGAGATCCAATGCTGGGCGATTCTATCCAGGAAAGCATCAATGGCAGCAAAATGCCGGAAGTGCCTGCCAGCATTGCGGCGCATAGCATGCAGTGTGCCCGTGCCACAGAAGATAGCCTCTACCTGCAATTTGGCAGCCATCCCGAAGGGCTGACCGGAGAGGAAGCCGATGCTATCCGCGAACGCGTCGGCCCGAATCAGACTGACGATCAACAGCCTGCACCATGGTGGTTGCACCTGTGGCATTGCTACCGTAATCCGTTCAACCTGCTGCTGACCGTGCTGGGTCTGGTTTCCTATGCCACTGACGACCTCACCGCCGCGCTGGTGATTGGCGCGATGGTGTTTATTTCTACCTTTATGCACTTCATTCAGGAAGCGCGCTCCAACAAAGCCGCCGATGCGTTGAAAGCCATGGTCAGTAACACGGCCACCGTGCTGCGCAGCGATGCCCACACCGGCCGCAGTGAAACCATGGAGCTGCCGATAAGCCAACTGGTGCCGGGCGATCTGGTTAAACTCTCCGCTGGTGACATGATCCCGGCCGACTTACGTATTCTCTCTGCCAAAGACTTATTTATCAGCCAGGCAGCTCTCACCGGTGAATCTCTGCCGGTCGAAAAACAGGCCTGCAGCCGGATGCCGCTCGATTGCGATCCGCTGGAGCAGGATACCCTGTGCTTCATGGGTACCAACGTGGTCAGCGGCACGGCGATGGCTATCGTCATTGCTACCGGTGGCGAAACCTGGTTTGGTCAACTGGCCGAACGGGTCACGCAGGAAGAGACACAGCCTAATGCCTTCCAGGCAGGGATCAGTAAAGTCAGCTGGTTGTTGATCCGCTTTATGATGGTGATGACTCCCATCGTTCTGGTGATCAACGGTTTTACCAAGGGTGACTGGTGGGAGGCGGCGCTGTTTGCGCTCTCCGTGGCGGTGGGTTTGACGCCGGAAATGCTGCCGATGATCGTCACTTCTACGCTGGCGAAAGGCGCGGTGAAGCTGTCGAAACAGAAAGTGATCGTCAAACGTCTGGATGCAATTCAGAACTTCGGCGCGATGGATATTCTCTGTACCGATAAAACCGGCACCCTGACGCAGGATAAAATTGTCCTTGAGCGTCATACCGACGTGCTTGGGGAAACCAGTGACGAGGTGCTGCATCTGGCATGGCTTAACAGCCATTATCAGACTGGCCTGAAAAACTTGCTCGACGTCGCGGTGCTGGAGTCCACCGGGATGACCCACGCCGCAAACTGGCTGAAAGTGGATGAGATCCCGTTTGATTTCGATCGCCGCCGGATGTCCGTGGTAGTTTCTGAAAACGCCGATAACCACCGCCTGATTTGCAAAGGGGCGCTGGAAGAGATGCTGTCAATCTCTACGCTGGTGCAGATTAACGGTGAGATTGTTCCACTGACCGATCTGCTGCTGGCGCGCATCCGTCGTATTACCGATGACCTCAATCAACAGGGGCTGCGGGTGGTGGCGGTGGCGCATAAAGTGATGCCGTCGCGTACCCAGGGCTACGGTGTGAATGACGAATCCAGCCTGATTCTGGCCGGTTACATTGCGTTCCTTGATCCGCCAAAAGAGAGCACCGCACCGGCGCTGAAAGCGCTGAAGAACAAAGGCGTGACGGTTAAAATCCTCACTGGTGACAACCCGCTGGTAGCCCGCAAAGTCTGTAAAGACGTGGGCCTGCAGGTCGATCATATTTTGCTCGGCAGCGATATCGAAGTGATGGATGACATCCAACTGCTGGCCGCCGCCGAAACCACCACGGTATTTGCCAAACTGACGCCGATGCACAAAGAGCGCATTGTGCGGGTGCTGCGTGGCGCCGGTCACGTGGTCGGCTTCATGGGTGACGGTATCAATGATGCGCCAGCGCTGCGCGCTGCAGACATCGGTATTTCAGTGGATTCTGCGGTGGATATCGCCAAGGAAGCGGCCGATATCATCCTGCTTGAAAAGAGCCTGATGGTACTGGAGCAGGGCGTTACCGAAGGGCGCAGAACCTTTACCAATATGTTGAAGTACATAAAAATGACCGCCAGTTCCAACTTTGGTAACGTCTTCAGCGTGCTGGTAGCCAGCGCCTTCCTGCCGTTCTTACCAATGTTGCCGCTGCATCTGTTAATTCAGAACCTGATTTATGATGTGTCTCAGGTCGCGATCCCGTTTGATAACGTTGATGAAGAGCAACTGGCAAAACCACAGCGCTGGAATGCGGGCGATATCGGCCGTTTTATGGTGTTTTTCGGGCCGATAAGCTCGGTCTTTGACATTCTAACTTTCAGCCTGATGTGGTGGGTTTTCAAGGCCAATACGCCGGAAATGCAGACGCTGTTCCAGTCCGGCTGGTTTATCGAAGGGCTGCTGTCGCAGACGCTGATTGTGCATATGATCCGCACCCGTAAAGTGCCGTTCTTCCAAAGCCGCGCCTCGTGGCCGCTGTGTCTCATGACCCTGATGGTGGTGATTGTCGGCATCGGGCTTATCTACTCGCCGGTCGCCGGATTCCTGCAATTACAGGCTCTGCCGCTCAGCTACTTCCCATGGTTAATCGCCATTCTGGCCGGTTACATGGTGCTGACCCAGTGCGTCAAAGGCTGGTTCGTACGTCGTTATGGTTGGCAGTAAATGACAGCGTTTAAGCAGTAATTGTTAAGGAAAGACGGTGATTGTTAACTCAATCACCGTCTTTTTTTTTACCACGCGCTATAGTTATTCCTTACGTTTCAGCGAACTACGATTGTTTGCTTTCTCTGAGGGATCTCATCAATGCTTTTGCCATTCCGTCGTTCCATGTTTGCCTCGTCGTTACTCCTGGCTATCACCGCTACGGCGTTTGCCGCACCCGCAGGCAATCTGCCGCTGATGCCCTGGCCGCAGCAGGTGGAGGTCGCGCCGGATGCCGGGAAATGGGGGGTGGATACTTCACTCTCCGTTGCCGTCAGTGGGGATGATTTAGGCCCGGCGGTCAGCCGCTTGCGTGAACGGATTGAGCAGCAAACCGGCTGGACCTTGCAGCCGCAACCGGCAGATGCGCATCAGAGCAAAATCCAGATTGTGATTAAACATAAAGTCGCTGCTCAACCGATGCCCGACAGCGATGAAAGCTACGAATTAGAGGTCACTCCACAGGGCGCCACCCTGACCGCCAATACCCGCTTTGGCGCGTTGCACGGCATGGAAACGTTGTTGCAGTTGTTGCAGAACGACGGTCAGAATACCTTCCTGCCGCTGGTGACGATTCACGACCAGCCGCGCTTTGCCTGGCGAGGTGTGCTGCTCGACTCCGCCCGTCATTTCCTGCCCGTCAGCACCATTAAACGCCAGCTCGACGGTATGGCCGCGGCCAAGCTGAACGTGTTGCACTGGCATCTGACTGACGATCAGGGCTGGCGCTTTGCCTCGCAGCACTATCCTAAGTTGCAACAGCTTGCCAGCGACGGTGAATTTTATACCGTTGAGCAGATGAAGGATGTGGTGGCGTATGCCACGTCGCTCGGCATCCGCGTGGTGCCGGAAATCGACATGCCGGGCCACGCGTCCGCGATTGCCGTGGCCTATCCAGAGCTTATCAGCGCGCCGGGCCCGTATAAGATGGAGCGCGAGTGGGGGGTGCATGAACCGACGCTTGACCCGTCCAATGACGAAGTTTATAAATTTGCCGACACCCTCATCAGCGAGCTGACCGCTATCTTCCCGGACCCGTATCTGCATATCGGCGGCGACGAAGTGAAAGATACGCAGTGGATGAATTCAAAGGCCATTCAGGCCTATATGCAGAAGAATAATATTGCCGACAGCCATGCCTTACAGGCCGCATTTAATAAGCGGTTGCAGGTTATTTTGCACAAACATCAGCGAAAAATGGTCGGCTGGGATGAGATTTTCCATCCGGATCTGCCGCACGATATTGTTATTCAGTCATGGCAGGGACCGGACTCACTCGGCGCCAGTGCGCAGCAGGGATATCAGGGGATTTTGTCCACCGGCTTCTACCTCGATCAGCCGCAAAGTTCGGCCTATCACTATCGCAATGAGATCCTGCCGCAGCCGCTGGGCGTGAACCAAAACGTGGCAGACGGCGAGAAAGCGCAAAGTTGGCAGTTCAGCATGCCGCGCCTGAAGGGCAAACCGGTGGACGGCAGCTTCACGCTGATTGAAGGCAAAGAGGGCTGGCGTGGATTTATTGATTTCGGCGGTAAAACCCGCCGAGCGGTACGCGATATTATCTGGCAGGACGGTGGCAACGTCAGTTTTGCCGTGGATACCTGGATGGGCGATACGCGGCCGGTGCTGACGCTCAACGAGGGCAAATTCAATGGCTACTTCCTGATTGGCAATGCGCGTTATCCGGCGACGGGCAGCCAGCTCAGCGCCGTTCCTGCCGGAACGCCGCCCGTGGTGCCTGACACGCAGGGGATGAAAAATATTCTCGGTGGAGAAGCCGCGCTGTGGCAGGAGAACATCACGTCACAAATTCTGGATCTGCGTCTGTGGCCGCGCGGCTTTGTGGTTGCAGAACGGTTGTGGTCCGCGCAGAACGTGAAAGACATCGGCAATATGTATCAGCGGCTGGCGAAAATCGACAGCTGGTCCGTGGTGTCCGTCGGTCTGCAACAGCACGCGCAAACCGCCAGAATGATGAGCCGTCTGATGAACAGCACCGACATTACGCCGCTGCTGACGTTCTCCACCGCGCTGGAACCGGCGCAGTATTACACCCGTCAGCACATCAAATTCCAGGCCGGTCATTACACCCAGTTCGAACCGCTGAACCGTTTGGTGGATGCCTTACCTGCCGAGAGCAATGCGGTGCGTGAGCTGGATAATCACATCAGTGCGTTGCTCGCCAACCCGAAAGACGCCGATGCCGCAGCGGCTATCCGCACGCAATTAGAAGTCTGGCAGCGTAATACGCCGCTGGTGCAGCCGCAGCTCACGCAGAACTATGTACTTAAACCGGTTATCCCAGTGGCGGAGCAGGTTGGAAAGCTGTCTGAACTCGGTCTGCAATGGTTGGATCAGGTGCAGAAGGGCACGGCTATCAGTCAGCAGGAACGCCAGCAGGCGCAGGCACAACTGGACGCGGCGGCACAGATTCAGGATGAGCTGGTGATCGCGGCGGTTTATCCGCTGCAAAGATTGTTGCAGGGCATGAAGTAAGGTATCAGCGCCACCGCGATAAAAGGGTGGCGCATGCTTTTTCTTACCTCAGGCCGGTTCGGGTGGGAGATCTATTTTCGATTTTCCTGCCCGCATCAGGCACCACAACGGCAGCGGTAATCAAGCAGGATACACAGCAGAGGATAAATCGACGTCACACCATCGTTTTGCAGATTAATAAACAGTTTTACCGGTATGCCCTGAGGGAAGTAGCAAAACACCATCACGATGCCGAATTCGCCAATCACCCTGACCCAGGCAATCGCCAGCCCAGCGGCGAGCCCGTGTGCTGCGCAGGGTAGCGTTAAACGCATAAACACCGTCACCGGCGACGCCCCCAGCGTTTGGCTGGCCTCTTCGATATCTTTCGGCACGCCCTCAAAGGCCACCCGTGCTGACAGCACAAAGTAGGGCTGCGCGCCGTACACCTGCGCCAGTACAAACGCCGGAGCATTATTATTGAGCGACACGCCCAGCGCGTTCAGGACTTCGCCGATGGACCCGTGGCGGACTGGAGTACGGTAAGGCCAAAAACAAGAGTGGCAGCGGTGAAGGTTTTTTTGCCGAAAAGGGGCGAAAGCATCATGACGATAAATTTATAAACCCCCCGTTACAACGAAAAGAGAGATAAGCGGTGAGAAGAGGAACCGGGCGGCAGTTACCGCCCGGTGATCGTTCAGGCTACGCCTTCTGGCAAGCAGCCGCAGTAAACAACACGTCGGTCGATGAGTTCAGCGCAGTTTCTGCTGAATCCTGCAAGATACCGATGATGAACCCAACGGCAACGACCTGCATAGCGATGTCATTAGGTATGCCAAACAGCGCACAGGCCATCGGGATCAGCAGCAGCGAACCGCCCGCCACACCGGATGCACCACAGGCGCAGACGGCAGCCATCACGCTAAGCAGCAGCGCGGTCAGGATATCCACCTCAATCCCGAGAGTGGTCACCGCTGCCAGCGTCAGCACCGTAATGGTGATCGCCGCACCGGCCATATTGATGGTGGCACCCAACGGGATCGAGACTGAATAGGTATCCTCATCCAGCCCCAATTTACGACACAAATTCATGTTAACCGGAATGTTGGCGGCAGAGCTGCGGGTGAAAAACGCGGTGACGCCGCTTTCCCGCAGGCAAGCGAATACCAGCGGATAAGGGTTGCGACGGATTTTAAAAAATACAATCAGCGGATTGAACACCAGCGCGACCAGTAACATGCAGCCAATGAGCACCGCCAGCAGGTGAGCATAGTCATACAGTGCGCTGAAACCGCTGGTGGCCAGTGTTTCTGCGACCAGACCAAAGATACCCAGCGGTGCAAAACGGATCACCACACGAACAATTTTAGTGACGGCCCCCGAAATATCACTGACCAGCGCCTTGGTTGTTTCAGCGGAGTGGCGCAATGCCAGACCCAGACCAATTGCCCACGCCAGAATGCCGATATAATTGGCATCAATCAGCGCCCGGAACGGGTTAGAGACAATGCTCATGACCAGGTCTTTCAGCACCTCGACAATGCCGCCGGGCGGGGTGATTGCCACATTAGCGGCTTTAAGAGCCAGTGTGGAAGGGAACATAAAGCTGACCAGCACGGCGATCAGGGCTGCCGAGAAGGTTCCGAGCAGGTAAAGAAACAGAATGGGCCCGAGTTTGGTTTTACGCCCCAGCGGGTGGTTCATGATGGAGGCGGTCACCAGCACCAGTACCAGCAGCGGCGCGACGGCTTTCAGCGCACCGACAAATAAACTGCCGAATATTCCTACTGAGCTTGCTGCACCGGGTGCGAGCCAGGCCAGCACGATACCGGCCAGCAGGCCGACGAGGATTTGTTTCACCAGGCTGGCGTGCAGCAGGCGTTGAGTGAGCGATGGCGAGGATTGTGTTTGCATGGAGTCATTCCTTTTTTAATGTTGGCACCGTTCTCTATCCTGAAGGGTGGATCCGCAGGTTAACAAAATTTAGCGCAAAAAATAACGGGCACTTTGCCGTGCCCGTTTGGGATAACGATATTGCGACGCATGCCCGCTTATTTTAAATTTTTTGTGCGGTCGGCCCGATGATTCACCCAAGTGTTGATCAACAGTGTGCCAATCAAAATCGTAGCGATTACCCCGAGCGAAATACTCACCGGAATATGGAAAACGTCAAGCAGCAGCATTTTGATACCGATAAAGATCAGGATCATCGCCAGACCATACTTCAACATGGAGAAGCGTTCTGCCACGCCCGCCAGCAGGAAGTACATTGCCCGCAGGCCGAGAATGGCAAACAGGTTTGAGGTCAGAACGATAAACGGGTCAGTGGTGACGGCGAAAATCGCCGGAATACTGTCGACGGCGAAAATCACGTCGCTCAGTTCCACCATGATCAGCACCAGCAACAGCGGGGTGGCGAACAGCAGGCCGTTGCGGCGCACAAAGAATTTCTCACCCTGAAGCTCATCGGTCATGCGCAGTTTGCTGCGCAGCCAGCGAATCATTGGCTTCTCACCTATTTCACCGTCATCTTCTTTGGCCAGCGCCATTTTGATACCAGTGAACAACAGGAATGCGCCGAAGACGTAAAGGATCCAACTGAATTGTCCCACCAGCCAACTGCCTGCGAAGATCATACCGGTACGCAGGACGATAGCGCCCAGCACGCCATAGACCAGTACGCGACGCTGCAGGTTGGCAGGAACGGAGAAGTAGCTGAAGAGGATCAGCCAGACGAAGACGTTGTCCACTGCCAGCGCTTTCTCCAGCAGGTAACCGGTCAGGAACATGGTCGCCTGGGCGTCAGCGACCTCGCGGCCAAACTCGCCGTTGAGATACCACCAGAAGCCGAAGTTGAACAACAACGACAGGCTAATCCATACCAGCGACCAGATGGCGGCACTTTTCATGGTCATCACCTGCGCGCCTTTACGGCCCTGTAATAGCAGATCAACGGCCAGCATGATAGCCACTACCACGGCGAAACTGCCCCACAAAATCGGGTTCCCGACAGAATTCATCATTACGCAATCCTCCAAAAAACATCAAAAAAAAAACGGCTACGTCGGAAGACGTTAGCCGCTCTTACAGAGCTACAAGCAAACCTCGCCTTCCGGCAAGGTCTCACTTACAACCCCTTTACCTTTCATCCTTCGAGCCGCAGGGGCGTAGCTGCACTTATTCATCCGAATCACTGACCTGTGTCAGCTCATCGGGATCCGTGCGCTTGCCGCCTACCTGCACCTCGAATGATTTTGGGTAAATATTCATTCGATGAATTATTGGGTTGCCCGGTAACCGGATGGCTGAGACAGCGCTGCATGAGCGCGGGTCCAGACACCGTAATGACGATTATCCGACGAAGAAGTTACTCCCCTATGCGTAGCGGAAAGTAATTCAGAATATGTCAAAAGTCAAACATTTCGAAATACTAACCTGTCAGCGCCTGACGCTTGCCAGGTTCAGATGATTTCTATTTAAATAGCGCTATCGGCGGGGAAGACGACGCCAGTCTGACGACGGATTTCAGTCAGTAATTTAGCGGTGATGCGTGAGACTTCCAGCCCCGGATGGCCGACAAACTGGTTCTCCACCAGCAGTGCGAAAGTCTCGGCTTCATACAGCATGGTATTGATGTGCTGAGGCCGGGTCAGATCGAGTTTCTGGCTGCCGCGAGGGATCAGGCTCAGCGTCTGGCATTCGGAGATCTTCTCCATCTGCAGCACGCCATCTTCGCCCTGAATTTCACTCGGCAACAACGAATCGCTGATTTTAGAATGGTTGATCACCACGTCAAAATCATCGGCATAGCGCAGAACCACGGTACCCTGACCATCAACCCCGCCTTTGAGCAATGTGGCTGAGGCATTGACTGACAGCGGTTCGCCAAACAGTGAGACCGTGCTTGCCAGGCAGTAATAGCCGATATCCATAATCGAACCATTAGAGAATGCAGGATCAAAAGTATTCGGATTTTCACCTGCCAGATAACGCGGATAACGCGATGAATACTGGCAATAATTGAAGATGGCCTTACGCAGTTTACCAATGCGATTTAGCGCGTCTTTCATGTGCAGGAAATTAGGCAGATAGGCGGTTTTGAAGGCTTCAAACAGCACCACGTGGTTTTCGGTAGCGCAGGCGATCATGCTTTCGGCTTCGCGCAAATTTGAAGACAGTGGCTTTTCGCAAATCACATGTTTCTTATGGCTGAGAAACAGCAGCGTTTGTTGGCAGTGCAGGGAGTTCGGGCTGGCGATGTAAACCGCGTCAATGTCGGCGGAGGCGGCCAGCGCTGCCAGTGAGTCAAAATAGTGTTCGACCGGGTATTCGTGACCGAAGGCTTTTGCGCCGTCCAGCGTGCGGGAATAAATCGCCGTCAGTTTCATCTTGCCGCTCTCGTGCGCGGCGTCAATGAAACGTTGGGTGATCCAGTTGGTGCCGACAACAGCAAAGCGAATCATATTCTCTCCATAATCCCCTTCATCCTTCGAACTGCCTCTGCGTTGGCCGCCTTCGCGAACCCCAGTCACATACTGATGTATGCTCTTGAGGATTCACTCAGTTGCCGCCTTGATGCAACTCGAATGCTTTTGGGGAGAATTTGTTTTTTGTTTATGGGTATAACTTACCGAAGATTTCCAGATGCGTCAGGTACATACGGGTATCGAATTCTAACTGGTGATAGTCAGGTGTCATATGACAGCACAGGTTGTAAAAGGCCTTGTTGTGTTCTTTTTCTTTAAGATGCGCCAGTTCGTGTACCACGATCATTTTAAGAAAAGCTTCCGGTGCGCTTTTAAACACCGTGGCTACGCGGATCTCCGCCTTGGCTTTCAGTTTACCTCCCTGAATACGGGAAATCGCAGTATGCAGCCCCAGCGCGTGCTTCATCACATGAATTTTGTTGTCGTAGGCCACTTTGCTCAGCGGTGAGGAACTGCGTAAATACTGATTCTTCAGATCGAGCGTAAACTGATACAGCGACTTGTCAGTGGTGACCTCGTGCGGCTGCGGATAACGCGACAGCAGAACCTGCCCCAGACGCTGTTGGTCGATTAACTGGTGTACCTGAGTCTGTAGCGACTCAGAATAGCCTTGCAGATAGGTCAATTCAGACATAACTGTTTGCTTTAGCTCTCATTGATCCAAAAGGGAGGGTCGCAGGGTGATACGGGTTTTGCATAGAAAACCGGGCGTTAACACCTAATGACGGCAGATAAAGCCCTTTTTAACTGAAAAAACATTTTACTGATAGCTCAATTTAAGGGATAAACAGCGCAAATTGAATAATGAGGAAGGCTAATGAGCCAATTCGAACTCGAACTGGGTAAGCAGCGACTGCAACTGGAGCTGGAACGTTATCCGCAAGAAGAGACGTCAACACAGTTACAGGCATGGGAAGCTGCGGATGAGTATCTGCTGCAGACCCTCACTACCGACGCGCTCAATGGCCGTCCTGTACTGGTTTTCAACGATACTTTTGGCACGCTGGCCTGTGCACTACAGCAATTCGAACCGACCAGCATTGGCGACTCTTTTATGAGCCAACTGGCGACACGCCATAATCTGCGCCTTAATGGTTTTGATGACGAAAGCATTTCTCAGCAAAGCAGTCTGGTGCCATTACCGATCAACCCCGGGCTCGTGGTGATCAAAATACCTAAAACGCTGGCTCTGCTGGAACAACAGCTGCTTGCTTTGCGCGAAGTGGTGACGCCGGATACGCAGATTATCGCCGGTGCCAAAGCGCGTGATGTGCATACCTCCACGCTGCAACTGTTCGAGAAAATTCTTGGCCCGACCAAAACCACGCTGGCGTGGAAGAAAGCCCGTCTGATCCACTGTGAGGCCACCCTGCCTGCGCAGGCAGCTGAGCAGGTCACCACCGAATGGGCGCTTGATGACAGCGAGTACCGCATTACCAACCACGCCAACGTCTTTTCGCGCACCGGCCTTGATATTGGCGCACGTTTCTTTATGCAGCATTTGCCGGAAGGTATTGAAGGGCGCATGGTCGACTTAGGTTGCGGGAACGGCGTGATCGGCATGACCGCGCTGGCGCTGAACCCGGACGCAGAAATGTTGTTTGTGGATGAGTCGTTCATGGCGGTGGAATCGAGCAAGATGAACGTCGAGAATAACCTGCCGGAAGATCTCAACCGCTGCCATTTTGAAGTCAACAATATGCTGGCGGGCGTTGAACGCGAAACCCTGCATGCGGTGTTTTGCAACCCGCCGTTCCATCAGGGTACCGTGATGAGTGATGATACTGCCTGGCGCATGTTCTGCGATGCCAAGCGCTGTCTGCAAACCGGCGGCGAACTGCGCATCGTCGGCAACCGTCATCTGGATTACTACCAGAAACTGCGTCGCCTGTTTGGTAACTGCACCACCATCGCCACCAACCAGAAGTTTGTTGTGTTGAGGGCCGTGAAGTCAGCGTCAAAAAGCTAAGTCCGTCATCCTTCAAGCTGCCTCTGCGCTGGCTGCCTTTATTCACCCCGGTCACTTACTGATGTAAGCTCCCGGGGTTCATTCAGTTGCCGCCTGGATGCAACTTGAATGATTTAGCGCTACGAGTCGGATGTGATGCTTACTTAAATCGCCATGGCCAACCTTGTTCCCTGATCAATCGCCCGCCGGGCATCCAGCTCCAGGGCGATATCCGCGCCGCCAATCAAATGTGTCGTTTTCCCCGCCGCCAGCAGTGGTTCAAGCAGCGCCCGTTGCGGTTCTTGCCCGGCGCAAATAATCACGTTATCCACCGTCAGACATTCACTCACGCCGTCGCGTGTGATATGCAATCCCTGGTTATCAATACGTTCATAGCTCACACCGCTCCACATTCTCACACCGCGCTGTAACAGGCTGGCGCGGTGGATCCAGCCGGTGGTTTTACCCAAACTGGCACCCACTTTGCTGCTTTTGCGCTGCAATAACACCACGTCACGTGCGGCAGGCTCGGCCTTCGGGCCTCCGGGAACCAGGCCGCCGCGTTGGGTCAAGGTCTGATCGATCCCCCATTCATGGCTGAAAATCGTGCTGTCGAGACTGGCCGACGGGCCGCTCTGCACCAGATATTCCGCCGTATCAAAACCAATTCCGCCTGCGCCAATGATCGCCACGCGAGGGCCAACCGGTTTTTTGTCACGCAGTACGTCGAGATAAGTCAGTACGCTCGGGTGATCAATCCCGGCGATCTCCGGCAGGCGCGGGGAGATGCCGCAGGCGAGGATCACTTCGTCATAGCCGTCGAGCTGGCTGGCACTGACTTTTTCACCCAGACGCAGGGTCACCTGCAACATTGCCAACTGGCGGGAGAAATAGCGCAGCGTCTGGGTGAACTCCTCTTTACCGGGGATCTGCTTAGCGATATTAAACTGCCCCCCGATTTCAGGGTTAGCATCGAACAGGGTGACGTGATGCCCACGACTGGCGGCGGTGGTGGCGAAGGCAAGTCCTGCCGGACCCGCACCGACAACGGCCAGTCGTTTGACATGCTGGGCCGGGAGCAGCGGCATTTCGGTTTCACGGCAGGCGCGGGGATTGACTAAGCATGAGGTCAGTTCTCCGGCGAAAATCTGGTCCAGACAGGCCTGATTACAGCCGATGCAGGTATTAATTTCATCGGCGCGCCCCTGGGCGGCTTTCTGCACGAAAGCCGGATCGGCGAGGAATGGGCGCGCCATCGACACCATGTCGGCGCAGCCGCTGGCGAGTAGGTCTTCGGCCACCTGCGGATCATTGATACGGTTGGTGGTGATCAGCGGAATATTCACTTTGCCCATCAGTTTACGTGTCACCCAGCTGAATCCGGCGCGCGGCACCATGGTGGCGATGGTGGGTACGCGGGCTTCGTGCCAACCGATGCCGGTATTGATGATGCTGGCACCGGCCTGCTCAATGCGCTGAGCCAGCGTTTCGATCTCATCCCAGCTTGATCCCTCTTCGACCAGATCCAGCATCGACAGGCGATAGATAATAATAAAGTGTGGGCCACAGATGGCACGTACGGCCCGCACCACTTCCAGCGCAAAACGCATGCGATTATCGGCGTTGCCACCCCATTGATCCGTGCGCTGGTTGGTGCGGGCGGCCAAAAACTGGTTTATCAGATAGCCTTCGGATCCCATGATCTCAACGCCGTCGTAGCCGGACTGCTGCGCTAACGCTGCACAGCGGGCGAAATCAGCCAGGGTTTCCTCGACCTGTTCGCCCGTCAGCGCCAGCGGTGAAAAACGATTAATTGGCGCCTGCAAGGCCGAAGGTGCGACCGGATTGGGCTGGTAGCTGTAGCGTCCGGCATGCAAGATCTGCAGGGCGATTTTTCCACCGGCCAGATGCACCGCGTCGGTCACTACCTTGTGATGTGGGATTTGTTGTGCCTGGTTGAGCACCGAGCCGCCGTGATACACCACGCCCTGAAGATTAGGCGCGATGCCGCCAGTGACGATAAGTCCCACGCCTGCCGTCGCGCGTTCTGCGTAAAACGCGGCCATGCGCTGCGGGCCGTTCTCCAACTCTTCCAGCCCGGTATGCATTGAACCCATCAGCACGCGATTTTTAAGCTGGGTAAAACCTAAATCCAGCGGCGCCAGCAGGTGCGGATAAAAAGGCATATCGCGTTCGCTCATAGGAGATACTCTTAAGTGGTCGGATGAGATAAAGATCAATTTAGCTGTTGAACGGGGAATTTAAAAGGGTAACGCTGGCGAATGTGATTAGGCTCATAAAAATTAAAAAAGAGTAAAAGAATCGTTCGGCAAGAAGAGTCGATAGCCAGCATGGTTCTGTCTATGGGAAATTCTGATTTTGGTTAATGCCCTGGCGAAAAAAATAGAACTCCCACGAGGCCAGGTTATTTATTTCCCTGCTAATTTTTTAAATTAAAACATTATTTCGCTTCATTGAGATTATTTTTACCGCATAAACTCGAATCGATTCAGTTCGGGTTAGAGCTGGAATAGGCTGGACCTGCTTCACCCACCATCCCTTTCTTACCTGGATATTAACTATGAATCTTATTGACCATACAGCGTGTCGTCCATTTACCGAAGCCGGGCATTTAACGCAAATTGCTGCCTATTATGAAGAAGGCCGTAATGTCATGTGGATGATGCTGAAAGCCTTTCCCCGCCCTTGTTTTAATCAGCTGTTAATCGAAGACATTATGAACCTGACCTATGCGGCAAAGGCCTCAGGGTTACGGTTTGATTTTTGGGTTACCGGTTCTTTGGTGCCTAATATTTATAATGTCGGCGGTGACCTGAGTTTTTTTGTTGATTCAATCCTTAATAATAAACGCGAAGCATTACGTGCTTATGCCCGTGCCTGTATCGATTGTGTTCATGCGGCTGCTCGAGGTTTCGATGTCGGTGCAGTCAGTCTATCGATGATCGAAGGGACTGCGCTGGGCGGGGGCTTCGAGGCTGCGCTGGCGCATCACTATGTGCTGGCACAGAACACCGCCCGGATGGGATTTCCGGAAATTGCTTTTAATCTGTTTCCCGGCATGGGCGGTTATTCGTTGGTGTCGCGTAAATCGGGCATGCGGCTGGCGGAGGAACTTATCTCTACCGGAGAGTCACATACGGCGGAGTGGTTCGAAAGCCGCGGGCTGGTAGATATACTGTTCCAGCCGGGTGATGCGTTCATCGCTACCCGTACCTTTATCGATACACTCAGGCCAAAGCTCAACGGGATCAGAGCTATGATCCGTGCGCGCCAGCGTGTGTTGCAACTTTCGCGTTCGGAGCTGATGGATATTACGGAAGATTGGGTCGATGCGGCCTTTACTCTGGAAGAGAAAGACGTCGCTTACATGGAACGGCTGGTGATGTTACAAAATCGCCATACGGCTTCTGTGCGTAAAACCGGTTAGTCTGCTTATACCTATTGTCCCGCCACAATAACTGCCAATCCTGACAGCTAGCGCGAGGCTGTGTTCAAACGACCGGGTGAAGTTTTGCTCTCTGTACAAGCCAGTGCTCCAGCTCGTCTGCGGGCATTGGCTTGGCAAACAGGAAACCTTGTTTGCTGTCCACGCCGATTTCGTCAATCAGCAACTCTTCTTCAAGCGTTGCTACGCCTTCCGCCACCACGTTTAATTGCAGCGTTCTTGCCACGGCAACGATCGCCCGTACCAGGGCCTGTGAAACCGGACTGTGATTGATGCCACGCACAAAACTCTGGTCCAGCTTGATCGCGTCGAGAGGAATACGCGCCAGTTGGGACAGCGAGGAGTAGCCGGTGCCGAAGTCATCCAGGTACACTTCCGCGCCGAGTTTACGCAGCTGGTTTATCATAGCGACGGCGGCTTTTTCATCTTCAACCAGGCAGCTTTCCGTCAGCTCGAAATCGAGCAGACAGTGCTTCATTCCGGAATTTTGCATGGCTTCTGTAAAGTTGGCGACCAGTGAAAAATTACCCAATTGCCGGGCCGAAAGATTGACGGCGATACGCAGGTTCAGCCCCTTGCGCTGCCAGTCGGCGGCCTGTTGCGTGGCGGTATCTATCACCCATTTGCCGAGTGGCGCAATAAGGCCAGACTCTTCGGCGTAAGGAATAAAGTCCTGCGGCTGAATAATGCCGCGCTCCGGTGAGCGCCAGCGCAGCAGCGCTTCGACGCTCAGAACGTCACCATTGGCGGCAACTTTCGGCTGGTAGTAGAGCATCAGTTGATGCTCTACCAGTGCTTTGCGCAGGTGGGTATCCAGCCACATAAATTCAGCGACTTTCTTGTTCATCTCCGGCGAAAATACGCAGTGCGCATTTTTACCGCTCTCTTTTGCCACGTACATGGCCGTGTCGGCATTACGTAGCAGATTTTCTGAATCAATGCCGTGCTGCGGACAGACGGCAATACCGCTAGAACAGGCGGTGTAAACCTCGATCAAACCAATGCGAAATGGCGCTTTAAGGCGGCCGAGGATCTGCTGGCTGATGGCTTCGAGCGCCTCCACCGAGGTGTAGGTGCTGAGAATGATGAATTCGTCGCCCCCGAGCCGCGCCAGCGTATCGGTCTCTTTCAGGCAGTCCAGAATGGCGTGCGCTACCTCTTTGAGCAGGCGGTCACCAAACATATGGCCATAGGCATCGTTAACTTTTTTGAAGTTATCCAGATCAAGGTATATCAGTCCGACCTGATTATCGCCGCGCTCTTCAAGCGCTGTACGCAATAGTTCCTGCAAGGCATTGCGGTTCGCCAAACCGGTGATGACGTCAGTGTTGGCGAGTACCCGTAATCTCTCCTGCGCCATGCGTTCATCGGTGATATCCGAGCCAGAGCAGATCAGAAATTTTTGCTGTTTTCCACTGCCGCTGTGGACAAATTTATTACGAAACAGAAACAGCCGCTGGCCTTTGACCGTATTTATCCAGCGCTCGACTTCGTAGGATTGCTCATTCTGGAAGAAGCCGGTGATGTTTTGGCGTGAAGCGATACCCTCTTCCATCGACATAAACAGCTCATAGGCGCTGCGCCCGATAACGTCCTCTTCACGCAGGCCGGTGTACTCCTCGCTCAGTCGGTTAAAGCGGTGAACTTTGCCCTCCTGATCGATAATGACGATCACGGAGTTAGCTTCTGAAACCACCTGTTCGGCGAAGCTCAGCCCGACTTCAAGGTCGTGCGCCACCGAGGCGGTATCTTCAAAATCAGAGGCAGTGCCGGCCCAGACCTGATTATCGACTTTTCTGCCGACCAGATAGAGGCAAATAGGGGTGCCAAACAGCGAGACGTCCAGTGTAAAACAGGAGGTGATACCCGTCAGTTCGCGGATACGCGCCGCCTGATATCCAGTCAATGATACGGCGACGTTGGTGACACCCTTCTCAGCGGATAACTCGAGGGCATTACTGTCAGACCCCATACGCCAATAAGGGCGCGGGGTGCCAAAGTGCAGGTACAGAATGGAGTCATCTTTAGTGTCTTTCATGAAAGTATCTCCGCTTGTAAACTGCACGCCAGCTATTCTGCGAATACAGATTATTTCAGCAGGAAGCTGGTGGTCTTAACATCTTGTGAATCCAATCCAATGAATACGTTGAATTTACCGGGTTCTGACGCCCACTTGAGCTTGTCATTGAAGAAGCGTAAATCTTTTTCGTTGATAGTGAAGGTCACGACTTTCTCTTCGCCAGGAGCCAGGTCAATTTTCTCAAAATTCTTAAGCTCTTTGACCGGTCGGCTGATCGAGGCTGCTACGTCTTGCAGATAGAGCTGAACGATGGTTGCGCCACTGAGTTTACCGGTGTTTTTGACCGTTACACTGGCGGTCAGTGGTGTGCTGGTGCTCATTGTGGAGGCTGAAAGCGACACGTCAGACACGCTGAACTGGGTATAACTCAGGCCGTAACCAAAGGCGAAAAGCGGGCCGTTGGTGATATCAAAATAGCGCGAAGTATATTTATTAGGTTTTTGCGGATTAAACGGGCGACCGGTATTAAGCACGCTGTTGTAGAGCGGGATCTGCCCCACGGAGCGTGGGAAGGTCATCGGTAACTTACCTGATGGGTTGTAATCACCAAACAATACATCGGCAATCGCGTGGCCGCCCTCGGTACCGCTGAACCAGGTTTCCAGCATCGCGTCAGCGATATCATTTTCCCACGTTAAGGTCAGCGGACGACCATTCATCAGCACAATCACCAATGGTTTACCGGTGGCTTTTAGGGCTTTCAGCAGGTCGCGCTGGCTTTGTGGAATGTTAAGTTCAGTTCGGCTGGAAGCCTCATGAGCCATGCCTTGTGCTTCACCGACTACCGCGACGACCACATCGGCTTTTTCGGCGGTTTTCACCGCTTCATCAATCATTTCCTGCGCCGGACGCGGATCGTTAATGACCTGTTTTTCATATTGATTCAGGAAGTCGAGGAGCGCCGGGTCGTTAGAGATGTTGGCACCGCGTGCATAAAGCAGCGTCGCTTTATCACCGATGGCCTCTTTCATTCCCTGCAGCACGGTAACGGCCTGATTGGCTTTCCCGGCGGCTGACCAACTCCCCATGACGTCACGCTGGCTATCTGCCAGGGTTCCGACTAACGCAATGGTGCCTTTTTTCTGCAACGGCAGGGTTTCATGCTCATTTTTCAGCAACACCAGCGAAGTGCGGGCCACTTCACGCGCTTCTGCGCGATGCAAACGGCTTTCAGCATTGGTATCCACCGGATCACTGGAAGCCGGACCTAAATGACGGTACGGGTCAGCGAACAGCCCCATGTCCCATTTTGCGGTCAATACATTACGGACTGAGCGGTCGATCTCTTTCTCGGTAACAATTTTGTCGGCGACCAGGCCTTTCAGATACTTGCCGTACATGTTGTCGGCCATGTCCATATCGACACCCGACTTCAGCGCCATAGCCGCCGCCTGGCGATCATCCTGTGCGACGCCATGCATCACCAGGCCACCAATCGCGCCGTGGTCGCTGACGGTCAGGCCTTTGAATTTCCACTGGTCGCGTAAGATCTGCTGTAATAACCACGGGTTGGAGGTGGCCGGAATGCCATTTATCGAGTTCAATGCCACCATCACACCGCCGGCGCCGGCGTCCAACGCGGCTTTGTAGGGGGGCAGGTAGTCGTTGAACATGCGGGTCAGGCTCATGTCGACAGTATTGTATTCACGGCCGCCTTCGACGGCACCATAGAGTGCGAAGTGCTTGACGTTCGCCATCACCGCATTTGGCGCGGACGGGTCATTGCCCTGATAAGCAGAGACCATTTCATGGGCGAGACGGGATGTCAGGTAAGTATCTTCGCCGAAGCCTTCAGAAACCCGACCCCAGCGCGGATCGCGGGTGACGTCGACCATGGGTGAGAAGGTCATGTTGAGGCCATCGGCAGCGGTTTCTTCAGCGGATATCCGCGCGCTGGTGGCCACGGCATTCATGTCCCAGCTGGCTGCCAATCCGAGGCTGATCGGGAAAATCGTACGCTGACCGTGAACGACGTCATACGCATAGAATAGAGGAATTTTCAGACGGCTATGTTGTACTTGATCCTGCATGCGACGGATGTCGGGTTTGGTCACCGTGTTGAACATACCGCCGACTTTATCGGCGCGGATATCGGCCATGATGGCTTCTTTCTTATAGTCAGGCCCCACGCTGACTAAATTGAGTTGGCCGATTTTTTCATCCAGCGTCATCTGTTTCATCAGATGGGAGATAAACGCTTCGCGCTCTTTCAGCTGATCTTGTGGAATACCCGCCGTTTGTTCTGCAAACAACGAGGTGGAACCTGCCATTAACACGAGCGCGCCAATCAGGTGATGCGTATTCATTGAGTATCCTTCAGACAAAAATCGTACTGCCGTAGGGCGAAAATCAGCAGCAAGAAAGCAAACAAGATAATGATCATTCTAAGAAAATTATAGCGTGAGAATCTAATACGTCACTTCGCTTATAAGCAATGAATACTTTTATAAAAAACAATTTGCGCAGAGCGAGGCGTTGCACCTCGCAATCTACGCTGAATTGAAAGTTGATGTACAAAAACTCTTTTGAGGAAGCGCGCAGTTTCCAATTTTTAGGATTGCACGCCACGGGCTGAATTAATAATAGAAGGGCATATCGGTCGGGGTTTTACTCATGGTGTCTATAAAGACGTCCTGGGTCACGGCCCAGAAATGTGCAACAGCGTCGGCGTCATAGGTGATGCCCATCAGACCCATGACGAAGAAGCAGGTGATGACCAGACCGACACCGCTGAAAATGAATGCCATAGCGTTACGGCTGGACTGGCGACAAACGATATTCAACTGGCTGGTGCAAAACATCAGAAATGCACTGAGTAATTCCCAGCGCATCATCATGAAACCAGCGGCTAACGTGCCCATCTAACGTCTTCCTTCTTAGCGTCGCTGCCTGAATTGCACCACGCTGGCTGCCCGGAAGGACAAAACACGCAGGAGGCGCAAGGCGGTGCAAACATAAAATGTGATCTTCGTCACATTATAATGGGCGAGGTTTGGAAGATCAAAAAGTTTAGCAGCGGAAAAATTATCGTCAGGCTTGTTTCGGCTAGCTGAAGACATAAAAAAACCGCCAAAAAATCATGGCGGTTTTTTTATGTCGAACTGACAGGGTTGAGGAGCGTGTCAGGCACCATAACCCATCACCTGCAACAGATGTTGCGCCTGAGAAACCGCATCCTGGCGGTGGGTAACGCCCAGTTTTTGATACAAATTGCGGATGTGAGTTTTGATGGTGGTCGAGGCTACCGTCAGCTCACCGGCAATCTGATCATTGCTGTAACCGGAGTAAATCAGTCCCAGTACCTGCCACTCGCGCTGGGTCAGTGGGCTGGTGCGGATAAGCTCCGGGACCTGGGGATGGGTAAGCAATTTATTCACAAAGCCTTCGTCGAAATGGGCAAATTTGTGCCGGTGATGCTGGTTTATATCGCGCAGGATTTTCTGCGCCCGGCGCTGTTCCATATCCGGCAATAAGTTGAGCTGAATCAGCTGACGCAACTGCTGCGCCATCATCTCGCCTTCAATGACGAAATGGCTGACAAATCCGGTGCGGTTAGAGAGCTCAAGCGCTTCAATCAGTACGCGCTGGGCTTCGTTCTTACGGCCAGTATGCCAGTAGAGCATGTTGCAGAGGATCAGGTTGCGATTGAGGTCGCTGACCAGCTTCAACTGACGGGCGTTGGTATTAAGTTCATCAATGACCACTTCGGCTTCGTCGAACTGCTCTAGCAGGATCTGCACGCGGGCTATGTTGCGCCACTGGCCTTGCAGGAAGTGATTATCCGCCATGCCCGGCTTGGACGTCTGATTCAGCCAGCTGCGCGCCGAGGTTTTATCGCCGACCATCTGCCAGTAAATCACCCGCGGTTTATCGGCATTAGTCAGCCAGTCGGTATGGTATTGCCCGCTTTGCAGCAGAGTTTCGCAACGCTGCAAATAGCTGTGCGCATTGTCGAGATGGCCGCGCGCCAGCGAGCATTTGGCCAGCATCGCCAGACATTGCAATTGCTGCTGAGGTTGAAAGTTAGCCAAGACTTCGAGGCCCTCGCGGGCGGCGTTTTCGGCGTCGTCAAGGCGTGCCCATGACCATAGGAGCTGCGAGCGCAGACGCAGCAGAAACTCATGCATTGGCAGTTGCTCAAGGTGCTGCTCGCGCACCAGTTCAAACGCCTTGTCCTGCGTTTCATAGGCGGCCTGTAAAAAACCCTGAGCAATCAGGATTTCGCTCTGTTGCAGCAGTGCCCACAGCGCGTAGTGATAGGCTTCGTGGCGGCGAGCGATCTGTTCCGTTTGTTGCATCAGCGGTAGTGCACGGCTTAAGTCGCCTTTGCAGTGCTGAATTTCACCGGTGACCGAGGTGGCGACAATGCGACTGTAGAAGCTGGAGTTGGGCAGGTAGCGCAACGCGTGGACGGCCAGTTTTTCCGCTTCATCCTGCTTACCGTCATTAATTGCCACCTGCGCCCGCAGTGCGTCGAACTCGGCGCTGAGGGTTTTATCCATCTCGATTTTTTCGCGCTGCATTTCGTTTTCAGCCCGTTCCAGCAGCATTTCTACTTCACCGTAACGGTGCTGACTTTGCGCCAGCCAGGCCTGCAACAGGGCGAGTTTAGGGTTCTCAATCAATCGCTCATACGGCAGCGCATTCAGGCATTCTTCCAGCAGTGCCAGCTCGCTCTGATTGAACAGTGGCCAGGCATGTTGCAGCAGAATGTCGCGCAGTAAATTGGTATTTTCGGCACCCAGCGCATGGTGAATTGCTTCAGCCGGGAAACCCAGCGCCAGCCAGCCTTCCGCCGCAGAGCAGTGGATCGCTGGCAGCTCGGCCGACAGTTCCCACTGGCAGCGCTGGCGCAGGAAAGTGGCGAACAGCGGGTGAAAGTTGAACCACTCACCGCTGTCATCCATGCGGTGAATAAACAGCCCCTGACGCTCAAGTTCTTCCAGCCGTTGTTGGCCGTTATCTTCTCCGGTCAGTTTGACGATCAGAGAATCATTCATTGACCGCAGCAGCGAGCAGCGCAGCAGGAAGTTACGGGTGGGGGCATCGACGTGGTCCAGCACTTCATCCACCAGGTATTCCGACAGATGGCTGGCATTCAGGCCGGCCAGTTTTTTGGCCGATTGCTGGGCCGAGGCGGTGGATGCGCTTGACTGGCGCGCTGACAGCGCAATCAGCTGCAGCGCCGTGGCCCATCCGGCGACGTCGTCACATAGACGGCTGCTGTCAGCCTGCTCAATCGGCTCTGCCAGACGGCAGTCAAAGAATTGCTGAGCTTCAACATGGTTGAAGGCCAGCTGTGATGCATTCAGCTCCAGCAGTTGATCACGTACACGCAAATTAGCGATACCCAGCTGTGGCAGGGTGCGTGACAGAACCATCAAGGTGACATTTTCCGGCTGATGGCGCAGGAAGAAACGCATGCTTTCGTGAATGGCATCATTGGAAATCAGATGATAATCATCAATTACCAGCAGCAGCGGGCGGTGCCAGTCGGACAGTTCGACAAACAACTGGGCAAACAGCGCTGACAGGCTGGCGTACTGACGTTTCTGGCTAAGTACTTCGCTTTTGAGACAGTGCCCCCCGGTAGCCTGCTGAATGGCGGCCACCAGATAGCTGGCGAAACGTTCCGGCTGATTGTCACTTTCATCCAGCGAATACCAACCGAGATCGCTTTTGCCTGCTGCCCAGTGGGCGATCAGCGTGGTTTTCCCGTAGCCGGCGGGGCAGGCGACCAGGACCAGACGGTAATTTTGCGCAGAGGCCAGTTTTGCCAACAGACGATCGCGTACCACCGTGTTTTGCAGCCGCACCGGACGGCTCAGTTTCGAAGGGATCAGCATAGTTTTCGATTCTTATGATGGTAAACCAGAAGAAAGTATATTTATTTTACAGCGTGTAATAATGTTCATAAGGTCTGCCAATGCGAGAGATATTGCAAGATTGTTACACTTTCACGTTTCGTTAAGTTGCTCTGAGTCACAGTTTCAGTGGTTGTTTTTACACGAATTAATCCCGTCTGTACTACGCCCTTTATCTCCTCCCCTCTCTCATCCCTCGCGGGATGATGCCTCTCAACAGGCTTACCTTCAGCATATCGTTAACGTCTGCAAGAATTATCTGTTCAGAGAGGAATTATGTCGCAATTCACATTAGAAAAAATGCAGTTTCAGGATGCCCTGACCCGCCAGTGGCAAGGGTTTGGTCTGCAAAGCGCACAGGATATGACACCGCACCAGTGGTGGCAGGCGGTCAGTGGGGCACTGTCTGAACAGCTGGCCGCGAGGCCGGTGGTGGAAAAACAGAAACAGGATCAGCGTCACGTAAATTACATTTCGATGGAATTTTTAATTGGCCGGCTGACGGCCAACAACTTAATTAACCTCGGCTGGTACGACACGGTGCGTGACGTACTGTCTGAGCAGGGCGCTGAACTGGCCGATGTGCTGGAACAGGAGACCGATCCTGCGCTGGGGAACGGCGGCCTGGGCCGTCTGGCTGCGTGTTTCCTTGATTCAATGGCGACGGTTGGGCAGCCTGCCACAGGTTACGGCCTCAATTATCAGTACGGTTTATTCCGTCAGTCATTCGACGAAGGTAAACAGCAGGAAGCCCCGGATGATTGGCATCGCGAAAGTTATCCGTGGTTTAGCCACAACAGCCGTCTGGCGGTGGATGTTTCCTTCGGCGGGAAATTGGCGAAAGACAGTGCTGGCGTTGAACGGTGGCAACCTGCGTTCAGTCTGCGCGGCGAAGCCTGGGATCTGCCGGTCGTTGGCTATCGTAATGGTGTCACCCAGCCGCTGCGCCTGTGGCAGGCGACGGATATCCACCCGTTCGATCTGACCCTGTTCAATGACGGGCAGTTCCTGAAGGCCGAACAAAAGGGCATTGATGCCGCCAAACTGACCAAGGTACTTTATCCGAATGATAATCATCAGCAAGGCAAGCGCCTGCGACTGATGCAGCAGTATTTCCAGTGTGCCTGCTCGGTGCGCGACATCTTACGCCGCCATCACTTCCTCGGCCGCAGGATTGAAGATTTGCCTGACTTTGAAGTGATCCAGCTTAATGATACCCATCCGACTATCGCCATCCCGGAACTGCTGCGCATTCTGCTCGATGAACATCAGCTGACATGGGACGCCGCCTGGGCCATTACCCGTAAAACCTTCGCTTACACTAACCACACGCTGATGCCTGAGGCGCTGGAGTGCTGGGATGAGAAACTGGTTCGCAGCCTATTGCCGCGCCACTTCTCGCTGATCAAACAGATCAATGCCCGCTTTAAAAAATTAGTTGAAAAACAGTGGCCTGGCAACGATGCGGTGTGGGAGAAATTGTCTGTGCATCAGAACAAACAGGTGCGCATGGCCAATCTCTGCGTGGTCAGCGGGTTTGCGGTTAACGGTGTGGCAGCCCTGCACTCAGATTTGGTGGTAAAAGATCTGTTCCCTGAATATCACCAGTTGTGGCCGAACAAATTCCACAATGTCACCAACGGCATCACGCCGCGCCGCTGGCTGAAACAGTGTAACCCGGCGCTCTCTGCGCTGATTGACGAGAGCCTGAAAACCGAATGGGTCACTCATCTCGATGCTCTGCAGGGGCTGGAAAAATTTGCCGATGACGCCGCCTTCTGTGAGCGTTATCAGCAAATCAAATACGATAACAAAGTGCGGCTGGCTGCTTACGTCAAACAACGCATGGGCATAACGCTAAACCCTGAGGCGATTTTCGACGTACAGATCAAGCGCCTGCACGAGTACAAACGGCAGCACCTCAACCTGTTGCACATCGTATCGCTCTACCGTCAGCTGCGCGATAACCCGCAGATGGACAGGGTGCCGCGCGTATTCTTGTTCGGGGCTAAAGCCGCACCGGGGTATTATCTGGCGAAAAATATTATTCATGCGATCAACAAAGTAGCCGAAAAAATCAACAATGATCCGAACGTCGCCGATCGTCTGAAAGTGGTGTTTATTCCTGACTACCGTGTCTCGGTGGCTGAATTGATGATCCCGGCCGCGGATGTGTCCGAGCAGATCTCAACGGCAGGCACCGAAGCCTCCGGCACCGGCAATATGAAGCTGGCTCTGAACGGTGCGATGACCGTAGGTACCCTCGATGGTGCTAACATCGAAATCGCTGAGCAGGTCGGTGAAGAGAATATCTTCATCTTCGGTAACACCGTCGATCAGGTCAAAGCACTCAAAGCAGACGGTTATGACCCGTTGAAATGGCGTAAAAAAGATAGCCATCTCAACGCGGCGCTTAAGGATCTGGAAAGCGGACTGTTCAGCGATGGCGACGAAAAAGCGTTCAGCCTGATGCTCGACAGCCTGCTGGAGGGTGGCGACCCGTATCTGGTATTGGCCGACTTTACCGAGTACAGCCAGGCACAACAGCAGGTTGATGCTTTATACCGTGATAAGGCGCAGTGGACGCGACGTACTATTCTCAATACTGCCCGAGTCGGCATGTTCAGTTCAGACCGTTCGATCTGCGATTATCAGCAGCGGATCTGGCAGGCGAAACGCTAAAGGAGCTGGAATGGAGAGCAAGCAACTCGAACAGGCGGCGATCCAGGCTGGGATTGCTGCCGGATACATTAACGCCCATGGCAAACAACAGGCCATCGCGACCGCGACAAAGTTGGAACTACTGGAGGCGATGGGTTGGAAAGCAGGCCAACCGCTGGCTACCGACATACCGTTACCGGGAGTGAAAGTGTTCGTCAAAGGCAGCCGCCTGGCATTGCCGATCGGTGGTGAGGGTGAATTTCAGTGGCAGTTACAGCTGGAAAGCGGCGCGGTTCAACAGGGTCGCACCAGCGCGAAAATGACGCTGGCGTTGCCGGGCAGAATTCCCACCGGCTATCACCAACTGACGTTGACCCAGAATAGTCAGAGTTGGGTGTGCCGCATTATCGTTACCCCAAAACGCTGCTATGAACCCGATGCGCTGCTGGCGGGTAAAAAACTCTGGGGTGCCTGCGTACAGCTTTATACGCTGCGTTCGGAAAAAAACTGGGGCATCGGTGACTTCGGCGATTTGCGTCAGTTGGTCAATGAGATGGGCCAGCGCGGCGGTGCTTTTGTTGGCCTCAACCCGATCCACTCCCTTTATCCTGGCAATCCGGTGGCGGCCAGCCCGTACAGCCCGTCATCGCGGCGCTGGCTGAACGTCATTTATATCGACGTCAACGCGGTGGAAGATTTTCAGCTCAGCGAACAGGCACAGCGCTGGTGGCGTGAACCGCAGACACAGAGAACCCTCCAGGAGGTGCGCAGCAGTGCGTGGGTGGATTACGGCCGTGTGATGCCTCTGAAACTGGCCGGTTTACACCTTGCGCATCAGCAATTTGTGACGCGCAGTGCCAGCGATCCTATGCAAAAGACATATCAAAAATTTGTCCGTGAAGGCGGTGAAAGCCTCTACCAGCAGGCGGCGTTTGATGCCCTGTTCGCCCATCTGGCGAAACAGGGAGAAGAACCTCAGGGTTGGACGCACTGGCCGGAGAAATACCGCAGCGCACAAAGTGCCGCAGTGAAAGCCTATTGTGAACAGTATGAAAGCGAAGTCGATTTCTATCTGTGGTTACAGTGGCTGGCCGAGTGGCAATTTGCCCGCTGTTACCACGATAGCCAGCAGGCCGACATGCCAATTGGCTTATACCGCGATCTGGCGGTTGGCGTTGTTGAAGGTGGCGCAGAAACCTGGGGCGATCGCGATGTCTATTGCCTGAAAGCCTCAGTTGGCGCGCCGCCGGATATCCTTGGGCCACTCGGCCAGAACTGGGATCTGCGCCCGATGGACCCGCACGTGATGATTAAGCGTGCCTATCAGCCGTTTATCGACCTGCTGCGATCCAACATGACCCACTGCGGGGCATTGCGTATTGATCATGTGATGACGCTGTTGCGGTTGTGGTGGATCCCTTACGGTAAGACGGCGGAAAACGGCGCCTATGTGCTGTATCCGGTGGACGATCTTCTGGCGATCCTCGCACTGGAAAGTCAGCGTCACCGCTGCATGGTGATCGGCGAGGATCTCGGTACGGTGCCGGTGGAGATTGTCAGTAAGCTGCGTGAAAGCGGGGTTTACTCCTACAAAGTGTTGTACTTCGAACACGATACTGAGAACACATTCCGCGCACCGCAGTCCTACCCGGTGCAGGCGATGGCAACCATCACCACGCATGACTTGCCGACGCTACGTGGCTACTGGCAGAACGATGATCTGGCACTGGGCAAAAAGCTTGGTTTATATCGTGACGAAGACGTGTTGACCGAACTTTATGCCGACCGCGCTCGCGCACGACAGGGCCTGCTCAATGGCTTGCATCACCACGGTTGTGTGCCAAAAAGCACCGGTCACAAAGCGGATGTCATGCACATGACGCCGACGCTTAATCGCGGCCTGCAACGCTATGTCGCAGACAGCGCCTGTGCATTATTAGGCTTACAGCCCGAAGATTGGCTGGATATGCAGGAGCCGGTCAACATCCCCGGCACCAGCGACGAATACCCGAACTGGCGGCGTAAACTGACTCGCACACTGGAAGAGATGTTTGCCGATGACGACGTCAATAAGCTGATCAAAGATCTGGATAAACGCCGCAGGAAAGTGTCGGTGAGTTGATGTCATAGTGTTTAAGTCAATGGCTTAAAAAGGTTTCTGATGCAGGTCAGAAGCCTTTTTTTTGGGGGCGTCATGTCCTGCGCACCTCCCAAAAAAAAGCGACCTATATAGGCCGCCCAAGACTTCAGACACAGATTCCCCTTCATCCTTCACGTTGCAGATGCGTTGGCTACACTCACTCACCCGAATCACTGACCTGAGTCAGCTCATCGGGAATCGTTCATTTCCCTCCCTCCTGCAACCCGAATGATTTTGGGTACATTTCCAAACAAATGACACCAAGGGTATTGCAATAAATCTAACCTTTTACGCCGCCCGCCGTTAACCCGCCGACCAGCCAGCGTTGAGCAATCAGGAACACCGTGGTAATAGGTATAGCAGACATAATCGCTGCTGCCGCAAAGTCGCCCCACAGGTAGTTTTGTGGATTCAGATATTGCTGCATTCCCACGGCCAGCGTGTAGCTGCTCACATCCCGCAGCAGTAACGATGCCACCGGAACTTCGGTAATAGCCGCGATAAACGACAGAATAAACACCACCGCCAGAATCGGCACCGACAGCGGCAGCAGAACCAGCCTGAATGCCTGCCACGGTGTCGCGCCATCGATCGCGGCGGCTTCTTCCAGCGAGTTATCGATGGTTTCGAAGTAGCCTTTGATGGTCCAGACGTGCAGCGCAATCCCGCCCATATAAGCGAAGATCACCCCGCCGTGCGTGTTCAGCCCGAGGAACGGCACGTATTGGCCAAGGCGGTCGAACAGCGCGTAGAGCGCGACCAGGGAAAGTACCGCCGGGAACATCTGGAAAATCAGCATGCTTTTCAGCAAGGTGCTTTTGCCACGAAAACGCATGCGGGCAAAAGCATAAGCGCAGGTCGTAGAGAGCGCCACAATGCCCATCGCGGTGATCACGGCAATCTTGATTGAGTTCCATAACCACAACATCACCGGGAACGGCGGTGGGGTTAGGCTGCCATCGGCGTTGGTCACCGCCATGCCGAGCGCCAGTTTCCAGTGATCCCACGACACCTGGTCAGGAATAATACTGCCGGTGGCGAAGTTACCCGGCCGCAGCGAAATGGCGAACACCATCAGCAGTGGAAACAGGATCAGCGCCACAAAGCACAACAACAAGAGATGCGTCACGAACAGCCTGATTTTTTGCGACTTTGGTTTAACCATGGGCATTTTATTACTTCTCCTTAGTCGGCTAGTCGAACTTCATTCGGCTGGCTTTCAGATTCACAATCGCCAGCGCACCCACCAAAATGAAAATTAGCGTCGCGATGGCCGCAGCCAGCCCGAAGTCTTGCCCGCCGCCGCCTTCAAAGGCGATGCGGTAGGTGTAACTGACCAGCAGGTCGGTATGACCGGCTGGCGTGGTGGTGCCGATCATGTCCGGGCCGCCGTTGGTCAGTAGCTGAATCAGCACGAAGTTATTAAAGTTAAAGGCAAAACTGGCGATCATCAGCGGCGTCAGTGGCTTGATCAGCAGCGGCAGCGTGATGCGGAAGAAGTTCTGCATCGGCGTGGCGCCGTCCATTGCGGAGGCCTCGTAGAGATCGTCGGGAACGGCTTTCAGCAGGCCCATACACAGGATCATCATGTACGGATAACCCAGCCAGGTATTAACAATGATGATCATAGTTTTGGCGGTCATCGGATCGCTAAACCACGCCGGCTTGATGCCAAACAGGCTGCTGAGCATCAGATTGATCTCGCCGAAGCTTTGATTGAATAAACCTTTGAAAATCAAGATCGAAATAAATGCCGGGACGGCATACGGCAGGATCAACAACACCCGATAAATCGCTTTGCCTTTCAGCGCTTCCCATTGCACTACGCAGGCCAACACCATGCCCACGGCCACGGTCAGCACGACGGTCAGCAGTGAGAAAATAATGGTCCAGACGAAAATCGACAGGAACGGCTTCTGGATGCCGTCGTCATGCAGTATGCGCAGGAAGTTGTCCCAACCAATATTAACGGTAAAACCGGGGCTGATTTTTTCGGCCTGCCACTCACCGCTCGCGTTCACCTGCTGATAAAAACCGCTCTCCATATTGGGGCGGTAAACGACTCCGGTCTGCACGTTGGTCAGCTGTTTGCCGTCATCGGCCTTCTTGTACAACGGCTGGCTGCCGGAGAACTGGCGCAGCGAACTCATGCGCAGGCTTTCGCCATCAGGCAGTTTTACCGTCAGTTGCCCCAGTGCCTGACGGTTTTGAGTAATAACCCGCAGCCCGGCTTTTTCACCCTGTGGCATCGTCTGCGGCAAGAGTGCCAGCGTTTGGGGAGCGGTGGCGTTGAAGGCAAAAGGTGCGGAAGCCAGTATCTCGCCATTGTCAGGCGAGGTCAGTGCCAGACGCCATTGGCTGGCATTGGCAGGAAAGAGGGCGAACGTGTAGTTTTTGTCGGCCTGAAACTGGCGGTCCATGAGCACTGACTGCGCACGCTCAAACGTCAGTTGATTGGTGCTGCTGTAGTTGGTAAACGCGATAAAAATAGTACACACCAGTGGGAACAGCACGAACAGCGACATACCCGCCAGACCCGGATACACGTAGCGCCATGAATAGGCGCGACGGTTGGCGTAAATATACAGGCCGGTGCCAGACAGCAGCAGCGTCAGCATGGCAAACAAATATTCCCCCTGCGCGTACATCAGTACGATCAGGTAACCGGTGAACAGTGCGAACAGGCTGACAACCAGCCATTTCAGGGCATCGCTTATCTGCCCTTTTTTTCGAAGAGGCAGTCCGGTTTGAGCTGCTTGCATAGAGTGATCATCCTTCAAGTTGAAGCTGTGGCGTGAAGGCAGTCATGCGCTTCACGCCAGTTTTTACGTGTTACTTGGTGACGCGAGTCTCGGCTTCTTTCAGCGCCTGTTGCACCGTCTGACGGCCATTAATGGCGTTGATAATTGCGCTGCGCTCCGCATACCAGAAGGCGCTCATTTGCGGAATGTTTGGCATGATTTCGCCGTTTTTCGAGTTAGCCATGGTGGCTGCGATACGCGGATCTTTTTCCAGCTGCTCCTGATAAGATTTCAGTGCAACGGCGCCCAGCGGTTTGTCTTTGTTGACTGCTGTCAGACCTTCATCGGTCATCAGATAGTTTTCGAGGAACTCTTTTGCCAGTTCTTTATTCGGGCTGGCGGCGTTAATTCCCGCGGTCAGTATGCCGACAAACGGCTTAGATGGTTTGCCGTGGAAAGAAGGCAACAACGTCACGCCGTAGTTGATTTTGCTCTTGTCGAGGTTTGACCATGCCCACGGGCCGTCGATAGTCATTGCGGTCTGGCCTTTGTTGAAGGCGGCTTCAGCAATAGAGTAGTCGGTGTCGGCGTTGATGTGCTTGTTCTTCACCAGATCGAGGATGAATTGCAGCCCAGCCTGTGAACCCGCGTTATTCACGCCAGTGTCTTTGATGTTGTATTTACCGTTCTCAAACTTGTACGCATAACCGCCATCAGCGGCAATGATAGGCCAGGTGAAGTAGGGTTCTTGCAAGTTCCACATGATGGCGCTTTTACCTTTGGCGCGGAGCGCTTTGTCCAGTGCCGGGATCTCTTCCCAGGTCTTCGGCGCTTCTTTAATGATGTCTTTGTTATAAATCAGCGACAGCGCTTCGACCGAAACCGGATAGCCGATCAGCTTGCCGTTGTAGGTGACTGCGTCCCAGGTGAATGGGAAGAGTTTATCTTTGAACGCCTGATCCGGGCTGATCTCAGCCAGCAGGCCAGACTGCGCGTAACCGCCAAAACGGTCATGTGCCCAGAAAATGATGTCAGGACCGTCACCGGTGGCGGCAACCTGCGGGTACTTCTCTTCGAGTTTGTCCGGATGTTCTACCGTGACGTGAATGCCGGTGTCTTTCTCGAATTTCTTACCGACTTCCGCCAGGCCGTTATAGCCTTTGTCACCGTTGATCCAGATGACCAGTTTGCCTTCTTCTATTTTGGCAAAGGCAGAGGAGGACAACACCAGCGTAGCCAGCGCTGACACTGCCAGAGTGTGTTTGACCAATGTCTTTATATTAAGAGTCTTGATGCTGAGAGTCATAATCCAGTCCTTTTGAGGTCCTGTAGGGAGTCGGGTTCTTATGTGACGTTCGGATGCTTATCAGACGTGAAGAAAAGCTTGCCAGACCAGTGTCGGCGATAAGCCAGTGCGGCTTCATCATCCCCCTCTCTACGCCCCCGGCTCTGGTTGTGTGATCCAGTTAACACTGCCGCGCCTTTTGTGGATCACTACTCAATAATAGGGGGCGTATTTTGCAACTCAGATCACGAATTTGATTTCTGGTGTGAACTTTCATTCGTTAATACCACAAGCCCTTCCTCCTCCCTTCTCCCCCATGAAAAACGTTGTTACGGATGATTACCTATTCTGCCTATTCCCTCACTCTTCCTGACATTCAGTTCCCTTGCTGACAAGGCACATCACCTCGCAGTTGCCTTGCCTCACAGAACGTTTTTATCAGTCAGTTCAGGAGTCGGGTATGGCGGGCGTATCACTTCGTAATATCTACAAAGCCTTTGGCGACATTGTGATCTCAAAAGACGTCAATATTGAGATTGAAGAGGGCGAGTTCGTGGTGTTTGTCGGGCCATCCGGTTGTGGGAAATCCACCCTGTTACGCATGATTGCCGGTCTTGAAGACATTACCTCCGGCGAACTGCTGATTGCCGGTAAGCGCATGAATGAAGTACCGCCGGCCGAACGCGGCATTGGCATGGTGTTTCAGTCCTATGCCCTTTACCCACACCTTTCCGTGGCCGAAAACATGTCGTTTGGTTTGAAGCTGGCGGGTACCAAAAAAGCTGAAATCATCCAGCGGGTGAATCAGGTCGCTGAAGTACTGCAACTGGCCCACTTACTGGACCGCCGTCCGAAAGCATTATCCGGCGGGCAGCGTCAGCGCGTGGCGATTGGCCGCACGTTGGTGGCTGAACCGACGGTGTTCCTGCTGGATGAGCCGCTGTCAAACCTCGATGCCGCGTTGCGTGTGCAGATGCGCATTGAGATCTCCCGTCTGCATAAACGTTTGAAACGCACCATGATTTACGTCACGCACGATCAGGTCGAAGCCATGACGCTGGCCGATAAAATCGTGGTGCTCGACGCCGGTGGTGTCGCGCAAATAGGTAAACCCCTGGAGCTTTATCACTATCCCGCCAACCGGTTTGTTGCCGGGTTTATTGGTTCGCCAAAAATGAATTTCCTGCCGGTGAAAGTCACCGGCGCTGAAGCCGAACGTGTGCAAATCGAACTGCCTGACCGCCAGCGCGTATGGCTGTCGGTGGCAGGCAAAGACGTCACCGTCGGCACTAATCTGTCTCTGGGGATCCGCCCTGAACATCTCTTACCGAGTGATATCGCGGAAGTGACGCTGTCAGGTCTGGTGCAGGTGGTCGAGCAACTCGGCAACGAAACCCAGATTCATATCCAGATCCCGGCTATCCGTCAAAACCTGGTGTACCGCCAGAACGACGTGGTGCTGGTAGAAGAAGGTGCAACATTCGCCATTGGTTTGCCGCCACACCGCTGTCATCTGTTCCGTGAGGATGGAACAGCCTGCCGACGGTTACACCCCGAACCCGGTGTTTGAAAGCACGCGATCCCCTACAGGAGAAAATGATGATCACAATGCGTAATTCCTCTCTGGCGCTGGCAGTGGCTGCTGGCATCCTTTCTACACAAGCAATGGCAGTCGATTTTACCGGTTATGCGCGTTCTGGCATTGGCTGGACCGGCAGCGGCGGCGAGCAACAATGTTTCAAGGCAACCGGTGCTGAAAGTAAATACCGTCTGGGCAACGAATGTGAGACCTATGCCGAGTTAAGGCTTGGGCAGGAAGTATGGAAAGAAGGGGATAAGAGCTTCTACTTCAACAGTAACGTAGCGTATTCCGTTTCACAGCAGAACGACTGGGAGTCAACCGATCCGGCTTTCCGTGAGGCTAACGTCTTAGGTAAAAACCTGATCGACTGGCTGCCAGGCTCCACCATGTGGGCCGGTAAACGTTTCTATCAGCGTCATGACGTCCACATGATCGACTTCTACTACTGGGATATTTCCGGTCCGGGTGCTGGCCTGGAAGATGTCGATCTGGGCTTTGGTAAACTGTCTGTAGCGGCCACGCGTAACACAGAAAGCGGCGGCTCTTACGGTTATATCGCTGACCAGCGTAACGAAATGCCGACCTCCAACGACGTCTTCGACGTGCGTCTGGCTGGTCTGAATCTAAACCCCGGTGGCGTGCTGGAACTGGGTGTGGACTATGGTCGTGCCAATGCGCGCGACGGCTATTCACTCTCGGATGATGCCACCAAAGACGGCGTGATGCTGACCGCAGAACATACGCAAAGCATCTATAACGGCTATAACAAGTTTGTGCTGCAGTACGCGACTGACTCGATGACTGACCCATCCACCGGTGCGGCAACCGGTCACTCGAATGGTGCGAGCATTAATAACAACGGTCATATGGTTCGTGTGATTGACCATGGAGCCATCGACTTCAACGATACCTGGAGCCTGATGTATGTGGCGATGTATCAGGATATTGACCGTGATAGCAACAACGGGAGTACCTGGTACACCGTCGGTGTGCGCCCAATGTACAAATGGACGCCAATCATGAGCACCTTGCTGGAAGTCGGTTACGACAACGTGAAATCCCAGCGCACCAGCGATACCAATGGACAGTACAAAGTCACGCTGGCGCAACAGTGGCAGGCAGGCAGCAGCATTTGGTCACGTCCGGCTATCCGCGTCTTCGCAACCTACGCAAACTGGGATGAGAAATGGGGCTACGACACTGACAGTGGCGTAAACAACGGTCTGGCCATGAACGACACCAGTACCCGTACTTTCAGCCGTGGTAACGACAGTGAAGTTACGTTTGGCGCCCAGATGGAAATCTGGTGGTAAAACCTTCGTCATCCTTCGAGCCACAGGCGCGTTGGCTGCCTGTGCTCACCCGAGTCACGTAGCGGTCTACGCTCCTCGGGATTCACACAGTAGCCGCCTTCCTGTGACTCGAATGATTTAGAAGGTTATGTGCCCAATATCAGAAATAGAAAAGATGTGCTGGCTGGCGGATTATCGCTGATGACCGCCAGCCTTCATGGTGATTCAAAAGGAAATAATGATGAGAAAAAATCTGCTGTCACTGTGTCTGTCATTAAGCTTATTGGCGATGACTTCCGCAGGTGTTTACGCGGCGCAAACTGATGCAGCGGTTGCGCCGGTGATCTCCGCTCAGACCTTACAGAAATTGTCGTGGATGCCGCTGGTTCCTCCGGTGACGCAGGATGTGACGCTCGGTACGTTTGGCGCACAAATCAATCAGGGCGATATTCAGGGCGCCGTTGCCGCCTATGCTTTGCCTGCCGACAGAGGATCGCTTGAAATTACAGTCACCAGCATCGCGACCGGTAAAACGCTCTACGCACCGAACGTGCTGGTTCTGGACGAACAGATGCGCCCGGCGGCCTATTATCCTTCGAGCTATTTCCCGTATGAAAAACCGGGCATTGTCTCCAGTGACCGTCTGGAAGGCACGCTGAAACTGACGCCCGCGTTGGGTCAGAAACAAATTTATCTGCTGGTCTACACCACCAAGCAAGACCTGGCGGCGACCACTCTGATGAGCAACCCGGCGAAAGCCTTTGCGGCGGGTGTCGGTAATGCCTTACCGGATATCCCCGATCCTGTGGCGCGTCATACGCCCACCGGCACATTGAGTATCAAAGTTCGCGCCGAGCAAAAATCGGGCAACATCATGATTGGTCAGATGCTGGACAACATTAATGGCAACAGCAGTGCGCCAGCCACCACGCCGATTATCGTCGGTCAGCAAGCTGCGCCAGCCCCTGCACGTACCGAGCAAGCTGCGCCAGCCAAACCGGCTGAACCTATGTTGTCTGATTCAGAAACGTACTTTAACGACGCGATTAAGAAAGCGGTGAAAGCCGGTGACGTTGATAAAGCGCTAAAACTGCTTGATGAAGCTGAGCGTCTGGGTTCTAAAACAGCACGTAAGACTTTTATACAAAGCGTTAAGCCCTAATTTTTAGGCCCCTCTTCTTTTCATCAGAGAAGAAAATCGGAACCCTCTTCTGAACCGGAGAGGGTTCTTTTTTTGTACGTCTTAATTCATGTCCCTGTATCGACACGATTCATGTGCACTTCTGGCTGCTGAAGGCAGCTTTTGCGAGCCTCATCACGCAATAATCCTGTCTAAAATTTCATAAAACGCTATCATTATAAAAATGAAATGGTGTTTTATTATTCTGGAGAGACGATGAAAATTGCATTGATGATGGAAAACAGCCAGGCCGCCAAGAATGCAGCCGTGCTGAAAGAGTTGAAAACCGTGGCAGATGAGAAGTCCTATCCGGTGTACAACGTAGGCATGAGTGATGAACAAGATCATCATCTGACGTATATTCATCTCGGCATCATGGCCAGTATTTTGCTGAATGCCAAAGCAGTGGACTTTGTGGTCACGGGATGCGGTACCGGGCAGGGCGCGATGATGTCACTGAATATTCATCCGGGCGTGATTTGCGGTTACTGCATTGATCCGGCAGATGCCTATCTGTTTGCTCAGATTAACAACGGCAATGCACTGTCGCTGCCGTTCGCCAAAGGTTACGGCTGGGGCGCAGAGCTGAATGTACGTTTCATTTTCGAGAAAGCGTTTACTGGCGTGAAAGGTGAAGGCTATCCGGCTGACCGTAAAGAGCCGCAGGTGCGTAATGCCGGGATCCTCGATCAGGTCAAAGCGGCGGTGGTCAAAGATAACTATCTCGACACCCTGCGCGCCATTGACCAGAGCCTGGTGAAAACTGCCGTCAGCGGTCCGCGCTTCCAAAAATGCCTGTTTGAGAACGGCCAGAATAAAGAGATTGAAGATTTTGTCCGCACGCTGCTAGGCTAAACATGCACGCGCCCTGCAACCTTGCAGGGCGCTGTCATAAAGCTGTCATACTGACTCATTACTCTTCTGATATCCCCCAAATATCAGGAGCACGCCCTTGCGTAAGTCCCTTGTTGCATTACTCTTTTTAACGTTTACCTCCGCCGCTTTTACCGTGCAGGCTGCGGAAGAAGCCAGGCCATTTATTACCAGCAAAGAGGTTGATCTCAGTAAATATTTGCCTGCGCCACCGGCGGATAATTCAGAGCAAACTAAAGCCGAGCTGAAAGAGTTGTTGGCGATTCAGGCCAGCCGCACGCCGGAACAAGAGAAAGCGGCGATTGCCGATGCACAGGAAAACGTCTGGCGCTTTGCCGACGTGATGGGACCGGAATTTACCGCCGAAAAATTGCCAAAAGTGGCCGCGCTGTTTGAGCGTGTCGTCGCGACCGAAGATGTGGTGGATGACTCCGCCAAGAAGTTTTTTAACCGTCCGCGTCCGTACATGTTGGATGAGCAAATTCACCCGCTGCTAAAAAAATCCAAATCGGGATCATGGCCGTCCGGTCACTCCACTGTGGGTTACCTGATGGCCACCGTACTGGCTGACATGGTGCCGGAAAAACGCAACGCGCTGTTCAGCCGCGCCGCCGGCTATGCCGAAAACCGTCTGGTGGCCGGTTTCCACTACCGTTCTGATACCGTAATGAGCCGCACCGGCGCCGCGTTGATCGCCCAGAAAATGGCCGAACAACCGGAATTTCAGACTGAGTTCGACGCGGCCAAAGCAGAATTACGCGGTCAGATGGGATTGAAGTAGGGTTTTAGCCGTGAGATTGGAATACGTCCCGCAAAACGTATTTCGCTTACTTGGTTACCTACCGGTGATTCTGTATAGTTGGCTTGCTGCAGCAAAATCTGCAGCCGGGATTATCAACCTGTAGGCCTTTCTACTGGCGACACTAAGCGCATTTATAACGCGGCCTTAGTGGCGATGCTTTAGCACACCCGTTACTTGCTTGATTTTTAAACGATGCTTGTAATGTTCTATGGTGGCTCAGGCGAGGCTGACTTCGGTCAGGCCGGTATTCCAGTAGAGCCGGTGTTGATAACCTCGTCTGGGCTACCACCCAAGAGATTATCAACTCTGGTGGTAGCTTCTACTTAATCTATTGGACGCTGCATCATGAAAAAAACATCCCACAGCCCGACTTTTCTGCCGTTCCTCACTCTGTCTTCTGTCACTGAAGGCGGTGCACAATGAAAATCAAACCCGACTGGCACCCCGCTGACATTATTGCCGGACTGCGTAAGCAGGGCACCACGCTGGCCGCGCTGTCGCGTGACTCTGGCTTATCGTCATCGACGCTCGCCAACGCCCTCAGCCGCCCCTGGCCAAAAGGCGAACGCCTGATCGCCGAAGCGTTAAACGTGAAGCCCAGTGAGATCTGGCCCAGCCGTTATTACGACCAGCACTTAGATAAGGTGATTGAGCGTAGAGAAAGGGGCTGACGTTTTACACGGTCAGTTTGCCGCTACATTGTGCAGAAAATAAAAGGCCACTCGGTTAACAGTGGCCTTTCGTCTGCTTAAGTGTTGCGTCTAAGGTTCATATTTGACACTTTTATCAAATTCCAGGGTATTTCACTCAAGGGAAAGCTAAATAGGGTGCAATAGGTTCAAATATGACACTTTTTGATTTTTCAACCCTTCCGCAAATTCTGACTCGCCAACTAAAACTGCAAAACATCACTTATGAAGAGATGGCCCTACAAATTGGTGTCTCTGTCTCCACATTTAAACGAATGATCGCTAACCCATCAGCGGCTAAGGCCGTCAATCTTCACACACTGCTGAACGAGCTGGGAATAAAAATATGGCTCGAAAAATAGAGGTGCGGTTGAACTTCGCACCGTGGCTTCCAGCAGTGGTTTGGCGGCATCATTTTATTTGTTATCAGATTAATAATATCCAGCCTATTTAGATCACTATTAGCTCAAATTGCAAAGAATGCTGAGGGAGAAGTATTTAAGGAAAATGGGGTCTGCTGCTGACTCGAAAAGCTTAATCTCTATGCTCGTCATCTTCGCCCGTTGCTGTATGAAAACCTCCGCAGGAAGACGACGTTGAGTTATCACAAAATGGTTAAACCTTCGGGAGGATTCGGTAACCCTTTCCTTTGTAGTCTGACGTCATTAATCGCAGACCGACGTGAGGCAATGATGATCAACAGACGTAATTTCCTGCTGGGCAGCTGCACGGTATCTGCTGTAGCAGCGCTGGGCTTATTCCCGACGCTGTTTACCCGCAAGGCTGACGCTCAGGCGAAAAATGAACGTTTTGAAGTCAGCCTGACTGACGCGCAGTGGCATCAGCGGCTGAGCGGGGCGCAATACTACATATTGCGTGAGGCCGGGACGGAACGCCCTTATTCCAGCCCATTAAATGACGAACACCGCGTGGGTGAATTTGCCTGCGCAGGGTGCAGTCTTCCTCTCTTTTCCTCTGCGACCAAATTCGACAGCCACACCGGCTGGCCAAGCTTCTGGAAACCATTGCCCAACGCAGCGCTGACCCGCCGTGATACCTCGCTGGGTATGGTGCGTGATGAAGTGCATTGTCGGCGCTGCGGTGGGCATCTTGGGCACGTCTTTGATGATGGACCACCGCCTACGGGGCAGCGTTATTGCATGAATGGTCTGGCGATGACATTTACACCGAAAGCGATGTGAATTGACGGTGACAATCTTCGCCACCCTCTGCGTAACTTACAAGTGAGTAGCCTGATGAAAACTATCCGTAAAAACATATTGTCGGTACGTAATTACAGCCTGATTGCCAGTCTGGTGGTGGCTTCCGCTTTTGCTTTTCAGAATAACGCCTGGTCATGGGGCGGTGGCGCGGAGCCAGCTGTCGTTATCCCAGCGCCGATACAGAATGAGCCTGCCGGTACGTCACACAGTGAGACGGCGCTGTTTGCCGGTGGATGTTTCTGGGGGATCCAGGGCGTGTTCCAGCATGTGAAAGGCGTGACCAGTGCAGTATCAGGCTATGCCGGTGGTGTGGCGCAAACAGCGAGCTATGAGCAGGTGAGCACGGGCGAAACCGGCCATGCAGAATCTGTTCAGATCACTTTCGACCCGACGCAGGTCACCTATGGCGAACTGCTGCATATCTTCTTCTCTGTGGGACATAACCCTACCGAACTTGACCGTCAGGGGCCAGACAGCGGCAGTCAGTACCGTTCTGCCGTGTTCCCGCTCAATAATGAACAGGCGCAGGTAGCAAAAGCCTATATTGCGCAACTCAACGCCAGCCAAAGCTACAGTAAACCGGTGGTGACTAAAGTCGAAAACAGCGGGCATTTTTTCCCTGCGGAGGCTTATCACCAAAACTTCCTGAATGATAATCCTGACTATCCGTACATTGTGGTGAATGATTTGCCAAAGATTAAGGATTTGCAGCACTACTTCCCAGCGGATTACCGCCAACAGCCGGTGCTGGTGAAACAATAGGGGGATGGTTTTAATTCAGACCGATTGTTTAAGGCTGCGCCATTTGTTGAGGCGCAGTTTCGCTATAGGGTTTACGCCCAGCCTTTTCATAACGAAGAATGCCACGAAGCATTCATGAAGCACCCTATTCGAATAAATGCATAGGGATTGGTTCGCGTCGTATCAAGGCGTCAATAAAGCTTGTGCGACATTTTGTCTTAAAAACAAAAAAGCCACTTCTTGTGAAGTGGCTTAGTTTATTGAATTTAAAACTAAAATTTGGTGGCCCCTACTGGACTTGAACCAGTGACCAAGCGATTATGAGTCGCGTGCTCTAACCAACTGAGCTAAGGGGCCGTGGGGCGGATTATACGGTATGTTCCACTGGCAGGTCTAGACCTGTTGGGTTGTATGCGCGTTTTGTGTGCAATTCTAGCTTGTTGTCATTGCTGCGTTTTTTTGCGATAACGTTGGTAAATACCTCTCAGGGATAAATAATGATCACCGATATTATTGCCGACCATCTTTCCGTGGTTTTCTGCGGTATCAATCCAGGCCTGTCGACGGCCCATCATGGCTTCCACTTCGCTAATTCGAACAACCGATTCTGGAAGGTGATCCATCAGGCCGGTTTTACTGAGCGTTTACTCAAGCCGGAAGAGGAGCAGCATCTGCTTGATACGGATTGCGGCATCACTATGTTAGTTGAACGGCCAACGGTTGAAGCCACAGAGCTGGTGCGTGATGAGTTGCGTGAGGGCGGGGCTGCATTGGTTGCCAAGATCGAACGCTATCAGCCGCAGGCATTGGCGGTATTGGGTAAACAGGCATTCAGTAAGGCGTTTGGCATCAGTAAAGTGAGCTGGGGACGTCAGGCGCAGAAAATAGGTAAAACGGAAGTCTGGGTGTTGCCGAACCCAAGCGGGTTGAACAGGGCGACGCTGGATGAACTGGTGGCATCTTATCGTGAACTGTACTTATCACTGTGATAAATAGATTCAGGCTGTATTGCTATCACATTATCTTATTTGGATGAATTATTCGTATCCTGCATTATTTACCTTCCATACCCTTTGGTGTAAATCGCCTTGTTGATATATTTCAATGGGTTATTCTTCCCTTTATCTGTTTTATTAGTGTTGAAACATTTGCATTCCTAATGTAAGCGGAATGCTTCCCCTGTGTGAATGGTGTTAATTGGGCTAAAACTTAATCTCATCATCTCATCCGGGGTGAGTTGCTCAGCAGCAGAGCAATGTGATTCATCGGGAGAAAGGGATATGGCCAATGTGGAAACAGGAGAAAGACAGGAAAATCTGGAGGAGTGGTTCGAATTGTTTTCCGGCTTGCCGATCCAGCATTCAGAACGAGAAGTCCGCTTAATCAGTTTTTGTGAAAGGTACAAGACCAACATTTTATCAGCGATGCCATGGGTTGCTTCAGAGTTTGCCGAGCATTGTGGATTTTCTGGCCTATTTGATTTTATTCACCATCATGGTGGGCGGAAAATTTATCTCCCCAAAGAGTCTGATAAATTTTTAAATATTTATGGTATAGCAATTCCCGAAAATAGTTATAAGAAGATTTATAAAAAAACTCATTCGTCTGGATATCTTGACATGCCATCCAATTGGGGCGTTTTTATTGCTATTCGACGTGCCGCAATGCAGTTGGCAATGAAAGAAGATATTCCGGCAAGACTACTCACACAAACTTTTGGCATTACCATGAGAAGCATTAGGTTAATAAAATCACGTAATTAATATAGATGAAGGAGGTTTATGAAGTGAATAGATTACCATGATGAAATACACATATTTTTTAACTTAATTATAAAGGGTAAATACCATGACTAAATATTCCGTAACAGTTGAAAATAACTCGGTGAATACCGGCGCAATTTGTATTTATCAAACTTCTCCAGATATTACCGATCCGAAAGTAATGTCTCTGGCCTGGTTCTCTAAAGTGGCGCATCCACTCACTAAAGTGACATTCGACTGGACTATCGATTATAGCTTTGTCTGGGATGAAACCGGCGTGCTGATCCCCGGTGTCACTTTTGACGCTTCACAATCCCTGGCAACCGACCTCAACAGTAAAAATCAGGTAACTCTGGTCTATAGTGATGGTGCGTTTGTCTTTGAAGACCAGACGAAAGGAGCCCGCAACGGGACTATGTATATTACCAATGATAGCAGCCTGCCACTTAACCAGGCCTCTGTCGGGGTGGGTATGTCAGGCGCAGGAACCTTTGTTGTACAGGCTCAGCCTAACATTAACCTTAACTTCACGCCGCACCCAACCTATTGGGTCACCTTCGGTAACTACACGCCAGGGCAGGTGTTGGATATTGGCGAAATTACCAATAATCAGCAACTGATTTTCCAGCCGAATATCTATGATCTGGATGTTCAGCTGAAAACTGATAATACTTGGTCAGTAGCTAATTCCTGAAATTATATTTAATACTGATGGAGAAAAATCATGATCCTGATTGTATGTACTGATGATGAGACGCTTTTTGCTGTTGCGAAAAACTCTATCATTAAAAGTCCGTTAACTTATGGCCGCTTTTTTGTGGTATTCCACGATCAACTCCCTACACTTGATGTTGACGAGAATATTTTTGTCTTAGCCCATGGCGCTTTTTTAGGTGATAACGGCTTACCTGTTATTGGTGATAAAAAGAATGATTTTTATATTAATGGCAATACGCTATTTCAAAGTCTGCAAAGTATTTTCCCTAAAGGTTATCAAGGCAATGTTTATATTGATGCCTGTGAATCAGCGGATAACACAGAGGAGATGATTAGCTTTGCCGAAACCTTCTATGTTTACTTTAATGAGGTGTATAAAAATTCTTATGTGTTTGGTGTGGCTGGGGAAAGTAGTGGTTTGATCCCTTTACCAGATTCCACGACCTGGATCCCGGTAGTGTTAAGTTGATAATAGCAGTAGTTGAGGGCATGGACGGTGAAGTTAATTTTCAGGAGCTATAATGTGAAGATGAAAAAATAACCCCGGTATCGCTACCGGGGTTATTCATTTTCACGTCACACTCGTTAACGACTAGTCGTCCAGGAAGCTGCGCAGTACTTCAGAGCGGCTTGGGTGGCGCAGTTTGCGCAGTGCCTTCGCTTCGATCTGACGGATACGTTCGCGGGTAACGTCGAACTGTTTGCCCACTTCTTCCAGCGTGTGGTCGGTGTTCATATCGATACCGAAACGCATACGCAGTACTTTGGCTTCACGTGCAGTCAGACCGGCCAGAACGTCGTGCGTTGCAGAACGCAGGCTTTCTGAAGTAGCAGAATCCAGCGGCAGCTCGAGGGTAGTATCCTCGATGAAATCACCCAGATGCGAATCTTCATCGTCGCCGATTGGCGTTTCCATGGAGATCGGCTCTTTAGCAATTTTCAGCACTTTGCGGATTTTGTCTTCCGGCATCAGCATGCGTTCAGCCAGCTCTTCCGGCGTCGGCTCACGGCCCATCTCTTGCAGCATCTGGCGAGAAATACGGTTGAGTTTGTTAATGGTCTCAATCATATGCACCGGAATACGGATGGTACGTGCCTGGTCGGCAATGGAGCGGGTGATAGCCTGACGGATCCACCAGGTCGCATAAGTTGAGAACTTATAACCACGGCGATATTCAAACTTATCAACGGCTTTCATCAGGCCGATGTTACCTTCCTGGATCAGGTCGAGGAACTGCAAGCCACGGTTGGTGTATTTCTTAGCGATCGAAATAACCAGACGTAAGTTTGCTTCAACCATCTCTTTCTTGGCACGACGAGCCTTGGCTTCACCGATCGACATGCGGCGATTGATGTCTTTCACCTGCTCGATGGTCAGGCCGGTTTCTTCTTCGATCTGACGTAGTTTCATCAGGCCGCGGTGTACATCTTCAGTCACTTCTTTCAGCTTCTCGGACCATGGTTTACCCATTGCCAGAGCTGCATCGAACCAAGCCTGACTGGTCTCGTCATTGGAGAACAGAGTGACGAAGTTTTTCTTCGGCATTTTGCACTGTTCAACGCACAGCTTCATGATCAAACGTTCCTGAGTACGGACACGATCCATCATGGACCGCATGCTATTGACCAAGAAGTCGAACTGTTTTGGCACTAGGCGGAACTGCTTGAAGACATCAGACAGCTTCAGAATTTCTTCTGCGGCGCTCTTGTGGTTTCGGCCGTTTTTCTTGATGACGGCACGAGTCGCTTCATGCTGCTCACGCAGATCGGTGAACTTCTGGCGCGCCAGTTCAGGGTCGATGCTGTTGTCGTCTTCAGCATCGTCGTCTTCATCGTCGTCGTCGTCGTTATCGTTCTGCTCTTCAGTGGTCAGTTCAGAACCCACATGCGTTGCGGTTGGTGCGACTTCTTCTTCTGCATTCGGATCAATAAAGCCGTTGATCAGATCAGACAGACGAGCTTCGCCCGCTTCAACGCGGTCATACTGTTCGAGCAGATAGTTAATCGCTTCAGGGTATTCGGCAACGGAACACTGAACTTGGTTGATACCATCTTCGATACGTTTGGCGATGTCGATTTCGCCTTCTCGTGTCAGAAGTTCAACGGTACCCATTTCACGCATGTACATGCGAACCGGGTCAGTGGTGCGTCCAATTTCAGATTCAACGCTGGAGAGTACCTGCGCTGCAGCTTCTGCGGCATCGTCGTCGGTATCAGGGCGGTTTTCGGCCAGCATTAAGTCATCGGCGTCAGGTGCTTCTTCAAGAACCTGGATGCCCATGTCATTAATCATCTGGATGATGTCTTCGATCTGGTCGGAGTCGACGATATCTTCCGGCAGATGGTCATTGACCTCAGCAAAGGTCAGATAGCCTTGCTCCTTACCACGGGTGACAAGTAGCTTAAGCTGTGACTGCGGGTTTTGCTCCATAAGACGGTATCCACACTTCAGAGTATTTGGGTTGGTGTTGGTCAGCAAAACCGCCAACAATAACGTTTACCCGTTAGGGTATAGGGGCGTTTACTTTTTGCCGCGGCCCACAAGGGCGGCATAGCGCGGGACCTTGTCCCACTTTTTATCGGCACTTAAGCCGTGTTCTTTTGGATAACGCATCACGCATTATCTTCGTTATATGGTGTTCTAGTTCTTTTTCGCCAACGCTACGTTGAGCGACCAAAGCTCTTTGCGTTCTTCACCACTAAGCCCGTGGGTTCTTTCGCGCGCAATCAGTGTTTCCTGACGTTGCTCAAGTATTGAGTCATACAAGCTTGCCAGTGTGGCGCGAAATATCTCTTCGACCATATCCTCTACGATCATATGGTTCCAGATCGCGAGAGTTTCAAGCTGTTGGTAGAACTTATTGTCACGGTACAATTCAAGTAACTGGCCCGTTGTCAGCCCCGGCTGGGCTAAGCAAGTGGTTACCAACTCCGTAAAGAGTTCCAACCCTGGCTGCTTCGCTTGCTCCAATCCTTGCAGCGAGGGTATAAGTGTAGCCAGTTGTGGGTTTTGTACCAGTAACCCTATAAGTATACGCATGGTTGTGCGTTTTAGCTGGGGTACCTGGTAGGTATTCCCGCTATCGGCATGTTTTGGCATCAGCTTTTCGAGCTGGTTGTCATCAAGAATGCCGAGTTTATTACCTAACTGCTGCCGCAGATACATCCGCAGCGTTTCTCCCGGAACCTGGCGAATCAAAGGCAGCGCCAGCATACTCAATTTGGTGCGCCCATCGGGGCTGCTCAAATCGACCTGCGGCATCAGTGAATCGAACAGGAAAGTTGAGAGCGGCAGCGCCTGCTCCATCCGTTGTTCGAACGCTGCTTTACCTTCTTTGCGTACCAGTGTGTCAGGATCTTCGCCATCGGGTAAAAACATAAATCGTAGCTGACGGCCATCATTGAGATACGGCAGGGCAGTTTCCAGTGCGCGCCAGGCCGCTTCGCGCCCCGCTCGATCACCGTCATAGCAACACACCACATTATCGGTGGCGCGAAACATCAGTTGTATATGGTCAGCAGTGGTCGAGGTTCCCAAAGAGGCAACGGCATAATCGATGCCAAATTGTGCCAGTGCGACGACGTCCATATAACCTTCGACAACCAATAAGCGTAAAGGTGTCGGATGTTTTAATTGCGCTTCATACAGGCCATACAGCTGGCGGCCTTTATGGAAAATCTCGGTTTCTGGCGAGTTAAGGTATTTCGGTGTACCGTCGCCTAAAACCCTGCCACCAAAGGCAATGACACGACCGCGCTTGTCACGGATCGGGAACATGACCCGTTCGCGGAAGCGATCATAACTGCGTCCGTTGTCATTAGTGACCAGCATACCGGCGTCAATTAATGAGGCTTTGTCGTCAGCACTTTTACCAAAGCGCTTAAGTGCGTTGTCCCAACCAGGGGGAGCGAAACCTATGGCAAAGTGGGTAATAACGTCTTCACTTAAGCCGCGTTGAGAAAGGTATTCTCTGGCAGGTGCACCGGCGGATTGTTTAAGTGACTGTTGATAGAAGGCGGCAAGCGGCTCCATCAACTGGTAGAGGCTTTGACGCTGATGGCGCTCCATCTGGCTTGGACCCGTGCCCGCTTCATAAGGCACTTCCAGACCCTGCATTGTCGCCAGTTCCTCGATACTTTCGACAAACTCAAGTCTGTCGTAGTTCATCAGGAAGTCGACGGCATTGCCGTGCGCTCCACAGCCGAAACAATGATAAAACTGCTTATCGCTGTTTACGGTGAATGAGGGTGTTTTCTCATGGTGGAAAGGGCAACACGCGTGGTAGTTCTTGCCTTGTTTCTTCAGCTTTACGCGAGCATCGATAAGATCCACGATGTCGACACGAGCCAGCAAGTCATTGATAAATACGCGCGGAATTCTCCCAGCCATAAGCCCCTTACTCACTAGCCTATAAATGAGAACAAGCCGCGCATTCCTTTCGGAAAGCACGGCATGCGTATGCAGCTACTCATCGATTTGTGTGTTTCTGCGTAAGCAAAAACACACGGTGGGGTTACCCCCGAAGATTAATACAGACGAGTACGGCGTGCGTTTTCGCGAGCCAGTTTCTTGGCGTGGCGTTTTACTGCAGATGCTTTGGCGCGTTTACGTTCGGTAGTCGGTTTTTCATAGAACTCACGACGACGAACTTCTGCCAGAACACCCGCTTTTTCGCAGGAACGCTTGAAGCGACGCAGAGCTACGTCGAACGGCTCGTTTTCACGTACTTTAATTACAGGCATGTGCCTCTCACCTCGATAAAATCGGTTTGTTTGCTGGTTTGTACCAGCACATTTCAAAATGGTGCGGAATTTTACTCCAACTTGCTCTGCGTTGTAAAGCATAACGGCAAATTGAAACTGCGCCTTCCAACCCATCTATTCCAAAAGTGCGCTCGCTTTTGCGTCGGCCGGCGATTATATACCAATCAACTTAAATTGCTCGACATTAATTGGCTAAGCCATCGGATTTACTACGCAGAAGCAGCGCTGTGCGGGCGTTGTATGTTAAACTGCGCGCCGCGAGTTAGCGCGAAAACAAGATGGGAAAGGTGATGCGAGTACTGGGTATAGAAACGTCCTGCGATGAAACCGGAATTGCAATCTATGACAGCGAAGTCGGTCTGTTAGCCAACCAACTGTATAGTCAGGTAAAACTGCATGCTGATTACGGCGGTGTAGTCCCTGAGCTGGCATCGCGCGACCATGTGCGCAAAACCATTCCTCTGATTCAGGCGGCGCTGAAAGAAGCCGGGCTGACGGCGCAGGATATCGATGGCGTGGCATATACCGCAGGCCCCGGTTTAGTCGGTGCGCTGCTGGTCGGCGCAACCATCGGACGTTCTCTGGCGTTCGCCTGGAGTGTTCCAGCTGTACCCGTCCATCATATGGAAGGTCATCTTCTTGCGCCAATGCTGGAAGATAATCCCCCTGATTTTCCTTTCGTCGCGCTACTGGTTTCTGGTGGTCATACGCAATTGATCAGCGTGACCGGGATCGGCAAGTATGAATTGCTGGGCGAATCTGTTGATGACGCCGCAGGCGAAGCCTTCGACAAGACCGCAAAACTGCTGGGTCTGGATTATCCCGGCGGCCCGATGCTGTCAAAAATGGCGCAGCAGGGGACTGCGGGGCGCTTTACGTTCCCGCGCCCGATGACTGACCGTCCCGGTTTGGACTTCAGTTTCTCCGGCCTGAAAACCTTTGCGGCGAATACGGTTCGTGCCAATGACGGTGATCCACAAACCCATGCTGATATTGCCCGCGCTTTTGAAGATGCCGTCGTGGATACGTTGGCGATTAAATGCAAACGTGCTCTCGACCACACTGGCTTTAAGCGTCTGGTGATGGCGGGTGGCGTCAGTGCTAACCGCACTCTGCGGGCTAAACTCGCTGAGATGATGCAAAAACGCGGCGGCGCAGTATTTTATGCCCGTCCTGAGTTTTGCACTGATAACGGCGCGATGATTGCCTACGCGGGGATGGTGCGGATGAACACGGGCGCAACGCAGGATCTGAGCGTTTCGGTGCGGCCACGCTGGCCTTTAGCAGAACTTCCAGCGGTCTGAAAGTGCCATCATTCAGACCGGTTTTCCTGATTTAAGAAAAATAAAAAAAAACGACCTGCTGAGAGGTCGTTTTTTATGTCTGCCGTTCGGGATTACTTTTCGCTTTCAGCGCGTTTGGCCTCTTCCTGGGCCGCTTTTTTAGCGGCACGCTTCTCTTTTAGCCTGTCCCAGATCTTGGTTTCCTGCCGCCGCCATAAGCGCTGAATGTTATCATGATGACGTAACAGAATAAGACATGACAGCATCGCGACCGGGAAGGTGAACTGGGGTTTGAACCACCAGACATAAAAGGGGGCAATCAGCGCACTGATAATGGCACCAAGTGATGAATAGCCGCTCAGCAGTACCGTCAGCAGCCACGTACCGGCCATCAAACCGGTCAGGTCCCACCCGATAGGCGCTATGGCACCAAACGCTGTGGCAACGCCTTTCCCGCCCTTAAAGCGGAAGAAAACCGGATAGATGTGTCCCACGCAGGCCGCGATGGCAGTCAGACCAAGGTACATCGGCGGAATATTCAGACGATACGCTAGCCAGACCGGCAACATACCTTTGAGCACATCGAAAATCAGTACCGTTGCGGCCGCAGTGCGACCACCAATCCGCAGAACGTTAGTCGCACCAGGGTTGCCGGAACCTTGCGTTCGGGGATCGGGTAACCTTGCTACCCGGCAGACCAGAATTGCACTGGAAATCGAGCCGCAAAGGTAGGCGAAAATAATCATGCCAAGCGCGGTAGCACTCATAACGCAGTTCCGTCTAATAAGAGTCGTTTTAATCGCAACATGTATGGATAATACGCATTTTCCGCCGGAAGTGGTATCCGGCTGACCCAAAAACAGAGAAACGCGTGATGGATATCGTATTTATTGAGCAACTGAATGTAATCACCACCATTGGCGCTTATGAGTGGGAACAGACGATTAAGCAGAAACTGGTGTTTGATATTGAAATGGCATGGGATAACGGTGCGGCAGCTGCTAGTGATGATGTGAATGATTGCCTAAGCTACGCCGATGTCAGTGAAGCGGTGATCCAGCATGTGTCATCACAGAATTTTGCGTTGGTTGAACGCGTTGCTGAAGACGTTGCTTCCTTGTTACTGGCACGCTTTAACTCACCCTGGGTACGCATTAAATTGAGTAAGCCAGGTGCAATAGCGCAGGCATCTAACGTCGGCGTGATCATTGAGCGCGGCGTGCGCGGTTAAATGTTGTCTTTGAAAAAGCAGATTTAAATGTAAACTTCAGAACTGATTGCGCGAATATTTGTCATAAAAATGCGTTATAAAGACGTTGTTCGTGATGAACTACGTTGTATTAGCGGCACCTGAATGATGCCGCTTTTTATTGTCTGAATTTCATCCTGTACGATGACAGAAACAGACAGTTTTCATTTCTTACGGGTTGAGGTATTTAAATGGTAGTTGAGAGCCATTCTTTACTGGTTGCCGTCATTTTAGGTGTGGTCGAAGGTCTGACAGAGTTCTTGCCGGTATCCTCCACCGGGCACATGATCATCGTCGGCAATTTGCTGGGTTTTACCGGTGATACAGCCAAGTCTTTTGAAGTGATCATTCAGCTCGGCTCAATCATGGCTGTAGTGGTGATGTTCTGGCGCAGACTGTTCGGCATGATCGGGCTGCATTTTGGCAAACCGCCGGTGCATGAAGGAACGGGAACCCGCAGGCTAAACCTTATCCATATTCTGCTCGGGATGTTGCCTGCCGTAGTGCTGGGGCTGCTGTTTCATGCGCAGATTAAGATGCTCTTTGAGCCGAAAAATGTCATGTACGCGTTGGTCGTCGGTGGTATTTGGCTGATTGCTGCCGAATGGCTGAAACCGAAAAAACCACGCGCGGAAGGCGTGGATGACATGACTTATTTTCAGGCATTCATGATTGGCGTGTGTCAGTGTCTGGCGCTGTGGCCGGGTTTTTCCCGCTCGGGTGCGACGATCGGCGGCGGTATGCTGCTGGGGGTGAGCCGTTTTGCCGCCTCGGAGTTCTCCTTCCTGCTGGCCGTGCCGATGATGCTAGGGGCTACCGTCCTCGACCTTTATAAAAGCTACAGCTTCCTTACGATGGCTGACTTACCGATGTTCGCCGTTGGTTTTGTGACGGCATTTATCGTAGCGCTATTTGCTATAAAAGCCTTTTTGAGCGTGATTAAACGTATCTCGTTTGTGCCATTCGCCATCTACCGTTTTATTGTTGCGATTGCGGTATATATGGTATTTATCGCTTAACCGTTGTCAGCGTTGAAGCAATAAAAAAGCGCCTATCTTTGCCGATGGGCGTTTTTTTTGACGTTAATTGCAGATTAAAGATCAACGTCCTGCATTTTCTTCCAGTCGCTAATCGCCTGTATACGGCGTTTCTTCAGTTCATCGCGAATAGCGGTGCCTTGTAAACCTAACGCCACCACGTCTCTGATCGAAATGGTCTGCGCTACGGAATAGGCTTCGCGTAGATAATTGCCCTGCGGATAGGGGTTGTGTTCAAAGCCGGTGCGGCCACGGGCGTCTGCTTCGCTGGTTAAAATCATCTGCTCGAGACGCTGGGGTTTGCGCCAGACATCAATGGTGTCGAACAGTTTCAGAATCGTTTCCGGGCGCAGTTTATTGACGGTGTGGATTAGGTCATGGAATTCGGCAACCAGCTTGGCTAGCTCGCGAATGTGAGTAGGTACTTTTAGCCGTTGGCACACATTCTCCACCAGTTTCACGCCGGCCGGGCCGTGTCCATGATGATGCGGCCAGTATTCAGGGTTGGTCAGTCCTTTGCCGAGATCGTGGCACAGTGCTGAAAACCGGATATCAACATCCTGCGTTAGTTCAACAGCGATTTTCAGCGTCATTAACGTATGAATACCGGTGTCGATTTCAGGATGCCATTTCTCAGGCGCAGGCACGCCAAAAAGTGCATCGAGTTCAGGGAACAGCACCTTGAGCGCGCCGCAGTCACGCAGTACCTGGAAGAACACCTGCGGATCCTGCGTCTGTAACGCTTTCTCTGTCTCTTTCCAGACGCGTTCTGGCGTCAACGCGGACAATTCACCGCTATCAGCCATTAGTTGCATTAATTTTTGTGTTTCTGGTGCGACGTGAAAACCCAAATGTGCAAAGCGCGCGGCAAATCTCGCCACGCGCAGCACGCGCAGGGGATCTTCACCAAATGCATCAGACACATGGCGCAGTACGCGCTGTTTGATGTCCTGCTGACCCCGATAAGGGTCAATCAGCTCACCTTCAGCACTTTTGGCGATGGCGTTAATCGTCAGGTCACGGCGCATCAGATCCTGCTCAAGGGTGACATCCGGCGCGGCGTAACAGGTAAAGCCGTTATAACCGGCACCGGACTTGCGCTCGGTTCGCGCCAGCGCATACTCATCGTGGCTGACGGGATGCAGAAATACGGGAAAATCTTTACCGACCTGCTGATAACCTTGGGCCAGCATGTATTCCGGGGTTGCACCCACGACCACCCAGTCATGTTCGGTCACTGGCAGATTTAATAAGCTGTCCCGAACTGCGCCGCCGACCAGGTAGATCTTCATGATATGGCTCAGCTCATCCAGCGGTCATTTTTCTTACGACGTGGAACGAGGTGCGGCAGGATAAGGCCAAGGATCAAACCGACACCCGCGACGCCACCACCGTACATAAACCATTGTAAAATAATGGTGCGTTGCTTGTCGTCCAACTGCACATTCACCGCACTGACTTTTTTCTGTGCGACAATCAGCTGGTTTTTTAGATCCTGATTTTCTTTTTTCAGACCATTAATAATACCGTCACTGGAGGCCACTTTTTGCTGCATTTCTGCAGTGCGCTGATTCCAGCTAGAATCGATATTGTTTAATTTGTCTGTCAGCGTTTTCACCTGCTGTTCCAGATCTGGAACACGGGTACGTATGCTGGGAACGTTACTCAATTGGTCAAGTGGGATCCAGGCGGTTTTACCTTTTGAATCAATGATTTCACCATATTTAGTGCTGTCATTGACGCTGCGGAGGGTGACCTGTTCACCGGCATTGAGCGTCCCTACGATACGATATTGATTACCCGGACCACTGTGGATATAGGTGATCAGATCGTCGGAAATGTAGCGCTTTTCATCAGCGTGAGCGCCCCAAGTGATGCTTAAAGTAAGCAAAGCGAGACAAATTAGGCGTAATTTCTGCATTTTTTCATCGTTTCTGAGTGAATTTATGGAACGCGATGTGTGAACCGACGTCATGAACGGTTGATACTAAGGTGAACAGTTTGACGACGCAATGCTTAAACAGGAATGAGAACTATCTTACTATCCCGTGACATGCGGCTTGCGCTCGTGCCCTGTGGTAGAATTAACTCCTTTTGTCGGCTATATAACAGCCTTATGACATCCAGAACCGGTGTGAAATCACTATGACCGTAGAAATAGAATTAAAATTTATCGCCACCGCTGCCGCTATCGCCGAATTGCCGAGCCAATTGGCAAAGCTTGACAGCGAACATACCGCACCGCAGAAACTGACCAACATCTATTATGAAACTGCCGATAACTGGATGCGCAAGCATGATATGGGCCTGCGCATTCGTGGTTTCGACGACCAGTATGAAATGACCATCAAAACCGCCGGCAGCGTCGTGGGTGGGCTTCATCAGCGTCCTGAATACAATGTTGAGCTAAAAAAACCGACCTTGAAGCTCAGTGCCTTCCCGAAAGATATCTGGCCAGAAGGCTGCAAAGTCGCCGCATTACAAAAAGCATTACTGCCGCTGTTTAGCACTATCTTCACACGTGAAAAATGGGTGATCACTTACCAGCAAAGCGAGATTGAGCTGGGGCTTGATCTGGGTGAAGTGGTTGCCGGTGAGCTATCAGAGCCGCTGTCTGAAGTTGAACTTGAGCTGAAAAAAGGCAACACCGCCGATCTGCTGTCTCTGGCGGCACTGATTGGCCAAAACGGCGGATTACGTCAGGGTGGCTTGAGCAAAGCGGCGCGTGGATACCAATTGGCGAAAGGCGATCCGGCCCGTGAGCCGCGTCCTTTGTTGGTATTTAAGGCTGCACCGAAGGCTACCGTTGAGCAGGCTCTGGCCGACACGCTGGCGCAGGCGATGGATCACTGGCAGTACCATGAGGAACTCTGGGTACGCGGTGATAAAACTGTGCGTCTTACCGTCTTGCAGGCCGTTGAAACCGTGCGTCAAATCCTGGTGATTTTCGGCGGGTTGATCCCGCGTAAAGCCTCTACCGACCTACGTGCGTTGCTGACTGATCTAGTCCCGTTACTGGAGAAGAAAGGCGCTGATGCTGAAGCCGTTTGCTACAGCGCAGCGTATCTACAATGTAAGTTGGCGCTCACATCATGGCTGGCGAACCAAGCGTGGAAACCTTTCATTGATGAGAAGGCCCAGAAGAAACTCGACGGTTCTTTCAAGCGTTTTGCTGACATCATGCTGGGCCGTACCGCCGCTGAACTTAAAGACGTGTTTGGCCAGCCACTGGATGAGGACGGTTTCCGTGACCAGTTGGCACGCCTGAAACGCCATATCATCTCCTTCCATATGTTAGCAGGTGCTTACCCGGAAGAGGCTATTATGCAGTACATCAATGGTTGGCTGGAGCTACAACAGGCTATCGTTCAGCAGCAGCATGCCTGGGAAGACTCTGCCCGTCAGCAAGCGGTGATGATGGATGCGTTCTGGCTCAATGGTAAAATCGCCAGGTAAGATAGTTATCGCCGTTTTGATTTATGGTTGAAGTTTAATTGAACAAGTAGCCTGAGTCTGACTCAGGCTTTTTTGCGAAAGGAACCCGATCTCATGTTGCCACTCTCTCCCACGCTGCAAAGTCAGGCTGACAATTTTATTGAGCGCTGTCAGGAACATCAGGAAAGTCTGCCGGACATTGATGACAACACGCTGGCCGCGATTGCCGTCAGTGATTTTGTCAGTGAAAACTTACTGGCTTTCCCGGCGTGGTGGCATGAGATTGTGCAACATCCTCCGCACGCCAATGAGTGGCAACATTATGGCGACTGGTTGAACGAAGCGCTGGCCGCAGTCAGTGACGAGGCCGGGTTGATGAAGACTCTGCGTCTGTTTCGCAAGCGCATGTTGACCCGCATTGCCTGGTCACAGACGTTGCTGACCAGCGGATGCGAAGAGACATTACATCAGTTAAGCGAACTGGCTGAAACCCTGATAGTCAGCGCCCGCGAATGGCTATACGACGCCTGCTGCCGTGAATTTGGTACACCAGTGAATGCAGAAGGCGTGCCGCAAAAACTTCTGATTCTGGGCATGGGCAAACTGGGTGGCGGTGAGCTTAATTTCTCTTCCGATATCGATCTGATTTTCGCCTATCCTGAAAACGGTCAGACGCAGGGTGGACGCCGCCAGCTGGATAATGCTCAATTCTTTACCCGCCTTGGCCAGCGGCTGATAAAAGCGCTGGATCAACCGACCATCGACGGCTTTGTCTATCGCGTCGACATGCGTTTGCGGCCTTTCGGCGACAGCGGCCCGCTGGTGATGAGTTTCCCTGCGCTGGAAGATTATTATCAGGAGCAGGGGCGTGACTGGGAGCGTTATGCCATGGTCAAAGCTCGGCTGATGGGCGGTGCCGAAGACAGCAGCGGCCAGGAGTTGCGTAAGATGCTGATGCCGTTTGTTTTCCGTCGCTACATTGATTTCAGTGTGATCCAGTCGCTGCGCAATATGAAAGGTATGATTGCCCGTGAAGTCCGCCGTCGGGGCCTGAAAGACAATATTAAGCTCGGTGCGGGTGGCATCCGTGAAATTGAATTTATCGCCCAAGTTTTTCAACTGATCCGCGGTGGCCGTGAGCCATTGTTGCAGCAGCGTTCATTACTACCGACCTTGCAGGCGGTGGATGAACTGGGATTACTGCCGACGGTGCAAGTGCAGCAATTGCGTGAGAGTTATCTGTTTCTGCGTCGTCTGGAAAATCTTTTGCAGGCGATTGCCGATGAGCAGACGCAAACCCTGCCTTCGGATGAGCTTAATCAGGCGCGACTGGCGTGGGGAATGCAGTTCGCCAACTGGCCGAGCCTACTGGATGGGTTGAATGCTCACATGCAGGCAGTGCGCACCGTGTTTGATGATTTAATCGGTGACGACACGCCGGACGCGGACGAAGATCCTCAGTATGCCCAGTTCAGCAGTCTGTGGATTGATGCACTGGACGATGCCGACATCGCCGGGTTGGTGCCGCAATTGGCACCCGGGGCGCAAGGCCGTTTATTACGTTTGATCGCCGAATTCCGTCGTGACGTGGGCAAACGCACCATTGGGCCGCGTGGCCGTGACCAGCTCGACCTGCTGATGCCCGGTCTGCTGGCGCAAGTCTGCGCTTACAAAAATGCCGATATCACCCTGGAACGCCTGACACTGTTACTGCTTAATATTGTCACTCGCACGACCTATATCGAACTATTGGTGGAGTATCCGGGCGCATTGAAACAGTTGGTCAGGCTGTGCGCTGCGTCGCCGATGGTGGCAAACCAACTGGCGCGTCACCCGCTACTGCTCGACGAACTGCTTGATTCCCGTACCCTTTATCAGCCTACTGCGCCCGACGCCTACCGTGATGAATTGCGCCAATTCTTACTGCGTGTACCGGCCGATGACGAAGAGCAACAGCTGGAGGCGCTACGCCAGTTTAAACAGGCGCAGCATCTGCGCATTGCCGCCGGTGATATTTCAGGCGCGCTGCCGGTGATGAAGGTCAGTGACCATCTGACTTATCTTGCCGAGGCGATCCTCGAGGCGGTTATCCAACAGGCCTGGAGCCAGATGATCGTCCGTTACGGGCAACCGACTCATCTGCAGCACCGCGAAGGACGCGGTTTTGCCGTGATTGGTTACGGTAAGCTTGGTGGCTGGGAGTTGGGTTACAGCTCGGATTTGGATCTGGTATTCCTGCTGGACTGTGCGCCGGAAGTGATGACCGACGGGGAGCGTAGCATCGATGGCCGCCAATTCTATCTGCGCCTTGCTCAGCGTATTATGCATCTCTTCAGCACTCGCACCTCGTCCGGTATTTTGTACGAGATTGATGCCCGTCTGCGGCCTTCCGGCGCGGCAGGCATGCTGGTTAGCACCATTGAAGCCTTTGCTGATTATCAGCAAAACGAAGCCTGGACCTGGGAGCATCAGGCGCTGGTGCGCGCACGCGTGGTTTACGGCGATCCGCAACTTACCCGTCAGTTTAATACCACCCGGAGCGAGATCTTATGCCGCCAGCGAGATCCCGACGCATTGTGCAAAGAAGTGCGTGAAATGCGAGAGAAAATGTATGCCCATTTAGGTAGCAAAAAGCGTGATCTCTTTGATCTGAAAGCCGACCCGGGCGGCATCACTGACATTGAGTTCATTGCACAATATTTGGTCCTGCGCTTTGCCCACGATGAGCCAGGTCTGACGCGCTGGTCGGATAATGTGCGTATTTTCGAGTTGATGGCGCAGTACGACATCATGTCGGAAGAGGAAGCGCAGCGGCTAAAACATGCTTACGTGACGTTGCGGGATGAAATACATCATCTGGCATTACAGGAACATAGCGGCAAAGTAGCTGTCGATAGCTTTATGACCGAACGCAGCCACATCACGGCCAGTTGGAACAGCTGGCTGGGCTGACAGGGTAATCCTGCGCAGCGATGGTTTCTACTGAGAGGATAATGACTTGTGATATTATCCCCGCACTATTTTTATGTCAGGTTTTACCTGTTTTGGAGTATGGGATGAAAGTGACTCTGCCTGATTTTCACCGTGCCGGTGTGCTGGTAGTGGGTGATGTAATGTTAGATCGCTACTGGTATGGCCCGACTAACCGTATCTCGCCTGAAGCGCCGGTGCCGGTGGTGAAAGTCAACACCATTGAGGAGCGCCCTGGTGGTGCTGCCAACGTGGCGATGAATATCGCGTCCCTTGGAGCCGAATCGCGCCTTATCGGGATCACCGGTGTTGATGACGCCGCCCGTGCGCTGAGCCAGCGTCTGGATGAAGTGAATGTTCAATGTGATTTTGTGGCGTTAACGACTCACCCCACCATCACCAAACTGCGCGTGCTTTCTCGCAATCAGCAGCTGATCCGCCTCGACTTCGAAGAGGGTTTTGAAGGTGTTGATCTTCAGCCGATGCTGCAAAAAATCGAACAAGCGCTGCCGAAAACCGGCGCGCTAGTGCTGTCTGACTACGCCAAAGGCGCACTGACTGACGTTCGATCGATGATCCAGTTGGCAAAAAAAGCCGGTGTGCCGGTGTTGGTCGATCCGAAAGGTTCTGATTTTGAGCGCTACCGCGGTGCGACGCTGCTGACACCTAATCTGTCCGAATTCGAAGCCGTGGTTGGACGCTGTAAAGATGAAGCAGAGATTGTCTCCTGCGGCATGAAACTGGTTGCTGATTTTGAACTCTCGGCACTGCTGATAACCCGCTCAGAACATGGTATGACCCTGTTGCAGCCGGGCAGAGAACCGCTGCATCTGCCAACGCAGGCGCAGGAAGTGTATGACGTGACCGGTGCTGGTGATACGGTGATTGGTGTGCTGGCGGCAGCTCTTGCTGCTGGAAACTCACTGGAAGAATCCTGCTTCCTTGCCAACGCGGCTGCCGGTGTTGTGGTCGGAAAGCTCGGTACTTCAACCGTTTCTCCGGTTGAACTTGAGAATGCCATCGGCGGGCGCTCTGACGTAGGTTTTGGTGTGATGACCGAAACCGAACTGAAAGCGGCTGTGGCAATGGCCCGTCAGCGTGGTGAAAAAGTGGTGATGACCAACGGCATCTTCGACATCCTGCATGCAGGGCATGTCTCCTATCTGGCGAATGCGCGTAAGCTCGGCGACCGTCTGATTGTGGCCGTCAACAGCGATGCTTCTACCAAGCGCCTGAAGGGCGAAAGCCGCCCGGTCAATCAGTTACAAAACCGCATGATCGTACTTGGTGCGCTGGGCGCAGTGGATTGGGTTGTGGCATTTGAAGAAGATACTCCACAGCGCCTGATCGCCGGGATCCTGCCGGATCTGCTGGTCAAAGGGGGTGATTACAAACCTGAGCAAATTGCCGGTTGCGAGGACGTTTGGGCCAACGGAGGAGAAGTGCGAGTGCTCAACTTCGAAGACGGTTTATCCACCACCAAAATTATTAATCAGATCAAAGCGCAGGATTAATATACGGCATTGATCGACGATAAAAAACGAAGGCCTGGCATTGTGCCGGGCCTTTCTTTTATTGATCAAACCCAGGTATTGGTCAAACCCTGCTTAAGTGAGGCGTTTGTGAGTGGACTAAAACAGGAGTTGGGACTGGCGCAGGGCGTCGGGCTCCTCTCTACCTCTTTGCTGGGGACGGGGGTTTTCGCGGTGCCTGCACTGGCTGCACAACTGGCGCAATATGACAGCCTGTGGGCCTGGCCGTTGTTAATCCTGCTGGTTTTTCCTATTGCCATTGGCTTTGCTGCGTTAGGACGACACTTTCCCAGTGCGGGCGGTGCGGCCCATTTTGTCGGCACGGCCTTTGGCCCGCATATGGCGCGGGTAACTGGCTGGCTTTTTCTTTCCGTCATCCCGGTGGGACTGCCTGCCGCTTTACATATTGCAGCAGGATTCTGGCAGGCGGCTTTTGGCTGGAGTAGCACGAATTTGTTACTGGTGCAGCTAGGGACGCTTTTTGCTATCTGGTTTCTCGGCACCCGCAGTGCCGGCTCGAGTGCCAATATTCAGACGCTGATCGCTTTTTTGGTGGTTGGGCTGGTGGTGGCGATTTGGTGGAAGGGCGGGATAACGCTCAGCCAGATCCCGTTGCCAAAAGTACAGGATATCTCTCCGCTCTCAATGTTTGATGCGCTGGCCGTGATGTTCTGGTGTTTTGTCGGGCTGGAAGCCTTTGCTCATCTGGCAACTGAGTTCCGCCACCCCAAGCGTGATTTCCCACGTGCGCTGCTGATTGGCATGCTGGTGGCAGGCGCAGTGTATTGGGGTTGTACGGTGGCGGTGCTAAAGTTTCACGCCTGGGGCGAAGGCCGCGAGGCGGCAGCGTCGCTACCCGGTATTGTGGTACAACTGTTCGGCCAACATGCGCTTTGGGTGGCCTGCATCATTGGCTATCTGGCCTGTTTTGCCAGCGTGAATATCTACACACAAAGTTTCGCCAGGCTGGTATGGTCACAGGCACAACTCAAGCCGAAAAGCCGTCTGGCTAAGCTCTCCGCACAGCAGGTTCCGGTCGCTGCGTTGAACGCCGTGGTAGGCAGCTGTGTATTGTTCACACTGCTTATTTACTGGTTGGATCTGCCGCTCGATGCGCTGATTGTCTATGCCAATGGCATCTTTATTCTTATTTATCTGTTGTGCATGCTGGCAGGATGGCGGTTGCTGAAAGGGCGCTCAAGAGGGATGGCGTTGTTGGGGAGTCTGCTGTGCTGCTTTTTATTGGCTATGGTGGGCTGGAAGTCGTTATATGCTTTGCTGATGTTTGCTCTTTTATGGGGGATGTTGCCGAAACCCCGGGCAGTGTTACGGGTTGAGTAACGTTTGCTATGCGCATAAAAAAGACCTGCAAAACAGGTCTTTTTACGTCGATCTGGTGGGATGATAAAGTTAAACAGGATCCTGTGGCTTTTGCGCCGCAGTCAGTTTGCTTTCCAGCTCAGTCAGACGCTGTTCCATCGCCACCAGTTTCTCGCGGGTGCGCAGCAGCACTTGAGTCTGCACATCAAACTCTTCACGATTGACGAGATCCATACGGCTGAACTGGGCCTGTAAAACCTGGCGGATTTTCTTTTCGGCATCTTCACCAAATTCGCGAATGCCTTTTGGCATAGACTCGTGAACCTGACGGGCAATTTGTTCAATTTTCTTTGGGTCAATCATGCTTTTTACCTTATTTCGAATTAGGCGATTACAACCAGTGTAATCGCAGATGCGAATTCTATAAACCTCTTCGAAGGCATTAATCGGCCATTCGACACATTGCTCCGACCTTTTAATGGCGCTATAGTTGACGTGCTTATTCTCAGGGCGGGGTGAAAGTCCCCACCGGCGGTAAACCACAGAATACCGGAAGGATCATAACCCTTCCAACGTGGAAGCCCGCGAGCGCTCAACCTTTCGAGGTTAGAGGTCAGCAGATCCGGTGTAATTCCGGGGCCGACGGTTAAAGTCCGGATGGGAGAGAGTAACGATTCAAGCCAGGCATTAATTTGCCTGCTGCGTTATTTTTTATACCCGTCATACTTCAAGTTACAGGTGTGTTAACTGCGCTCGCCTACCTCAGTCACTTAGTCAGCTAAGCTCCTGGGATTCACGAGCTTGTTGCCTTCCTGAAACTCGAATTATTTAGGGTATACCACTGTAGTGCAACGAAGTCGCGCCACAGTGATACTCCTCAAGACGCCCTGATTCTGGTAATCCATGTATTTTACATACAGTTTATGAGGTTATTTTTACCATGAATCAGACCCTACTTTCCGAATTTGGTACGCCGGTTCAACGTATTGAGCGTGCACTTGATGCATTGCGCAATGGCCGCGGTGTAATGGTACTGGATGACGAAGATCGTGAAAACGAAGGCGACTTAATCTTTGCCGCCGAAACGATGACCGTTGAGCAAATGGCGCTGACGATCCGCCACGGCAGCGGCATTGTTTGCCTTACCATGAACGAAGACAGCCGTAAAAAGCTCGATTTACCGATGATGGTTGAGCACAACTCCAGCCAGTTCCAGACGGCGTTTACCGTGACCATCGAAGCAGCCGAAGGTGTGACAACGGGTGTGTCTGCTGCTGACCGTCTCACGACTATCCGCACTGCCATTAAAGACAATGCCAAACCTTCTGATCTGAACCGTCCGGGGCATGTTTTTCCGCTGCGCGCCCAAGCGGGCGGGGTGCTGACCCGCGGTGGTCACACCGAAGCGTCAATTGATCTGGTAATACTGGCAGGCCTAAAACCGTTCGGTGTGCTGTGTGAACTGACCAACGACGATGGCAGCATGGCACATGCGCCAGAAGCGATCGCGTTTGCCAAAAAACACGATATCACGGTACTGACTATTGAAGATCTGGTGGCCTATCGTCAGGCTCAGACCCAACAAGCCAGCTGAGTTTCTCCATCCTATTGAAAGGCCGCATCGTGCGGCCTTTTCTATTTTTCGATTATTCAAATTTACTGAATAACTTCATCACTGTTATCCGGCTGTGTGCCGCGAAGAAAAAGAGTACCGTATTTTCATCGCGCAGAATCCATCAGTCGGGAAGCTGCCACTCTTTTAACTTTGCGGTAAGGAAAACATGATGACTTCCCCTCGTATGCCTGCCTTGTTTTTAGGTCACGGCAGCCCGATGAACGCGCTCGAAGACAACACCTATACTCGCGCATGGCAAAAACTGGGTGAAACATTGCCGCGCCCGAAAGCCATCGTGGCTGTGTCTGCTCACTGGTTTACCCGGGGGACGGCTGTCACCGCGATGGAAAACCCGCGTACGATCCATGACTTTGGTGGTTTCCCGCAGGCGTTATTCGACAAACGTTATCCGGCACCGGGTTCACCTGCGCTGGCAAAACAGTTGCAGGAATTGCTCAGGCCCATCAATGTCACTGCAGATACCAGTGAATGGGGTCTTGACCACGGGACCTGGGGCGTGTTGATCAAGATGTATCCTGATGCGGATATTCCTGTGGTGCAGCTCAGTATCGACGGTACACAACCGGCAGAATATCACTATCAGATCGGCAGGAAACTGGCCGCGCTACGTGACGAAGGTGTGATGATTGTTGCCAGCGGTAACGTGGTGCATAACCTGAGGAGGGTGAAGTGGGAAGGTAACACCGAGCCTTATCCTTGGGCGACCTCCTTTAACCAGTATGTATTGGATAATCTGGGCTGGAAAGGGACGGTCAAAGACCATCCGCTGGTCAACTTTATGCAACATGAAGACGCAGCCCTTTCTCATCCATCCGTCGAGCATTATCTGCCGCTGCTGTACTTATTGGGTGCATGGGATGGCGAAGAGGTGATCACCACGCCAACCGACGGTATTGTGATGGGGTCGCTCAGTATGCTGTCCATACAGCTAGGCTAATATGCTCGTCATCCTTCAAGCTGCAGGTGCGTTGGCTGCATTCTCTCACCCGAATCACTGTCCCAGGTCAGCTCATCGGGATTCGCTTGTTTGCCGCCTTCCTGCACCAAAAGTAGGCGCTTCTGGGCGACTCGAATGATTGAGGGTATAGGCTAATTGCCACATAAAAAAAGGAGAGTGAAATGATTCGCTCTCCTTTTTTATTGTCAATTTAAAGGTTAACCGATGATCACATGCGGATAGAAACGTGACAGATCCTGCGTGATCAGCGCTTTATCTTCGCGCAGGCCAATGCCGCAGGGTTGATCGTTGATCAACCAACTGCCGATCAGCGTATAGCTGTCACCGAACTGCGGCAGGTGATGGAACTGTTGGACTATCATGCCCTCTTCGCCGTAAGGACCCTCCACGCGGGCGACTTCCTGGCCTTTTTCGATAATGCGGATATTGGCACCTTCACGGGAAAACAGCGGTTTGATCACATAGTGATCCATTTCCGGGTGTGCATCCTCTGCGAAAAAAGCCGGCAGCAAATTTGGGTGATCCGGGAACATTTTCCATAACATCGGCAGCAAGGCTTTGTTAGAAATAATGGCTTTCCAGGCCGGTTCCAGCCAGCGGACTCCCGCATCTTCCAGTTTGGTAGAGAATATCTCGCGGAACATGAATTCCCACGGATAGAGCTTGAACAAGTTGCTGATCACCTGATCCTGCGGATCGGTAAACTGACCGCGTTCGCCAAGGCCGATCTCTTCAATGAACAGGAAATCACTGGCGAGTTCTGCTTCCAGCGCGCAATCCTGCAGATATTGCACCGTACCACGATCTTCCTCTGTGTCTTCACAGCAGGCGAAATGCAGCAATGAAAAACCGTGCTGGTTCTTCAGCTCGCTGAAACGCTCAATCAGTTTTTCCTGCATGCAGTTGAACTGGTCGGCATCCTGCGGCAGTTTGCCTGCGGCAATTTGGTCTTCCAGCCATAACCATTGGAAAAAGGCCGCTTCATAAAGCGACGTCGGGGTATCGGCATTGTTTTCCAGCAACTTCGGCGGGTTAACGCCGTCGTAGGCCAGGTCCAGGCGGGAATAGAGTGAGGGCTGCTGGGTGCGCCATGAGCTGCGGACAAATTCCCAGACGTGTTTCGGGATCTGGAATTTCGCCATCAGAGCATCGTCGCCGATGACTTTTTCGACCACTTTCAAACACATCTGATGGATGTCTGCGGTAGCCTCTTCGATCTCTTCTATCTGTGCCAGCGTGAACTGATAGTAAGCATCTTCACACCAGTACGGCTCGCCATACATGGTGTGAAAGTTGAAGCCAAACTCAGTGGCTTTTTCGCGCCAGTTCGGGCGTTCTGCAATCGCTAAACGTTTCATGACGGCCTCTTAGCCACCCATGCTGCGTGACGGTGAACGCGTGTTGGAGGCCGAGCTGCGCTGCATGGTGTTCTGTTTTGCTACGCTCTCACCGAAGCCACCACGTGTTACGGTACTGGTGGTCGCGGGCTTTGGTGCCATCGCAGTTTTAGGCACGTTCATGGTACGTCCGCCAGCGGTCGCTGGACCGTAGCTTTTACCGGTGGCATCGACGAATTTGCCGTTAGCCGGGCTGGCGGCATTTTTTGAGGTGAACAGCGGTTGCTGAGCAAAGCCCGCGCCGCCCATCATACGGCCCATCATGTAGCCAGCCATCAATGGCATCCAGAAGCTGCCACTTTGCTGCGGTTGTGCGGCCATGCCAGCCTGCGCTGGCGTCTGAGTACACTGACCTTCGCCGAATTCAGCCACACACTCTTCACGGCTGGCGTATTTTGGCGCGGTTTTTTCAGCTTCTTTTTTGGCAGCATCATAAGCCGCAGTACACTGTGCGCTGTTAGAGGGATTAGCTTTTGAACAATCGTCTACGTTTTGGTAAAGCGAGACGGTTTCATCGGTTTTTTCACAAGCTGAAAGCATAAATACGGCGCTGACGGCAATGGCGACAGGGGTGATGCGATAGCTACGCCAGGATTTGCGGAAGGTAGCCAGATTGATGTTTTGTGTCCGTTTCATCGAATATATCCCATGTGTAGGGCTTTTTTGCCCTTTCCCAGTAGTGCACAAGAATAGGGTAAAGATGATTAATGTTAAAGCAGTCAGGGTCAATTGTTACGAGACTTTACGAAAGGCTGTGACGCGGGCAAAAAAAACAGCCCTTCAGGCTGCTCAGGTCGAAAAACGGTGATACCCGTCATACTTCAAGCTGCATCTTTATTGGCTGCGCTCATTCACCCGAATCACTTAGTTTACTAAGCTCATCGGGATTTCTTCTCTTGCCGCCTCGATGCACCTCGAATTATTTTGGGTATAATTCGATTAATTCTTGAATGGATTACCGCTTTTCTTGGTGCTGTGAGTGGTTGTCGGGGTACGGTTTACTACCGGTGAACTCGCGTTGTCAGCTTGTGCGCTATTTTGGGTCTGCGTTGCATTCTGATTCTGATTGTAACCGTCCGCAGACGCATCCTGTTGTGGACTTTCCGGAGCAACGGCGTCAGGTGTAGTCGGGATCGATTTGCCTAACGCACCGTTCAGGGCCAGCAGATCATTTTCGTTCAACGTACCTAATGCGGATTTAATATTTAACTCATTAATCAGGTAGTTATAACGTGCAGCTGACAACTGTTGCTTGGCATTATACAGCGTCGTGGTCGCATCCAACACGTCAACGATGGTACGGGTACCCACCTGGTAACCTGCTTCCATCGCGTCAAATGAGCTTTGCGCAGACACAACGGCTTGTTTATAGGCGTTGATGCTGCTGATAGACGCAGAAACGTTGTTGAAGGAAGAGCGGACGGTCTGAACCACAGAACGGTGAGCGCTTTCCAACTGCTCGCTAGCGCCAACAAAGTTGTATTGCGCCTGTTTGACCTGAGAGGTCACCGAGCCGCCGCTGTATAGCGGCAGGGAGAAGCTGATACCAACTTTATTCTGGCCTGAATCGCTGTCCTGAAAATTGCCGGAGCCGGTATTAGATCCGTTGTACTTGGTGTTGCTCAGACCCGTGGACGCCGTCAGGTCTACTGTCGGCATGTGGCCAGTCTGGGCAGAACGGATTTGCTCACGCGCTAAATCCTGTGACAAACGTGCAGACAGCAAGCTCAGGTTGCGGCTTTCTGCTTCTTTCAACAGGCTGGCGACCGGCTGCGGGCGCTGGGTGTTGAAACGGTCAATATTCAGTGAAGAGAGCTGCGGGTAGTAAACGCCTGTGACTTGACGCAAAGATTCCAATGCGTTGTCGAGGTTATTACGCGCAGTCACTTCATTGGCCAGCACGGTGTCGTATTGCGAACGGGCATTTTGCACATCAGTGATCGCCACAAGGCCAACGTTGAAACGCTGAGTTGTTTGATCTAACTGGCGATAGACAGCTTGTTTCTGAGCTTCGGTGTAAGACAGGGAATCAATCGCGCTTAATACGTTGAAATACGCCGTCGCTGAATTCAGAATCAAGGATTGCTGAGCCGTTTGGAAAGTGACGTCCTGAATACCGGCCGTTTTCTCCTGCAGGGTCAATGCACGCCATTTTGACATATCAAAAATGGTCTGAGTCAACTGCAGGGAAGCACTGGCCACATTGCTGTTAACACCATTCGCGTCGCGATAGCCATTGGTATAATCATAATCCGCACCCAAGCCGAGTTGCGGCAATAAAGGGCTGCGCGATTCATTAATTTTTTCGAATGCAGCATCACGGTCAGCGGCAGATTTTCGCAGATCCGGGTTACTTTCCCTGGCTTGCTGGTAGACCTGCATTAGGTTTTCAGCCTGGCTCATCGCACTAAAGCCGCCCAGGCTAAGTCCGATTAGAAGGGGGAGCAGTTTCTTCATTTGCATTCCTTGTTGTGCAGCAATGTTGTTATGGTGACGCTGTCAAAATACGAATAGACCCTGATTCTATCAGAGACTGGCAGAAGGACTGAGTGGCTTAACGTGCCTTACGGCCTAAATTAGTATAAATCTACCACAAACGTGCCTGATTATTATTAGCGCATTTTCATCAAATTGACCTCAAATGACGATAATCTGTCTGTGTGAGGGAATAAGGGAGAAGCAAGATGTCTTCATTAAAAAATTCACCGGTCACTTTCGGTCAGGATGATGTGGAAATTATTGCACGTGAGACGCGATATAAAGGTTTTTTTTCCATTATTGCCTATCGGTTTCGCCATCGTCTGTTTAGTGGCGAAATGAGTGGAGAAGTGGTGAGAGAGGTTTTCGAACGTGGCCATGCAGCGGTACTATTACCCTATGATCCTCAGCGTGATGAAGTGGTGTTAATTGAACAAATCCGTATTCCATCTATTGATTCCAGTGATACCCCATGGCTTCTCGAAATGGTCGCCGGTATCATTGAAGAGTGCGAAACGGTAGAAGAGGTCGCACGTCGCGAAGCGCTGGAGGAAGCTAATATTGTTGTCGGCCGCTGTAAACTCGCGCTGAGCTACCTCGCCAGTCCAGGGGGAACCAGCGAACGCTTGTCTATCATGGTCGGCGAAGTGGATGCGACAACGGCACAGGGAATTCACGGCCTTGCGGTGGAAAACGAGGACATCCGCGTGCATGTGGTAAGCCGTGAACAAGCTTACCGCTGGGTGGAGGAAGGCGTAATCGATAATGCTGCGTCAGTTATTGCTTTGCAGTGGCTGACTCTGCACCATGAATCCCTGAAAAAAGAGTGGTCCCACTGATGATTAAGCGCTATACCCCTGATTTTCCAGAGATGATGAGGTTGTGTGAAACCAATTTCGCACAACTGCGCCGTTTAATGCCGCGTAATGATGAAGTTGGCGAAATGGCAACTTATCAGGTGAGTAGCGCAACGTACCGTCTGACCGTTATTGAGTCCACGCGTTACACGACCTTGGTTGAGATAAAACAGACCGCCCCGGCGGTCAGCTACTGGAGCCTGCCTTCATTAACCGTGCGTCTTTATCACGATGCTATGGTTGCCGAAGTGTGTGCGAGTCAGCAGATCTTTCGCTTCAAAGCACGCTATGATTATCCTAATAAAAAGTTGCATCAGCGTGATGAAAAGCATCAAATTAACCAGTTCCTTGCGGATTGGCTGCGTTTTTGCCTTGCGCATGGAGCGATGGCCGTTCCGGTTTGTTAGACAGACTTGATAACAAAGGACACTACTTGGAAAGCCTGTTTAGACTGCCTTTGGTGAATGGGGCCAAAGTCAGAATTCTGCAAATTACAGATACTCATCTCTTCGCCGGTGAGAACGAAACGTTGTTGGGGGTGAACACCTTCCGCAGCTATCGCGCTGTGCTGGATGCAATAAAAGCACAGGAGCGCGAGGTCGATATCATCGCGGCAACCGGCGATTTGGCTCAGGATCAATCCCTTGAGGCCTACCACCATTTTGCTCAGGGCATTAATGAACTGCCTGCGCCCTGTGTCTGGTTACCAGGAAATCACGATTTCCAACCCGCGATGGTCGATGCCTTGCAAGCTGCGGGTATTCATCCCTCTAAGCAAGTGCTGCTCGGCGATCGCTGGCAAGTCTTGCTGCTCGACACGCAGGTATTCGGTGTACCGCACGGTCATGTCAGTGAATATCAGATCGAATGGATGGAACGTTGTCTGAATGCTTACCCCGGCCGTTTCACGCTAATTATGTTGCATCACCATCCGCTGCCGTCGGGATGTACCTGGCTTGACCAGCACAGTTTGCGCAATGCGCACATGCTGGCTAACGTGCTGATGCACTATCCGAAGGTCAACACCTTGCTCTGCGGACATATTCATCAGGAGCTGGATCTCGACTGGTACGGAAAACGGCTGTATGCCACGCCATCGACTTGTGTTCAGTTCAAACCGCATTGTACCAATTTCACTATTGATACGGCCGCGCCTGGCTGGCGCTATCTTGATCTCTATCCTGATGGCCGGGTAGAGACGCAGGTATGCCGTCTTAACACTGATGAATTCAGCCCGGATTCGGATTCGGACGGTTACGAATGAGCACCTTACTCTACCTGCACGGTTTCAATAGTTCACCGGAGTCGGCCAAGGCTACGTTGCTCAAAAACTGGTTGGCGGAAAGTCATCCTCAGATAGAAATGGTGGTGCCGCAGTTGCCGCCTTTTCCATCGGATGCAGCGGAGCAACTTGAATCCCTGGTGATGCAAAAATCCGGGCGGAAACTGGGCATTGTCGGCTCTTCGCTGGGCGGCTATTACGCCACTTGGTTGTCCCAATGCTTTACTGTGCCAGCCGTGGTCGTCAATCCCGCCGTGCGGCCTTTTGAGCTACTTATCGACTACCTGGGGCAGAATGAGAACCCCTACACCGGGCAGCAATATGTGTTAGAGTCACGCCACGTTTACGACCTGAAAGTGATGCAGGTCGAGCCGCTGGAGTCACCGGATTTACTGTGGTTGCTTCAGCAAACGGGCGATGAAATCCTCGATTACCGTCAGGCCGTGGCGTATTACACTCCCTGCCGACAGACGGTCGAACCTGAGGGAAATCATACTTTTATCGGCTTCGAACGCTATTTTTCGCCGATTATTGATTTCCTGGGTCTGGCATCGGACTGAATCGTCAGGGTGAGTTTTCCCCCAGAGGACTTTCCGACTCGCAGACCCTGCAGCGCCCGCCCAACGAATGTTTCCCAACCTATGAGCCACGAATATTCAACGATGAGCCAATCAACTTATAACGCGGATTCCATAGAGGTCCTCAGCGGTCTTGAACCGGTGCGTCGTCGCCCCGGCATGTACACCGACACCACACGACCAAACCACCTCGGTCAGGAAGTCATAGATAACAGCGTCGATGAGGCGTTAGCCGGTCACGCAAAACGTATCGAAGTGATCTTGCACGCCGACCAGTCTCTTGAAGTCACTGATGACGGTCGCGGTATGCCGGTGGACATTCACCTTGAAGAGGGTGTGCCAGCAGTTGAACTGATTTTTTGTCGGCTGCACGCAGGCGGCAAATTTTCCAACAAAAACTATCAGTTTTCCGGCGGCCTGCACGGCGTGGGGATTTCCGTGGTCAACGCTCTCTCAACACGTGTTGAAGTCGCAGTGAAACGCGGCGGCGAAGTCTATGAAATGGCATTCGAGAACGGCGACAAGGTTGAGGATCTGCACGTTACCGGCACCTGCGGCAAGCGCAATACCGGTACTAGCGTGCATTTCTGGCCGGACGTCAGCTTCTTCGATAGCCCACGTTTTTCCGTCAGCCGCCTCAGCCATTTGCTAAAAGCTAAAGCAGTTCTCTGCCCTGGCGTTGAAATTGTTTTCAAAGACAATGTGAACAACACCGAGCAGCGCTGGTGTTATGAAGATGGTCTGACTGACTATCTGATGGAAGCGGTCAACGGTCTCATCACTCTGCCGGAAAAAGCCTTTGTTGGCGTATTTTCCGGTGATACCGAAGCGGTTGACTGGGCGTTGCTGTGGCTGCCGGAAGGCGGTGAGTTGCTCACCGAAAGCTACGTCAACCTGATCCCAACCATGCAGGGCGGGACGCACGTCAACGGTCTGCGTCAGGGCCTGCTCGATGCCATGCGTGAGTTCTGCGAATTCCGCAACATTCTGCCACGCGGCGTGAAGCTGTCGGCGGAAGATATCTGGGAGCGCTGTGCCTATGTGCTGTCGGTGAAAATGCAGGATCCCCAATTTGCCGGTCAGACCAAAGAACGTTTGTCTTCACGCCAGTGTGCAGCCTTTGTGTCCGGCGTGGTGAAAGATGCCTTTAGCCTGTGGCTGAACCAGAACGTGCAGGCCGCTGAACAGTTGGCTGAACTGTGTATTTCCAGTGCCCAGCGTCGTTTACGTGCCTCGAAGAAAGTGGTGCGTAAAAAACTGACCAGCGGCCCGGCGTTACCCGGCAAACTGGCTGACTGTTCCTCGCAGGATCTGAATATGACCGAACTCTTCCTGGTGGAAGGGGACTCGGCAGGCGGATCGGCCAAACAGGCGCGCGATCGTCAATATCAAGCGATCATGCCCCTCAAGGGTAAGATCCTGAATACCTGGGAAGTCTCTTCAGACGAAGTGCTGGCCTCGCAGGAAGTACATGATATTTCGGTGGCGATCGGTATCGATCCCGACAGCGAAGATTTGAGCCAGCTGCGTTACGGTAAAGTCTGTATTCTGGCGGATGCGGACTCCGACGGCTTGCACATCGCCACGTTACTGTGTGCGCTGTTTGTCCGTCATTTCCGCTCTTTGGTTCGCGGTGGACACGTTTATGTCGCCATGCCGCCGCTGTACCGAATCGATCTGGGCAAAGAAGTATTTTACGCGCTTGATGAGCAGGAAAAAGAGGGCGTACTGGATCAGCTGAAACGCAAAAAGGGTAAACCTAACGTCCAGCGCTTCAAAGGATTGGGCGAGATGAACCCGCTGCAACTGCGTGAAACCACGCTGGATCCAAATACCCGCCGCTTGGTGCAACTGACCATCGACGAAGAGAATATCGATCAGACCCTGCGCATGATGGACATGCTGTTGGCGAAGAAACGTTCTGAAGACCGCCGCAACTGGTTGCAGGAAAAAGGTGACACCGCCGAACTGGACGTGTAAACCGATTCGTTTTCATCATGAACAAAAACGCCGGAGCTGCAGAGCATCCGGCGTTTTTTTATGTCAGATTTCAAGGCGACCTGACATCAAATAATCACGCTTTTTCGATAATGTGGATCACCACATCCAGCACGTCGGCTTTGATGTTTTCACGGTGCTGGTCCATATGCGCCGCCTGCTGGTGTGCTTCAAGGTGCGCCAGGCTTTCCCACTCCTCCAACATGAAGATGGAGTGAGGAACAGTTTTACGCCACGGGATCTGACCGTTGAAATCAACGTAGGGCTCATAGCGGTGACAGCCTTTCTCTTCGAGAACGCTTGGCAACAGCGCGATGATTTTTTCCAGCACCTCGTCACGGCGGCCCGATTTTACTTTGATTTCGGCAATAACAGTGATCATGAAATCCTCTTTGTACCTGTCGGAAAAATATCGATGCGAAGACTAAACTTAAGCCTGACCAAACACATATTCAAGGTGCGTACGGTAACGGGCAAAATCGCCCTCAACATTCGGTTGCTTGATGACGTCGTTACACATGAAAGTAGGCAGTGTATCCAGACCAATGAACTGATTGGCTTTGTGCTGTGCCAGATACACGCCGTCAACCCCAACACCGTGGAAGAATTGCTCTTTATCTTCAAAGGCTTCCAACGGAGCATTCCAGGTAACAGAGAGCATGTAGCTCTTGCCCTGTAACAAGCCGCCTGAGCCATATTTCTGCGCAGCGTCTGAACGGGTACGACCATCGCTGGCGTACAGTTTTCCGTGACCTTCGGTGAAGACTTCATCGATATATTTTTTCAGCGTCCATGGCATCCCCATCCACCAGCCCGGTTGCTGATAAATGATGGCATCTGCCCACAGATAACTTTCAATTTCGGTCTGAACGTCATAACCCTCTTCAAGAACGGTGACCCGCACCTCGTGGCCCGCGTCGCGTAAGAAGCTTGAGCCGACGTCAGTCAGGCTGTTGTTCAGTGCGCCTTTTGAGTGGGCGAAGGTTTTACCGGCATTAATAATCAGGATATTGCTCATGTTGTAGGGTCTCGTTGATAAGCTGTTGTCCCCATTCTACTCAAAACCGCATGGCAGAAAAATGTGATATTGCGCACAATACTATTGACTCAGATGCAATAATACGGCGCTTCAATAGGCAGGAAGAACATTTTAAGCCACTTTATAGCCAACTTACCGCGGCGGTAGCGTTCAGTATCACAGCAACTGTGACAGGAATGCGGCAGATGATGTACTATCGCGGGCATCATCGCCTCGTAGCGGGCAATGTTGTGCCCCTGCAAGTGTGAGCCTCCTTATTTTCCAAAACGATAACGCCACGGGTCTGAGGATTAATCAATGAGCGAAATAACTCATGACGGTACAGAGCGTTTAGCGCTGCACACGTTTACTGAGAACGCCTATCTCAACTATTCCATGTATGTGATCATGGACCGCGCGCTGCCGTTTATCGGTGACGGCCTCAAGCCTGTGCAACGCCGCATTATTTATGCGATGTCCGAACTCGGCCTGAGCAATAACGCCAAATTCAAGAAATCCGCCCGTACCGTCGGTGACGTGTTAGGTAAATATCACCCGCACGGTGACAGCGCCTGTTATGAAGCCATGGTGCTGATGGCACAACCCTTCTCCTATCGCTATCCGCTGGTGGACGGTCAGGGGAACTGGGGTGCGCCGGATGACCCGAAATCCTTCGCCGCCATGCGTTATACTGAATCGCGTCTGTCGAAATACGCGGACGTGCTGCTGCGCGAACTGGGTCAGGGTACGGTTAATTACGTACCGAACTTTGACGGCACCATGCAAGAACCAAAAACCCTGCCAGCGCGCCTGCCGAATATTTTACTCAACGGTACGACCGGTATTGCCGTGGGGATGGCGACGGATATTCCGCCGCACAACATTCGTGAAGTCGCTAATGCCGCTATCGCATTGCTGGAAAAACCGGGCAGTACGCTGGAAGATTTACTGGAATTCGTGCAGGGGCCTGACTTCCCGACCGAAGCTGAAATCATTACCCCGCGTAATGAAATCCGTAAAATTTACGAATCTGGCAAAGGCTCGGTGCGGATGCGCGCCGTGTGGCACAAAGAGGATGGCAGCGCGGTGATCACCGCCTTACCACATCAGGTGTCCGGAGCCAAAGTGCTGGAGCAAATCGCCGGCCAGATGCGCAATAAAAAGCTGCCGATGGTCGAAGATCTACGTGACGAATCCGATCACGAGAACCCAACCCGTCTGGTGGTTGTGCCACGTTCCAACCGTGTTGATCTCGATCAGGTGATGAACCACCTGTTTGTTACTACCGATCTGGAACGCAGTTACCGTATCAACATGAACATGATCGGCCTGGATAACCGTCCGTCGGTGAAAGGGCTGGTGGAAATCCTGACGGAGTGGCTGGCTTACCGCCGTGATACCGTGCGCCGCCGGTTGAACTTCCGTCTTGATAAAGTGCTGAAGCGTCTGCATATCCTCGAAGGTTTACTGACTGCCTTCCTGAGCATTGACGAAGTGATCCATATCATCCGTACCGAGGATGAACCTAAACCGGTACTGATGGCTCGCTTTGATCTGAGTGAAACGCAGACCGAAGCGATCCTCGAGTTGAAATTACGCCATTTGGCTAAACTCGAAGAGTTCAAAATTCGCGGTGAGCAAGCTGAACTGGCGAAAGAGCGCGATCAGTTACAAGCGCTCCTTGGGTCAGAACGTAAGCTCAGTACCTTAATCCGTAAAGAAATTCAGGCTGATGTTGAGGCCTATGGTGACGATCGCCGTTCGCCAATCACCGAGCGTGAAGAAGCCAAAGCCATGAGCGAGCACGATTTTGTGCCGTCTGAGCCGGTGACCATCGTTCTGTCTCAAATGGGCTGGGTACGCAGTGCCAAAGGCCACGATATTGATGCCAACGGTTTGAGCTACAAGGCCGGTGATAGCTTCCGTGCGGCTGCCAAAGGCAAGAGCAATCAGCCGGTGGTCTTTATTGACTCGACCGGCCGCAGCTATGCGCTGGATCCGATGACGCTGCCTTCAGCGCGCGGTCAGGGTGAGCCGCTGACGGGGAAATTGACGCCACCGCCGGGTGCGACTATCGAACAGGTGCTGATGGCCCAGGACGATCAGAAACTCCTTATGGCATCAGATGCGGGTTACGGTTTCGTCTGTACCTTCAATGATTTAGTGGCACGCAACCGTGCAGGTAAGGCAATGATCACCTTGCCGGATAATGCCAAAACCCTGCCGCCAATCGAGCTTCATGGTGAAGACAACATGTTGCTGTCGATAACGGCAGCGGGTCGTATGTTGCTGTTCCCGGTCTCCGATTTGCCGCAGTTGTCGAAAGGGAAAGGCAACAAAATTGTTTCAATTCCTTCGGCGCAGGCGGCATCGGGCGAAGACAAACTGGTCTGGCTGTTGGTGTTGCCACCGCAAACCTCTCTGACCCTGTACGTCGGCAAGCGTAAGTTGACGCTGCGACCGGAAGAGTTACAGAAATTCCGTGCAGAACGTGGTCGCAAAGGAACGCTGTTGCCACGTGGCCTGCAACGTATCGATCGCGTCGAAGTTGACTCACCGTTGCGTAAATCAGTGGGTAACAGTGAAGAGTAACGCCATCAGGTAACCGAACCCGATCGAACAATTCGGGGCACATTAGTGCCCTGAATACTTTGTTAAAACGAGGCAATTTTTACGTTGCTGCAAAGTGCAAAAACTTTACACATGTATCAATAAAACCGTTGTATAGCGCTGACCGAGGCCTGAAAATAGCCCAGCGTTGAGGAAAGAGAACTGCGAGGTTTTCTGCTGGCTCCGGCGGTATGCTTAAGAGGATGTTATGTTATTTATTTTGCGTCTGATCATCGTCGTTATCTATTCGATTCTACTGTCTATTTTGGGTTGTATTTATTGCCTGTTCAGCCCCAGAAACCCGAAACACGTGGCCACCTTCGGCCATATGTTCTCGCGTCTGGCACCGGTGCTGGGTATTACCCTGGAAAAACGGATCCCGCCTGAAGCGGCGCATTACGGTAACTGCATCTATATTGCCAACCATCAGAACAATTATGACATGGTTACCGTTTCGTCCATGGTCCAGCCAAGAACCGTGACGGTTGGCAAAAAAAACCTGGCGTGGATCCCGTTTTTTGGCCAGCTTTACTGGCTGACTGGTAACCTGCTGATTGACCGTGATAACCGTGCTAAAGCGCACACCACTATTTCGCAGATGGTTGATCATATAAACAAAAAAAACATCTCCATTTGGATGTTTCCGGAAGGGACGCGCAGCCGTGGCCGCGGTTTGATGCCGTTTAAAACCGGTGCCTTCCACGCCGCGATTTCCGCCGGCGTGCCAATCGTGCCGATCTGCGTGTCCAACACCCACGGGACAGTTAAACTCAACCGCTGGTCCAACGGTCTGGTAATTATTGAAATGCTGCCGCCGATTGATACCTCACAATATGGTAAAGAGCGATTGCGCGAGCTGTCCAATCACTGTCATCAGGTTATGGCTGACAAAATTGCAGAACTTGACGCCGAAGTAGCCCAGCGGCAGGCTGCCGCGAAAACGAAAAAATAGTCCTCCCTTTGCGCCCGCAGCCAATGAAGGCAATGGGTTGTTAACACAGCTTTGATTTTGTTTTCATGGAGAAAATATGTCACTCAGTCGTCGTTCATTCCTGCAAGCATCCGGCCTGGCACTGGCCGCAGGTGCATTGCCACTGAGGGCACAAGCGAGTGGAACGCAACCAGCCTTGCCCGTTCCGCCATTAATAGAGTCCCGCCGTGGACAGCCATTATTCCTGACCATGCAATCAGCCCATTGGTCATTCCTCGGGGGGAGTAAAGCACCGGTCTGGGGATTTAATGGTATGTACCTTGGACCTACGGTGCGGGTCTACAGCGGTGATGACGTCAAGCTGATTTACAGCAATCGCCTGTCTGAACCGGTGTCGGTGACTGTCAGCGGTTTGCAGGTGCCAGGTACGCTGGCTGGTGGTGGCGCGCGCATGATTTCGCCGGGCGTCGATTGGTCGCCGGTTCTGCCTATCCGTCAGCCTGCAGCAACTTGCTGGTATCACGCCAACACCCCAAACCGTATGGGACCACACGTCTATAATGGGCTGGCGGGGATGTGGCTGATTGAAGATCCGATAAGCAAAAACCTGCCGCTACCCAACCACTATGGCGTAGATGACTTTCCGGTGATCATTCAGGACAAGCGCCTCGACAACTTCGGCGTGCCGCAATACGACACTCCTGCGTCTGGCGGGTTCTTTGGCGACACTATGCTGGTCAACGGTGTACAGGGGCCATTTGTCGAGGTTTCACGTGGCTGGGTGCGCCTGCGTTTACTCAATGCGTCTAATGCCCGTCGCTATCAGCTTAGTCTTAGCGACAATCGCGCTTTCCACGTGGTGGGTTCCGATCTTGGCTTCTTACCTGCACCGGTCAGTGTTCAGCGGCTATCTCTGGCACCGGGCGAGCGCCGGGAAGTTTTGATTGATATGTCGCAGGGTGACGAAGTGTCGATCACTGCAGGTGAAGCGGCCAGCGTGATGGACCGTCTCCGTGGCTTGTTCGAACCTTCGAGCATTCTGGTTTCCGCACTAGTGCTAACGCTTAAACCGACCGGCCTCTTACCCTTAGTGACCGACAATCTTCCTATGCGTCTGCTGGCCGACCAAATTCTCAGTGGCAGTGTCTCCCGCACCCGTGAATTCCGCCTGGGTGATAGCCCGCCGGGCATCAATGGTTCCCTCTGGGACATCAGCCGTATTGACGTTACGACTCAGCAAGGCACGTGGGAGCGCTGGAATGTGCATGCCGACATGCCGCAGCCATTCCATGCTCAGGGCGTCTCTTTCTTGGTGAAAAGTGTCAATGGCGCTGCGCCGCTGGTGGAAGATGCCGGATTTAAAGATACGGTATGGATCGATGGTGATGTCGAACTGTTGGTTTACTTCAACCAGCCATCCTACGATCATTTCCCGTTCCTCTACTACAGCGGGGCGCTCGAGATGGCCGACCGTGGCTCCACCGGCCAGATGATCACCATGCCGTCGATGTAACGCGCGTCACAAACGTAAGACATAAAAAAAACCGCCGTGGCGGTTTTTTGCTTTCAATACGTGCAGGTACAGGTGTGGATCAAAACGTATCAGGATCTGGCCCTAAACGTTTACCCGCATCCAGTTTGGCGATTTCAGTTAGCTCTTCCTTCTCTAGTTTGAAGTCAAACACGTCAAAGTTTTCGCGAATACGTTTTGGCGTCACGGATTTAGGGATCACAATTAAGCCGCTGTCCAGATGCCAACGGATCACCACCTGTGCCGGGGTTTTCTCATACTTTTCCGCCAACTTTTGGATCAGCGGTTGGTCGAACACGCCTTCGCCGCCCTGTGCCAGCGGGCTCCAGGATTCGGTAGCAATATTATGCGTGGCGTTCCAGGCATGCAACTGACGCTGTTGCAGTAGCGGATGCAGCTCAATCTGATTCACTACCGGGAAGATCCCGGTTTCATCTTTAAGCTTTTGCAGATGCGGAATGTGGAAATTACACACGCCGACGCTTTTCGCCAGCCCCTGTTCCTTCAGTTTTTGCAGCTGCTTCCAGGCTTCCACAAAATTACCCTGATCGGCTTTCGGCCAGTGAATCAGGTAGAGATCAACGTAGTCGAGACGCAATTTCTTCAGGCTGCTCTCCAGCGCTGCCTGCGCATTCAACTGGTCGTCATTCCAAAGTTTGGTGGTAATGAACAGCTCTTCACGTGGAACGTTTATGGCGCTCAGCGCTTCGCCAACGCCCTCCTCATTTTTATAAATGGCGGCGGTATCTATGTGGCGATAACCCGTGTTAATCGCTGTGGTGACGGCGTTGCTCGCCTCTTGGTTGCTGGCCTTCCATACGCCGAGTCCTAACTGAGGCATTTTGTTGCCATCGTTAAGTTTGATGTTGGGTTGCGTTGCCATGAGTTTCTCCTGTTTAACCGTGGGGTTTAATCAGATGCAATCAGATGAAGGTTTTGCAAAACCTCACGTGCTTACTAAAGCCTAGCAGCTAACGGCATTTATGCTGATTTCTGCTACGCACTGTAATACTTAACACCCTAACAATATTCTGGTGCAGTAATGATGCTCATTTCTGTCTAAAGCTTGCCTGTTTCTGCTAAACGCTGTAGGAAATAGTGCGTCCATGGCAGAATCAGTGCCGGATCATTGAGAGTGAAGGAAAGGGTAAATGGAAGATGTAGAGGGGCTTTGTACCCGGCTGGCGTTACATGTCGCCCGGCTTAGTGGCGATAAACTGCTCAGTCAGTCGATCGTGCCGCAGGTTTCGTTGATGCATACCAAGCGACACCACCCACGCACGCCGGTGCTGTATAACCCCGGTCTGGTGATCCTGTTCCAGGGCAGTAAAATCGGCTATCTGGGCAAGCGCACCTTTTCCTATGATCCGAAAAACTACCTGATGCTGACGGTGCCATTGCCTTTTGAATGTGAAACCTTTGCTACGGTGGAGCATCCGCTAGCCGGGATCCAAATCAGTATTAACACCGTCATGTTACAGGATTTGCTGATGGACATGGAGGAGGCTGGTTTTACCGGACAAAAAGATCAATCGTCCGGTATCAGTTCTGGCGTGCTGGATGAAGACATTCTTTGCGCCGCTGAACGCTTGCTTGATGCGATGGCGAAACCTTTACGAGCCAAAGTGTTAGGTCCGCAGATCATCCGGGAGATCCTGTTTATGGTGCTGACCAGCGACAACGGTGGCGCTTTGCAGGCGTTGGTTAACCGCCACACGCACTTCTGCCAGATTGCCAAAGCGCTGCGCCGTATCGAAAGCCAGTACGCCGACAACCTCAGCGTTGAGCTGCTGGCCAGTGAAGTAAACATGAGCGTCTCAGCTTTTCATCATAACTTTAAAGCGGTCACCAGCACGTCTCCGCTGCAATATTTGAAGACCTACCGACTGCATAAAGCGCGCATGATGATGATGTACGACGGATTGAAGGCCAGTTCGGCGGCATTACGTGTCGGTTATGAGAGTGCGTCGCAATTTAGCCGGGAGTTTAAGCGTTACTTTGGCGTGACGCCAAGTGATGAAATGGCGCGGGCGCGCGAAGGTCACTCGCTGACGTTAGCGGATACACTGATTAGATAATATGTATAAAAAACCCGCTATTCAGCGGGTTTAGTTTTGATCTCACAGGCGCAGGGTGCGGATTTGCATTTTCGTTTCTTCCAGACAACTAACAACGCACCTGCCAACCCCACCACTAAAAGAAATACCGGCAGGATCATCAGCCCTGCCATCACCTGATCTTCATGGCGCTTGACGATCGGAATATGGCTAAGGGCGAAGCCCAGCGAAATCAGCGCGCCGACCCATAACAGCGAGCTTAGCCAGTTAAACAGCTGGAAGCGGGCATTACTCAGGCCTGAAATACCGGCGATGGTCGGCAGTAACGTGCGTACAAATGCCAGAAAACGGCCAGCCAGCAATGCCATTAAACCGTGCTGCGTAAACATCTGATGAGCACGCTGATGGTAGTGCGCTGGAAGCTGCAATAGCCAGCCTTTGACCAATTTCGTATGGCCCAACCAGCGGCCCTGAATGTAACTCAGCCAGCAACCCAGGCTGGCTGCAATCACCAGAATGATCAGTGTCGGAATAAAGCTCATCACCCCTTTTGCAATCAACGCGCCGGTTAATAACAGCAGGCTGTCACCCGGCAGGAACGAGGCCGGAAGCAGGCCATTTTCCAGAAAAAGGGTGACAAATAATACGGTATACACCACCCAAAGTACCTTAGGGTTGGCGAGGACGCTGAAGTCATGCTGCCACAGTGCATGAAAAATATCGGTAAGTACTGCCATAGTCTGTCCTGTCAGGGTTTTGTGAAAAACGGCCACAGGGTCAGTGTAACGCAGATCGGTCGTGCCGGGGTTGATCTGAGGACAATGCTCAAGAGCAGTAATAATTTAGTCATAGAAGCCTCACGCATCATTCGCTGAGGCTAGGTCTTTATGCAGATAAAAATGAGCACATGAAAATATGCTGATAAATTAATGGCATTTTCGCGGACAAATATCGACAGACAGCGTGCGGATCTGCGCTGTCCGTCGCAATCATTAAGCTTTAGCCGCAATACGTTGGAAGGCGGTCTCCAGATCGGCGATCAGATCATCGCGATTTTCCAGCCCGATGTGTAGCCGCACCAGAGTACCGCTGAAATCGACGGTTTCTGCCGGACGGATCGCCTGGATCTCTTCTGGCTGGTTTGCCAGCACCAGTGACTCGAACCCGCCCCACGAATAGGCCATGCTGAAATGTTCGAAGTGGTCGAGGTAATCCGCCAACTGTTGATCGCTGAGCCGTTGTTTCAACACAAAAGAGAACAGACCGCAGCTGCCGGTGAAATCACGTTTCCAGAATTCGTGTCCGGTGCTTCCTGGCAACGCGGGATGGTTGACCCTTGCCACTTCCGGACGCTCGGCCAGCCACTGTGCTATCTGGATGCTGCTCTCTTCATGTTGACGCAGGCGGATGCTTAGCGTGCGTAACCCACGACTGGCGACGTAAGCGGTGTCGGCATCGACCATCTGGCCCATCAGGTAGGAGTGTTCACGCAGTTGTTCCCAGCAGCGTTCATTACTGACGGCGGTGCCAATCATCGCATCAGAGTGGCCGATGATGTACTTGGTCCCAGCTTGAATCGAAATGTCGATATCAAATTCCAGCGCTTTAAACAGAATGCCCGCCGCCCAGGTGTTGTCAATCATCACCACTACGTGGGGATTCACGGCACGGACTGCGCGAACCATCGCCGGAATATCCGGCATCTCCATGGTGATAGACCCTGGCGCTTCCAGGAACACAACTTTGGTATTAGGCTGCATCAGCGAACCGAGTTCACCGCCGATCGTCGCCGGGAAATAAGTGGTGGTGACGCCCAGTTTTCTCAAGACTTTTTCGGCAAAATCCTGTGTCGGTTCATAGGCTGAACCGGCGACCAGAATGTGATCGCCGGTGGAGACAAACGACAGAATAGCGTTGCTGACTGCCGCCGCGCCGCACGGGTAAAGCGCACAACCGGCGCCACCTTCCAGTTCGACCATCGCCTCCTGAAATGAGAAGTGAGTCAGCGTACCGCGACGACCATAAAACAGTTCACCCTCGGCGCGGTTTTTGGTGGCGTGTTTTTTATCGGCTACCGTGTTGAACACCAGCGATGAGGCTCGCTGGATCACCGCATTGACAGAACCTAAGGTGTACTTTTTGTCACGGCCAGCGCTGATCAGCGTGGTTTCTATATTTTTTGCAGACATCGTGCCGATTTCATCCCGTTAATCAATGTACACCCGCACTTTACGGCACGGGCTTTTCTTTAACTTAACATGATGATTCAGGGCGGTGCAGGTTTTGCCACGTGGATGAGAAAATTTCAGGCATCTGACAGCCAGCGCTTTATCCAGTATAGACGCCAAACAGCTTCGGCAAGGTAAGGGAAATCGCCGGAATATAGGTCACTAGTATCAGCACCGTGAACAACACGCAATAAAATGGCAGCATGGCTTTCACCACTTTCTCAATGCTCTGTTTACTTACCGCACTGGCGACAAACAGGACCGAACCGACTGGCGGAGTGATCAGCCCAATGCCCAGATTGACCAGCATAATCATGCCGAAATGCACCGGATCAATGCCAAGGGAAAGGGCTACCGGCAGCAGTACCGGGGTGAGGATCAAAATGATCGGTGCCATATCCATCAGCGTGCCGATCAGTAGCAGCATGATGTTGATACACATCAGGATCACGTACTTGTTGTCGGAGATCGAGGTGAAGAACTCCGTGATGCGCATCGGCAATTGCATGTAGGTCATGACCGCGCCAAAGCTGGCCGCGAAGCCGATCAGAATCATTACGATGCTGACGGTTTTAACCGTGCGGTACATCAGTTTTGGCAACTCTGACCATTTATAGTCCCGGTAGATAAACATGGTGACGAAGAATGACCACAGGCAGGCGATGGCGGCGGACTCGGTGGCGGTAAAAATCCCGCTGAGAATACCGCCCATGATGATGACCACAGTCATCAGCCCCCACAGAGTATCGACGAAGATTTTCAGCGCCTGCTTAAAGGGGACACGTTCGCCTTTTGGATAGCCGCGTTTGTGGGCGAATACCACGCACATTACCATTAAGCTCAGACTGAGCAGCAGACCGGGCAGGATCCCGGCGATAAACAGCGCGGCGATAGACACCGTGCCACCGGTTGCCAGCGAGTAAATCACTGAATTATGGCTGGGCGGCGTCAAAATGGCCTGCACCGAGCCGCTGGCCGTCACCGCTGCCGCGAAATCACGCGGGTACCCTTTCTTCTCCATCTCCGGGATCATGACTGAACCGATTGAGGCGGTATCCGCTACTGACGAGCCGGAGATCGCACCGAAAAAGGTTGAGGCCACGATATTCACCAACGACAGACCCCCTCGAATAAAGCCAACAAAGATATAGGCAAAACTGACCAGTCGCCGTGCGATCCCCCCTTCGGCCATGATTGCCCCCGCCAAAATAAAGAACGGGATGGCCAGCAGTGAAAACTTGTTTACGCCGTTGGTGAGTTGGATCATCAGCGCTTCCAGCGGTAAATCAATCCAAAGTGCGCCCGCCACGGCGCTCAGACCAACGGCGTAAGCAACCGGCACGCCGATGGCAAGCATCACCCCCAGCGTTAACAGTAAAATTAATGCATCCATCACGTATGCTCCAGAAAAGGGGCTATCAGGCGTCTGAATTACCAAGCCGGACCACCGGGCGCTGGGCCTGCGGGCCTGCAAGGATTTGCTCAATGATAAACAGCACGGTCAGCGCCGAACCGAGAGGCAGCGGCAGATAAGTCTGCCCGGCGGTCAGCTGCGGAAACTCCGCTACAGGCTGCTGCCACAGTTCACTGCACAGATTCAGGCTGTACCAGAGGATAAACAGGCTGATGGTCAGCATCATCAGGTCAGAAAGCAATGCGAATAATCTCTTCAGCGCCGGTGGCAGGCGGTCGGTGACCATCGCCACCATGATGTGAGAACCGGAGCGATAGGCCACGGCCGCGCCGATAAAGGTGAAGGTCACCATGCACAAGATAGCGACCGGTTCCGGCCAGGAGAGGGCGCGATTCATGACATAGCGCGCGAAGATCCCAATCGGGATCACGGCCACCATCAGCAGCAGGGCGATCCCCGCCAGCCACATGGAGAAGAGATACAGTATGTCCATCAAACGTTGATAACGGTTCAGCATGAAACCCCCGAAAGTGCGCGAAATGTGAGGCAACATTGCAGGTTGCCTCACATCAGGTTATTGAACGTCGGCAATTTTCTGCATCAGCCCTTCGTGGCCTTTACCGAATTCATCACGCACCGGTTGGGTCGCTTTGAAATAGTCCTCGCGGTCAATCTCATAAAACGCCACGCCGCCCGCTTTCATAGTGGCAAGGGATTTGTCGTTGTAGGTTTTCCACAGCTCGCGCTGCTCGTCCTGCGCTTCTTTCGCCAGTTTCAGCATCAGTTGTTGATCGTCTTTCGACAGCTTGTCCCACTTCACTTTTGAATAGAGGAACAGTTCGGGAATAATGAAGTGACGGCTGTAGGTGTAGTTTTTCACCACCGGCATATAGTTGTGGGCGACGAACGTTGGCGGATTGTTCTCCGTGCCGTCGATAACCCCGGTTTGCATCCCGCTGAACACTTCACTGACGCCCATCGCTACCGGGTTAGCTCCCATGGCTTTGAGTGTTGCCAGCGCAATTGGGCTTCCCTGAACGCGGATTTTCATGCCACGCAAATCTTCAGGTTTCACCACTGGCTGTTTGGTGATCAGGTTGCGTGTACCACCATCCATCCAGCCCAGAAACACCAGGCGGGATTTCGGGTCATTAGTGATCTTATCGCCAATCTCCTTGCCGATATTGCCGTCGAGCACCTTATGCATGTGGTCTTCATCGCGGAAAACGTAGGGCAGGGTGAAGACGCTAATCTCCGGCAAAATCGACGCCACCGGCGTCATCGACACACGGATAATGTCCAGCGCTCCGATCTGAGCCTGCTCGATTTCCTGTTTTTCATCACCCAGCACGCCGCCGGGGAAGGTTTTTATCTCCAGCCTGCCGTCGGTTTGCTGTTGCAGTTTTTCGCCCATGTGTTGTACGGCAACGACGTTAGGGTAGCCTTGGGGGTGAACATCGGCGGCTTTGATCGTCTGTGCCAGCAGACTTTGACTAAAGAGAAGGGTAGCGGAACTCAGGCAAAGACTGAAAATTGCGTTCTGCATTTTCATAGTTTTGTCTCCAGGGTACTCAGTTAGTAAGGAAAATAAAAACAGGGGAAATGGATGACATGTAAGAAGGCTGCCGGTGTCCGGTCTTTACCCACTTCGGAAAGATACCCGATCAGGGGTGCTGTTTATTTGAACGATGTCACAAACTGATAACAGTTATGGAATTATATTTCTTAATATTTAAAACGGCGTTTTGTTTGTAATTAATGTATCGATCGATTGATTTACGCGTCAATTTTTTCCAAAAATGTGAACTGGGTGAGGTTTGACGCATTTGCGGATAAACCCCAAAAAGCTTGTTACCGGTCAATGACATGGGCGCACGGGGCAGCGATAATGTAAATAATAATGAGAACCACTATCAATTCGAGCTTTTTGTTTGATATGATTTGGCGCTATCAACCCCCATACACATTGATTCTGGCTGGAGGCGACGCTTGAAAACGGCTCGCAATAAGATGAAAGAGATGGCGTCATTTCTGATGCCATTAGTTTTGGTAGCATGCCTTGCTGGCAATGCCTACGCGGCACCTTCTTCTGCGGCAACTGAAGCGGTAACGCAAGCAGCCCAACCGACAGACAGTACTAACGAAACTCCAGCGGCAGTGACGCCGATCAGCGCTTCTGCTGCGCCCGTCGATAATAGGGTCGCGCTTCCGGTTATCCCTAAAGATCTCTCCGTGCTTGGCATGTATCACCACGCTGACGTGATAGTGAAAATCGTGATGATTGGCCTGTTGCTGGCCTCGGTGGTCACCTGGACGTTGCTGTTTAGCAAAGGTGCTGAAGTGTGGAGCGGCAAGCGCCGTTTGCGCCGTGAGTTCGCTGCACTGGAAACGGTACGCACGCTGGACGAAGCCGCTGAGCAGGCAGAAAGTTTTGACGCTAACAGCATCAGCAGCCAGATGGTGCGCGATGCCCAAAATGAACTCGAACTATCCGCTGGGTCAACCGACAACGGCGGCATCAAGGATCGTACTGGTTTTCGTCTGGAGCGCCGCGTCAGTGCTGCCGGACGCCATATGGGCCGTGGCAATGGTATCCTCGCCACCATCGGCGCTATCTCTCCGTTCGTCGGTCTGTTCGGTACGGTGTGGGGCATCATGAACAGCTTCATTGGTATTGCCCAGACGCAAACCACCAATCTTGCCGTGGTCGCTCCTGGGATTGCCGAAGCTCTGCTGGCTACCGCCGTTGGCCTGATTGCCGCGATCCCAGCAGTGGTGATTTACAACATCTTCGCCCGCACTATCGGCTCTTATCGCCATCAGGTGGGGGATGTGGCCGCGCAGATTTTACTGTTGCAGGGACGTGATCTGGATCTGGCTGCCAGCGCAGGTGAAACATCGCGGCCAGTGGCCGATCGCCAGTTGCGCGTAGGGTAATAAATTATGGCCATACGTTTAAATGACGATCTCGACGAAAGCGGTGAAATGCATGACATCAACGTCACGCCTTTTATCGATGTGATGTTGGTGTTGTTGATCATCTTCATGGTGGCCGCGCCACTGGCGACCGTTGATGTACGTGTAGATTTACCCGCCTCGACGGCTAAGCCGCAGCCGCGCCCGGAAAAACCGGTGTTCCTCACCGTGAAAGCTGACAAGCAACTCTATCTGGGCGACAGCGTTGTTAATCGCGATAACCTCACCGCACAACTTGATCAACGTACGCACGGCGACAAGCAGAGCACCATTTTCTTCCAGGCTGATAAGTCGGTAGATTATGAAACACTGATGGGCGTGATGGATACCCTGCGAAAAGCCGGTTATCTGAAAGTGGGTTTAGTGGGTGCTGAGCAGACCGGTAACGTAACGCAATAGATTTTTTAGTCTCGATATAAACGGCCCGCGATGAAAATTTCGGGCCGTTTTAGTGAGTTCTGTTGGCGTGTTTACTTATTCTCGGGGGTACATCACCCTCGGGCGTGCGTCGCGGCCTGATCAATCAGTGCATCATTCGGGCGTTTTCCGGTGTACAACACGAACTGTTCTACCGCCTGTAGCGTCGCGACCTCGGCGCCGGTGATCACCTGCTTGTTGTGTTCACGTCCGTAACGGATCAGCGGTGTCTCCACCGGCAGAGCCACCACGTCGAAAACGATAGAAGCCCGGTCAATCACTTCCGGTTCAAAGGCCAGTGAATCCACCTCGGGGCCGCCGGCCATGCCAATCGGCGTGACGTTAATGAGCATATCCACCGTTAAATTACCCACGTCGCTCTTCCACTGGTAACCGTATTCTTGCGCCAGTTCTCGGCCATTTTTTTCATTGCGCGCAACGATATAACCGTTTTTGAAACCGGCATCGCGCAGTGCTGCTACCACGGCTTTGCCCATACCGCCGCTGCCACGCAGCGCAAACACGGCATCATGCGGCACCTGGTAGCCTTCCAGCAATTTAGCGACGGCGATGTAATCGGTGTTATAGGCCCGCAAAATACCGTCGTCATTAACGATAGTATTTACTGACTGGATGGCGGTGGCGGAAGGGTCGAGTTTATCCAGAAAAGCAATACAAGCTTCCTTGAATGGCATTGATACCGCACAGCCGCGAATGCCCAGTGCACGCACGCCTTTAACGGCCGCTTCAATATCCTTCGTAGTGAACGCCTTGTAGACAAAATTCAGATCCAACGCCTGGTACAAATAATTGTGAAAACGGGTGCCGAAGTTGCCCGGACGCCCGGACAGTGACATACACAATTGGGTGTCTTTGTTAATTTCACGGCTCATGGTGCCTCCTGTATAAAAACTGAGTTGAATACGTTAACCAAACCTTAGCGGAAACGCGCCGTATGCCGCCAGCCTTAACGAATTATTTAAGGTATATACTTAGGGGATAACGCCTGCAGGAGGTGGACATGAATTTGGATCTTTTCGATCACCCGGATTTTCATCCGCACTGGCGTGAGGCGTTAGCTCCTGGTGCAGTGGTGCTGCGCGGCGGGGCGCTGCAAGATGATTCCGCATTGCTGGTTGAGATCGATCGTATTGCCGGTCTGGTGCCATTCCAGTATCGCGCTACGCCAGGTGGATATGAGATGTCAGTCGCCATGACTAACTGTGGCGATGTTGGTTGGGTGACTGATCGAAAAGGGTATCGCTATCAGGCAACGTCTCCCGAGAATCAACACCCCTGGCCCGCTATGCCGCCACTGTTTTACGCACTGGCGGTCGATGCCGCAGAGCAGGCTGGTTTCCCAGGTTTTCAGCCGGATGCGTGCCTGATAAACCGCTATCAGCCGGGGGCTAAAATGTCACTGCATCAGGACAAAGACGAGCACGATTTCGGCGCGCCGATTGTTTCAGTCTCACTTGGCCTGCCGGCGACATTTCAGTTTGGTGGCTTGGATCGCAGTGATAAAACCCAGCGTGTGGTGCTCAACCATGGTGATATCGTGGTGTGGGGCGGCCCGGCCCGCCTGCGTTATCACGGTATTTTACCGCTCAAACCAGGCGAACATCTGCTGACGGGGCAATACCGCTTCAATCTGACCTTTCGTCGTGCTCTGCGGTGAAGGCAAGCGGAAAGCCGGCCTGTTAAGCACGCTGTTAACAGGCCGAAACATGACGTGTAAGGGGATCAGAGAGATTTAAGCGTCGCAGCAATCACGTCTTTGAAGGGGGTTGTCGGACGCCCAATCAATTTGCTCAATGAATGTGAATCATCAAACAAACCCCCTTTCGCAGCCGCTGCATCAGAATCCGCCAGCATATTCGACAGCCCTTCCGGTAAACCCGCACCCATCAGCGCTTTAGCAAACTCGGCTTGCGGCAGATTCACGTAATCCACTTTTTTGCCTGACTGTTGCGCGATTTCCGCAGAGAATTCAGCCAGCGTATAGGATTCGTCGCCCGCCAGTTCGTAGATTTTACCCGCCTGATTATCCAGACTCAGCACCGCCGCCGCCGCTTCGGCATAATCCTGACGCGCCGCAGTAGAAAGTCGGCCTTCGCCTGCTGAGCCGATAAAGGCATGGTGTGCCAGCGCAGGTGCCACGCTCGCCGCATAGTTTTCGGTATACCAGCTGTTACGCAGCAGCACAAAAGGCACGCCGGATTCACTCAATGCTTTTTCTGTTGCACGATGTTCAACGGCCAGACCGAGCTGACTTTTATCTGCGTGTAGCAAACTGGTATATGCCAGCAGTTTAACACCCGCACGTTGCGCCGCCGCGATCACCGCATTGTGTTGCGCTTCGCGCTGTCCAACTTCACTGGAAGAAATAAGCAACAGCTTTTCGACGCCTTTAAACGCGGCATCCAGCGTGGCGGACTGGCTATAATCTGCCTGACGCACTTCCACACCTAACTCTGCCAGATCTTTGGCTTTTTCGGGACTGCGTACGGCAGCAATTATTTGATTGGCAGGCACTTTTTTCAGAAGTGCTGTGATAACAAGGCGGCCTAACTGGCCGGTAGCACCGGTAATTGCAATCATGTTGTTTCTCCAAAGTAAGGGTTTATTCAAAAAGAGGTCTTTACCACACTGGCTCTTAAAACATCCTATGCGATATACTAACTTTTCGTAAGTACGCACCAAAAGGTAAGTATGAAGGTTATTCACTCTGAAAAATTTTCTGAACGTTTGACCCTCTCGCAACAAATCCGTCAGGGCAAGATCCTCGATCCGAATTGCCCGTCGCGAGAGGTCCTCCGTCACTTGACCAGCCGCTGGGGATTGCTCATTTTGATCGCCCTGAGCGAAGAAACACTGCGGTTCAGCGAATTACGTCGCAAAGTTGGGGGTATCAGTGAAAAAATGCTGGCCCAAACGCTTCAGGCTTTAGAAGAGGACGGCTTTGTCGACCGGCGTTCATATCCGGTAGTGCCGCCACACGTTGAATATAGTCTGTCGCCGCTGGGGCTTGAGGTTAAGGAACAGGTGACCGGACTGGCCGACTGGCTAGAGTTTAACCTTCACCGCATCCTGAAACAGCGCAGCCTTCGGGTTTTGGGTAGCGAATGATTAACAAGAGAAATTTGGCATGCACGCCAAACTTTTCATCTCTACCCAAAATAATTCGAGGCGCATCGATGCGGTAAAGCGCAGGACTTTAGGCGCGAACTGCATTAAACTGCGCGCTGCAAAATTTGACATGTTGAACGATTAATTAGGCGGTTATAGCGATGAACGGGACAATCACAACCTGGTTTGAAGATAAAGGTTTCGGTTTTATCAAAGATGAAAACGGCGATAATCGTTATTTCCACGTGATTAAAGTCGCCAATCCAGAGCTTATCAAGAAAGACGCTGTGGTGACTTTCGAACCGACCACCAACAACAAAGGCTTGTCGGCTTTTGCGGTGAAAGTTGAACCAGAGAGCCGTTACATTTTTATTGCCGGTGAGCGAATCAAAATCACCAGTATTAAGTCTTTCCTGGCGTACAGCGAAGAAGTACCTGCAGAGTCTCAGGTCAACAAAGAAAACGCCGTGCTATCGGTCGGTTTACTGATGAACCGTATCCGCCCGAAGGAAGAAGAAGAGAAGCAAGCGGAGACGCGCACGCTGAAAAAACTGGCGGTGACCACCTTCCAAAATACTACCTTCATCTTCTCTGAAGACGAAATTAATGTTGATGACACCATTAAGATCCTCAAGGCGCTGTGATCTGCGCGTCCACCGGTGTGACAGTTTTTGCTGACTGCTCTGCACCGGCCTGTTTTTCCTTCCTGATTAATACGTCACCGTCACCAGCACCGTATCGCTGTAGCTTCCGGCCGGCGGATTGGCCTGGCTGGCGTTGACCGTGGCGGTATAACCAATCGACTGAGAAGCGCCGGTACCCGTCATTGACATGTCGGTTGCTGCCGTCCACACCGATGCATCCCCCTTAAAGATCTGATACTGCAAATAGCTGGTTACGCCATTATTGAGTGATGACATTTGCCGATATTGACCACTGCCGCCAACGCTGCTGGCCAATTTCACGCCGTAGGTCGCACCTTGTGTACAGCGGATGCTCAGCGAGTTTGAGGTCACAGAGGCAAAGCCACTCGGGAAGGCTGCTGAGCCAAAACTGACGTTCGGCGCATTATCGATATAACAGAAATTAGTCACCGCCAGGCTAGCGGCAATCACCGTGGTCGCTGTTCCGTCGGTATACGCGCAGACGCCCAGTACACCGGTGAAACAGATATGGTAGGTCCAGTTGATCGTAATATTGTCGTTGTAAAGCCCGGCCTTTAGATTGGCGCCTGTCGCCGTTTTCAGATACAGCGGCATGCTGCCGTCACTGGCATTGAACAGTCCCAGCAGGCCAAGGAGCGAAGTACTGCTCCATGTGTAGGAAGCCCCAACGTTGACCGGCATGGCGCAGGCGCTGTCGCTACAGATAATATAAGGCAGATATTGATTATTGGCGGCGTTAAACAGCCGTGCCGTGGTGCCAATGGCATGGGTGGTGGAGGCTATTCTCGCAGTGACGGTATTGGTAGCTGCCAACGCAAGCAGACTGCCGCTACAGGTAAATCCACTGGTGGCGGTGACCTGCTGCGCCGTACTGGCGACGGTAAATGAGGTGGGCGTTCCAAAATTCCCCGACCCAGATGTACTGGTACAGTCCGCCTGAACACTCTGTAAGCCAACCCAAAATAACAGCAAAGCGGCCAGCCCGCGTGACCCCATTCTCAACAAATTCATTTTCGCTCTCCTGATGCCGCGTCCGGCTGGCAAACCAGCGGACCGATCTGCTCAACACTCTGATGATTGGTATTCAGGTCAAAGCCAATCCGGCACACCGAATTGTCCTCCTGACGGATACTTAACATGTTGTGCTGTTGCAGATTGGATAAATACATCAACCCGTCGTAGCCGACGACCGTAGTTTGCTGGCTGTTTTCCTCGGTAACCAGCGTGCCGAGCTTCAGCGGCTGGCCCTGGGTATCGTTGAGTCTGATACTTGCGGAAAGCACTTTTTTGACCGGGAACTTCACCACCATGCCGCTGCCTTCGCGTACGGAAATATTGCCTGACACGCGGTTTGCCACCACGTCGACGGGCAGCGGCAGGGTATCGATATCCACCTTCGCCGGGTAATAGGAACTGACGTTTGGGATCAGCAGATGGCCGTTTTTATCGGTCTTACCGAGTTTCTGGTTCTCATACAGCACGGGCACCTCGGCGTAGCTGCCGGTATCGACCACGATGAAGGCATCGTTGATCTTGTCCGCCAGGAAAAAGTCATTGTCCATAAACACCACTGAACCACTGAGATCGGCCCAGTTGGTGTACTTGCCGGCCTGCCCGAATACCCCGCCCTGAACGGTGGCATAACGCGATTTCCAGGTGGCATCGGCTTGTTGATACGGTTCACTGCCGCCGCTATAGGCAAGATTCCAGCCCAGCCCGCCGTCGGTTGGCGTGGTTTTACTGGCGCCAACCTGCTCATGATAATTTCCGGCGCTGTTACGCTGTACACCAGCGTTAACGCTAATGCCTGCGTCTAGCGGAATGATAAATTGCAGCTGTGCGCTGTAGCCGTTTTCGCTCAGTGTTTTATTGAGTGACACAAACATGCTGCTCTGACCCCACAGCGAGCGGCTGTAGGAGAAGTTCAGCAGCCGGGTGTGGCTCTGGTCATAGGCTTCGACATCGTAATAACCGATGCCAATGGTGCCGTTCGAGGTCCCAAAAGGCGAAGTGCTGAAAGTGATCTGATCGGCCTGACGGCTAAGGCGGGTGCTGCTGGTATAGGACGTTAAGTCTTGATAGCCCGGCGTGCGCGATGAACGCAGCGCCGAGATGCTGAAACGGGTGGAGTAGTAGGAATACCCTACCGTGTACTGGTTACCGTTCTTCTCTTTGGTATCGCTGTCGGTGTTTGGCTGATTGCTGGTTAGGCTGTTGGTATCGGACAGGTCATTGATTGAGTTATTTTGTAATTTATTGATATTATTGTCATTGTTGACATCTGTATCGAATTCACCACGGGTCGCCGGGGCATGGTTAGCCTGACTCTGGCTACCCGATACGCTGAGCGTTCCCCAGTGGCCAATGGCGACATCTGCCCCGAGGCCGCCAAGCGCCAATCCCTGCGTAGCTTCGCCGTGGGTGGAGAGCGTCAGATAATTGGTGATGCCGAAGCGGTAAATACCGCTGAACGCCGCGTCAGAGTAGTCGGCGTTGTCGATACCATAATTTTTCCGTACCGCACCAAGCGACAGATCAAAGTCAGTCAGGCCGCTACGCAGCAGGGTATTGGAGACGTAAAAAGGCACACTGGTGGAAACCTGCCGCCCAAGGGCGTCAGTGGTGACTACTGTGGCTTCTCCGGCACCGTTGATGTAAGGCACATTGGTGAGGGTGAAAGGCCCAGAATTAAGATTGTTGCTGCTGGCTTTAAAGCCGTTGAGGAACAGATCGACCGTGGTTGGCACCGCCGCTGTGCCACTGTATTGCAGTAACGGGTAGGTCACCAGGTCTGGGCGGACGCCGAAGTTACGACTGATTCGTAACCCGCCCATACGCGCCGAGTTGCTCCATGTCAGGGAGTTGCTGACAAAGTCACCCATCTGGTAGCTGACGAGGTTGGCTTCGTCGGTGTAGCGCCAGAAGGTGTCGTAGCGGATATAGCCATCATGCGAAGTACTGCCGGGCGAACTCTCGATATTGTAACGCCAGGTGCCGGTGTTGGTTAGAATGCCGCCGCTGCTGAACAGGCGCTGCTCCATCAAGGTAGCCAGTGTCCGCGGCCCGGAGTGCGGGTCGGCGTAGTAGGTGTCATAGTTTAATAACAGACCTGTGCTGCTTTGCGCCGGAGTGTAGCCCAACAGGTTGTCGCTGTTGATATTCTGCTTCGGCAACCAGTCGTCCGGCACCTGAAAGACCAACTGTTGGGTTTCGGGGACGTAATTAGCTGTGACCTGCGGAAGGTGGGTGATATTGACCAGCCCCTGCTGCTGCCCATTCAGGTGTACGTGATTTTTGGCCAATACCCCAGCCTCCACCCAATAAGCGTTATTGCGATAGACCACCGCCACCACCTGATTGTCGCTCTGACCATTCACCACTATCGACAAATAGTAGGTCGCGTCAGTCACCACCGGAGCCGCACGAGGTGCGTCCGGCAGATCGCTATACTCAGCGGCCTGCACCAGCCAAGAAGCGACAAGCAGGCTCAGGCTGCCCGCATAAATCAGACTCCGGTAACCCTGAACGTGGGCTCGAAGAAGAAAACGCCTCCCCGGGGTAAAACGTCTGGTTGGCATACGTCGCGGCTCCTGCCTTTATTCGCCGCGAGGGATCATAATGGGTTGAGTGTTATCAGCAATCTGCGCATTGAGCTGGCTGCCTGGCAGCAAGCCCGCCGGGATCGGCCAACGCATCTCCTGCTGCGGCAAAACATAGCCCATAAAGCCGGAGACCATCGGTTTCACGCCTTTTTTAGCATCACCTTTGTTAGACCAGAACACATTGCTCAGGCGCGCATGGACCAGGCCGGTATTACGCACTTTCAGGAAGGATTTTCCTCCTACGGTGCTAATGCTCCATTGCAACAGCGGTTTGGTGGCTGTGGCGCTGTCGCGTTTGACATCGGTGCGGTCATGGGTCCAAATCCCCTCACCCTCCATAAACAGCGGCAGCAGATAGCGCATCTGCAACTGCAGGCCGACCACGGTTTTGTCTTTGCTGGTAGCGTTAGCGTTCAGCGGAGAAGGGATCTCATCGATGATGATACGGAAGGCTTTCTCGGTGTGGGCGGGAACCGGTTTGTTACGCATCATGCGGATCAACTGACGTTGGCCTGGCGCGACAGTGGCAAACGGTGGGCTGGCGATAACGTCGGTCTGGTCGGCATAACGCTCGTTGAAATCCTCCTGCTTCCAGGCCAGTACGCGCACCTGCAACGACACGGGTTCTGCTCCGCGGTTCTCCAGCCAAAGTGCTGAGCCGTTTTGGTCTGACTCAATGATCTGATAGACCGGCCAGACCAGCACCGAACTTGCGGCCATTACCGTCACGGAACCGAACAACAGACCGAGTGAAAAAAGACGTAAAACCATGTGCATAAAAGTTTGATACATAATCCGTATCCTGATGAGTTAATAAGTTAATGTGACAGTAACCGTGTCGGTATAGGTTCCCGCTGCGGGTAAAGTGGTCACTGCAAATAATCGTGCGTAGACGGGATAGGTTTGTGTGGTGCCCGGAAAGCTGGGCACCGTCATTTCCAGTGCGCCGTTTCCCCATACTTTGCTGCGTGCTGGATCCTGATAGAGCTGATAGGCCAACGTTTGTGTAGCAGCCGTAGTGTTGGCCATGTAGCGCTGTGTGGCGCTGCCGCCATGGGTGCCGTAGTCCATGGCGATTTTAACGGTCGCGCCGGGTGTGCAGGTCACCACCACGCTGCCTGTTCCGGCGGTGCTGACCATATCGAGATTACCTGGAACGGAGGCGACTGAGCCGAAATTGAGGGTGCCGAGATTGGTGGTCGGGTTGGTCACGGAACTGCCAAATGCGCAGCCGTTGACAATGGTGGCACTGACGGTGAAATTCTTAGTAGCTGTGCCCGCGTTGAGTGCGGAACAGAACAGCAACGGCAGGGTGAACACCGGGATAAGCAACCACACAGGCATCATGTCACTCCCTGCTACCAGCTGACGGTAACATTCACCGTATCCTGATAAACCCCCGCAGCTGGGGGAGTTTGTGACGGAACACGGCCATAAATCGTATGCCACTGGTCTGCACCATTACCTACATCACTCAGGCCGGTGGTGTTATCCCACAGTGCAGTGCGATTTGCGTTGGTGTACAGGTTATAAAGGACTTTCAGCGCGGCATTAGTGGTATTGACCATGCTGCGACTGGTCACGTTGCCGCTTTTACCGCCATCCATCAAAATTTTATAACTCAGGCCGTTAACACAGTTGACGCGAATCGATCCCGCCAGCTGAGTGCTGGTGGCATTTATTACGCTGGATGTGGTGGCGTAGTTACCGAAATTAAGCGTACCGAAGGTTGTGTTGCCCGAGGTGGTCGTTCCCGCCGTGCAGGCCGGTAACAGCGTCGCGGTAACCCCCAGTGTCGCGGCCTGACTGGCAGGAATAGTAACCAGAACAAGCAGCGTACTGAGAACGGTAAAAAGCAAGAGCACCTTAATATCCATGGTCTTTCCTTCCTCCTGAATAATAGTGAGTTCAGGGCCGTAAACGGCCCTGAAATATTCAGGTATTACCAGGAAAGAGTGGCGACAACGGTATCGTTATAAGTGCCTGCAGCCGGTGCTGTGCTGGTTTGATCAGCAGGCAGAACGCGGCCATAAATCGGGATGTTTTGAGCCGTAGTGCCCGTCGTTAAAGCAACCGGTGTGTTAATGGCTATTTCAGTCGTACGGGAGGTGTCGGAGTAAAGGCGGTAGGGAATGCTATTGCCGCTTGATGTCATGGTACGCAGGCCGCCGGTAGCGGCCAGCCCGCCGTTAAGCGAAAGCGTTGGGCTAAGTCCGGTGCTGCAGGTGATAGTGACCGCATTGGCGCCGTCAGCACCGAATACTGTCCCGTTGATCACGCTGGTTAAATCAGCGTAATTACCGAAGTTTAAATTACCCCATTGGTTGGTGCCGCCTGCGGCGGTGCCGTTACCGACAGTACAACCGGTGCTGATGGTAAGTTGAACCCCTACCTGCCCGGTCAGGGTGCCTGCCGCGTAAGCTCCTGCTGAAAGACTCAGCAGAGCCGTGGTAAATAAGGTGAATAATGATTGTTTTTTTGCGTCCATGATGACTCCCAATGACAACGTTTAAGGCTGTTTATTCATGCAACCAACGCTGCATGTGGAAATCCTCTGGTGGTAATACTTTAAAAACGGCTAAACGGTAAAAATGGGTGCGCATGATGAAGGCTGCGCTTTGTCTGTTTCCCTCCTTCCTTGGGGAATGATCACTGACATTGTCAGTCCGAGCCTTTCAGGTACACCGTTTTCCTTTTAGTAACAGCATCACGAGACTTTGAGACATAGTTAAATATAAGTTAATAAATTTAACTTAAGAAAAATAACTTGCCACTTTTGATAAAAAACACACTAACTCTAATAAATTAAAATTTACGGTTTTTAAAAATTTAATATGTAACATTTGCAGCATTTAAAACCAAGTCAGTATAAGCATTGAGTCGACTTGCTAACTATTCAGCCAGCGCAACCTATGCTTGTATTTTACCGTTATTGAGTGCCGATCACGGTGACAGATCTTTCTGAACCACGGCGTTGCCCGGCACTGTCTCTTTTCCTGCCAGTGCAAGCAGTACTACCAGCGCTGACACCAGAGTGATCGCCACCAGACATAGCAACAGATGGTGCAATGAAGAAGCATAAATCTGCTGCAATTGTTCACGGCTGGCCTGAGACAGCAAATGTTGCGCCTGCTGCAAATCACCGGTCGCCAGTCGTTGGCTGGCTTCTGCGATCCCTGCGCCGGAGAAATGCGCTGCCAGGCCGCCGTGCATAAAGGCTGCCAGTAACGCACCGACCATCGCCAGCGAAATACCTTCCCCCGCCACGCGCGTGGTACTGAAAATACCGGTCGCCATACCTGCCCGCTCTTTTGGCACCACGCTGACCGACAACCCGTCCATCAGACCCCATGGCATGCCGGTGCCCAGCCCAATGAGCAGCATCGGCAAAATCATCTGGTTCAGATTCTGCACATTGACCGCCACGCTCAGCCACCATAAACCCAGCGCCGCCATCACTAAACCCGAGGTGCAAAGCACGCCTGCGCTTATCCAGCGGGTCAGCCATGCGGCAATCAGCGGTACGGCCAGCATCGGTAATGACAGCGCCATCATCATCAGCCCGGCCTGTTGCTCGCTCAGACCCGCAATGCCGATAAATTGCATCGGCAGGATCACCAGCAGCACCACAAAGCAGAAACCGGTCGCCAGCGGTAAAGCCTGCACCCCGATAAAGCGCGGGAAACGAAACAGCGACAAATCCAGCATTGGATGCTTCACGTGCAGTTCCACGCTGATAAACAGCGCCAGCAGCAGTGCGCCGCCGAGCATCGCCAGAACCGGCAAACTTTGCAGACCGTACTGTGGAATATTCATCAGCGCCCAGGTCAGCAGTGCCAGCATGGTGGTAAAACTCAGGGTGCCCGGCCAGTCGATGCCTGCCGCGTCAGGGTTGCGCGACTCCTGCATACGCCAGGCACCGGTCAGCAAAGAAAGCAGGGCGATCACGGTGGAGGAGAGAAACACCGAACGCCAGCCGAAATGGGCAATTAGCAACCCGGCGATAAAGGGCCCGAAAGCCAGCCCGACGCCAAAACTGGTACCCAGCAGGCTAAAAGCGCGGGTGCGCGCCTGACCATCAAACTCTTGTGCCAACGCAGCAGATCCCCCAGCCAGTGCCGCTGCTGCTGCCACACCCTGCGCACCGCGCAGTAAGTCAATTGCCAGCAGGCTAGAGCTGAAACTTTGCAGCAGAGAAAGCAGACCAAAAACGGCCACACCGCAGATAAATACTTTTTTACGGCCAAATTCATCGGCCAGCGCACCGGCGGCCATCAGGAAGCAGCCGAATGTGAGCATAAAGGCGTTGGTTATCCAGCTCAGTGCCTGGGCACTGCCGCCTAATTCGCGGGCGATGGCAGGTGTCGCCACCGCACCGCTGACAAAATTCAGCGGCATAATCATCCCCGCCAGGCAGACGGTGAACAGCACGCTGAGTTGGCCTGAAATGTGAGACGTGGAGTGAGGTTTGGGTTGAGTCATGGTTGTGTCCATAAAACAGGAAAGTGACTGAGATGATAAAATGTCTTTAATATTGCCGAAATAGGCTTACAGTCCGAATATTACGGACAAAATAGCTCGTATGGCGTTTGAAAAACTCGGCGGTGATCATCATGGAAAATCTTAACGGCATGCTGGCATTTGTCCGGGCAGCACAGCTTCATAGCTTTGCGGCTGCGGGAGAACGTATGGGTATCTCCTCTTCGGCGGTGGGCAAAAGCGTCGCCCGGCTTGAGGAGAAACTGGGTGTCCGGCTTTTTAACCGCAGTACCAGGCGAATCAGTCTGACTGATGAAGGGCAGCTGTTTTTCGAACGTTGCCAGCAGATCGTGGCACAAATGGAAGAGGCGGAGCAGGAGCTGTCACGGGTCTCGGCGGAGCCACGCGGCAAGCTACGGGTCAGCATGCCAGCTATCGGCTACCGCATATTATTGCCGCATCTGGCAGAATTTATGCGCTGCTACCCGCAGGTAGAACTGGAGCTGGATTTTAGCGATCGCATGGTGGATTTGATTGCCGAAGGCATTGATGTCGCCGTGCGCAGTGGCGAACTGCCGACCTCGCAATTGATGTCCCGGCGATTGGGACCTTTTCATTTTGTGATTGTTGGTAGCCCGGCGTACTTCAGCACCCACCCTGCGCCGCTGACGCCAACGGATCTGCAACACCATGCCTGCCTGCGCTATCGCTTTCCGGCCAATGGACAGTTTCAGCCCTGGGCGGTCAATAGCCCGCAACCGCTCAATCTGCCGATAGTGCTCAGTAGTAACAATCTGGAGGCTTTGCTGCAGACCGTGCAGCAGGGTGTTGGGTTGGCTTATGTACCTGAGTTTTTGGTGCGTCAGGCCTTACAACAAGGTGAACTGCTGTCCGTGCTCGGGGATTATCTCGACGATAATGGCAAGTTTTCGGTGGTCTGGCCCAGCAGCCGTCATATGCTGCCTAAAGTGCGGGTGTTCATTGATTTTCTGATGGAAAAGACGCTGTTGGGTTAACGCGTAAAGTCTTAACCCCGTTGCCCAGTAATGAAAAGGGCGGGAGATGAACCCGCCCTTTTTGCATTCGACAGCCCATTACGATTTCAATTTGTCATCGAAATCTGACGCATTATGGCGTTCTTCCAGTTGTTGGTCCGGCTCGCCCCAGGTGCGGTTCACAATGCTACCGCGCTTAACCGCCGGACGGTTTGCAACTTCATCTGCCCAGCGCTGGAAATGCTTGTACGACGTGATGTCGAGGAACTCTCCCGATTCGTACAGGCCACCTTTTGCCAGATTGCCGTACCACGTGAAGATGGCGATATCGGCAATGGTATATTCTTCACCGGCGATAAAGCGATGCTCTGCCAGCTGGCGATCAAGCACGTCGAGTTGGCGTTTGGCTTCCATAGTGAAACGGTTGATGGCGTATTCGATTTTCATCGGCGCGTAATGGTAGAAATGCCCGAAGCCGCCGCCGAGATACGGCGCTGAGCCTTGTAGCCAGAACAGCCAGTTCAGGGTTTCGGTGCGCCCGGCGAGATCTTTTGGCAAGAACTTACCGAACTTTTCTGCCAGATACAGCAGGATATTGCCTGATTCAAATACGCGGATTGGCGGCGTCACAGAGTTATCGAGCAGCGCAGGGATTTTGGAGTTCGGGTTCACGTCCACGAAGCCGCTGGAGAACTGATCGCCTTCGTTGATGCGGATAATAAAAGCATCGTATTCCGCACCGCTTTCGCCCAGCGCCAGCAACTCTTCCAGCAGGATCGTCACTTTCTGGCCATTCGGCGTACCGAGCGAATACAGCTGTAAAGAGTGTTTGCCCACCGGCAGTGCTTTCTCATGCGTCGGGCCCGCTATCGGGCGGTTGATGTTCGAGAACTTACTGACTTCGTCTTTGTTCCAGGTCCAGACTTTCGGTGGCTGATAGTGTTCTGACATGAGGATGCTCCGCTTCTATGTAGGACTAAAAGTGTAGCAGCCACGACCATCAACATATGCTGAGAATGTGCTCAGCATATGTTGATGGTCGTTAAGGGTTATGCCTGCGGTGGATAAAGCCCTTTACGTTTCCATTTCACATCTGTTACCGACTCGCCGGTGCGGATTTTCCCTTGCAACAGCAGATTGAACTTCGCACCGGTCGCCCGCGTTAAGCGACTTTGCAGGATATAGACCGCCTCACTTCCCAGTTCACGGCAGGGCAGAAGCACCGAAGTAAAATTCATGGGCGACACGGTTTTCAGCTCGTGTTCGAAATCCATACTGATGACAGAAATATCTTCCGGTATCTGAATACCTTGCGCCGTCAGCACTTCCAGCGTGGCATGCGCAATGGGTGTGCTGCCGCAAATAATGGCCGAGGGCAGCGATTCGCGTTTGTGCTCACGGAGGTACTTCTCAAAATTTCCCCGCGCCTGTTCTTTGTCATTACCATGATTAATCAGCAGATGCGTGGTTTCGTCGAAAACAATGTGATGTTCAAGACAGGCGCGTTTAAAGCCATCAAGCCTTTGCATCATCGTTTCGCGCCGCAGATCGGTGAACAGCAACACTGGCCGGTGGCCTTTGAGAAACAGATAGTTTGCCGCACTGTAACCGATGGAATAATGGTCAGCCGACACGCAGTCGAGGCGCATTTCGCTGTCTTTGGCGTTGATCATCACCACCGGTTTACCCGATTCCGCCGCCAGGCGGTAAAGCATGACATCATCAATCCCGATGATAATGATGCCATCCACATCCGGCTGATGAAGCGCCTGCATAAAAACGGCGATATCCGGGTCATTGACCGCCAGCGCGCATTTGCTTACGTGAATATCGAAACGGGCAACTTCGGCCGCTATTTCTTTAATCGCTTCATAATAATAGAGATCTTCATACGGAGAGAAGGCGGCGGGAGGCGCGCAAATTAACAAAGAATTCATTAACAACCGGCTGGCCGGAATATCGCGCAAAATACCCATGCTTCTTGCATGGGCAAATACTTTTTCTTTTGCCTGCGGGCTGACATTCGCTTTGCCTGCTAATACCCGGGAAACGGTACTGGGTGACAGCCCCGTTAACTCAGCTATTTGCCTGATTTTTAATTTTCCTGTCATTTTGTGATCAAAGCCTCATTAGCTTATGGACTTATTGCCACAGCTAACTTTTTGTAATTCATCAGCTATTCATCATCATAGCAAATCCGAAATGCTGCGCTGCAATTCCTGTCACAAATACCGGTTGTTGGAAAAAAATGCCATTACTATTCTCTCTTCAATAAGATTCGACGAAGAAATAAGGTATTTATCTGCGCCTGATTTAATGACTTATCACGTAAGTAAGTCATTAAATCAGCAGGGTAATGGCTGCTCATCGGTTTTAAATCAGGAACAAGATAATGCTTAAAATAGCGATCATTGGTACCGGTAATATTTCACATAATCATATTCAGGGATATTTGCAGTTTGCTGACCGTTGTCAGGTTGTCGCGCTCGTCGATATTTATCCGGAGAAAGCAGAAGAGAAAAAACGTCATTATGGCCTGATGAATGCGAAGGTTTACGCCAGCCATCAGGACATCCTCAATGATACCGATATCGACGTTTTTGATATCTGCACGCCGCCCTATGTGCATGCTGAAATTTCGATTGATGCGCTGAAGGCCGGGAAGAACGTGCTGTGTGAAAAGCCGATGGCAGCATCGTTACAGGAGTGCGATGCGATGATCTGTGCTGCGCAGGAGAGCGGTAAAACACTTTCTATTATTGCGCAAAACCGTTTTACCGACGCGTTCTGGCGACTTAAAAAGGTCATTGATTCCGGCGAAGCGGGGAAGGTTTGCCATGCACAGGTGGATTCTTTCTGGTGGCGCGGCCACTCTTATTACGATTTGTGGTGGCGTGGCACCTGGGAAAAAGAGGCGGGCGGCTGCACACTTAACCATGCTGTTCACCATATTGACGCGATTCAGTGGATGCTCGGTTTCCCGTCCGAGGTGGTGTCGATGATCACCAACGTTGCACACGACAACGCCGAAGTAGAAGATCTCTCAGCAGCCATTTTCAAATACGACTCCGGTGCGCTAACCCAACTGACAGCTTCTGTCGTGCATCACGGTGAAGATCAGAAGATCGTGATTCAGGGTGAGAAAGCTCGGATTTCCGCACCCTGGGACAAGTACGCCAGTATTTCTGCACCGAACGGATTCCCGGTTGAGGAGCGCGATACATCGCGTGAAAAACGCCTCGACGACATTTATCAGTCCATCCCTAAACTCACTTACACGCTCCATGCTGGTCAGATCGAAAATTTCCTCACTGCACTTGAGACCGGCACCGCGCCGCTGATTGACGGTATACAGGGTAAGCGCTCGCTGGAGCTTATCGCCGCCATATATAAATCGGCCATCACCCGCAGCATTGTGACGCTGCCCATTGATCCGTCGGATCCTTATTACCAAACCGGTGGTCTGGTTTCGCTGGCACCGCACTTTTATGAGAAATCCGGGTCAGTGGAAAATTTCGCTAATGAAGACGCGATCCCGCTGGGCAAAGACATGGATAAAGGAGCCTGAACATGAGTAACAAAGACGGAATGAATTATGCCCCGGTGGGCAAACCGCAGCCGGTGGTCAAGCCGGGCGAATTCGTGATTGCCGCAACGGCGCTGGATCACGGCCATATCTATGGCATGTGCAACGGGCTGATCGAAGCGGGTGCCAGCCTGAAATGGGTGTACGATCCGGACCCGGCCAAGGTTGCGAAATTTGTCAGTCACTATCCGCAGGTCGCTGTGGCCGATTCGCTGGAAACGATTCTCGGCGATAAAGATGTTCAACTGGTGGCCGGCGCGGGGATCCCGTCCGAGCGCTGCGCGCTGGGGCTGAAAGTAATGGACGCCGGAAAAGATTATTTCACCGATAAAGCGCCGCTGACCACGTTGGAACAACTGACCGCTGCGAAAGAAAAAGCGGCAGCGACCGGCCGTAAGTATGCCGTGTATTACAGTGAGCGGTTGCATGTGGAAAGTGCGGTGTTTGCCGGACAACTGGTGCAGGAAGGGGCGATTGGACGGGTGATTCAGACGCTCGGCACCGGGCCGCATCGTGAAGGAGAAGGGCGTCCGGACTGGTTTTACGACAGGGCGCGTTTTGGCGGCATTCTGTGTGACATCGGCAGCCATCAGATCGAACAATTTCTGTTTTATACCGGCAATAGCAACGCCCGCGTGGTTGCCGCGCAGGCGCTGAATTTCAACCATCCGGACTATCCGCGCTTTGAGGATTTTGGCGACACAATGCTTGAAGGCGAAAATGGCGCGCGCGGTTATTTCCGCTGCGACTGGTTCACGCCGGAAGGGTTGAGCTCCTGGGGCGACGGACGCCTTACGCTGCTGGGCACCGAAGGCTATATCGAGATCCGTAAATACGTGGATATCACGCGCGGCGAGCAGGACGTGGTGTATCTGGTGAATCAGCAGGGCGAGTTCCGCTATCCGGTGTCAGGTCAGGTCGGCTTCCCGTTCTTCGGTCAGTTGATCCTCGATTGTCTGCACCGCACCGAAAACGCCATGACGCAGGAGCATGCGTTTAAAGCCGCCGAGCTGTGCGTGCGGGCGCAGATGCTGGCGAATCAGGCGGTATAGGCCGGGAGGCGCATCATGAAAACCATCAATGCGGCGATCGTCGGGTGTGGCTCAATTCACACGTGCCATGCAGAGGCGATCCTGCAAAATCCTGTCAGTCGTTTGCAGGCGATTGCCGAATGTGACGTCGTAAAAGGCCAGGCGCTGGCGCAGCAATATCAGTGCAGTTTTTATAGCGATTACCATGAAATGCTGCGCGATCCGCACATCGACATTGTGCATATTTGCCTGCCGCATCATCTGCATCAGGCTGCTATCCTCGCCGCGCTGGCGGCGGGAAAGCATGTATTTACCGAGAAGCCTGTAGCGCTGAATTCTACCGAGGTGAAAGCGATAAAGCAGGCCCTCAGCCACACGGATTTACTGCTTGGCGTGTGTTATCAGAACCGCCTCAACCCTTCCAGCCAGAAGATTAAAGCGCTGCTGGAAAGCGGCGAACTGGGTAAAATGTTGAGCATTAAAGCGGTGCTGACGTGGTCGCGCGGCGGAGCCTACTACACCGAAAGTCCCTGGCGCGGGCGTTTTGCCACCGAAGGCGGCAGCCTGCTGATCAATCAGGCGATCCACACCCTGGATCTGATGCAGTGGCTTGGCGGCGGTGTTCACGCGGTAAAAGGCGTGGTCGACACCCATTTTCTGACCGATATCATCGAGAACGAAGACACCGCGATGGCCAGCCTGAAACTGGCCAACGGCGCACGCGGATTATTTTATGCGAGCAACGGCCACAGCACCGATTCGCCGCTGCTGCTGGAAATCCACTGCGAGAAAGGAGTGCTGCAGCTGTATCACAATGCGCTGTGGCTTATCGATGGAGAAAGTAAAACACTGCTGGTGAATGACGCAAGCCCTGACGGCAACACCAAAAGCTACTGGGGTGACAGCCATCGCCAGGCGATTTTAAATTTCACCTATTCCGTTCAACATCCTGAAGAAAAAAAGTATATCTCTTTATCTGAAGCTGAAATTTCTCTGAATATTGTCGAGGCTATTTACCGCTCCTCGCAATTACGACAATGGATAATGCTTGAATAAATAATTTTAATAATAACCCTACATTCACAGGATAATAAAAATGAAACCTACTGAACGCAGAGTCGGTTACGGCACGGCTATAGGTTATGGCGTGACGGATTTATTTGGTGGCGGTGCCTTTGCCGTTATCAGCACCTGGCTATTATTCTTTTACACCACATATTGCGGGTTATCCATTTTAGAGGCCGGATCTATATTTGCTATCGCCCGCGTTATCGACGCGATATTAAGCCCGATCATGGGCTATGTCACCGATAACTTTGCCAATACCTGGTTGGGCAAAAAATTTGGGCGCCGGCGGTTTTTCCTGCTGATCGGCGCACCGATGATGTTCTTGTATGCGTTGGTCTGGGTGACCGACATGAGCTACTGGTACTATCTCGGCACCTATCTTTCTATCGAGTTGCTTTCCGCCATGGTATTGGTGCCTTGGGAGACGCTTTCTTCCGAAATGACCAACCGCTTCAGTGAGCGCACCCGTCTTTCAGGCGTGCGCTTGATTTGTTCTCAGCTCGGTGCGCTGCTGGCAGTGTCGATCCCCGGTGTGCTTATGCAGTTCACCGGCAAGAATAACCCGATGACATACACCTACACCGGGATTATTTTCGCCTGTATTTTTTGCATAGCGGTACTGACTACATGGATGTGTACCTGGGAAGCCAAAGATGTGCGGGAAGAGTTCGAGCCTGAACCGCTTAGCGCAACCAGCGGCAATCTGTGGCATCATTTTAAAAGCCTGATAGTCGATCTCTTTTCCTCCTTTAAAATTCGCATGTTCCGCCAGCATATTATTATCTATATTTTCTCTTTTACCGCGCTGGATGTTTTTGGGGCTGTATTTACCTATTACGTGGTCTACGGATTACATCTCAATGCGTCTGCGGTTTCAGGGTATTTAAGCATCGCTGCATTTGTGTCTATTCCTTCTACTTTCGTCTTTATGATGTTGCTTGAAAAACTCAATATGACCCCTTCCGGTGCACTGCGTCTGGCTTATGGGATTATTTTCTGTGTGCTGGCATTCCTGTTTTATATCTACATTACCGAAATGACGGTGTCTATTCTGTTGTTCTCATCCATATTCGCCATATTTGGGTTCGCCCGCGCCGGGCTTTATTATATTCCGTGGAACATCTACAGCTTTATTCCTGATGTCGATGAGATCGTCACTAAAAAACGCCGCGAAGGGATATTTGCCGGTGTTATGGTGCTGACCCGTAAAAGTACCGTCGCGCTGGCGATCATGCTGATCGGGATCGTGTTGCAGGAGAGCGGTTTCGTTAAAGGGCAGGGTGTGCAACCAATAAGCGCTCTGCATGCGATTATCGGACTGATGATCTTCGCCACCGCCGCACTGCTGTCGGTCAGTTTCTACATGACGTTCAAATTCAAACTGACCCGTGAGACCCATAAAATGTTGATCAAAGAAGTCGCACGTCTGAAGCTAGGCGGTGACCTCGAAGACTGCACGCATGAGTGCCAGAAAGTCATCAAAGATCTGACCGGTTATGAGTACAAAGAGGTCTGGGGCGGAAGCGCCACGCGTAAGGCAGCTCGGGGAAAATTAGCCCCGGAGTAGGGCGCTGATAAGTGGGCAGGATACTGCCCACATTGACTATGCCTCCCGTCTCCATGGTCTAACTGACCGGTACCGAAAACTGGAAACAGGCACCCTGATGCGGTTGTTCCACCAGATGGATATCGCTGCCGTGCAGTTGCAGGATCCGCCGAACGATCATCAGCCCCAGCCCGCCGGCACGGTGTCTGCTGTTACTGAGGATTGACGGCCGCTCGAACAGATTGGCTTTCAGTTCTGGTGCGATGCCCGGCCCGCTGTCATTCAATTCCACCATCACCTGCTGTTGCTCTTTCCACAACCGGACAGCAATAATGCCGCCCTCAGGCGTATGGCGGATAGCGTTGTCCAGCAAGTTGGTCAACACCCGCTCAATCATGCCTAAATCAGCATTCACTAACGGGATGCCAGGCATGATCTCCGCGGTGAGTTTCTGACGGCGTGCTTCGGCCGCCAGTTCAAATTTCTGAAAGACATCCTGCACCAATTCGCAGAGTGAAAACGGCTCTTTTTGTGGTTTCACTACGCCATATTCCAGCCGTGCCAGTTCGAACAACTCCTGCGCCAGACGCCCGACTTTACGGCTCTGGGTGATAGCAATACTCAAGTAGCGCTGGCGATCTTCGATGCTGAGATGGTCGGATTTCATCGACAGCGTTTCCAGATAGCCATGCAGCGAGGTCAGCGGCGTACGCAGGTCATGGGAAATATTGGCGATGAATTCACGTCGCTGCTGATCTTGCGCCATCAGGCTTTGCCACTGTTGGTCAATGCGCTTCGCCATGCTGACAAAAGCCTGCTGCAATTGAGCGACTTCATCGCGCGGCTGGCCTTCAGGCGCCGGACTTTTTGCCAGAGCCTGAATGGCGTCCATTCCGCCACTGTCGAGTTTGGCGATTTGCGCCGTCAGCCTACGCACCGGGCGGGTTACCCAGCGAAACGCCAGCGCCCCGGCCACCAGGCCGAACAACACCACCATCCCCATGGATCGCAGGGCCATATAGATGGCTGATTGATATTGTGCCTTGCTGGCCAGCGCCGTGTAATCGTCGCCGAGCAGGATGATGTAAACGTAGCCCTGGATCACGCCATCGGCTTTGAGTGGCGCTGCGCTGAATACCTGACGCCCATCCGGCGCGCGCGGATTATCGCCATAGACCGGCATTCGTGCGCCGTTAAGTAATGCCTGCACCGGCTGTAAATCCACTTTCTGACGCTGTAATTTCCCCACCGGCGCAGCATTCCCAACGATATTACCTTCTTTATCAAGCAGGTAGACCTCGACGCTGGGGTTCACCGCCATCAGTTGGTTGAACAGGGTATGCACCGCATCCGGGTTCAGCCCGTTCTGGCTGAGCAGCGGATTATTGGCCGCGATTTGCGTTGCCAGATTGGCCGACAATCGCTGAATCACTGCCTGGCTGTACTGGTTGCTGGAGCGCACTTGCATATAGCCTGAGGCCAGACTACAGGCGACGAGCAACAGGATAAATACCAGTGTCAGCCGTTGCGAGAGCGTTAATTTTCTCATGATTTATCCTTACGCCTCTTCCGCTGACGACGTGAATTTATAGCCCATTCCCCATACGGTCAGAATGCGTTCCGGCTCGGCCGGGTTGATCTCAATCTTGATCCGCAGCCGGTTGATATGGGTGTTCACCGTGTGCTCATAGCCTTCGTGCTGATAACCCCACACCTGATTTAACAGGCTGAGCCGCGAAAAGACCTTACCCGGATGTTTGGCGAAGAAGTACAGCAGGTCGAATTCGCGCGGGGTGAGATCGACCTGCTGGTGATTGAGCATCACTTCGCGAGCAATCGGGTCAATCACCAGCCCGGCAAAACTCAAGGTACCGGCATCCATTTTCATGTTACGGCTCATGGCTTCCTGACGGCGAAACAGCGCTTTAACTCTCGCAACCAGTTCCAGCATTGAAAAAGGTTTTGCCAGATAGTCGTCGGCCCCCAGCTCCAGGCCGAGTACCCGGTGTACCTCGCTCGAACGCGCACTGATGATAATGATTGGCGTATAGCGTGTCATGTTGCGCGCCCGGCGGCAGATCTCCAGCCCGTCAACACCCGGCAGCATCAGGTCGAGGATCAACGCATCCCAGCCACCTTTCTCCAGCTGTGCGACGCCCAGATTGCCGTCAGCGGCATGGGTTATCTCAAAACCTTCGTCGCGCAGATGCAGACTTAGCAACTCGGCGATATGGCTGTCGTCTTCCACGATCAAAATCTTTTTAGTCATATCCGCCATTCCTGAGTCTGCGATTGAAAAGATGAATACTTGCAGTCTACACAAGCGCCTTCGCCAGAGTTATCACATTTAATTTAACTCTGCGTGAGGTCTTGGGGAACACATCTGCTCCATAGTGACGACATCGACAGGGCAGAGGGCGGAGAAAACAACATGACATTACATACCGATTTTTCTCAGCAACAACAAAGTAAACCGCAAGTGGTGCATCCGCTGTGGCTGCGTCTGACTCACTGGCTCAATGCGCTGGCGGTACTGATTATGGTGACCAGCGGCTGGCAGATTTATAACGCATCGCCGCTGTTTGATTTCAGCTTCTCCAGCAGCCTGACTCTGGGTGGATGGCTGGGCGGCGGCATCCAGTGGCACTTCGCCGGGATGTGGCTGTTCGGTATCAATGGTTTGTTCTATCTGCTGATGAATATTTTTACCGGGCGGATGAAACGTAAATTCTGGCCGCTCACCCCGGGCGGCATCCTGCGCGATTTAAGCGCCGCACTGCGCGGTAAGCTGGCCCACGCCGATTTACGTCATTACAACATGGTGCAGCGTGCAGCTTACGTTTTCGTCATGTTCGACGGCATTATTCTGGTGTTGTCCGGGCTGGTGGTGTGGAAGTCGGTACAGTTTCCGCTGCTGCGTGAGCTGCTGGGCGGTTTCGATACCGCACGCTACGTACACTTCTTGGCGATGGTTTCACTGGTGGGTTTTGTCGTCCTGCATCTGGTGATGGTGGCGCTGGTGCCGAAAACCCTGCTGGCCATGCTGCGCGGACGCTAAGGAATAGCCATGAAGGACATCATTAAAAAAAACATCAGTCAGTTATTCAGCACCTCAGACCGCCAAGTGATCGTGCAAGAAGCGCAACAGCAGATTATTCGTCATCTTGACGCGCCGTCACGCCGTCGTTTTTTGCAACGAGGACTTACCCTCGGAGGCATGGCAATGCTCACCGGTTGCGATATCAGCGATAACGAAAGCGTCGAGAAAGCACTGGTAAAAGTCTCCGGCTTTAACGATCGCGTACAGGGCTGGTTATTTGGCTCAACCCGTTTAGCGCCGGTGTATGCGGAGTCAATGATGACCCGACCCTTCCCGTTTAACGCCTTTTACTCTGAGGATGAGGCGCCAGAGGTGAACGGCAACGATTACCGGTTGAAGATTGCCGGGTTGGCACTGGATAAACGCGAATGGTCGCTGGAGACACTCTACAAAATGGCGCAGGTCAGCCAGGTTACCCGGCATATTTGCGTCGAAGGCTGGAGCGCAATTGGTAAGTGGGGCGGTGTGCCGTTCGGCGACTTTTTGCGGTTGATTGGTGCTGATTTGACGGCTGAATACGTCAGCTTCAAATGTGCTGACCAGTATTACACCAGCATTGATATGGCCACGGCGCTGCATCCGCAAACTTTGCTGGCATTGACCTACGACGGACAAATTCTGCCGCGTAAATACGGCTTCCCGATGAAACTGCGTATGCCAACTAAGCTCGGATACAAGAATCCGAAGCATATTGAAGTTATTGAAATTACCAATAAATACACCGGAGGTTACTGGGAGGATCAAGGTTATAACTGGTTCGGCGGCAGCTGAAAAAAGGCTGCAAATACATTACCTGTACAACTGTACAACCTAATTTAAATAAAGGAAATACCATGAAAAAGCTAATGGCTGTGATGATGTTCTCTACCGCACTGATGGGTTTTGCTGGCGTAACTCAGGCCGCTGATTCTATGTCTAAAGACTCTATGGGCAAGATGTCTCATGACTGCATGAAAAAAGACAGTATGAGCAAAGACAAAATGGGTAAAGACGCGATGAGTAAAGACTGTATGTCGAAAGATAAAATGTCTAAAGACCACATGAAAAAAGACAGCATGAGTAAAGACAGTATGTCGAAAGGTACGATGAAAAAAGACGCGGCGAGCCAATAATCACTGACCGGTATGGTCTCCTGTGTATGAGTGCTTCACCACGGCCCGCCAATATTGGCGGGCTTTTGCCTGGCATGATATAAATCAATACGTTTCCAGCCAAGACCCCAGCACTTCCAGCGCTTCACCAAGATTAGCCCGCCCAAAACCGATGCGCAGAAAGTCTTCCGATACTGTCGTCAGCGCCGATGCGTACACCACGGACGGGATAACCATCACGCCGGATCCCTCTACCAGCCTTGTAGCAAAAGCTTCGGCACCTTCCGCGCCTTTATAGCGAACAAAAGCCAGCACGCCGGCTTTTGGCTGAGTTAATTCGAAATGCTGCGGATAGCGCGCAAGGAAGTCGTTCAGACGTTGCAGGTTAGCTCGGGAACGATCCATCACCCGTTCGAGAATGGTTTCACGCGCATTGAGCGCCAGGGTAGTCAGTATCTCGCCGGGTATGGAGTTACAGATCGACAGATATTGCTTCATTCGTTCCAGCTTCAAAAGCCATGCGCTGTCCTGACAAGCAACCCAGCCGATGCGTAGCCCGGGCAGGCCGTAGGCTTTTGACGTGACATTCAATGAGATGCCACGTTCGTAAATATCAGCCAGCTGCGGCAGACGGTCGGCGGGGTTGAACTCAGTCTGCCGGTAGACTTCATCCGAGAAAATCCACACGCCACGTTCGCGGCACATTGACACGAGTTCATTAAGTTGTGTATGACTTATCAGCGCACCGGTCGGATTGTGCGGGAAGTTGATCACCAACACTTTGGTATTAGTACGCATCGCCGCACGGACTTTTTCTACCTCCAGCGCCCAGCCGTTTTCGGCCTCCAGCGCCACACCTGTCACTTCGCACCGCGACAACGGTACGCTCTCCAACGACTGATAATTGGGGGTGATGACAATTGCGTGATCGCTGCTTTCGAGTAAGGCGAGAAAACTGGCGTAAATAGCTTCGTCAGCGCCGGCAAAACTGATAATTTGCCCGGTGCTGATATTGTCATAAGTCCCGGCAATCGCCTCCAATAGCTCAGGCGTTCCGCGCAGCGGCGGATAGTCAAGCATCGCCTGCATAAACGGCTGACGATGTTGAACACCGGCCAGTTCAAACAGCGTATCGATGTTCATCGATTCTGGATACGATGACGACAGCGGAAAGCGCACTGCGTGTTCCAGTTTCGATAAATAGGAGATCAAGCGGAAATCTTGTGGAAAGGACATGGCATACCTGTGACTTATTCAGCAAGTGATTAACGACGATAACCCTGTCCAAAACGACGCTCCAGGCGACTTTGGAACAGTTCCAGCACAATGGACATAATCCAATATATGGCGGCGGCGGTGGCCAGCATTTCCATATAGCGGTAGGTGCTGCGCCCGTAAGATTGCGCCAAAAAGTTAAGTTCCCACAGGCCCATCAGCGACACCAGCGATGAATCTTTCAACATGGAAATAAACATCGAACCCGCAGGCGGAATGATAATACGTAAAGCCTGCGGCGCGGTGACGTGTATGGCGACTGTCCATGAGGAGAGGCCAAGCGCCATTGCCGCTTCTTTCTGCCCGCGAGGCACGGATATGACGCCGCTGCGGATGGTTTCCGCCAGGTACGCACCGTAATTAAGCGATAGCGCAATAATGCCTGAACTCAGGGCACCCAGCACAATGCCCGCTTGTGGCAGCGCCAGATAGATAATCAGCACCTGCACCAACAGTGGCGTACCGCGAAACAGGGAAGCATAAAAGGTGGCGCAGCCAAAGGCCAGCGCATTGTCGGACATGCGGCCTAATGCGGTGATAAGACCCAATAACAGGCAGAAAAACATCGAACAGGCGGTGATTAGAATCGTCAGCGCCGCGCCCTGAATAAAACCGTCCGGCGACAGTCGCAGGCCCAGCAGGAACGGCAGTTTCTGCCCGATGAGATCCCATTGCAGCCCCATTTTACTGAAGGTCCCCAGCAGTAAGCTGAGCAAAGTAACCCAGGTGAGTAGCGTTTTCATTCTAAACGCTAGCGGGCTGGAGAAAACGCCAGCACTAGGAGGCGGCGTCGCGGCGTTATCCTGCGGCGTTGTCTTCATCTCAGGAAGCTGGGCCATCCGTTACGGTGCCTCTTTGGTAATGTCTTCACCCAACCAGTGTTGGGAAATCTTGGCTAGTGTGCCGTCATCGCGCAGGGATTTGATGGTATCCGCGACTTTCTTGTCCCATTCGGCATCGCCCTTATCGGTGGCAACCCAGTTCGGTTCGGCATACAGCTCGGCGACAATTTTAAACACTGGATTACGCTTGATGCGTGCGTTGGCAGTGGCTAGATCAGAGACGATGGCATCCAGGCGCACGCCGGGGCCGAGAGCCAGATTCTGGAATGCCACTTCTTCATCGCTTGGAATGGCCTGTACGTTGTCAAACGGGAAGGCAATCGGTTTAGTGCCGGGGATCACCAGCGTTTTTTGCAGGTAGGTTTCGTAACTTGAGCCCATGCCAATGCCGACTTTTTTGTTGCTGAGATCGGCAGCAGACTTGATACGTTCATCATTTTTATTGACCACCAATACGGCCGGGGAGCTGTAATAGGGGGCGACAAAGTTCAGTACTTTGGCACGCTCGACGTTGGGGGTCATTGAACAGATACAGGTATCCCAGCGGCCGCGCCAGTTGCCACCGATAATGGTTTCCCAGCCCGGTGCGGTCACCTCCAGCTTCACGCCCATGCGCTGCGCCACGGCTTTCGCCACGTCGACATCAAAACCGGCCAGTTGGTTGTTGTCATCAATAAAACCAAACGGTGGGTAGTCGTTAACGATGACATTATGCAGCACGCCGGTTTTCATCACGCGGTCCAGTGTGGTACCCGCATGGGAAACCGCAGAAAATAGCGTGGCAGCAAGCAGGGTAAAAGCAATAACGGGTGTGCGCATGGGCGGAGTTTTCCTTACACAGCGTGAGTGAATGAATTGGCAATAGAAATTCAGATTACGTTTTGGACGTATGGATGTCCAGCACTGGAAGTGACTATGCTTATCGTGCGAATGCGGCAGCTGCTGGTGATCATTATGCAAAAAACCAGCCTTTACGCTGGTTCTTCATTACGCTGGATAGCCTACAAAGCTATTTACCTGGTCTGACCTTTACTGCCCTGAATCAGTTTACGGGCTGCGGCTATGGCGTCGTTATCCGGCGCTTTAGGTTTGGCTTTGTTAAGTGCGCTACTGAGACCCGAACGGCCCCACAGATCAAAACTGTCATCATCTTTCAGATGATCAAATACGGAAGGTGCAGCGTCTGGTTTCTTGGCCATGGGAATGAATTTTCTCAGTGTCGGAAATTTGCCATAGCTTATCCGTTTCTGGTTTTCAGACCAAGCAAGAAAACTGTGAGACGGTCTCACGTTATCTGGCGGTAATAACGACAAGAAATCTATAGATACATGTGGACCCAGTCCCGTCTGCTATTCTTTGCCGTTGTTTTTCAACGCCAATGTTTTACATTCACCACACACCCTTCCTGCTATTTGTTAAAAAAGTACGCCATGATTCGAGTAATTTTCCTGCTGATTGCGTTTTTGACCTTTACCCTGCCAGCCGCAGTGGGTTGGCGTTTATGCGTATGGCGATCACCAATCGAAGGTGTCAAAGCCGGGCAGAAGTTCAGAGAATGCGTCGAAGTGGATGGTGCTGTGGGCAGGCATCGTAGCCACGTAGATGTTTACTTCGGCGAAGATCAATAAGCTTCATTTAACTGAAAGATAAAAATCCTTGATGATAGGGCCGATAGTTATCTTTCATTTTGCTCAGTAACGCGCAGTCTCTCATTTTCTGATAAAAAGTCTAAAACCAGATTTTTAACATGGTGGGTTATGTTTTGTTCAATGACAATCAATAACTCAAATTGATTATTTGTTGTACACCCTTGCTCCTTAAGGCTCGCAAGACGTAGTTGAGAAAATTCTTATAAATCAGCGAGATGTTCTATTTTTGTTAAACCCTTTATTTGTAAAACTATGTTACATAATTTAATTTCCAATCACCTGTCTAACGTTTCTACACTCCGCTTATAGGTGTTTATCCGAAACTTTCAATTTCAGACAAATCCTTAAAAACACGTGTCATGTTCGCTGGTGAATGGAATGTTTCCGCTTTTAGCTCCGGTTTTGTCTGTATCGTCGGGTGGCGTGAGTGGGGATTTTGTCTGGCAGGATTAGCCTTTCTTATTAATTTCTCAGTGGCATTGACCATTTCTATTACTCCATAGAACAGGGACAGCCATGTCTAACTCCTATCAGTCTGAGATCCCCAAGGCCCGCGTTAACATCCAATTAAGCCTGCACACTGGGGGCGCCCAGAAAAAAGTTGAATTGCCCCTGAAACTGGTTGCTGTGGGAAATTACAGTAACGGCGCTGAACAACGTCTTGTATCTGAGCGTGAAAAGGTCAACGTCAATAAAAACAATTTTGACAACGTGTTATCCGAATTCTCTCCTTCCGTGAACCTGTCTGTAGAAAACACCCTGGCCAGCGACGGCAGTGAAGACAACATCAGCCTGACATTCCAGAGTATGAAAGACTTCGAGCTGGAACAGGTAGCGGCGCGGATACCGCAGTTGAAGGCGATGCTCGCCATGCGCAACCTGCTTCGTGACCTCAAAGCCAATCTGCTGGATAACCAGGCCTTCCGTAAAGAGCTGGAGAAAATTCTGGTTGACCCCGCACTCAGCGCCGAGCTGCGCAGCTAACTCTCTGCTCTGGCACTCAAACAGCCATAACGGCCGCGATGATTTAACGGATTAATTAAGGAATGCTGATGTCTGTAAAAAATGAAAACGCTGCTGCCGTCGGTGAGAGTGTGGTACTGGAACGTCCTGCGGCAGGTGGGGTGTATGCGTCTCTGTTTGAAAAAATCAATCTGAATCCGGTCTCTGAGCTGAGTGCGCTGGATATCTGGCAGGACAGCCTGGCGATGTCAGATGCGACCGCCGATGAGCGTCTGACCGCCGGGATGCAGGTGTTTCTGGAGTGCCTGAGCAAAGCGGGCTCAAAAGTCGAAAAGCTCGACAAGACGCTGATTGACCACCATATCGCTGAACTGGACCATCAGATTAGTCGCCAGCTGGATGCCGTGATGCATCATGAGGGTTTTCAGGCAGTAGAGAGTCTGTGGTGTGGGCTGAAGTCATTAGTCGATAAAACCGATTTCCGTCAGAACGTCAAAATCGAACTGCTGGACCTGTCGAAGGACGATTTGCGTCAGGATTTTGAAGACGCGCCGGAGATTATTCAGAGCGGATTATACCAGCACACGTACACGGCAGAGTACGACAGCCCGGGCGGAGAGCCGATTGCGGCGCTGATTTCTGCTTACGAGTTTGACGCTTCCGCGCAGGACGTGGCGCTGTTGCGCAATATTTCGAAAGTGTCAGCCGCAGCGCACATGCCGTTTATCGGCTCGGCGGGTCCGAAATTCTTCCTGAAAGATTCTATGGAAGACGTCGCGGCCATTAAAGATATCGGCAACTACTTCGACCGCGCTGAATACATCAAGTGGAAGAGCTTCCGCGAGACGGATGATTCCCGCTACATCGGCCTGGTGATGCCGCGCGTGCTCGGTCGCCTGCCGTACGGCCCGGACACCGTGCCGGTGCGCAGCTTCAACTACGTCGAAGAAGTGAAAGGCCCGGACCACGATAAATACCTGTGGACCAACGCTTCCTTTGCGTTTGCCGCCAACATGGTGCGCAGCTTTATCAACAACGGCTGGTGCGTACAAATCCGTGGCCCGCAGGCCGGTGGCGCAGTGAAAGACCTGCCTATCCACCTGTATGACCTGGGTACCGGCAATCAGGTGAAAATCCCGTCAGAGGTGATGATCCCTGAAACCCGCGAGTTTGAGTTCGCGAACTTAGGCTTTATTCCACTAAGTTACTATAAAAACAGAGATTACTCCTGCTTTTTCTCCGCCAACTCGACGCAAAAACCGGCGCTGTACGACACTGCCGATGCCACCGCCAACAGCCGCATCAATTCACGCCTGCCGTATATCTTCCTGCTGTCGCGTATCGCGCATTACCTGAAGCTTATTCAGCGTGAAAACATCGGTACGACCAAAGACCGTCGCCTGCTGGAGCTTGAACTCAATACCTGGGTTCGCAGTCTGGTCACCGAAATGACCGATCCTGGCGACGACCTGCAGGCGTCTCACCCGCTGCGCGATGCGAAAGTGACCGTAGAAGACATCGAAGACAATCCGGGCTTCTTCCGCGTGAAACTGTACGCGGTACCACACTTCCAGGTGGAAGGCATGGACGTGAATTTGTCTCTGGTATCGCAGATGCCGAAGGCGAAGTCGTAAGAGACAAGGCTGGGAGGCCTATGAAGATTTATCGTCCGTTATGGAACGAGGGGGCATTGCTAACGCAGACCTCCCTCCTGAAACGTCATCGTCGTGGGGTATGGGCCGGCTTTGCCGGAGGTGTCGTGGCAACGCTGATGGTGACGTCGTTGAGCATCTGGGGCTGGCAGCACTGGCACGACAACCAGCCAGACGCACTGATTAACGCCTCGCTCTCGTCATTACCGGTGATACTCTCTACATCCGAACAGGAAGCGATGATTGAAGACAACGCCGCCGCGCTGCAGTCGCAGGGGCGAGCTATCACACAGCGCACGCTCCGCCAACTAGGGGCGGTGGCGCAGCTTTCTCCGGTCTGGGCGCAGGATTACGGGTTTGCGCTGGTGGCGCAGACGCAGCGCCTGTGGCCGCATCAGCCTGATACAGCCATACTGGCGAAACAGTGGCAGCAGCAGGTGGAGGCGAATGCGATGCCGGAGGCCCGTCTGCTGGGCTGGCATCAGGCGATGGCACAGTTGCAGTCGCTGACGGACAAACTCAACAGCACCGATATGCAGCGGGGGAAATACCTGACGGTCTCAGAGCTAAAGTCTTCGGTGTTTGCCATCACGCAGACCCTGAGCCGGAATGTGCCGGTGGAAGAACAGTTGCGACAGTTGGCGCTACAAAAACAAGCGGGCCACAATCAGGCGGCGGCTGAGCAACATCTTCAGCAACTGATGAACCGTTACGCGCTGATGACCCATACGGACTCAGTGACCGAATAATGAGAAAGAAACCGAATAAATTGTCAGCGGATACTGGCATGGTCGGGAACACTAAAAAAAACCGTAATCATGCCACTCACTGGACGCTAACTGAAATCGCCTTTCTTGAAAAGCACTATGGCAAACTCCCGGCAAAGGAGATAGCCATCCCCCAGGGAAGAGGTGTTACTGCAGTCAGAGCGATGGCGCTAAAAGTTGGCGTCGGTCGTTCGGGAGCTAAACCCTGGGAGCCGTGGGAAATTGGCGTAGTGAAAAAATATTACTCTCATGGTGAAGGTATCGCCATGGTGAGGGCATTGCTGCCACACCATGATAAGGACTCTATCAGGAAACAGGCGGGAAAGGCGGGTCTCACCGATGTACGGGAATGGGATCCTGACGTCATCGCATTCCTGATAAAGCATTATGGTCATATGCCTGTTGAGGAGGTTGCTGCCGCCCTTAACAAAAGTGTCAGTGCTGTGAGGAATAGGGCAAATATTCTGAAGCTTGGGAAAATGCGGCTGAGGAAATGGACCCGTGAGGAAAACGCGGCAGTGATCGAGAATTATGGTGACTCAGGGAACCTGGATGCCATTCATACGTTATTGCCCCATCGTTCCAAAAGCGCTATTTCGGCACAGGCGAACAAATTAGGGTTAAGAAGAGCACAAGCCTGGACTCCCGGGGAGATCAGCATCCTTAAGCAGTTCTACCTGATACTGGGTCGAAAGGTACTGCCGGTTGCTCTGCAACGGGTACAGCCACAGCATCACCAGGACCCGGCAGGATATTCAGAACCGATGCCAGCATCACGTGCAACGTTTCCGGGCTAATGTTTTCAGCCAGCAGTACTGCCAGCATCTGTGGCAACCTACTTCCAATTTCGCTCAGAGCAATACGCGCCAGCTCACGTTCTTCTTGGCATGTCACTGATGCGGCAAGGAATTGCCAGTTGCTCAGGGCGCTCTCAGGTGTTCATGGTTACCGTGGTAATCAGCCAGACTGGAAAGGAACGCGGGTAATTCAGATGCCTGAAGGTGAGGGAAGTGCTCGGTCTTTGGTGCGGTCAGCGTACCGGTTAGTTCTGCTGCTGGATTAATCGTTGCACGTCCTGTTGCGATGGCGTAGCGGAAGATCTGATTACAGAACTGTCTGACCTTACGTAATTTTTCCAGTGAACCACGTTTTTCAATCAGGCGTAGAACTTCCAGCATTTCCAGAGGCAGGATCTCCGCGGCAGGGCGTTTGCCCACATACGGAAAGATACCCTTCTCCAGCGCTTCCTGAACGCTCTCTGCATAGCTTATTGACCATGGGATACTCTTTGCTTATACCACTCCACAGCGAGCGCCCTGAAGGTATTGGCGACGGATATCTTTTTGGCGAGTTTTTCGAGCTGCTTTTTCTCACTCGGATCGCCACCATCAGCAATCACCTTTCTGGCTTCATCGCGTTTGACTCGGGCTTCCGCCAGAGAAATCTCAGGATAAACATCGATAGATAACTTTTTCTCTTTACCGGCGATGCGGTATTTCATCCGCCAGTAGCGCTTGCCGGTAGTGGTTATCAGGAGAAAAAGGCCACGTTCGTCGGAAAGTTTATAGTCCTTCTCTTTAGGCTTTGCGGTCTCGACCTGCCGGGCTGTCAGTGCCATATGGGGGTCTCAATTTTCATTGAACACAATGAGCCCTCTGAAAAGCCCCAGATGCAACTTGATTTAGAGAGAGTTGGGTTGAGGTCAGTGGAGTTCGTGATGTTAGAAAATGATATATGGCAGTGATTATACTTGAGTTTTGTGGAGTTTGGGAGACGTACATAGAAGTGAAAGTGGTGCCCGGACTCGGAATCGAACCAAGGACACAGGGATTTTCAATCCCTTGCTCTACCGACTGAGCTATCCGGGCAACGGGGCGCATTAAACCGTATTGGCTGTGTGTCGTCAATGGCTTTTTTCTATCAGCCCGTATCGGGTTGCCCGAATGGTGTTTTTTAACACAATGGGCAGGGCAACGATCCCGAAAGGGCGGTGCTCAATCGTCAAATATCTGGAAAATCCCGTCAAATTAATAGGTTAAAAATGTAGCATTTTGTTAGCAAAATGGCGATTTCGCAGGCTTGTACCCTGGGGCGAATGATGCCATTATTGCGGCGATTTATTGACTGAGATATCTCCTTTTTCTCGCAACAGCTCAAGAAGGGTGCGGCATGACCGGTTTATCACATCGCGCTTTCGGTAAGCGTAAAACATCGCTGATGATTTCCTCCGGGTGTTGTGAACGTCGCATTTCCTGTTTTTCTTCCTTTGCGGTTTCTTCCATGCGGTAAGGCTATCTTGCTTGCTGTTAGACATGATTAAAAACAGAGCGCTCTCTGATTTTACTGATGTCTATCAGACGTTGCTGAGCCTGAATCTCGATTCGTATCCCCTTTGCCAGTTGGCATTGTGCTTCCACACTCGACATCACGCTTACAGCCAACGTCACTTTGCCGGGCTGGATCTGTGCGCTTTCATTTCACGACGTACAATCCCGCTCATTGCCGTGCTAATTGGCACACCCTCTTACTTAATTGTTTGAGAGTCTTGATGAAACTTTTGAAAATTGCAGCAAGCGCCTCCGTGGCTCCTTATATTGAGTCACACCGCGTGGTCGTGGATCTACGTCGTGCCGATTATGCCGATATTGCCGCCATTATTATCTCCGTGGGAGATTTAAACAGTGGCCGGCTGGCAGGAATAGATGCGCTGGGATTCGGTATTCCGGCGTTTGTTGCAGTACAGGGAGCCGAGCAGGTTTCCCCAGATTATTTGCCTGTGCTGAAAGGCGTGATCGCACTGTCTGATGCTAATCAGGCATTCTATGCTGCGCAGATTGAGTCCGCCGCGCAGGCCTACGAAGAGGCGCTGTTCCCACCCTTTTTCGACACATTGAAAAAATATGTTGAGATGGAGAATTCGACCTTTGCCTGTCCCGGCCATCAGGGCGGTGAGTTTTTCCGTCGTCATCCTGCCGGGCGTCAGTTCTATGACTTTTATGGGCCGAACATTTTCCGCTCCGACATGTGTAATGCCGACGTCAAACTGGGTGACCTACTGATCCATGAAGGCTCGGCGAAAGATGCGCAAAAATATGCCGCTAAAGTGTTCAGCGCGGACAAAACCTATTTTGTATTGAACGGAACCTCGGCTGCCAACAAAGTGGTGACCAATGCGCTGTTAACCCGTGATGATTTGGTGCTGTTTGACCGCAATAATCATAAATCCAACCATCACGGCGCGCTGTTGCAGGCAGGTGCGACACCGGTTTATCTGGAAACAGCGCGTAATCCGTTCGGCTTTATCGGCGGTATTGATGCCGACTGCTTTGACGAAAATTACCTGCGCAAGCAGATCAAACAGGTCGCCCCTGAACGCGCGGGTGAAAAACGTCCGTTCCGTCTGGCGATTATTCAGCTCGGCACTTACGACGGTACCATTTATAACGCCCGTCAGGTGGTGGATAAAATTGGCCATTTGTGTGATTACATCCTGTTTGACTCCGCGTGGGTCGGTTATGAGCAGTTCATCCCGATGATGCAACAGTGCTCACCGCTGTTGCTCGATCTCAATGAGAACGACCCTGGGATTATCGTTACACAATCAGTTCACAAGCAGCAGGCCGGGTTCTCGCAGACCTCGCAAATCCACAAAAAAGACAACCACATCAAAGGGCAGAAGCGTCATTGCAGTCATAAGAAGCTTAACAACGCTTTTATGATGCATGCCTCAACCAGTCCGTTTTATCCGTTGTTTGCTGCGCTGGACGTCAATGCGCGTATTCATGCTGGTGGTAGCGGCAAGCATATGTGGATGGAGTGCGTAAAGCTCGGTATCGAAGCACGCAAAATGTTGCTCGACCAGTGCTCGATGATCCTGCCGTTTGTACCGCCAGCAGTTGATGGCGCGCCGTGGCAGAATCATGACACCGAAAAAATGGCCAATGATGTGCGCTTCTTCGATTTTGTGCCTGGCGAACGCTGGCATGCCTTTGAGGGTTACGCTGATAAGCAGTACTTTGTCGATCCATGCAAACTGTTGCTGACCACGCCGGGCATCGACGCAGAGAGCGGAAAGTATACCGAGTTCGGCATCCCTGCTGCCATTCTTGCCAACTTCCTGCGTGAGAACGGCATCGTGCCTGAAAAGTGCGACCTCAACTCGATTCTGTTCCTGCTGACGCCTGCCGAGACGCCGGCGAAGATGCAGTTACTGATTGAAGAAATCGCTCGCTTTGAGCGCTATATCGAAGAAGATGCGCCACTGAGTGAAGTCCTGCCGACGGTGTACCGTAAAAACGAAGACAGATATCGCAATTACACCATCCGTCAGTTGTGTCAGGAGATGCATAATCTATACGTCAGTTTTGACGTGAAAGAGTTGCAGAAAGAGATGTTCCGCCAGGCCAGCTTCCCACAGGTAGCGATGAATGCTCAGGACGCCCACAGCGAGTTTATTCGTGACAACGTCGAGTTGGTGGCCATTGGCGACGCCGAGGGTCGCATTGCTGCTGAAGGTGCTCTGCCATATCCTCCGGGAGTCCTGTGCGTTGTACCGGGTGAAGTATGGGGCGGCGCGGTACAGCGTTACTTTATGGCGCTGGAAGAAGGCATCAACCTGTTGCCAGGATTTTCGCCAGAGTTGCAGGGCGTTTACGTTGAGAAAAAAATGGTCGGCTGGAAACGTATTATGGGATATGTGATTGCAGCATAACGCCTGTCATTTTCGGCACAAAAGTTTTGCGTAAACATATTAAAAGCGGAGGCTCAGGAGCCTCCGCTTTTAATTGCGGGTCATCGCCGTTGCGGGTTAGTCGATGCGACGGTAACTCTTCTGGGTATTATTCACTTTATACAGATAGCGCCGTGATTCGCCAGACGGATGCCTGGTGGTCAGCGTAGTGTAAACATCGCCTGGTGCCATATTGTTGATAATATTAAACGCCTGCGTTTTATTACTATTAAACACGCGTAATACGCTGCCAGCGCCACCATTGTAGGCGGTGATCACCGCATAACGTTTAGACGTCGGGTTAGTAATATTGCCCAGATAAACGTTCTGCAACATGGCCAGATAGGCGGTACCTGTATTGATATTATTCTGTGGATCAAACAGATAGCTGCGGCTTGGCTTGCCCCATTTCCCTTCTGATTTAAACACGTCAACACCGGCGCTATGCTGCACGACCTGCATCAAACCCAGGGCATCTGCATTACTCACTGCATAGGGGTTGAAGGCAGATTCGGTCTGCATGATCGCCAGTATCAGTGACTGATCCACGCCATATTTGGCGGATGCTTCACGCACCATCGGCAAATATTTATGCGCACGCTTGTTCAGGTGGTTTGGCACCATCTGAATCGTGACGGAATAGATAATGTGCAGACCTGACTGACGGCGCTGCAATTTGTTCTGTACCAGATAATCGGCGAAGCTGGCGGCGCGGCCCTGCCAGCGGATAGCTTGCCCGGTATTGTCCAGTACTTGCCCGAAGAGCATTGGCTCACGGCTGATCTCAATGTCGTTGGCGTCTGAATAAAGGTCAACGTTGCCCGGATCTTCACCGATCAACAACGTACTGATGATCGCTTGACGCAGGTTCGCCGCCGGATTGGTACCGGCGATGGTTTCGATGGTGATGGTACCCGCATCAAAGTTAATGTGGCTGCGCGTATAGTATTGATCGCTGTATTTTACGTAGTCTTTAGGTCCGGCGATCAGGACTTCATTCAGCCCCCAGATGTTCTCGATGTTGTGGGCGAATTGGCCCATCAAAATATCGAAGCCGTTGGTATCCTTGACATAGGCTTCATCAAACGAGTTCTTCTTGCTGCCCGAGCAGGAGATCAACATCGGGGCGATAACCAGCAAAGCTAAAATTTTCTTCATCTTAAAACCGTATCGTGACGAAAGATGACGGGCAAACGTGACATAAAACGCAGCCAGCAGAGTTAAAAAATGATTATTTCGACGGCGGCGTATAGCCTTCGATATGCACGTCCTGACCTTCAAATAGGAAATTCACCATCTCCTGCTCCAGCAACTTACGGTCATCGGGATTCATCATGCTGAGTTTTTTCTCATTGATCAGCATTGTTTGCTTGCTCATCCACTGCGACCAGGCTTCTTTCGAAATCTCATTAAAGATTCGTTTGCCTATCTCGCCTGGATAAAGCTGGAAGTCCTGACCTTCCGCATCACGCTTTAAAAAAGTGCAAAAAATCGTTCTGCTCATGCTAATTCCTTATTCTTTAGGTAGGGAGTGCTCTTTTGCCAACTGAGTTAATAAACGTTCAACCGGTGCTGCCAGCCCGACGGATTGCGGCTGCGCTAAGTTATACCAGAGACCCGTACCTTCATCCATGCAACCCGGCGCTGAGCGCAGATTTAGCCACATAGGGACGATATCCAGATGAAAATGGCTGAAAGTGTGACGAAAAGCAGTCTGCTGTTGCAACTGATCAAGGGTAACGCCATATTTTTTCACGCCACGGTCTAGCTCATCGAAACTGGCAAACTGTGGGAAGCAGAATAAACCACCCCACAGGCCGACCGGCGGACGCTGCTCCAGCCAGACGCCATCATCTTGCTGAATCATCAGCATAAATGCGGTTTTTTCCGGTAAAGTCTTCTTCGGTTTTTTACCCGGATATTTCTCCCAGCTGTTGTGCGCATAGGCTTCACATTGGGTATTCAGTGGGCAAAGCGCACACTTGGGTTTAGAACGGGTACACACCATCGCCCCCAGATCCATCATCGCCTGATTAAACTGCTCAACGCCCTTGGCCGGTGTGACCTGTTCGGCGATTTGCCACAGACGGTTCTCGACCTTTTTTTCACCTGGCCAACCATCAACGGCATAGCAGCGTGACAGCACGCGTTTTACATTGCCGTCGAGGATCGGATGATGTTGCCCCAAAGAGAGCGACAGCACCGCGCCCGCCGTAGAGCGGCCAATGCCTGGCAGGGCGTTAACCACGTCGAAATCGGTCGGGAAAATGCCACCATGCTCAGCGGTAATGGTCTGCGCAGCTTTATGCAAATTGCGCGCACGGGCGTAATAACCGAGACCGGTCCACAGATGCAGAACTTCATCCTGTGGGGCGACGGCAAGATCATTGACGGTAGGAAAACGTGCCATAAAGCGTTCAAAATAGGGAATGACGGTTGCAACCTGCGTTTGTTGCAACATCACCTCAGAGAGCCACACTTTGTAGGGCGTTTTTTCGAGCTGCCACGGCAGCGTTTTACGGCCATAGCGTTGGTACCAGTCCAGCACCAGGGGCGCGAAGTTCTGTATCATGAGTGAGTGGCAAATCCGGCAGGGTTAAAAGTCAGGAGCGGATCACATCACAGACGCCTGAGGGTGTAAACCGGAACTTTCCGGACTGTTTCTGTCCGCAAGGCTTGCTTATCGGGCATAGGTTTGGATAATGCGCCATTCCTTGATTTGTTGCCTAACCGCTACTGCCCAACCGCGCAATGCTGAGAACAGCACTGCCCAATAGAGTGAAAGCCCTATGAAAAACGACGTCGTTTCCCCGGAGTTCGATGAGAACGGTCGCGCTATGCGTCGTATCCGCAGTTTTGTTCGCCGTCAGGGCCGTCTGACCAAAGGTCAGCAACACGCGCTCGACACTCTCTGGCCGGTGATGGGCGTTGAATATCAGGCTCAACCGTTAGACATTGACGCGCTATTTGGCCGTACCGCGCCCGTCGTGCTGGAGATCGGTTTTGGCATGGGTGCGTCGCTGGTGACCATGGCAGCACAAAAGCCTGCGCAGAACTTCATCGGTATTGAGGTTCACTCGCCGGGTGTGGGTGCTTGTCTGGCAACGGCGCAGGAAGAGGATGTCAGCAACCTGCGCGTGATGTGTCACGATGCGGTGGAAGTGCTGGAAAAGATGATCCCTGATGGCTCGCTGGACATGGTGCAGCTATTCTTTCCTGACCCGTGGCACAAAGCGCGTCATAATAAGCGCCGTATCGTTCAACCGATCTTTGTTGAGCTGCTGCGCAGTAAATTGAAAGTGGGCGGTGTATTCCACATGGCAACCGACTGGGAACCTTACGCCGAACATATGCTTGAGGTGATGACCAGCCTTGAAAACTGGAATAACCTGTCGCAGGAAAATAATTATGTACCGCGCCCTGAGTCGCGCCCGGTAACCAAGTTCGAAATGCGTGGCCAACGTTTAGGCCACGGTGTATGGGATCTGATGTTTGAGAGGAAGCAATAATGGCCACGAATCGTAGTCGTCGTTTACGTAAGAAGTTACACATTGCCGAGTTCCAGGAACTGGGCTTTTCGGTAAAATGGCGTTTCCCGGAAGGTACCCCGGTTGAAACCATCGACGAGCAGCTGGACGCGTTCATCGAAGGCGCGATCGAGCCGAACAAACTGGCCTTTGACGGCAGCGGTTATCTGCAGTGGGAAGGTTTAATTTGCCTGCAAGATATCGGTCATTGCACCGATGAGCACCGTGCACTGGTTAAAAAATGGTTGGAAGACCATAAGATGGAAGATGTTGAGGTTTCTGATGTCTTCGACATCTGGTGGGATTAAATCTGCTGTCATCCTTCGAGCCACCTCTGCGTTGGCCGCGTTAACTTACCCCAGTCACTTACTTGTGTAAGCTCCCGGGGATAAGTTAAGTTGCCGCCTTAATACAACTCGAATGATTTAGGCAGATCCAGCAGGATCGCTAAAAAATCAAAGGTGCCTTTCCGGCACCTTTGTTATATCCGGAGGCAGGACGTTGGGCACTGAACTCGATAACAGTTTACTGGAAGATATTCTGACCCAGGTTCGTCCGCTGATTGGTTGCGGCAAAGTCGCGGGATACATTCCTGCACTGGCTGACGTCAGCCCTGATAATCTGGGCATTGCGGTATGCACCACGTCGGGTGAAACGTTCCGCGCCGGTGATGCCGACAGCCGTTTTTCTATTCAGTCGATCTCCAAAGTGCTAAGCCTGACGCTGGCGCTGACCCGTTATGAGGAGAGCGAAATTTGGCAGCGCGTCGGCAAAGAGCCGTCGGGCCAGCCTTTCAATTCACTGGTCCAGCTTGAGCTGGAGCAGGGTAAGCCTCGTAACCCCTTTATCAATCCCGGTGCGTTGGTGGTGTGTGATTTACTGCAAACCCGCCTGACGGCACCGCGGCAAAGAATGCTGGAAGTGGTGCGTCAACTGGCTGGAATGCCAGATATCAACTACGATCGCGACGTAGCGCGTTCAGAGTTCGAGCATTCTGACCGCAATGCGGCCATCGCCTATTTAATGAAATCTTTCGGTAATTTCGACAATGACGTTATCACCGTTCTCCAAACTTATTTTCATTATTGTGCGCTGCGGATGAGTTGTGCAGAGCTGGCCCGCACCTTCGTTTATTTGGCGAATAAAGGCCAGCCGCTTGACACCGACGACGCACTGCTTGAGCCACGTCAGGCGCGGCAGATTAACGCGTTGATGGTCACCAGCGGCATGTACGACGGTGCCGGTGAGTTCGCCTACCGCGTCGGGATGCCGGGTAAATCCGGGGTGGGTGGTGGCATCATCGCCATCGTACCGGGCGAGATGTGTATCGCCGTCTGGTCACCTGAACTTGACGCCGCAGGGAACTCTTTGGCCGGAACCGCTGCCTTAGAAAAACTGGCGCAACGAATTGGCCGTTCAATATTTTAATTGTTTGCTGTCTCAAGGGAGAGAACATGGAATTCAAAACGGTATCTAAACTGGGCGTTGCTGCACTGCTGGCAATGACGACATGGAGTGCACAGGCGGATTACCAGTGTGACGTGAACCCGCAGGACGACGTGGTGATCAAACCGCAAAATGTTCAGGTGATTGGTGCCAGCGGGAGCTTGCTGATCACCCCTAATGGAGACGTGTCAAAAAATGGCAAAGATGTCAGCCTGAGCGCCAAACAGCGTCAGGAAGCGATCGATTATCAGGCCTCACTCCGCCGTGATCTACCGTGGATCGATCAGGGGGCAACGGCGCATCTTGAGAAGGGGCGCGTGGCGATGGACCGAGTTATCGTTCAGCAGCTCGGTAGCGAAAGCAACGTACGTAACCGTCTGACGACGCTCAATACGCAGTTGAAGCAGCAGATGAATCGCATTCTCGAACATCGTACAGATGGCCTGACCTTCCACCATCAGGCGGTTGAGCAGGTTAAACAGGATGGCCGACGTATTCTGGAACAAAGCATGGGCGGCGTGATGCAAGACAGCCTGAATGAAATGGGGATCAAACAGGCGACCAGCGGCGGTAACCCGCTACAGGCGGTAATGGGTAATCTGGGTGGTCTGCAACAGGCGGTACAGAACGAATGGAGCAAACAGGAGCAGGAGTTCAACGTTTTCGGCGATGATGTCTGCAACCGTGTGAAAAAACTTGATAAACAGCATAAGACGCTGCTGGCAGATCTTAAATAAATCTCCGCAGAATGCAAAATAGAGCAGGGCGCAGCTTGTGAAGGCTGCGCTTTTTTTATTGTCACTATTCGTCCAGAAACAATTCCAGCAGGGAGTTAAGGAACAGCTTGCCATGTTGGGTTATCTGCCAGTGTAAATTCGTTTCCAGCAAATAGTTTTTCGCGATGGCGTCATCCAGCTGTGGACGGATCACCGACTCAGCCAGACCGGTATAAACCGCAAACTCTTCACGCGGCGCCGCTTCCAGCAGACGGAAACGGTTCATAAAGAACTCAAACGGCAGCTCCCTGGTTTCCACCTCATGCTGTTTGTCCATGTAGCGGCCCTGCATATAACCGCGAGGGTGCTTGGTTTTCACCGTTCGCAGGATCGGCCCATCGGGCTGCGTCAGCTTACCGTGTGCGCCGCAGCCGATCCCAAGATAATCACCGAAACGCCAGTAGTTGAGATTGTGTTGGCACTGGTAACCCGGCTTTGCATAGGCTGAGGTTTCATATTGCTGGTATCCGGCAGCGGTTAGCAGTTGGTCGCCCTGTTCGAAAATGTCCCACAGCGCATCGTCATCTGGTAATTTTGGCGGGCGCGAGGCATACATCGTATTGGGCTCAATGGTCAGCTGATACCACGACAGATGCGGCGGATTGAGCGCAATGGCCTGACGCAAATCGTCCAGCGCCTCTTCGAGCGTCTGGTCGGGTAATCCGTGCATTAAATCGAGATTAAAACTGCGCAGATTTAGGCCGGTCGCCAGATACGCGGCACGTTTGGCTTCTTGCGGGCCGTGAATACGCCCCAGACGCTCCAGTTTCTGCGCACTGAAACTTTGTACACCAATGGAGATACGGTTCACGCCGGCGCGCTGATAAGCGCTGAAGCGGTCTGCTTCGACGGTGCCTGGATTGGCTTCCATAGTAATTTCAGCATCGGCCGCCAACGGCAGGCGCGCACGCACGCCATCGAGCAGATTTTGCATCGCTGCTGCGCTGAGCAGACTCGGAGTACCACCGCCGATGAAAATCGTCTTCACCTCGCGGCCAGCGGTCAGATGCAGGTCAGCATCAAGATCGGCCAGCAAGTGCGCGACATAATCGTCGTGGGGCACTTCGCCTTTTAGCGCATGTGAATTGAAGTCGCAGTACGGGCATTTCTGCACGCACCACGGGATGTGGATATAAAGGCTCAGCGGCGGTAAGCTATTCATTTTTCAGGACACGCATTCTTCAGTGTTTTCTCTTTCATCGCGCCGAGCAATAATTTCAGGGCCTGGCCCCGATGCGACACGGCACTTTTTTCTTCCCGCGTCAGTTCGGCGGCGGATTTACCTAGCGCCGGAGCGTGGAAGATAGGGTCATAACCAAAACCGCCTTTTCCCGCTTCAGCAAACAGAATTTCGCCGTCCCAACTACCGTGACAGACGATTGGCGTCGGATCCTCAGCATGGCGCATATAGACCAGTACACAATGGAATTGCGCGCTGCGCTGGCCCTGCGGGACATCTTTTAGCGTCACCAGCAATTTGTCGAGGTTCTGCTGGTCGCTGGCATCGACACCGGCGTAGCGTGCGGAATAAATTCCCGGTGCGCCACCCAGCACGTCAACGGCCAGACCTGAGTCATCGGCAATGGCGGGCAGGCCGGTGATCGCTGCGGCATGACGCGCTTTCAGAATGGCGTTTTCAATAAACGTCAGGCCGGTTTCTTCGGCAGATTCGACGCCCATTTCCGTTTGAGCCACGACGTCCAGACCGAAATCTGCCAGCAGATGGGCGAGTTCACGGACTTTACCAGCATTACCGGTAGCTAATACGACTTTATTCATGGGGTAAAATCCTGATTGAATTGAGCGTGTTTTTTTATTCTGCGAGCAGTACCGCGACCTCGGTCGGGATATTTTGCGGATTCGTAATGCGGACTTGTTTATGGCGGCCCAGCTCGCCCTTTTCAATACAAACCTGACTTTTGGCGACTTTAAACTGTTTGGCGAGATATTTCACCAGATGCGAGTTAGCCTGACCGTCCACCGGCGGTGCAGTGATGGCGACTTTAAATTCGTCGCCATGCAAGCCCACCAAACTGTCCCGGCTGGCCTTGGGCTGGATAACCAGCCGCAACACCAGCGCGTCAGCCTGCCAAAAAACTGGACTCAGAGCAGGAACCACAGCTCACCCAGCAGATCCATGCCCAAATAATTCAGCATATAAAGGATAAGGATCACCACCATCGCCGAGAAGTCGATACCGCCCATCGCAGGCAAAAAACGACGGATAGGTGACATCAGTGGCTCAGTCAGCTGCATCAGAACGTAATCCATCGGTCCGCGGCCCTGACTCACCCAGCTCATCAGCGAGCGGATAATAATTAGCCAGAACACCAGATACCCTGCGGACTTCAGCAGCGAAATCAGGCCGAACAGCAGGTTATAAGGACTAAGCGATACACCTCCGCCCTGAATCAGCAGCAGCAGCGGATATTTGACGGTCATCAGCAGGAAGGCCAACAACAGCGATGCGCTATCAACCGGCCCCAGCGGAGGAATAATCCGGCGCAATGGGCCGATAATTGGCTGAGTGATTTTCACCACAAACTGCGAGAACGGATTGTAAAAATCGGTGCGCGCCCACTGCATCCAGATACGCAGCAGTAAAACCATGACGTAGAGGTCAATCAGTGTTTTGACCAGGAAAGTCAGCGTTAACATAAATCCCCTTTTCCCTTCATCCTTCGGGCTGCTCCAGCGTTGGCTGCACTCGTTCACCCCAGTCATTTACTGATGTAAGCTCCTGGAGATTCGCTCGCTTGCCGCCTTGACGCAACCCGAATGATTTTGGGTAATGTTGTGTTTTTTTAATTTTAAAAAATTAGAAAAGTTTTTCCATTTCCTGCGCACGAATAATGGCGGCTTGCATGGCTTCGGAGACAATTTCCGGTAACTTCTGCTGGTTAAAGACTTTTAGCGCTTCAAACGTGGTGCCTCCTTTGGAGGTCACGTTCTCACGCAGCTGTGACAGTGGCGTGTCAGGGCTGGCGGCAACCAGCGCCGTAGCGCCGCTGGCGGCTTGCTCTACCAGCATACGCGCCGTTTCTGCACTGAATCCTAAACGTTCGGCTTCGGCTTGCATAGCTTCCATGAAGAGGAAGAAATACGCAGGCGCGCTGCCTGCAGCGGCAATGATATGGTTGATGCCTTCTTCGGTATCAACCCAGCATACCTTGCCGACTGCGCCCATCAAATCACTACTGTACTTTCTGTCCTGCGGGCCCACTTCTTTTGGCGCATAGAGACCGCTCATGCCTTTACCCACTAACGACGGGGTATTTGGCATGATGCGTACAATATTAAGCTGCTCACCAAGCAGGCTGCGGAAACGCGCGATGTTGATACCTGCGGCGATCGACAGTACCAGTTTACCGCTGAAATCCACCTCTTTTTGCAGTGATTTACATACGTCGGCCATCAGTTGCGGTTTCACCGCCAGCACCACCACATCCGCTTCCTGCGCACAGGTAATGTTGTCATCACTGCTTTTCACGCCATATTTGGATGCCAGCGAATCACGATTCTTGCCTGAAGGTGCACAAACGCTGATCAAATTTGCCGGATAGCCGCTGTCGACCAGGCCGGAAATGATCGCACCCGCCATGTTACCGGCGCCAATAAAACATAATTTGCGATGCTGCATGGTGCTCCTCGCTATTAAAAACAGGGGATGATTCTTGAGTATTAAAACAGTTTCCTGCTCGACACCGGTTACTGTTTTGCGCTGTTATCACGTGTACCAAATATTGCGGTACCAATACGTACCATCGTACTGCCTGCCGCAATGGCAGCGGGCATATCGTCTGTCATGCCCATCGACAACGTATCTGCCTGCGGGCAGATCGCCTGCAAGGTTTTCAGTGCGTCATGCATCTGGCTGAAAACCGCCAACTGCCGCGTGTGGTCTTTTTCTGCGGCAGGGATCGCCATCAGGCCACGCAGCATCAGGTTGGGCATCGCCATGATTTGCGTTGCCAGCTCAGCCACTTCACCCACGGGAATGCCGGATTTACTGGCCTCATCGCTGATGTTTACCTGAATCAAAACCTGTAACGGCGGTAAGTCTGCCGGACGCTGTTCGTTCAGGCGCTGAGCGATTTTCAGCCGATCAACCGTATGGCACCAGTCAAAATTCTCTGCAACGAGGCGGCTTTTGTTCGACTGCAACGGCCCGATGAAATGCCAGGTCAGCGCAGGTTGATGCCCGGCAAAGTGCGCGATCTTCTCCACACCCTCCTGAACGTAGTTTTCACCGAACGTCAGCTGGCCGGCTGCGATCGCTTCTTCGACCGCGCTCGCAGGTTTGGTTTTGCTTACTGCAAGCAGCGTAATTTCTTCCAGAGACCGCTCGCAGCGCTGCACAGCCGCAGCGATTTGCTCACGAACATCCTGTAAGTTTTGACCAATCGTTTGTGGATGACTAAGGCTCATAGTGACTCAGGAGATTTCAAAATGGATATCGATGAATTTGTGGAGCGTAGTGTAAAGCAAAATGCCTCCGATCTGCACCTTTGTGCCGGCCATCAGCCGATGTTACGAAGCCACGGAGAATTAAGGCCACTGGGAAATATGGCGAAAATCACTGTTGAAAATATGCAGTGGCTAAGCAATAAGTGGCTGGAACCCTCACAGCACGCCGAATTACAAAGTAAAGGCCAGACTGATGGCGCTATTACACTGGAGAATGGCTTACGGCTGCGGGTGAATTTCTTCAGACAATTGCATGGACTCTCCGCCGCACTGCGCCGTGTGCCGGCAAGGTGTCCGAAGCTGCAGCAGCTTCATGTGCCAGAGATAGTAGCAAGCCTTACTGAGTGTGAAGACGGATTGATACTGGTGACCGGTGCCACCGGCAGCGGGAAATCCACCACGCTGGCGGCGATGATTGACCACCTCAACCACACCTGCGCCCGGCATATTATTACGCTGGAAGACCCGATTGAATTTATTCACAGCAGCCAGCGGTGCCTTATTCAGCAGCGGGAGCTTGGGCGCCATACGCACTCTTTCACCGACGCCGTTCGCGGCGCACTGCGCGAAGATCCGGATGTTTTGCTGCTAGGCGAGTTGCGTGATGCCGACAGCATCCGGCTGGCACTGACTGCCGCGGAAACCGGACATCTGGTGCTGGCGACGCTGCATACGCGTAACGCGACGCAGGCGGTCGACCGTCTGGTGGACGTATTTCCGGCTGAAGAGAAAGGGTTTGTCCGCGCACAGTTGGCAGGCAGCCTGCGCGGTGTCATTGCGCAGAAACTGATGGCAGGAAGCAATGGTGCCAGGGTAGCGCTGTTTGAAGTTCTGACCTCTACGCCTGCGGTGGGGAATTTGATCCGCGAAGGCAAGACGCATCAGTTGGTGGATATTTTACAAACCTGTTCAAAGGTTGGCATGCAAACCTTTGAACAGAGCCGGTTACAGCGCATGGCCAGCGGGCTTATTAGTCCGACGCTGGCTGGCTCCACTGTTTCTCAAACCAGCTTTCCAGAATGATCACCGCAGAGGCTGCATCCACGCTGCCTTTGTCGAGTGCGCGGAAACCGCCGCGATCAAACAGGTCAGCGCGTGCTTCGACGGTACTCAGCCGTTCATCATGCAATTCAACCAGAACACCAAAGCGACCATGTAGACGGTTGGCAAACTTGCGTGCGCGGACTGTCAGCGGCTGTTCAGTGCCGTCCATATTCAGCGGCAGGCCAACCACCACTACGTCAGGCAGCCACTCTTTGAGTAGTTTCTCTATCTTCTGCCAGTCTGGTGTGCCGTCCTGGGCTTTGAAGGATGTCAGCGGTCGTGCGGTGCCTGTGACCTCTTGTCCGATGGCCAGACCGATACTCTTGGTACCAAAATCAAAGGCAAATACGGTGCGGTTAGCCATTATGCGTGACCTGCGTGGGTGGCGAGTTGGCCGACATCGATGCCGATCATTTTTGCAGCTTCGCGCCAGCGGTCAGCGATCGGTGTGCGGAACAATATATCGCTGTTGGCTTCGATGGTCAGCCAGGTGTTATCCAGCAACTCTCTTTCCAGCTGGCCTTGCTCCCATGCGGCATAGCCCAGCGCGACCAGCACGTCTTTAGGCTGTTCTGGGGTGCCAAGCGTTTCCAGCACATCTTTGGATGTCGTGATCATGGTGGTGTCAGAAATCTGAATGCTGGAGCCAAAGCCGTTGCGCGGTGTGTGCAAAATAAAGCCGCGGTCGTCTGACAGCGGGCCGCCGGAAAACACCGGGCGATCGAGACGGATAGCCGGATCGCGTGGGGTAGGGGAGATCTCCAACTTATCGAGCACGTTTTCGACGGTGAAGTCTTCGACCAGCTTATTAATCACCAGACCCATTGCACCTTCTTCATTGTGTTCGCAGATATACACAACAGAACGTTTGAACTGGGGTTCATCCAGCCCAGGCATCGCAATAAGAAAGTGATGTTGTAGATTCATGGTATGCAGGATGGTTAACCTCAGAGAATGTTGGCATAAGTAAATTACGCCATTTTACCCGCCATACTTCAAGTTGCAGGTGCGTTCGCTACGTTCAGTCACCCGAATCACTAACTTGAGTAAGCTCATCGGGACTTCCTCACTTGCCGCCTTCCTGCAACTCGAATTATTTAGAGTATATGAAGGGTAATGTCATTGTGCTTCTAAGCGCTTTTCGATCGCGTCCATCAGCATACCGGTGACGGAAATCGGAAAGGCGGCTTCGATTTCACGAGCACAGGTCGGGCTGGTAACGTTGATTTCAGTCAGGCGGTCGCCAATGATGTCCAGACCGACAAAAATCAGCCCTTTTTCTTTCAGCACGGGAGCCACTTTACGGGCAATGGCCCAGTCGCTCTCGGTCAGTGGACGTGCTTCACCACGACCACCGGCAGCCAGATTGCCACGGGTTTCACCCTTAGCCGGAATGCGCGCCAGGCAGTAGGGCACCGGTTCACCATCGACAACCAAAACGCGCTTGTCGCCGTCCTTGATCGCCGGCAAATAGTTCTGCGCCATGCAGAAACGGCTACCGTGTTCAGTCAGTGTTTCGATGATCACTGACACGTTAGCATCTTCCGGTTTCAGGCGGAAAATCGATGCGCCTCCCATGCCGTCGAGCGGCTTGAGGATGACGTCGGTGTGCTCCTGATGGAAAGCTTTTAACTGCGCTGCATTGCGGGTGACCAGCGTATCGGGGGTCAGTTCCGGGAACCAGGCAGTAAACAGTTTTTCGTTACAGTCACGCAGACTCTGCGGTTTGTTAACGATCAGCGTGCCTTTTTCTTCAGCGCGTTCAAGGATGTAAGTGGCATAGATAAATTCGGTATCAAACGGCGGATCCTTACGCATCAGGATCACGTCGAGCTCCTGCAGGGCGATATCTTGCTCGGTGCCGAATTCATACCAGCCGTCGTAATCCTGCTTAACATTTAGTTTACGTGTCAAGGCACGGCCTTCACCACCGCGAAGATACAGAGAGTTCATCTCCATATAATGCAGTTCATAACCACGGCTTTGTGCTTCCAGCAACATCGCGAAGCTGGTGTCTTTTTTGATGTTAATGGACGAAATAGGGTCCATTACGATGCCAAGCTTAATCATTTGGTCTCCTCTTAACCCAGATCGCCGAAACGAACCTGTAAGGCCGTTATCGCGGTGAGTGCTGTAGTTTCTGTACGCAGAACACGGGGTCCCAGCAGGATATCAGTAAATCCGTAGCCGGAGGTCATTGCAATTTCTTCGGCGGACAGGCCGCCTTCGGGGCCGATCAGCAGGCGAACGTGGTTCACCGGCAGCGGCAGGGTATTAATGCTGTGGCTGGCGCGCGGATGCAGATTCAGCTTCAGGCTGTCATCCTGCTCTGCACACCAGGCTTCCAGCTGCATCGCTGGGCGAATTGTTGGAATACGGTTACGGCCGCACTGCTCGCACGCGGCAATAGCGATTTTCTGCCACTGTTGCAACTTCTTCTCCAGCCGTTCGCCATCAAGCTTTACGCCGCAACGATCTGAAAACAGCGGAGTAATGGTGTTGGCACCTAACTCGATGGATTTCTGAATGGTGAACTCCATCTTCTCACCGCGTGAGATCACCTGCCCGAGATGCAGATTGAGCGGAGATTCGTTGTCAGACAACACGCCTTCGCTCAGGCTGACACGCACACTTTTTTTATCAACCTGAGTGATACTGGCCTCAAAGACCTGATTACTGCCATCAAATAATTGAATCAAGTGGCCGGGTTGCATCCGCAGCACGCGCCCAACGTGGTTAGCAGCATCTTCGCAGAGCGCAATTTCGCTGTGAGCGTTCAGGGGTTCCGGGTGATAAATGCGAGGTATGCGCATGTGAGGCTGCTGTCCTTAAAGTGTTTAAGTGGGCTATTTTGGCGACATTAGCCCGCGTTGTCGCGGGCTAATGTGCTCTTGGGACGTGTTTAATACTAAGTTAGCTTTTTCGTTGTACGCAAGCCTGCTGAACGTAAGGATTATGATTCCCCTGAACTTGTGCAATACGCTCGTCGCGTTCGCATTCCCAACGAGTGACCGGATATTGCTTGCTCCAGGCGGTAAATAACTGCGTCTGCTGGCGGGATAAATTCAGCTGATAGCGGTCGCGCATATAAAAATAGGTGCGCGCGATAGCGCCGCGCGCACGGGCCGGTGGCTCTGCTGCTTTGGCTTTAAAATCGACTTTCATCTCGCAGCGTCCGTACTGGCCTTCTCCGCCATTCCACTGGCCGTACATGAAATTATTACGGTCGCCGTTCACTTCACCAATCGAAGGCTGCAGGTTGTGGAGGTCGGTTTCAATCTGGCGATAGCCCTCATCCTTCGCACAACTTTTGCGTCCGCCGTCCTGCCAGCACTGGCGTAAATGACCAAACTGCCAGGCCGGCATCACGTGTTCCCACTCAATTCGATTCGCGCGTAATTCACTTTTCCGTACCTGATAGCCACAGGATTGCAGATCCGGCGTCCCCTTTTTGCCCTGCCAGTTAATGTCACAGCCGCAGTAAAATGTCGCTGCACCCTGATTGATTTTTACCGCTTCGGCTTTGGCCTGAGTGAAGTTATTAATGCCTTTGCTGAGCGTGGAAAAAGAGGCTAACGCGGCGAGAACAACAACAGTTACAACAATTTTGCGAAACATATTCCAAAAATACCTGATGCGAAAAGTGGGCAGGGTAGCGGATACAGGGTGAGCTGACAATCAGCGAATGATGATTTTTATTGTTGAATAATCAAACGATTAACCGCTGCCTTTGACGTTGAATCGTAACAATTCACCGCAATGACGACAGCGATATTCAGCCTCTTTACGCATCACCCGGTTATGGCGGCGCACGGTGAGTTGGTGGTCCTGGCAGGCGCACAAATAGGGATATGTTTTACTTTGTACCGAGGCAGTTTCGAATTTGTGGGTACGGCTGGCACTGACACCAAGCACGTGCTCCATCATCCAGCGCCACTCCTTGCCGTGCGGCGCTGCGGTGCGGCCAAAATGCCGGTAAACCAGCAGGTGCGCCAGTTCGTGAGGTACAACCTCATCGACAAAAGGCTGTTGATTCTCGACTAATAGCACCTGATTCAGGCGGATCTGCCAGTGTTGCAGGTAAGCACTGCCCGCGCTGGTGCCGCGCTGCAGATAACTGATTTCTGGCTCAGGATGATCCGTGCCGAAATGGGTGTTCGCCAATTGGAGTTTTTCCCGCAGGCAGCGCATTACAGCTTGTTGCAGGGCGATTGGGAGTCGTGAGGTTTTCATCTGGCGAAGGATAAATCTGGGAAGAGAGAGATGCAAATAGTTCTAATTTTTAGCTTCCTCTCCTTCGCAGGGGAGGAAGCTAAAGACGCTTTACTTACCGATGTCACGCAGGGCTTCACCGCTCATCAGATTACGTTCAATGTGTTCCAGAGAGACGTTTTTGGTCTCGGGAATCAACGCAATAGTGATGAAGATGAACACAACGTTCAGTGCGGCATAGACCCAGAAGGTGTTGGCGTTGCCGAGCGTGTCGAGCATGGTCAGGAAGGTCGCGCCGACAATCATGTTGGCGATCCAGTTAGTTGTTGTGGAAACGGTGATACCAAAATCACGGCCGCGCAGCGGCTGAATTTCAGAACAGAGTACCCAAATCAACGGACCGGCACTCATGGCGAAACCGACGATGAACATCAGTAACATGGCGACGGAGAAGTATTTCGCCACTTCTGATTCAACGCCAATGTGCAGCATGGTGCCTAATACGCCCATACCGACAGCCATTACCATGAAGCCTAGTTTTAGGGTTGGTTTACGACCCCAACGGTCGACCAGACCAATGGCAATGAAAGTGGCGAGTACGTTGACGACACCCACAATGACCGTGCCCCACATTTGTTGCGAGGTGCTGGCAAACCCGGCAATACCGAAGATTTTCGGTGCGTAATACATGATGACGTTCATACCGGTGAACTGCTGCATGACCTGTAAGAGGATGCCGAGGTAGACCGCGCGACGGAAGTTTTTGTTGCTGGTAAACAGACCCCAGCCACTCTGTTTAATTTTCAGACTTTCGCGTATCTCATCCAGCTCTTTTTTGGCCTGAGCCGTAGAGTCGCGCAATCTTTCCAACACCCGGCGCGCTTTATCGTCGTTGCCCCGGGCTGCCAGCCAGCGTGGGCTATCAGGCAAGAAGAACACACCAACTAACAGCAACAGCGCAGGGATAGTGATAACCCCGAGCATCCAGCGCCATGCGCCGGTGTAACTGAAGCCGGTGTCTGAAAGATAGGCAGCCAGAATACCGATGGTGATCATCAACTGATACATTGAAATCATACTGCCGCGGATTTTCTCCGGTGCAATTTCCGACAGATAAACAGGCGCGGTGTAAGAGGCGATACCGACGGCCAGACCCAACAGGATGCGTGCGATGATCAGAACTTCGGTATTTGGCGCAAAGGCTGAAAAGAGTGAGCCGACCACGAATAAAACGGCGCCAATCATCAGACTGTATTTACGCCCCAGACGAAAGTTGAGCCAACCACTACCGATAGCCCCAACCGCAGCACCGAACATCATTGAGCTGACCACCCACTCTTGCTGATGGCTGGTTATCTGGAATTCATTACTGATGAAGGGAAGGGCACCGGCGATGACGCCGATATCAAGCCCGAACAGCAGGCCTGCCAGTGCGGCCAGAAAACAGACAAAGAACGTGACGCTTTTATTCGAGCGCTTCTTTTTGCCATATGTTGAGTTACTCATACTGCCTCCAAAAGATAGCAATAATGCTTAGCTTGTTATGTTATTTGCCCTTGCCCTGACTAAAAGTGCGCCAGATCACAGTGTTGTAATCGCTTACACTTATTGGTTCGATCTCTTATCAGGTGTGAGAGGCTTTTATGAGACGTGGTAATCGGGAAGGGGACGATTTCACAGAGTAATACGCAAATACTTGACTTATATCAATCAAATGTTGACATGTCAGAATCATTAATTGATTTAATTTTTTGATTTTAAAGGAATTATTTTTTGTAATCGTTCCCACTAATCGGATTGTTCTCACTCGAGTTTCGCTGTTTAATAGCCAGGAATAAAAACCCCCGCCATAAAATGGCGGGGGTTTAATAAACCTCGTTCTGCAAATTACACGCCGGCAGCTTCACGCAACTGAGCGGCTTTGTCGGTTTTTTCCCAAGGGAAATGTTCGCGACCAAAGTGGCCGTATGCGGCGGTTTCTTTGTAGATTGGATGCAGCAGATCCATCATCTGAATCAGGCCGTGAGGACGCAGATCGAAGAACTCGCGCACCAGCAGAGTTAACTGCTCGTTGGAGATTTTACCGGTACCGAAGGTTTCTACCATGATAGAAGTCGGTTCAGCCACGCCGATAGCATAAGAGACCTGGATCTCACAACGATCGGCCAAACCGGCTGCCACAATGTTTTTCGCCACGTAACGTGCTGCATAGGCCGCCGAACGGTCAACTTTAGAAGGATCTTTACCGGAGAACGCACCACCGCCGTGACGGGCCATGCCGCCGTAGGTATCCACGATGATTTTACGGCCAGTCAGACCACAGTCACCCATTGGACCGCCGATCACGAAACGGCCAGTCGGGTTAATATGGTATTTAGTCCCGGCGTGCAGCCATTCTGCGGGTAGCACAGGTTTAATAATCTCTTCCATCACCGCTTCCTGCAGATCTTTCAGCGCGATATCTTCAGCGTGCTGAGTTGACAGTACGACAGCATCAATACCGACGATTTTTCCTTCGTCATACTGGAAAGTGACCTGGCTTTTCGCATCAGGACGCAACCACGACAGGGTACCTGCTTTGCGAACTTCTGCCTGACGCTGTACCAGACGGTGTGCGTAGGTGATCGGTGCTGGCATCAGCACCTCGGTTTCATTGGTTGCGTAGCCAAACATCAGGCCTTGGTCGCCTGCGCCTTGTTCCAGCGGGTCAAGGCGGTCAACACCTTGGTTGATGTCCGGGGACTGTTTACCGATAGCGCTGAGTACGGCGCAAGAGTTGGCGTCGAAGCCCATTTGAGAGTTGACGTAGCCAATCTCACGAATAGTCTGGCGAGTGATTTCTTCTACGTCGACCCAGGCACTGGTGGTAATTTCACCGCCAACGAGGACCATGCCGGTTTTAACATAAGTTTCACATGCAACACGTGCTTTCGGGTCTTGCTCTAAAATCGCGTCCAGTATGGCATCAGAAATCTGGTCGGCGATTTTATCTGGATGTCCTTCTGAAACAGATTCGGATGTGAAGAGATGTTTAGCCATTATGTTCTTTACCTTTATACAACGGGTTAGATATCACTGCATAGCACTGGGGAGACTGGCAGATGATGAGCGGAGCTCGTCATTGTCGCACTGCGTCCTGCATGTCCCCATAAGGCAAAGCCTTGAAGCAGTTTGACAGTCAATCCAAATAGACGGATTAACATCTGGACGGCTATTTTAGGATAGCAAGTGTTACGAAAGCCAGTCATTTCTGTGATGAATATGGCGTTATTGTGCGACTTTGCAGTCATATCCACGCTCGGAAACAATCTCTGGCGCATTTTCATTTTGCATTTACAGCAGGTTGCCGGTATAAACGGCGCGCGCCCGGTACTTTTTTTACATCTACGCCAGCGTATCCCAGTAATTACTGTTTTCTCAGCTCGAATGCCCGCGGGTGATGCGTGGCACGTGTGGAGGTGGTTAGGTTAATGACCCACTTTTTACCGATTGTTACATTTCAACAGCATCCCCGGCAGAGATTGTTAATTGCTGCTGCACGCCTTTCTGAAAAATTTCTGTCATCAATCCGATGTTATAAACAGCTTGTCCGCCGGACAGCCGCGTTTATGCCGCTTGGCTATAGACAGCTCAGTCTGCAACATCTGAGCGCTACTCAGGCACATCGGGCCGGTTAACAACGCCTTCCCCGTAAAACTGACGTAGCCTGCAACCTTAGAGCGTTATTCCTATAGGTTTCTCCTGACCCGTTCCACGGAGTCTAATGATGAATTTTATAATCACATGAGTGAAAAACAGTTTGCGAACCATGGTGCGCAGGATTTCATCCTGTCTGAAAGCCATTCGTTCGGGTTGTTCTCACTTGTTGTTACTGCGATAGTGGCTGGCCATGTTGTCAGTGTAGAAAGAGGATTTACCTATGTCTGATAACATCCATTCCCACCGTCCGTCACATGCGGGCGATTCGGTTTCTTTGCGCTCCATGCAGGAGGTTGCCGTGAACGATCGTGATGCCAGCAAAATGCTGCGCACTTACAACGTTGCCTATTGGGGTAACAATTATTATGACGTCAACGAACTGGGCCACATCAGTGTTTGCCCCGATCCTGACGTTCCGTCGGCCCGCGTGGATCTGGCGCAACTGGTGAAAGACATGCGCGCGCAGGACGGTCAACGTCTGCCAGCGCTGTTCTGCTTCCCACAAATTCTGCAACACCGTCTACGTTCGATTAACGCCGCGTTCAAACGCGCGCGCGAGTCGTTTGGCTACGAGGGTGATTACTTCCTGGTCTACCCTATTAAGGTTAACCAGCATCGCCGCGTGATTGAGTCACTGGTTGAATCCGGTGAACCACTGGGTCTGGAAGCCGGTTCTAAAGCAGAACTCATGGCCGTACTGGCGCATGCTGGTATGACCCGCTCGGTGATTGTCTGTAACGGCTATAAAGACCGCGAATACATCCGTCTGGCGCTGATTGGCGAGAAGCTCGGCCATAAGGTCTACCTGGTTATCGAGAAGATGACGGAGATAAAACTGGTGCTGGAAGAGGCGGAACGCTTGAACGTGACTCCGCGTCTCGGCGTGCGTGCGCGTCTTTCGTCTCAGGGCTCCGGCAAGTGGCAGTCCAGCGGCGGCGAAAAGTCCAAATTTGGTCTGGCGGCCTCGCAGGTTCTGCAACTGGTGGAAATGCTGCGTGAAGCGAACCGTCTGGATAGCTTGCAACTGCTGCACTTCCACCTGGGTTCGCAGCTCTCCAATATCCGTGATATCTCCACCGGCGTGCGCGAGTCTGCGCGTTTCTACGTTGAGCTGCACAAACTGGGCGTTAATATTCAGTGCTTCGATGTTGGCGGAGGTTTGGGCGTTGACTACGAAGGAACACGTTCGCAGTCTGACTGTTCGGTGAACTATGGCCTGAACGAATACGCCAACAACGTGATCTGGGGGATCGGCGATGCCTGTAATGAACATGGCTTGCCACATCCAACAGTGATCACTGAATCTGGCCGTGCCGTGACCGCGCACCATACCGTACTGGTCTCTAATATCATTGGCGTAGAACGCAATGAATTCCGCGATCCGATTGCTCCGGCTGATGATGCGCCGCGCGCGCTCGGCAGCATGTGGGACACCTGGAACGAAATGCATGATCCAGAGAATCGCCGCTCGCTGCGGGAATGGCTGCACGATAGCCAGATGGATCTGCACGACGTCCATTCACAATACGCACACGGTATTCTGGACCTGACGCAGCGCGCCTGGGCGGAAGATATCTACCTGAATATCTGTAATAAGATTCAGGATCAGCTGGATCCAAGTAATCGTGCGCACCGTCCGATCATCGACGAACTGCAAGAGCGCATGGCGGATAAACTGTACGTCAACTTCTCGCTGTTCCAGTCGATGCCGGATGCCTGGGGTATTGACCAGCTGTTCCCGGTTCTGCCGCTGGAAGGTCTTGATAAACCGCCGGTGGGTCGCGCAGTACTACTGGATATTACCTGCGATTCTGACGGCACTATCGATCACTATATCGACGGTGACGGCGTGGCGACCACCATGCCAATGCCTCCGTATGACCCTGAAGATCCGCCGGTACTAGGCTTCTTTATGGTCGGTGCGTATCAGGAAATTCTCGGCAATATGCACAACTTGTTCGGTGATACCGCTGCGGTAGACGTATTCGTCTTCCCTGACGGCAGTATCGAAGTGCAGCAATCCGATGAAGGCGACACGGTTGCCGACATGTTGGAATATGTGCAGCTGGATCCTAACGTGCTGCTCAGCCGCTTCCGCGATCAGGTAAAAGAAACCGATCTGGATGCAGACCTTCAGGCGCAGTTTGTCGAAGAGTTTGAGTCTGGCCTGTACGGTTATACCTATCTGGAAGAAGACGAATAATTTCGCGCAATAATCCGGCCTAAAGTTGGTCGGATTAAGGTAAATAATCGCGTCGCCTTTGCGCTGACGTCAAAAGAGGATCGTTTTATGAGCACATTGGGCCATCAACCTGATAATTCGCTGGTTTCCAACGCTTTTGGTTTCCTGCGCTTCCCGCTGAATTTCCAGCCATACGATGCAGATGCTGACTGGGTGATCACCGGCATTCCTTTCGACATGGCAACGTCTGGCCGTTCAGGCGCGCGCCTGGGCCCGGCAGCTATTCGTCAGGTGTCGGTAAATCTGGCATGGGAAGGTCAACGCTGGCCGTGGGATTTCGATCTGCGTGATCGCCTGAAAGTGATCGACTGCGGCGATGTGGTGTACAACTTTGGTGATGCACAGGACTTGACCGACAAACTGCAACAGCATGCTGAAAAAGTACTGGCTTCCGGCAAACGCATGCTCTCTTTTGGCGGCGACCACTTTGTCACCCTGCCGCTGCTGCGTGCGCACGCCAAGCACTTCGGTAAGATGGCGCTGGTGCATTTCGATGCGCACACCGACACCTATTCCAACGGCAGCAAATTCGACCATGGCACCATGTTCTTCCATGCGCCGAACGAAGGCCTGATTGACCCTAACCATTCTGTGCAGATTGGTATTCGTACCGAATTTGACAAAACTTTGGGCTTCACCGTGCTTGATGCAGCGCAGGTTAATGACCGCACTGTTGACGATATTCTGGCGCAGGTTAAGCAGATCGTGGGTTCTCTGCCTGTTTATCTAAGCTTCGATATCGACTGTCTGGATCCGGCGCATGCGCCCGGCACCGGCACGCCGGTGATCGGCGGCCTGACTTCTGATCGTGCGCTCAAACTGGTGCGCGGCCTGAAAGATCTGGATCTGGATATCGTCGGTATGGACATCGTTGAGGTTGCCCCTGCTTATGACCAGTCTGAAATAACCGCGCTGGCAGCGGCCACTCTGGCTCTGGAAATGCTGTACGTTCAGGCGTACAAAAAGGGCTGATCGGCCTGACGCGACTTTTCGTTGCTTAGCGGAAACAATCGCCCGACTTTATGTCGGGCTTTTGTATCTATTTTTTAGGTATTGAAAAATCGGGTTCTTAATTTTTCGTATTTGATATTACTTGCCGGCGGCAATACGCTCGCGAATGTGTTTAGCGCGGGCCTCGGAGGATGGATGGTCATTAAACCAACCAATGCTGCCGCCTTTATCCAGCGTTGCCAGTTTTTCGAAACTGGTGGCCAGGCCGGTCGGGTCGATACCGCGTTTTTTCAGTAAATCGAACGAATAGTCATCTGCCTGAGATTCCTGCTTTTGCGAGAACTGTGCATTAACGTATTTCTCTCCAAGATCAGCAAGTTGTGACTGAGAAAGCGTTGCGCTGATGCCACCTAAAGAAGATGCCGCCGAACGGGCAGCCGTTGCACTGTAGGCCACCTGCATCGCTTTGCGGGTGTGACCCAGCGCCACATGGCCCATTTCATGACCCAGCACGCCTTCGACTTCATTATCGTTCATCATGTCCATCAGGCCGCTATAAACGCGGATGCAGCCGTTAGCCATCGCCCAGGCATTGACGTCTTTGGTCATGTACACCTTGTAGTTCGCCGGTTGCCCATTGATGTTATCGCCAAGCGCGGCGGAGATTTTCTTCAGACGTTGTGCGTATTGGCTGTTATCCGGTGCTATCTGGTTTTTTTTGTCCATCTCTTCGCATGACTGCACGCTAAGTGTTTTGACATCTGCATCTGACAGCGTTGCTGCCTGATAAGCCTGCGCGCCGGACTGCATTAAGGTATCAGTATTCAGATTGGCGCAACCAGATAGCAGAGCGACAACGCTCAGACTCAACAGCGTGGGGTTAAATTTCATCAGTTTTGATTCCCAAAAGTTAAAAGCTAAACACAGAAAAAAGCCGTAAAAAGGCGTTAAAGGTAAGGATAGCGTTAAGGTAGGTTTTTTGCGTCTGCCGATCTATAGTTGATCTCCTAAAAATCGCACTGATTTAAAAGCCAATTCTGTGAAGTTCATCACGCGCACGAATAGAGTTTGCCGTTTTAATGCCTAGTCTGAGAAAATGACTTTCTTGACTGCTTTTTTAATCCGACCTGGAGTAGAACATGTCCTCTCGTAAAGAGCTTGCGAACGCTATCCGTGCACTGAGTATGGACGCCGTGCAGAAAGCGAAATCCGGCCACCCTGGCGCCCCGATGGGCATGGCTGACATTGCCGAAGTCCTGTGGCGTGACTATATGAACCACAACCCAACTAACCCACACTGGGCTGACCGCGACCGCTTCGTGCTGTCAAATGGTCATGGTTCTATGCTGATTTATAGCCTGCTGCACCTCACCGGCTATGATCTGCCGATGAGCGAACTGGCTAACTTCCGTCAGCTGCATTCTAAAACCCCAGGCCATCCGGAATACGGTTACACGGCTGGCGTGGAAACCACCACCGGTCCGCTTGGTCAGGGTGTTGCTAACGCCGTGGGTTTTGCTATTGCAGAACGCACGCTGGCCGCGCAGTTTAATCAGCCTGGTCACGACATTGTCGACCATCACACCTACGCCTTTATGGGCGACGGCTGCATGATGGAAGGCATCTCCCACGAAGTCTGCTCACTGGCCGGCACCATGAAGCTCGGCAAACTGACCGCGTTTTATGATGACAACGGCATCTCCATCGACGGCCACGTTGAAGGCTGGTTCACCGATGACACTGCCGCACGTTTCGAAGCCTACGGCTGGCATGTGATCCGTGGCATTGACGGCCACGATGCAGCTTCTATTAAAGCTGCCATCGAAGAATCCCATAAGGTTACCGACAAACCTTCTTTGCTGATGTGCAAAACCGTGATCGGTTTTGGTTCACCAAACAAAGCCGGCTCCCATGAAGCACACGGCGCACCGCTGGGTGATGCTGAAGTGGCAGCAACCCGCAAACAGCTGGGCTGGAACTATCCTCCGTTTGAAATTCCACAGGACATTTATGCCCAGTGGGACGCGAAAGAAGCCGGTAAGGCCAAAGAAGCGGCATGGGATGAGAAGTTCGCAGCCTACGCCAAGGCTCACCCTGAGCTGGCAAAAGAGTTCAAACGCCGCGTTAACGGTGAACTGCCTGCTAACTGGCAAGCTGACTCACAGAAATTTATCGAAGAATTGCAGGCTAATCCTGCCAATATCGCCAGCCGCAAAGCGTCGCAGAATGCGCTGGAAGTCTTTGGCAAAGTGTTGCCAGAATTCCTCGGCGGCTCTGCTGACCTCGCGCCAAGTAACCTGACTATGTGGTCTGGCTCGAAGTCACTGGGCGACGATCTGGCCGGTAACTACATCCACTACGGCGTGCGTG
>NZ_JBLJFK010000002.1:0-322163 GCF_049889095.1 Ewingella sp. S1.OA.A_B6 | reverse complement strand
AAAAGCCTCGAACTGCCTCTATATCTAAATTACTCCGAATGCAGTCAATATCTGGAATATCTTGCGTTCCTGAACGGGGATAGTACTCAGATAATGCAAAAACCGAGTTTTCACACAGCCTGAGCGAAAAGCAGACATTCGCAGTTTTTCTACAATAGATACAGGCTTGTAACGCAGTCGCGTATTTATCAACAAAGAGCAGGTAACCTGTACAGCTGTCGCTGTGGATGAATCGTAAATATATTTTTCAGACCGCACTTAATTGTGCTTTTTTCCTGAACAAATCCCATCGCACTTATCGTGAAGATAATAAAGCAGGGATTTTAGATAGTTGGATGCTAAATTTTCAAAACCCAGCAGGTAATCTCATGATCTTAAGTGTTAATCACGTCGGTTTTTCAGTTAAAAATATTGAAGACTCATTATTTTTCTGGACTCATATTCTTGGAGGGGAGTTATTACGCGAAGGGAAAATGTCTGGACCTATTATTGATGAAGTGACAGGCGCAAGGGGAGCTGATGTACGAATGGCTTTGCTTGAACTGGCTGGAATTAAAATTGAATTACTGCAATACAATAACATTGAACAGCCAGAAGAGCCTTCAGCACCCTACATCCCAGGCTACGCTCACCTTGCGTTTATAGTCGAGGATCTTGATACGCTCTTGAGCAAAGTATCGGACTATGGCTGGAAGACGCCAGGGAAACCTCAGACAGTCTTGTCAGGACCCATGCAGGGAACCAGAGTAATATATTTACAAAGCCCCGATGGTCAGACGCTTGAGTTGATGGAACGCAGTCAATGAAGTCCACATGTTATGACCCGTTACCTTCTTATTAAAACAGTGATGTTTGCAAAGTCCGCTGTTGGCACATACCCGACTGTCAAATTGGATTTCATTCATACCATCTTCTTGGGAACCAATGATCCTTTCTGTCACAGGAGATCAAAATAGCTTAACCAAGCAAATCCCCGAGAGTCCTAAAGTTTAGCGTAATAAAAGATTTATGGCTAAAACTAGTCACACTGTTCACTTTCGTTTTATTCGTTTAAATTTCATCATCTTAGGTGGTGACTGGTTTGCTCCGAACTATCCATAACTCATCACTTAAAAGTGACCAGTTGCCAGTTCAGACCTAAAAAAACCGGCCTGAGCCGGTTTCTGTTGAGGTTTGTTTAAGTTCCGCACCTTGGCAACCAATCCGCATCGCAGTCTTCACTTAATATCAGGTTGGTTTGCATCCCCTGATTGGTCTTACGTTTCAAAAGCTCGATCTCATATTCTCTCAGCGTTTGTGGCACAGCCCGACCAAAAGCCGTCAGGTTCATCGTGCGTTGATGCCCTCGGGCTTCCATAAACGAAAGGTAGGCGTGATAGAGATACTTGCGGGGGTTAGCCGGAACAATGTTGGCGTTGCCAATATAAAGGCCGTTCGGTGTGCTGACGGCCAGCAGGTAACCGCAAAAATCTACCAACGGATCGGCACCGCGCTTTATCTCCAGTGCTTCATCGGAGTTTTGCTGTGCCTGTAACAGCTCGCGGGCATCACTGGGGACGGCAAAGCGTTGCATCAGGTGGCGAACAATGATCGCCAGTTCCTGACCTATTTTATCTATTAGTTGCGGATCCCGTTCATTGGCCGGTATCACTTCGGGGAACGTGATGATCACACGCCTGCGGGATACGCCGCCGCTGCGGTCGCTAAACTGCATCGGGTTGTTGTTCGACGCCATAATGACTGCCGGAATATGTGTGGAGTACGCATCTCGGTATTTTGGATCAATGGCTACCGCATCGCCGCCGGTGATGGCCTTGATGCCCGCGCCGTCACCGCTCCACTTTTCCTGATCTGGCAACAGGATAAATGAATATCCTACGATTGATGCCCGCTCACGGGCCGACTCCAGAGACAGGATACCGGCAGACACGGTGTTATGAATCCCTGCCAGAAAGGTGCCGATAGCGGACATGACACTTTTCCCGCTGCCGCCTGGCCCGGTGATTTCAAGGAACAACTGCCAGTCATAGCGGTTCGCCAGCACCATGAACAGGGCCGCCAAAATACGCGCTTGTTTCTCCTCACTGCCACCCGCTGCCCGCGTCAGCCAACGCCAGAAGTTTGGTGCATGATCAGCAAGGTTTTCGCCTGCATTGGGTTGGGTGAAATCGACATTGTTCACGGTGCGTAACCAGTGGGTCGGGAGGTGTGGCCCAAATTGACCGGTGACGGTATCAAACACGCCGTTGCGAAAACCAATCAGTCGTCGCGGCGGTTTACCCATTTGCGGCACCATTAATTTAAGCGTGTCGATAATGCCGCTGATCCCAGGCGCTGAAAAAGGCGCGTTGATTTTCAGAAACAAGGCGGCAATCTCTCGACTAAATACGCTGTGTGGCAATATTTTCCATGCGCCTTTCTCATAGCGGCACAGATCATCACCTACCAGTGAAACGGCGAGTTGGTAGTTATTATGCGCGATCAGTAATCCCGCTTTTTCACTGACGCTCATGGATTTCAGGTCTGCATCGCTGAGTGTCTCAAAAGGACTTTTAGCTTCAGGTTTGGCAAATGCCCTGAGCTGTTCCAGCGTTCCCGCACGACCCTCTTTGATAAATACGTCATTCCAGTCACCGGTCATAAACGGCAGAGCTGCCTTGCCAGCGGTCAGGCTGGCGGCTTCTTCCGCTTTCTTCTGGCCCGTTCCATTTTCGTCGTTATCGGCAGCCATCAGCAGCAGGGCGTCGGGATACTCATCGCGCAGGCGCTGCGCAAGGTACGGGAAATTATTGGCGCTGAGTGCGACGTATACTGTTTCGCCTGTCAGTTCATGCACGGTCAGACCGGTAGCGTAACCTTCGGTAAGCCATATAACGGCGTTCTCTTTACCTGTAAAGCGATGGCAAGCCCCTTTAACCTGACCACCGGCTAACATGCGTTTGATACCTTCTGCATTAATGAGCTGGACGTTGAGAACATTGCCGGAGAGGTCAGTCAGCGGTATCAGCAGATCATCAGCACGGTAGCTGATGCCGGCGATGCGCAATCCGTTCCCTTGCAGGGTAGTCACTTCTTTATCGGACCATGCTTTTGTCGTGAGGTAGGCATTACCCCTCTGTTTTCTTGCTGTTCTAATCAACTCTTTTGCCAGTTCAGCGGCCTTTTGACGGGCTGCCTCTTTTTCCTGAGCATTCACAGGATGCTCAACCGGCGTCAGAACGGTTTGCGCGTTGCCCAGAATAGCCGCCACTTTAACGGCGGCATTTTTTGTATTCACATCGAATGCCCTTTCTACCAGGGTCAGTCCGTCACCGGCACCACACTTATTGCAGAACCACGTACCTCTTTCTTCCTGATTATCAAAACGAAAGCGGTCTTTACCGCCACACAGCGGGCAGGGGGAGTGATCACCATTGGCGGCAACATGGATGCCCAGCAGTGGCAGAAGTTGAGGCCAACGCCCCTTTGCTGCGCTCACGGTGTTTGAAACGATCTGTTGTGTCATGTGCGCCTCCATCAGTGCAGCGTTGTATGCGGGGTTGATGCAATGTGTTGATGGCACAACTCGTCCATCATGGATTCACCGAGCATCGTCAGGCGGGGTTTCGCGACCAGAATATCCGGCTGAACCATATCGCGGAGCATGGCGCAGGCCATATCCATGCCAACCCTTGGGCCGTGCTGACCGACGTAATAATTTTCGACTTCTGCCGCGATGGCCATTTGCAGTTCATCAAGCGTGTAGCCGATTTCAAGACCATGAGAGGCGCAGGCATCGAGATAAGCCTGTGCCAGAGCGCGGCGATAAAGGGCCGTGAGTACTTCAACCGGCAGGCATGATTGTTGGGTGGTGATCATTTGCAGGTGTCCTCCGGCTGTATTCCCATTTTTGCTTCGCAGGTATCGACGACTTTGCCGAGTTGGTCAGTCAGAAGGGCTACAACAGAGGCCATCGAGGCGAGTTGATTTGTGTCAGGCTTATGACCCAGAGAGTCCTGTGTGTCCAGCATGTCGAGGAACATCACCCCGACATTGTGGGCATGTTGTAAGCGCAGAAAATCGGCATGGGGGATAGGGTAATGCGTATTCGGGAAATAATAGGAAGCGAGTCTGTTCATACGGCCTCCTGTACTGGCAAACGACCGGCAAAACACAGTACGTAATCGCGGCACAGCAGTTGGCGGGCAGAGTGTTCGTTATCTGCGGCAAAACGTAGCATACAGATACGCGCTTTAGGTTCAGCGCGGCGAACGGCAGCGAACAGAAATGTAAATTTCGGATGTAAGATCGTGAGGGATGTCGCCATGGTGGCAGCCTCCATTGAGTAATGGTTATTGCTACCACCGAAGTTTCCACGCTTATGGGTGGTAGCCCAGACGGGGGTGGAAATACCGGCCTCAATGACTACCGGCCAGCCCGAAGGCTGCCCCGCCTGAGCTACCATTGTTCGATAAACACAGCGGTCTAGAAACCATTGTGCAAATAACAGGTGCGCTAAGGCTGCGACATAAAAAAACACGCCTGGCGCGTGTTGTGTCGCCATTGAGTTGCTCGGGTTTCCACGCCCGGCTGCCGATTTAGCGACAGCCCAAAAACTATAGACCAGCGGCTTGCCAGAGAAAAGCCTTTTTTGCTGCATTAGCCTTTCTCCCTTAGCAATCGGTCAGGACGTGATCGGACTGCTGCGGATTTGATCGGAAGTGGCGAGATGTATCCCTACTTTCATCCTTAACCGTCACCGACAGCACGCCGAGAGTCTCGCTGGTAAATGCAGGTAAGTCATTTTTCACGCCGAGCGCGGCAGCAATCAGACTTTCGGCAAGGTAGATCGCTTCATCGGTTTTGAGCGCAATATTATGATGACCGACTGAGAGTGAAATCATTGTGTGACCGCCTGGGAGCGAGCTGCAATACGCTCATTCATCCATGTGTCGATTTCAGACGCCAGCCATGCGACGTTTTTACCGCCGAGGGATAACTGTGCTGGAAAAAGGTGACGACTGATTAAATCGTAAATAGTTGAACGTGACAGGCCGGTGGTATGGATGACTTCGGGCAGTCGCATAAAGCGGTCGCGGGGAAATGCTGGCGGCAGGTTTGGGTACGATGCAGGGGGCATATTTTGAGTGATAGAAAGCATGGTGCTACCTCTTTTTTGTGTCCGGCAAGATCTATTCAGTACCGGCGGTTCCGTTAAGTAGCCTCCTATTGTGAGAATATTTTTGTGTTTGGCAACAAGCCTTCTAGCGATGATTTTACGGCAAAAAAAGGATTGCATTTTTCAGATTGCGACGAATATAACTGGGTGGAATTGGGTGGCAATCATTGGCAAAGTGAACGATGGTGCACAGCACCATGCTGATTGTTAAATGAGCACTATTGATAACTATTAGTTGTCTATTTTTATTAATCAATAGATATAAACATTAGAAATAAAGGCTAGCCAAAGAAAAGATTTTCTCTGAACGGTGATCACTTGTGAATAGTCAGTGATGAGTTTTTAAATAAGTGTTCACTGGTTAATTTAATGATTTATATGGTTTTTATTTATAAGTGAATAGTAGTGAACAGTATTTTCTATAACTAAAACCGAGTCATTGATTGGGTGGGATGCCTTTGGGGTTGTTGTACCAGCCACCACCAAGCGTCATTCAATAGAAATGTTGTGCCAGCCTCCGCACAATAGATTCATCTTGAACATACCGGAGACAACCCATCATGAATCACTCACCATCCAAGGCTGTAAATAACGCCATCATTGCCTTCGATGAGGCCAAAGTTGCCCATGCCGGAAGCATGTTAAGACTGAATGACATCAGCGAAGCCATATCGCGTTGTACGAAAGAAAGGGATCAGGCGCAGGAGCAAAGTAAAGAAGCAGAAACAAACTGGCGGACTCGGTTTCGTAACCTGCGTGGAGAGATGACCGAAGATCTCAGAAACGAACACAGCCAGCGGATCAGCCAAATGGAACTGGCTAAAGAATTTGCGGATCTGATTGATGATTTGGAGCTGGACCAGAAAACGGAAATATTGTGCTGCGCAGGAACGGCAAAAAAGCTGCTTAACGCGCACAAACATGCTTTTGTTACTTATGCTGAATACCAGTGGTCACAGGCATTAAAGAATCTTAGCCCAAGTCTGGTTCGGGGGATTAAGCTAAAACTTCACGCACTGTCGATGGTGACTTCTCAAGAGGCGCAATCAGGATATTACCGGGAACCTGAAAAAGTCGTCAGTGAGCTTATCGGCAATAAATTAATCGATGTAGCAAAAGAGTGTGATTTTGATATGGAAATCGAACCGGTATTGGAGAAAATAGGTCTTTATCATCCAAGCCTGGCCGGTGTTGATATGGTGCTAATGAATAGCCCGATAAAACAACAACAACTTTACCAAGAGCTTAATGAAGTAAAAAAGCAGCGACAGCAAGCGAAATAATCATATGATGCGCTGTCCTTTGTGCCGTTCTGCGGCACATATTCGCACCAGTCGCTATATTTCAGAGCAAACGAAAGAAGCCTATTACCAATGCACCAACATCTATTGTTCCTGTGCTTTTAAAACGTTTGAGAGTATCAGCAAGATAATAGAAAGAGATGTGTCTATACGCTGAGGCGTTAATCTCTGATGGTTATGGCTGCTTCCCGTTATCCGCTTTGAGTTCATCATTAGCCGCTTCTTTGTGAGGCGGCTTTTTCATGTCGCGTCAGCAATGCTTCAGTTCTTATGACGCCTTTTCTCTGGCTAGCCGCCTTTAATGACCTGTGCATGCATAGGGCGCATGGTTTTGCATGCAGTAGACAGACGCAAAAATGACGTAAGCCCCTTGCTGTAAGGGCTTAAGGCCGTTCTCAAGCATGCATGAAAAGCGCATGGTAAAGTCAAAGCGGGCAGGCGGGTAACATTGCGCGCGTTGCCGGATAAGCTACCTTTCAAGTCAATTGATGTAAGAAAGAAAACAGAATCCTCACTTATGTAGGTTTGTATGAAAAATGCACAGAAAAAGGCGCTGCGTTAACAATTGCTGCACGTAGTAGCTTTGAGCCAATTTATTAATGCACCACTCTGAGATGCTAGTGATGTTTTAGGTGAGTTGTGAGATACGTAATGCGATTAGGACTGGCCTAACGGCCAGGGGTTGCTATAGTATTGGTTTTGTCTTTATTTGTAATATGTAGGTTAATAATGAAATTTAGTCTTTATAAGGAGTAGGATATTATGAGTCGCAAACCCGAAGTGTTAGCGGAGATAGAACTGGCTGAACTCCAAATTGCTAGTTGCTCTAAAAGGATCGAATATTTTATATCTGAGTTTACGTTAGAAATTTTAGCATTAAAAATGAAAAATCAAGAATATCTTGTGCCAGAATACCAAAGGAATTTTACTTGGGAAGAGGATAGGAAATCTAAATTTATTGAATCAATTTTAATTGGACTTCCGATTCCATTCATTTTTTTCTGGGAGGATCCAGCAACAGGTAAATTGGAAATTGTCGATGGTTCACAGAGATTAAGAACTATTAAAGACTACTTATACGATGATCTTGTTATGCAAAATGTGGAAAAAATTCCAGCTGCAAATGGTCTTAAGTTTTCCGATCTGCCAGAGTCAAGACAGCGCAAAATAAAGAATAGATCATTAAGAGGGATAGTATTAAATTCTGCCGCTGATGAGGAGTCAAGATTTGATCTTTTCGAGAGAATAAATACGGGGAGTAAGGTAGCTAATTCAGCAGAGGTTCGTCGTGGGGCATTACGCGGTGAATTCATGAGTATGATAATTTCTCTGTCAGAGAATGATCTTTTCAAAAAATTAGCACCGGTATCAAAAAAACAGCACGATCAGCGTGAAAGAGAAGAGTTGGTTTCTAGGTTTTTTGCATATGGTGATGGTCTGGAAGGTTATTCTGACGATGTGTCAAGGTTTATTTTTAAATATATTAGAAAAATGAATGAGGAGTTTACAAAAAATGAGAGACTCCGTGCAGAGTATGAACAGAGATTTCTTTCAACGATGCTTTTTATTGATAATAACTTCCCTAATGGATTCAGAAAAATAGCATCTGCAGGAACAACACCCCGTTCTAGGTATGAGGCGATATCAATCGGTACGTATCTTTATATCAAAGAACACCCTGAGTTTGCGGTGCAAAGAAATGTTAATGTTGATTGGGTTTCAAGCAAAGAGTTTAATGCTGAAGTGAGGTCAGATGGCGCGAATGCCAAGAAAAAACTAACAGGAAGAATTCAATTTGTTGCTGCAAGATATGGTCAATAAATATGGAAAATGTACGAACTACTTATGCAGATAGAGTGAAGGAAATAGATGAGTATTATCAGTTTTTATTCTTTTTAGATAAGGGGATAATGACTGGTTCTACTTTGCTTAAAATACAAAACGAAGAGATGTCAATAGATCCTATTTTGCAAAAAACACTGTTCGCTGGTGTTTATTTACACCTTTACAATTTAGTTGAATCAACAGTAACATTATTGCTGAAGGCTGTTGAGAAGGCCGTTGTTAATGAAGTTAATAATAACGGCATTGGAGTGTTACGCAATGAAATTCAGTCTCTTTGGCTAAGATATATTGCAGGAACACATGACTCACTGCCTCCAGAGAAAAGATTGGAAAAAGCCCTCAGTATATGTGGCTTTTTCTTAAACAACATGCCTTTTGATTTGGAAATACCTAAGGGTGGAGGAGGTAATTGGGATAATGAAAATATTAGAACGTTAGCCCAAAGAATGGGTGTGAACTTAAACATTCCTCGAACAATAAATACATCAATAAAACGTCCAGTTAAAGATGGGAAGGGTGTCATTCAAATTATTACGCTCACAAGAAATAAATTAGCGCATGGTGAAATATCATTTTCAGAATGTGGAGGTGAGTTGACTATATCTACTGCTAAGGAACATATTGAAGTAACCAAGAAATATCTTCTAGCTGTCATTAATTGTTTTGATGATTATTTAATTAATGCTAATTACAAAGTTACTTTATAAAATAAGGGCGCGCAGTTTTACACGCCCTCAAATTCATTGTAAGTGCTTGACTATACTCATGCCTATTACTTCCCCTAACTTAACAGGAACCGCATTCCCAATCATTTTAGCCAGAGATGCTATGTCCAGAGTTTCTCCTTTTTTAAAGAAGTGGTAATCTTTGGGGAAGGTTTGTAGTAAAGCCGCTTCTCTTAGAGAGATTGCTCTATTCTGCTCTGGATGGCCGAACCGACCATTGCCGAAACCATAGCACTGAGTAGTAATTGTCGGACTTGGCTCATCCCAACTCATTCTGCCATAGACACTGCGGAAAAATTTACCTGAATCCTTTAAATGGCAAGTTGCACGTAACTCAATAGGCCAGTCATGCCAATCCCCTCCGGGTTTAGATGCTTTTATTCTTTCTAAGTTTAAAGGACTAAGCGACGAACAACGATGTAATGAATCCTTGGAGTCGCTTTTACCAGCTTCAAGTTTAGGTAGTTTTGCTATTGCATCCTTGACGCTGACATAATTCCCTTTCTGATGAGATGGTTCTTTTAAAAATATAGGACCAAGTTTAGAGGCTAATAATACCAATCTTTTGCGAGTTTGTGGTAGTCCATAGTCAGGACAAAATACAATTTTGTATTCTACAAAATAACCATGTTTCTCAAGATTTTGTAAAAAATCTCGGAAAATGTTTTGAGCCATTAAACCTGGAACATTTTCCATAGTAACGATATCTGGTCTGCATTCATCAATGATTCTTGAGAATGAGTATAGAAGAGACCATTTATCATCTTTTTGCTTATTTTTGGTTCTGCCATAAGTTGAGAATGGTTGGCATGGCGCACATCCAGCAAGGATAGTAACATCTGCATCATCAAACAGCTTTGTTACTTCCTCACCGCTCAAGCTTGTAATGTCTTTATTAATAAAACTAGAATCATTGTTATGTTCAAAGGCAAAGCGGCATGATTCCTCAATGTCATAACCAGCTACAACATTAATGCCTGCTGTTTTTAGTCCGTGAGTAAGGCCACCTGCGCCGCAAAAAAGATCTATTGCCTTGATTTTCAAAATATTTCTCTGTAGTTGGTCAAAATCTATAGTCATTGTATCAGTTAACATATCCAACATCGACGGCAAACTCTTTGTCATTTTAACGGCCTCTAACTTGGGCACCCCACCAATCCATTAGTTCACGCCGCAACTCAATGTAAGTCGACCGATTATAAGCGCGTCGAACATCGTTCTTATCGCAATGTGCTAATGCTGCCTCAATAACATCAGCGTTAAACTCTGCTTCATTCATGGCTGTGCTGGCGATTGAACGTAAACCGTGAGCAACAAGCTTTCCCCCATACCCGATACGTTTCAACGCAGCATTTGCCGTTTGGCTGTTCATGGGCTTACGCGGGTTGTTGCGACTAGGGAAAACGTACTGACGGTTACCACTAATAGGCTGCATGATTTCCAGCAGCTCTAAAGCTTGTTCTGACAACGGGACGATATGATCGCGTTTCGCCTTCATCCGTTCTGCTGGAATACACCACTGCTTATTCTCGATATCGATCTCTGCCCAGGCTGTTGCAGAAGCTTCAGAAGGGCGTATGAGCGTCAGTAACTGCCATTCAAGCAGGCAGCGGGTAGGTATCGATAAATTGCTCATCGCGATGGTGCGCATCAGTTTAGGCAGCTCTTCGGGCCGTATGGTCGGCATATGCTCTTTCTTTGGCCGCTCAAAAGCATTACCAATACCCGAAGCCGGGTTGGCATCGAGCAAACCCACATTGACGGCATGAATCATTATCTCGTTTATGCGCTGAACTAACCGCCTGACCGTCTCTAATGCTCCGCGTGCTTTGATTGGTTCTAACACTTGAATCAGCGTGCGTGCTTTCAGCTCTTTAACGGGAATATTTTCGATACTGGGCAAGATGTCCTTTTCTATAGAACGCCAAATATCTTTCGCATGGTTTGCGCTAACGTGTTTTTCTTTCAACTCAAACCATTTACGCGCCACGTTCCCGAAAATACTTTCCTGAGCTATCTGGAGGTTCTCCGCCTCTTCTTCAGCGCTCGCTTGCGGATCTACCCCACGGACTAGCATTGCTAATTTTTCAGCACGTACTTCTCTGGCATCGGCCAAGGAGAGGGCAGGGTAAGCGCCAAGGCTGATCATAGTACGTTTTGAAGTGTTAGGAACCTGGTAGCGGAAACGCCAAATTTTCTTGCCGGTGGTTTTGACCAGCAAAAAGAGCCCATCACCGTCATGCAGGGTCAGGTCTTTATCGAGGGCTTTAGCTTTTTGTACTTCGGTATGGGTGAGGGGGCGTGTAGTCCGCGCCATGTAAGGATCTTCCCTTAATTGGTATACGTTTATTGGTATACATCTTAGCGTATACCAATTCGTATACCAATAGACTCCGGCTTAAGGCGGATTTCCTCGGACTACTACAGACACAAAAAAGCCCGCAAACCTAGTAGGGATGCGGGCTTTCAGGACTTCTCCGGACTTATCTGGTAATAACCGGAACGTTATTTGGTGGAGCTGGGGGGATTTGAACCCCCGTCCGAAATTACTACACCGTCGGCACTACATGCTTAGTCTAGTCATTACATTCGCCGGTTAGCTGCGGACAGACACGCCACTAACAAACTATCCTGATTGGGTTTAACGCTTTCACCCCAGGCAAGGTGTCCACGCGATCTCTTTTGGTTTGACCTCTCTAAATTCCCCGTCCTAAGAGCGGAGGCTAGGGAGAGAGGGCTCTAAGCAGGTTATTAAGCTGCTAGTGCGTAGTTTTCGTCGTTTGCAACTATTTTTTTGCGGCTTTTTACGAGGCCAACCGCCCCTCGGCATGCTCCTTGGGCTTCGCAAATCCCGTCGAATCCAGAATCAGCCCCAAGTACTGTCGTGCACTATATCAGAAAATAGGTGCGCTAAGCCAGTAGCTTAGCGGTTTGAGTTCTTCATGATCCGAGCTTTGTCTACTTTCCACTCGCGATCTTTAATGTTGTCCCGCTTGTCGTGCTCTTTCTTACCTTTAGCCAGGCCAATTTTGACTTTGCTCCAGGCATTTTTCCAATACATGGAAAGCGCAACAATGGTGTAGCCGTCACGGCTGACCTTGCCGAGCAACGTTTCTAATTCACGTTTGTTGAGCAGTAATTTACGGGTGCGGGTTGGGTCGCAAACAACGTGGCTGGATGCGACACTTAAAGGCTGGATAGTCGCGCCAAATAGATAGGCTTCCCCATCCTTGAAGGTGACATAGCTGTCAGTGATGTTCGCTTTGCCAGCGCGCATCGATTTAACTTCCCAACCTTGCAAAGCAAGCCCCGCCTCGATCTCTTCTTCGATGAAGAATTCATGGCGAGCGCGTTTGTTCATCGCAATGGTTGCGGAACCGGGTTTATGTGCTTTTTTATTTGTCATAGTGATACTTATTATACTGTAAGCGTTGACGAATGAAATCCCTACCGGGCAACAGCCTGAGGATTTTGGCCTTTGTTGCTTAACTGGTCAGGTAGTTTTTTGTCTCGTGGTCGATAAATGGTATAATTTGCGCGATTTATGACACCTGGGAAATGATATGCCACAGATAAGTCGTTCTGCGCTTGTGCCGTTTAGCGTGGAGCAGATGTACAACTTAGTAAACGATGTTGATGCTTATCCGCAATTTTTGCCGGGTTGTACCGGTAGCCGAATTTTAGAACAAAGCCCCGAGTCTATGATTGCTGCCGTGGATGTTTCTAAGGCCGGTATTAGCAAAACCTTCACTACGCGGAATATGCTGTTCAGTAACCAGCGTATTGATATGCAACTCGTGGATGGCCCATTTCGTAAGTTGATGGGGGGCTGGAATTTTATTGCGCTCAGCTCTGAGGCCTGTAAGGTCGAGCTTAATTTAGATTTTGAATTTACCAATAAATTGATTGAGCTGGCATTCGGTAAAATTTTCAAAGAACTGGCCGGTAGCATGGTTCAGGCTTTCACCCTGCGTGCCAAAGAGGTTTACAGTGCCTGAGATCTGCGTTGAGGTTGTTTACGCATTGCCGGAACGCCAGTATCTGCGTACGGTCAAGCTGGAATCAGGAAGCACAGTCGAACAGGCTATTCAGGCATCAGGTTTGCTGGAACTACGAACTGACATCGATCTGGCAAGTAACAAGGTTGGTGTTTATAGCCGCCCGGTGAAACTGAGAGATATTGTTGATGATGGCGATCGTATTGAAATTTACCGTCCGCTGATTGCTGACCCCAAAGAGCTTCGACGATTACGTGCCGAACGCTCCAAAAAATAAGGCGCTTTGGGCGCCTTATTTTTTTACCCTGAGGATGAGTGCTGGCGGCTTATTGCCATCACCATCTGACGGGAAATTAATTCTTACTGTCTAATTTAAGCTTGTTATCCATGTTCGTTAACGTACCTGCTTCGTTAAAGGTCAGCGTCAGTGTTTGCTGTTTTACGTCCTGATGGCCCGGCTGTTCACGGAAAACGTAGTACCAGGTGTTATTGCCGAACGGATCATGCAGCATCGGTGTACCAAGAATATAAGCAACTTGTGGCTTGGTCATACCGGTATGAATTTTTTGTACATCAGCAGGAGACAGATAGTTCCCCTGATTGATGTCAGGCCGATAAACCACCTTTTCCAGTGTGGAACAGCCCGCAGTCAGCATTACGAGAGTTACTGCGGCGGCAGTTAGCGTTTTACAGCGCATAGTCATTACATTCCTTTAGGGCATAAGATGCCGATGATAATAGACCTTTCATCAGTTTGAAACCTTTGCGGGGCACCTGTATGACCGCAGAACTGTAAAAAAGTTGACCTTTTCACGCTGCCAGCAGTTCTTTTGCGTTCGCCAGCGTATGTCGCGTCACTTCGCTTCCACCCAGCAGACGGGCAAGTTCCTGCAATCTGGCCTTTTTATCGAGCGGGCTCATCTGTGTTTCAGTCACTTCGCCATCAGTGTCTTTGCTGACGAAATAATGTTGATGGCCACAACCGGCCACCTGCGGTAAATGCGTAACGCACATGACCTGAGTGGATTCACCCAACTGACGCAGTAGTTTGCCGACAATGGCTGCCGTTGGGCCACTGATACCCACATCAACCTCATCAAAAATCAGTGCCGGCGTTTCCATTTTTTGTGCAGTGATCACCTGAATCGCCAAAGCGATACGCGAAAGCTCGCCGCCGGAAGCGACTTTTGCCAATGCCTGCAAAGGTTGCCCTGGGTTGGTGGTGACCTGGAACTCTAAGCGGTCCGCGCCTTCCTGACTTAAATGCTCTGGTACGAACTGCACCTGAATCCTGAATTTACCGTGTGGCATGGAGAGTGCTTGCATGCTTTCCGTGATGAGACGTGCCAGCTCATCGGCGAAAAACTGCCGCTTGTCATGGAGCTGCTTGGCGATATCCAGTGCCTGAAGATAATGCAAATTCACTGTCTCGCTTAGTTCGGCCTGATTTATTTCTTGATCGTCCAACGCTTGTTGTTCTTCAAGCAACTGGCGGTGTAATTCCGGCAACGTTTCAGCAGGTACGCGATGTTTTTTAGCCAGGCTCATTTGGCGCGACAGGCGTTGCTCCAGTTCGAACAGGCGGTTAGGGTCCATATCAAGCTGTTCGCCGTAATGGCGAAGCTCGTCACTCGCTTCGCTGATTTGGATGGAAGCATCGTCAAGCATGCCGATCAGGTCATTCATTTTACTATCGAGTTCAACCAGTTCAGCCAGATGATTTTTAGCGGTATGCAACAGGCTGATAATATTTTGATCATCACCGTCGGCCAGCAGGTAAATCGCACTCTGGCTTAACGACAGGAGTTGTCCGCTGTTCGCCAGGCGTTTGTACTCTTCATCAATCTGTTCGTATTCTCCCGCCTGCGGCGAGAATTCATTCAGTTCTTTCAACTGGTATTGCAGCAGTTGGCGGCGTGCCTCGCGTTCCGTCACCTGCTGCTGATATTGCGCCAACAGGCGGCAGCTGTAGTGCCAATTCTGATAGGCCTGACGCATTTGTGACAGCAGCGCTGGCTGATCGGCGTAGGCATCCAGCAGCTGTTTTTGATGCTCGGGTTTGAGCAGAAGCTGGTGCGCATGCTGGCCGTGGATCTGGATTAGATGTTGGCCGACCTCCCGCAGTTGGGAAAGCGGGACCGGCGTACCGTTGATAAAGCCCCGAGAGCGGCCGTCAGCGCTGATGGTTCGACGCAGCAGGCAATCATTGCCTTCATCCAGTTGGTTTTCCGCCAGCCACTGTTTTGCAGAAGGTGTATCGGCCAGATTGAAGCGGGCACAGATATCTGCGCGCGCGGCCCCAAGGCGCACGGTGCTACCATCAGCACGGTTGCCAAGGCATAAGCCCAGCGCGTCAATCGCAATAGATTTACCCGCACCGGTTTCGCCAGTGATGGCCGTCATACCGCGGTGAAAATCGATGTCTAACTCACGAACAATGGCAAAGTTACTGATAGTTAATTGCGCCAGCATGATCACCTTCCTGTACATAAAAACAGACCTGTAATTACATACAGTATAAACTGGTTTTATATACAGTAAAGTCTCCGGCGCACTATTTTTTAGTATTCTGTGAGATGTATTCCATCAGAACAGTTTTTTTGACCAACCGAGCTTGGTGCTTAATGTGTTGAAGTAGCTGTAATCTTTAGGATGTATGAGATTCAGATGATACTCGCTGCGGCGGATCACGACTTCTTCTCCCTGTTGAATGGGTAGCGCAATCTGGCTGTCACAGCTGATTTCCAGGTCGCTGCTGATGTGGGAAAATTTCAGGCAGATGGTGCTGCTGCTGTTAATGACCAACGGACGGGCCGACAAGGTGTGCGGGAACATCGGCACCAGCGCAATGGCATCCAGCGTCGGGGTTAAAATCGGACCTCCTCCGGATAATGAATACGCCGTAGAACCTGTTGGGGTGGAAATGATCAATCCATCTGAACGCTGGGAAAAGGCGAATTTTTCATCAATATAAACTTCAAATTCAATCATATGCGCCACTTTGCCGGGGTGCAAAACCACCTCGTTAATCGCGGTGCTCATCCGACACTGGCGATCTTGGCAGCGCACCATGGCTTCCAGAAGAAAGCGCTGTTCGCTGATATATTCCCCTTTCAGGACATCATCGAGTTGCTGCAGGGCGTTGTCCGGATCGAGATCGGTGAGAAAACCAAGATTTCCACGGTTGATACCAATGACTTTAATGTCATAACGCGCCAGAACGCGCGCTGCGCCGAGCATATTGCCATCACCACCGACAACCACAGCCAGATCGGCTTTTTTACCAATATCGGCAAGACTGCCGGTTTGCGCACCTTTAAGTTTAAGATCCTGAGCGACCTGGCGTTCAACGACGACCTCATAACCTTTCGAGACTAACCAGTGATAAAGCATTTCATGGGTGGCGAGCGCGGAAGGATGGCGTGGGTGGCCGACAATGCCTATGCACTCAAATTTTTTATTCATCGCTGTGGTTATCCTCAGGAAGCTTTTTTAACGCCTGCATAATGTTCGAACCTTTGAAAGCAAACCTTGAAACGGCGGTTTTGATCCCCATAATAAGCCCAGTAGCAAGATTAATGCTAAAACGCGGAGAAATTCATGAGTAGTAAAGAACATAAAACGCCTAACGAGCAAGTCTCGGATGAGTTAAATCAGGAACAAGCGCTGCATACGGGAGCGGAAACTGAGGCGGCAGACGTCGTTGATCCGCGCGACGAGCGTATTGCAGAGCTTGAAGCTCAGTTGAACGAAGCTCAGCAGCGCGAACGCGATAGTCTGCTGCGCGCCAAGGCGGAAGTGGAAAACATTCGCCGCCGCACTGAGATGGACATTGAGAAAGCGCACAAATTCGCTCTGGAAAAATTCTCCAGCGAATTGCTGCCTGTGATCGACAATCTGGAGCGCGCACTGGATCTGGCCGATAAGTCCAATGGCGAACTGGCTGGTATGATTGAAGGGGTGGAGTTAACACTGAAATCCCTTTTGGATGCGGTACAAAAATTTGGTATGGAAGTCGTGAGCGATATTCATGTTCCATTTAACCCAGAGTTGCATCAGGCCATGACGCTGATGGAATCGGAAGATCTTGAGCCGAACCACGTGATGATGGTAATGCAGAAAGGTTACCGTCTGAACGGGCGCTTGCTTCGTCCTGCGATGGTTGCGGTGTCTAAAGCTAAAGCTTGATTCCGTTGTGATCTGATAAAAGGCATCCTGCGGGATGCCTTTTATATTTTAAGCAGATAGGACCTTTAAGCTGGTAGCACTGGTGTCCAGTGTATGGGGTTAAGTCCTTGTTTCTCAAGCAGGGCATTGGTTGTGGAAAAGTGTTTGCAACCCAAAAAACCGCGATGGGCTGACAGCGGTGAAGGATGCGGTGCTTTAAGAATATGATGGCGTTGAGCATCAATGAAGTTGCCTTTTTTCTGCGCATGAGATCCCCAGAGCAGAAAGATCACGCCATCGCGATGCTCATTGAGTGCAGCGATGACTTTATCGGTGAACGTCTCCCAGCCTAATTTTGCGTGGGAATGCGCCTGACCTGCTTCAACGGTCAACACAGTATTAAGCAGCAATACCCCCTGATCGGCCCAGCTTTGCAGATAGCCGTGCGCAGGGCGTTCGAAGCCGGGAATATCCGTCACCAGCTCTTTGTAAATATTGACCAGGGAAGGTGGAGCAGGGATGCCGGGGCGGACGGAGAAGGAGAGACCATGAGCCTGATTGGGGCCATGGTAAGGGTCCTGACCCAAGATCACGACTTTGACATCCGAGAGTTCCGTTGAGCGGAAGGCGCTAAAGACATCAGTCTGTGGCGGATAAATAATTTTGCCGGCAGCGCGTTCGCTGGCGACGTACTTCAGGGTGTCAACGAAGTAGGGCTGTTCTTTTTCGGCACCAATAACGTCATGCCAGGTGAGAGTGGTAGACATTAACGCGCTCCTTTTCTCTATAATTTCAATCGCGTTAGCTTACCTGCAAGCGCATAGCAGTGAAACCATGCTGCGCAATGATTGCAGAAAAGGCTCACACAGGCTGTTTGAGTGCAAAAATAATTGATGTTTTTCAAATTAAATTGAAATAGTTGGCTGGCAAAAATTGATATAAAACATTAATTTGCCATGCGGCCCGAATACCCACAGGTTTAAAGTTGATATTTATCAAAGAATGCGGGGTCTTCAACTGTTATACCTGATATCAGGTAACAGAAGACTGGCGTTAGTTTTGTACGACAGTCATGTTAAAAATCTCAGTTTCGTAGTTATTAACGGAGGCAATACATGATCACCGGAATCCAAATTACTAAAGCCAACAATGAAGCGCTGAAGAACTCTTTCTGGCTGCTTGATGATGAGAAAGCTGAAGCACGTTGTGTTTGTGCTAAAGCTGGTTTTGCCGAAGATCAAATCGTTGCAGTGAGCGATCTGGGTCAGATCGAATATCGTGAAGTGCCGATGGAGTTCCAGCCGACCGTTCGCGTTGAAGGTGGTCAGCATCTGAACGTCAACGTGATGCGTCGTGAAACTCTGGAAGATGCGGTCAAGCATCCGGAAAAATATCCGCAGCTAACTATTCGTGTATCTGGTTATGCGGTGCGTTTTAATTCCCTGACTCCAGAACAGCAACGTGATGTCATCACCCGTACTTTCACCGAAAGCCTGTAAGGGTTTCGGCAGAAATATCGATATGATGTAATAAAAAAAACCGCCTTCGGCGGTTTTTTTATTAATGAAATCAGCAGATTATTTAGAAAAATCTTTGGTTTCAGTTTCGGCTTTAACGCGCCGCTTGCCCACATTTTTACTGTCACGGTGACGCACTTTCACTTTCACCTTAGACTTAACCTGCGCTTCTTTCTGCTTCTCTTTACGCTTCGCCAGTACTTTTTTGGATGGCTTACCGGTGGTCTTTTCGCTTGGTGCTTTGGTTTTCGCACGCAGTTCATCAATGACACGTGGTTTTAACGGCTCATTGAGATAACGGCCGATTTTACCCAGCAACAGATGGTCATGTGCTTCAACAAACGAAATTGCCGTGCCTTTACGCCCCATACGACCGGTACGACCAATACGGTGCAGATAGGTATCGGCAGTCAGCGGCAGGTCGAAGTTAAAGACATGGCTGATGTCGTTGATATCCAGGCCGCGAGCGGCGATATCGGTAGCAACCAGTACGTTAACGCGGTCTTCAACCATACGCTTCACGGCTTCTGTACGCTTGACCTGTACCATTTCGCCTTCGAGGTAGCAGGAGTTGATCCCTGCCTCACGCAACCACGCCACCAGTTCATGCACACGTTCCCGCTTACGCACGAAGATCACTGATTTGGTGACATCTTCTTGCCTGAGCAAATGGATCAGCATCTGGGTCTTGTGCGCAACATCATCGACGCGGTAGTACCATTGCAGAATTTTTTTGCGTTCACGGCGTGAAGGATCGGCTTCGATTTCTACCGGCTCAGTCAGAATGCGCTCGGCAAATTCGCGAATCGCTTCGCCTTCCAGCGTGGCGGAGAACAGCAACGTCTGTTTGCGCCAGCGGGCTTCGGCAGAAATGGTTTCGATATCCTGAGCAAAACCCATGTCCAGCATGCGGTCAGCTTCGTCAAGGATCAGCGTTTCAATTGCGCGGCAATCGAAGTTTTCTTCCTTGATGTACTGCAACAAACGGCCGGTCGTCGCAACGACGATATCCTGATTTTCACTGAATACTTCGGCGTGGTTCATGTACGCCACACCGCCGGTGATCGTCGCGATATCCAGATCGGTGTGCTTAGCCAGTTCGCGAGCCTGGTCGGCAACTTGCATGGCTAATTCACGCGTTGGCGTGAGGATTAGAATTCGTGGCGGACCAGATTTCTTACGCGGGAAATCCAGCAAATGCTGCAATGCAGGCAACAGGAACGCTGCTGTTTTGCCGGTGCCGGTAGGAGCCGAACCCAACACATCGCGTCCGTCCATTGCAGGCGGAATTGCCTCTGCCTGAATGACAGTCGGGCGGCTATAGCCTTTTTCGCTTAGGGCGTTTAAAAGGCGTTCATCGAGTTCGAGTTCGGAAAAATTGGTTACAGTCATGGTCTACCTCTACTTGGGGCGCCGATTATAGACGTGTTAGACGCGATCTTCACCTATTTAAGCGGTTACCACAGCTTTTCCTTGGCAGTTGTTTGCCCTATGCTACGACAGTTTTGAATATCGGACCGTCTCGCTGATGGTTTTAACGGTGAATAATGTGGTGAAAGACGTCAGTGCCAGTCAGCCTTTGCGGCGTAATGGTTTTACTTTTAAGCAGTTTTTTGTCGCCCACGATCGATGCGCCATGAAAGTGGGCACTGATGGCGTCTTACTGGGAGCCTGGGCACCCGTAGAGCAGGCATCGCGTATTCTGGACATTGGTTCTGGCAGTGGCCTGATTGCTCTGATGCTGGCACAGCGGACTTCCTCGCCCGTCATTGTTGATGCTGCCGAACTTGATCTTCCCGCAGCGGATCAGGCGAAAGAAAATTTTCAGACCTCACCCTGGGCGGAACGTCTCAATGTCTTTGCGCAGGATATCAATGTCGTCGCACAAACGCATCCGGCCCACTACGATTTAATCGTCAGTAACCCTCCTTATTTTGAATCTGCCGTTGCCTGTCGCGACGAAGCGCGTAATACGGCGCGTTATACCCAAACGCTGACCCACTCGGCGCTGTTGCAGTGTGCCGAAAAGCTATTGATGCCTCAGGGGATATTTTGCGTGGTACTGCCTTATGACCTGGGTTTGACCCTGGAAAATAATGCACATCAGCAAGGATGGTTTACGGTCCGCCGACTCGCCGTGCGCGATCGCCCGGGTAAAGCGCTGAACCGTTTGCTACTGACTTTATCACGTCAGCCCGCTGAGATTGATGCTCAGGAATTGGATTTACGTGAAAGTGAAGGCATCTATAGCCCGGCGTTTCGTGCACTGATTGCAGATTTTTATCTGAATTATTAAATTGGCGGTATTTAAAACAATGCGGTCCCTCGCACTGTTTATGGAACCGTACTTACGGTTGGAGGATGGTTGGCTGCGGGTTTTCCAACTGATCAGGATAATCGAGCGTGAAGTGCAATCCGCGGCTTTCTTTGCGCTCCATTGCACTGCGGACAATTAATTCAGCGACCTGAACCAGATTACGTAATTCCAGCAGGTTGTTGGAAATACGGAAGTTGGCATAGTACTCATCAATTTCCTGTTGCAGGGTAGTTATGCGGCGCAGTGCGCGTTCCAGGCGCTTGGTCGTGCGTACAATGCCCACGTAGTCCCACATAAACAGACGCAACTCATGCCAGTTATGTTGAATGACGACCTGCTCATCGGAATTGTCGACCCGGCTTTCGTCCCACAGGGGAAGATGCTTCGCCAGTCTGGCGTGCGGCAGGCGCTTAATGATGTCTTCTGCCGCTGACCAGCCATACACCAGACACTCCAACAGAGAATTTGATGCCAGACGGTTAGCACCATGTAAGCCGGTATAGCTCACTTCACCAATTGCATATAGACCATCCAGATCGGTGCGCCCATGTTGGTCAACCATCACGCCGCCACAGGTATAGTGCGCAGCGGGAACGATAGGTATTGCCTCTTTCGTGAGATCAATCCCCAACGACATCAACTTTTCATAAATCATCGGGAAATGCTGCATGATGAATTCTGACGGGCGATGACTGATATCAAGGTACATACAGTCTGCGCCAAGTCGTTTCATTTCATGGTCAATGGCGCGCGCCACAACGTCACGGGGAGCTAACTCGCCACGCTCATCGAAATCCGGCATAAAACGGCTGCCATCCGGGCGTTTGAGGAAGGCACCCTCGCCGCGCAGGGCTTCAGTCAGCAAGAAGTTTCTGGCTTGTGGATGGTATAAACAGGTGGGATGGAACTGATTGAATTCCAGGTTCGCAACACGGCATCCGGCACGCCAGGCCATCGCAATACCGTCGCCTGAAGAAATGTCAGGGTTGGTGGTGTACTGATACACTTTTGCCGCGCCACCTGTGGCGAGGATCACCGCTTTTGCACGCAGTGTTTCTACATGCTCTTTCTCACGGTTCCAAACATAAGCGCCTACCACGCGCTGCGTTCCTGCCAGGCCAATTTTACTGGAGGTGATCAGGTCAACGGCGTTATAGCGTTCCTTTACGCAAATATTTGGGTGTTGTCTTGCTTTCCCTACTAGCGTGGTCTCTACTTCTTTACCCGTTGCATCGGCGGTGTGAAGTATGCGCCGGTGACTGTGGCCGCCTTCACGAGTCAGGTGATAACGCTCCTCAGAGCTGGCGTTCGTTTCGGTATCAAACAAGACGCCCTGGTCAATCAACCACTGCACGCAGGTGCGCGCATTTCCGGCGATGAATTCGACGGCTTCTTTATCACACAATCCGGCACCAGCGATAAGTGTGTCGTCGACGTGTGAGGCAATGCTGTCCTGCTCATCGAACACTGCGGCGATGCCGCCCTGAGCGTAAAAGGTTGCGCCTTCGTTTAAAGGTCCTTTGCTGAGTACAGTAACGCTACAGTGGTCTGCAAGTCGTAAAGCCAAAGACAATCCGGCAGCACCACTCCCGATAATCAATACATCGCTGACAAATTCAGATGAAGGTTGCATAACGTATGATGTTTGCAGAAGAAGAGGGAAATTCATGTTAGCCTAAACATCCTGGCAAAAGCCACGGACTTAAGACTTCAATATAAAAAACAATGGCGATGTGGAACTTAATGTTCCATGTGAACTCCAAGCAGTACTTGCTCAGGAATATAATTATGGCAGCTGGCAGTACGACTTTACGCGCGGAGATGGTTTTGGGGAGATGTTACCTCGAATGAGCGAGCAGTTAGCCGATCAGGTTCTGGTTGAGCGGGTCCAGAAGGGCGATCAGAAATCGTTCAATTTACTGGTTATCCGTTACCAGCATAAAGTAGCGAGCCTGGTTTCCCGCTACGTACCACAAGGCGATGTGCCTGATGTGGTTCAGGAATCATTTATTAAGGCATATCGTGCATTGGAGTCATTTCGAGGCGATAGTGCTTTTTACACGTGGTTGTACCGTATTGCGGTCAACACAGCGAAAAATTATTTAGTGGCTCAAGGGCGTCGCCCGCCAGCCAGTGATGTGGACGCCAGCGATGCAGAAAACTTCGAAAGTGGCGGCGCGTTAAAAGAAATTTCGAACCCTGAGAACTTGATGTTGTCAGAAGAGTTACGGCAGATAGTTTTCCGTACTATTGAAGCGCTTCCTGAAGATCTTCGCATGGCGATAACCTTGAGGGAGTTAGATGGACTGAGCTATGAAGAAATAGCCTCCATCATGGATTGCCCCGTCGGCACAGTCAGATCCCGTATTTTCCGTGCCAGGGAAGCAATTGATAATAAAGTTCAACCGCTGATTCAGCGTTAACGATAGCGGACACAGGAAGGGTACTTAGACATGCAGAAAGAAAAGCTTTCCGCTCTGATGGATGGTGAAGTCTTAGATTCCGAACTGCTGAGTTCGCTGTCGGAAGATAAAACGCTTCAGCAAAACTGGCAGAGTTATCACTTGATCCGCGACACTATGCGCGGTGATATGGGAAATGTTGTGCATCTGGATATCGCAGATCGTGTAGCTGCTGCATTAGCTAATGAACCTGCTAAGTTGGTCCCCGGTGCCGTTCCTGAATCTCAGCCGCAGCCACATGTTTGGGAGAAAATGCCGTTCTGGCATAAGGTTCGCCCATGGGCTAGCCAACTGACTCAGGTTGGCGTTGCAGCTTGTGTTTCCCTTGCGGTGATTGCTGGTGTACAGCACTACAATCAACCAGACGCATCCGGTGCTGCACCTGAAACGCCTACGTTCAATACGTTGCCGATGATGGGTAAAGCCTCCCCAGTCAGCTTTGGTGTGCCAAACAACGACAGTACGTCACTGAATGGACAGCAAAATGTGCAGGAACAACGCAAACGTGTTAATGCCATTTTGCAGGATTACGAACTGCAGCGCAGATTGCATTCTGATCAGCTTCAGTTGGAATCTGTTACGCCACAGCAGGCCGCTGTTCAGGTACCCGGAACTCAGTCTTTAGGAATGCAAACGCAGTAATGAAGCAAATTTGGTTTGCCGTTTGTTTACTGACAGGCAGCCTGCTTACTCCAATGATTGCCTCGGCGGAACCAACCTCCGAGGCGTTATTGCAAGAGATGAGTAAGGCGAGCCAGTCATTAAATTATGAAATCGCTTTTATCAGCATCACGAAGCAGGGAATAGATTCCTATCGTTATCGTCATGCTCTCTCCAACAATATCCCTCTCGCGCAGTTAGTTCTCATGGACGGGCCTCGCCGTGAAATTGTTCAACGCGGCAAAGACATTAGTTATTTCGAAACCGGTCTGCAGCCTTTCACTTTGGATGGCGATCATATCGTTGATTCTTTGCCGACAATTGTGTTCAGCGATTTTGCCAGATTGGCAAAATATTATGACTTTATTCCCGTTGGCAGAGCGCGCGTTGTTGATCGGCTAAGCCAGGTGATAAGAGTTGTATCGCGCGATGGCACACGTTTCAGCTATGTCATATGGATTGATGAAACCACGAAGTTGCCGCTGCGGGTAGATTTACAGGATCGTGATGGCGAGACTCTGGAGCAATTCCGTATTATCTCTTTTGTTGCTGATGATGCGGTGAAAGAATCCTTGGCGAAATTAGAGAAAGCAGCATTGCCACCGGTGCTTTCAGTACCCAGCGGGGACAAAGCCCAATTTAACTGGCAACCTAAGTGGTTACCTGATGGCGTTACTGAAGTGGCAAGCAGTCGCAGAAACTTGCCAAATATGCCGGTTGCGATAGAATCGCGTCTCTATTCTGATGGATTATTCAGCTTCTCTGTCAACGTGAATACCACCACTAACCCACCTGCCGAGCAGTTAGTCAGGCAAGGGCGTCGGACGGTGCAAACAGAGATCCGTAACGCCAATGAAATTACCGTTGTAGGAGAGCTACCGCCTTCAACAGCGAAGAGAGTTGCTGATAGTGTTGACTTCGATGCGCAGTAAAAGGTAAGGCAATCAAGATGATGAAAGAGTGGGCTACAGTCATTTCGTGGCAAGATGGTATTGCAAAGCTGCGTTGCGAGACGCAGGCTGGCTGTAGCAGCTGTCATTCGCGATCTGGCTGCGGAGCGCGTGTCCTCAATGAGCTCGGTCCGCAAACTGAACATAATCTTCAGATTCATGTGGAACAAAAGCTTGAGCCAGGCCAAAAAGTTGAGTTAGGTATCACTGAAACTAGTCTTCTATATTCCGCTTTATTAGTTTACATGACGCCGTTATTGGGTGTGATCCTGGGAGGAGGGCTGTTGCAATGGCTAACTCAAGGGGATTTATACTCAGTCATTGGCGCTATCGCAGGAGGCGGGCTGGGCTTTTTAGTTGCACGAATCCTGGCTTCCAGACTTGAAAATCAGTCTGGTTATCAGCCCATTATTTTACAAATTGGTCTGCCGCCTGATACATTCCGTTTCCACAATGAAAAACCTCAGATATCTTCCTGATCGTTTTGCTGTCTATTAATAGCCAGCGAACCTTGTTCTCCCGTCCCTTATCTATTACCAAATCTATATTAATTTCTTACCGGGATGCGGTTTTGGATCATATGCTCAATGAGAGCGATAAACAGGTCGGCGCTGAGTAACGATGTATAAAGCATGGAGAAAAGAATTCTGCCATTGGCATCCAGCAGACGGACAAGCTGGCTATTACTTCCCCCGCTAATATATTGCACATCTTCGACAGGAATACATAGCCCTTCATCCGACGTAATAAAGCGCGCACTGAGTCTTATCTTTTTTTCATTCAACATCAACAAATTAGCTCTGAATAAGTGCTGAAGTTTGGACGTTGATTCTGCTAAATAGGTGAAGGAAAAACTCCCATCGTTAGCCAGAATAGCCAACGCCTGCGGGCCACGCGACATGAGTTGCTCATTCTTTATGACTTCAATCAGCCTTTCTGCGTGGGTGATGTTTGGGGTGATCCTATGCCAGTATTTATCATTCCCCTCGCGAAAAGCCATGGTGTCTAATATTTTTCGGGTATATTTACCGGTTCTGTAACGGTAAATCTCCGTTATTCTGTCGAAAGGGACAAAACGGTGTTTTTTGTCACTTTCGTTAATCACCAATATTCCATTTTCATGCAGTTGGTAAATTTGTTTAGGTTTGGTGTAGTGCCTGAGAATGAATAAAATTATGCCTAAGCCAATACTGAAAATAGCCGAGAGCGTAATAATATGCAGTCCATCGCTCCCCGTTCTTCCCAAAGCAAGAAGGAATACGAACTCTATTGCGCCTCCCACCATTAATAGCGCAGCAAGAATCATAATGATCCAAGAATTGGCTCTGGCAAAGCCATGCTGACTAAGCAACCGTCCTTCATTGATCATGATGCTAACCTTGTGACCGTATTGAGAAAAGTAAGGTAAAACAAACATTCAAAGAAATTGAAATAGATTCTAAATAAATCTTTTTATAACAGCTATTTAAAGTTTTTTTTGCTGATGAGTAAATGAGCATTTTCCTAAAGTCCTGTCACGTCATGCGTTGTGCCACGAGGCAGAGAGGGTCATCAGGAAGACTTGCTTACAACTTATTGCATTCGCTGCTGCATTCCGTAATGGGAAGATAGGCATAATGCTCAGTTAGGTGGCGGGGAGGCTAGGTTTTCGCGGTCCCCACATGTAGAATGCTGCGACTCAGGCGAAAGACAGCCAACCTACAAACCGTCGCTGTGTTGTTATGGCGAATGATTCAGAAATACCAAGGTAGAAAATCTTTATAATGAAGAACATAAGAAATTTTTCCATCATCGCCCACATTGACCACGGTAAGTCGACGCTGTCCGACCGTATTATTCAAATCTGCGGCGGCTTGTCCGATCGTGAAATGGAAGCGCAAGTTCTTGACTCAATGGATCTGGAACGTGAACGAGGGATCACCATCAAAGCCCAGAGTGTTACGCTGGACTATAAAGCCAAAGATGGCGAGATCTACCACCTAAATTTCATCGATACACCAGGCCATGTCGACTTCTCTTATGAAGTTTCGCGCTCACTGGCTGCGTGTGAAGGTGCGCTGTTAGTGGTCGATGCAGGTCAGGGAGTTGAAGCTCAGACCCTGGCAAACTGCTACACCGCCATGGAAATGAATCTGGAAGTTGTACCGGTTCTCAATAAAATCGACCTGCCAGCCGCCGATCCGGATCGCGCCGCTCAGGAGATTGAAGACATCGTGGGTATTGATGCAACAGACGCAGTGCGCTGTTCTGCTAAAACCGGTGTTGGCGTACCTGATATTTTGGAACGTCTGGTGCGTGATATTCCGCCGCCAGTAGGCGATCCTGACGCGCCATTGCAGGCGTTGATCATCGACTCTTGGTTCGATAACTATCTCGGCGTGGTTTCTCTGGTCCGTATTAAGAACGGCACGATGAGAAAGGGCGATAAAATCAAAGTGATGAGCACCGGTCAGGTTTATAACGCCGATCGCCTTGGTATCTTCACGCCTAAACGTGTCGATCGCGATGTGTTGGGCTGCGGTGAAGTTGGCTGGCTGGTTTGTGCGATTAAAGACATCCTCGGCGCGCCAGTGGGCGATACGCTCACTCAGTCACGCCACCCGGCTGATAAAGCTCTGCCTGGTTTTAAGAAAGTAAAACCGCAGGTATATGCCGGTTTGTTCCCGGTCAGCTCCGACGATTATGAAAACTTCCGTGATGCTCTCGGCAAACTCAGCCTGAACGATGCCTCACTTTTCTACGAACCAGAAAGTTCTACTGCGCTGGGCTTCGGCTTCCGCTGCGGTTTTCTGGGTCTGCTACACATGGAGATCATTCAGGAGCGTCTGGAACGCGAATACGATCTGGATCTGATCACCACGGCACCGACGGTTGTTTACGAAGTTGAGACCACCAGCAAAGAAATCATCTACGTTGATAGCCCGTCGAAGCTGCCAGCGCTGAATAATATCGAAGAGTTGCGCGAGCCTATCGCTGAGTGTCACATGTTGATGCCGCAGGAGTATCTGGGCAGCGTTATCACACTTTGTATCGAAAAGCGTGGCACCCAGACCAACATGGTTTACCACGGCAATCAGGTTGCGTTGACCTATGAAATCCCGATGGCAGAAGTGGTGCTCGATTTCTTTGACCGTCTGAAGTCAACGTCACGTGGTTATGCTTCGCTTGACTATAATTTTAAACGTTTCCAGGCCTCAGACATGGTGCGTGTTGACGTGTTGATCAACGGCGATCGTGTCGATGCGCTGGCACTGATCACTCACCGTGGTAATTCGCAGTCCCGTGGACGTCAGCTGGTTGAAAAAATGCAGGAACTTATCCCGCGTCAACAGTTTGACATCGCCATTCAGGCCGCTATTGGTGCTCATATCATTGCGCGAGCCACCGTTAAGCAATTACGTAAAAACGTAATTGCGAAATGTTACGGCGGTGACGTGAGCCGTAAAAAGAAACTGTTGCAAAAACAGAAAGATGGTAAGAAACGCATGAAGCAGGTGGGTAACGTTGAGCTACCGCAAGAAGCGTTCCTGGCTATTCTCCATGTTGGTAAAGACGGCAAATAAGCCCTCAATAAATCGTAGGAGTATGCATGGCTAACATGTTTGCCCTGATTCTGGCGATTGCAACGCTGGTTTCCGGGATGATCTGGTGCTTGGATCGTTTCAAGCTTGCTCCCGCTCGTCGGGAGAAAATTGCCAGACTGAAAGTTGAAACTGCGGGTGCGGTTGATGAGAATACATTGAATAAAGCGGCTAAACAGCCTGGCTGGATTGAAACCTGTGCTTCTGTTTTCCCGGTATTACTGGTGGTGTTCGTCGTTCGTTCATTTATTTACGAACCTTTCCAAATTCCATCTGGTTCGATGATGCCGACCCTGCTGATTGGCGATTTCATTGTCGTTGAGAAATATGCTTACGGCCTGAAAGATCCGATCACACAAACCAAACTTATCCCAACGGGTGAGCCTAAACGTGGCGATGTGGTGGTGTTTAAATATCCGCTGAATCCAAGTCTGGACTACATCAAACGCTTAGTTGGCATGCCAGGTGACCGCGTGACTTACAATCCTTTCAGCAAGGAAGTCACCGTTCAATCAGCCTGTAATAGCGGACAAAATTGTAGTACTGCGCTGGCCGTGACCTATGATGCAGGTCATGCAAGTGATTTCGTGCAAACCTTTGGCCAGTCTTCTGGCAGCGAAGCCAGCAACGGCTTTTTTGAAATACCCCCGTCGGGCAGCGTGCCGCAAGATGGAATTCGACTGCTCGAACGCCAGGAAACGCTGGGCAATGTGACGCACCGTATTCTGACTGTTCCCGGCGCGCGCGATCAGCTTGGTGCTTACTATCAGCAACCGGGCCAGCCTATGGGTACCTGGGTTGTTCCGGCCGGCCATTACTTCATGATGGGCGACAACCGTGATAACAGCGCTGACAGCCGTTACTGGGGCTTTGTACCTGAGAAAAATCTGGTCGGCCGCGCATCCGGTATTTGGATGAGTTTTAAAAAGCAGGAAGGTGAGTGGCCAACGGGCGTACGCCTGAGCCGTATCGGTGGACTTCATTAATTTAATGCCGGCTATTTCCGCAGCATTATATTTCCACACGTTGTAGAATACCCTTTCGAGCGATAAAAGTTGGCTCCCACCCGTTTCTACTCTTTTATTTAAAAGAATGAAGAATAGCGGGAGCCACTGCAAACGAAACAGCTTTGGATTTGCTTTAGGCGAAGCAGGCCTGTTCCGTATGCTGAAGTTTTTGACGCATTTTTGATCTATTGGTAACTCATGAATCCCATCGTAATAAATAGGCTTCAGCGCAAGCTGGGCTACACTTTTCAACTGCAGGAGCTCTTATTGCAGGCACTGACTCACCGCAGCGCCAGTAGCAAACATAATGAGCGGTTAGAATTCCTGGGTGACTCCATCCTTAGTTATGTTATCGCCAATGCGCTCTACCAACGCTTTCCACGCGTTGATGAGGGCGATATGAGCCGTATGCGTGCGACGCTGGTGCGTGGCAATACCTTGGCGGAAATGGCGCGTGAGTTTGACCTCGGCGAATGTTTACGTTTAGGGCCGGGAGAATTGAAAAGTGGTGGTTTCCGCCGCGAGTCTATTCTTGCTGACACTGTGGAGGCGCTCATTGGGGGTATCTTCATGGACAGTGATATCCAAAACGTCGAAAGATTGATTCTCGAATGGTACCGCAGTCGCCTTGACGAAATCAGTCCCGGTGATAAGCAGAAAGACCCCAAAACCCGCTTGCAGGAGTTTTTACAGGGCCGTCATCTGCCGTTGCCTTCTTATCTGGTTGTGCAGGTTCGCGGTGAAGCACACGATCAGGAGTTTACTATCCACTGCCAGGTTAGTGGCTTGAACCAACCGGTTGTAGGAACCGGTTCAAGCCGCAGAAAAGCCGAGCAGGCAGCAGCGGAACAAGCGTTGATACAGCTGGAGCTTGAATGAGCGAAGAAAAGAATTATTGTGGTTTTGTAGCCATCGTAGGCCGCCCGAACGTCGGTAAATCTACCTTGCTGAACGAATTACTGGGGCAAAAGATCTCCATTACTTCGCGCAAACCACAAACAACCCGTCACCGTATTATGGGTATCCATACCGAAGGCCCTTATCAGGCTATCTACGTTGACACCCCTGGGTTGCATATTGAAGAAAAAAGGGCAATTAACCGCCTGATGAACCGTGCTGCCAGCAGCTCCATCGGCGATGTTGAGCTGGTGATTTTCGTGGTTGAAGGCACTCACTGGACGCCAGATGACGAAATGGTCGTCAATAAATTGCGCGATAGTAAAGCCCCGGTCCTGCTGGCTATCAACAAAATCGATAATGTCACTGACAAATCGAAGCTGTTGCCACACCTGAAGTTCCTCAGCGAACAGATGAACTTCATCGACATCGTGCCAATGTCTGCTGAGAAAGGTATCAACATTGATACCCTCGCCAGCATTGTCCGTAAGCGCTTGCCGGAAGCCGTTCACCACTTTCCTGAAGATTACATCACTGACCGTTCACAGCGCTTTATGGCTTCTGAAATCATCCGTGAAAAACTGATGCGTTTCTTAGGTGAAGAATTGCCGTACTCGGTTACCGTGGAAATCGAACGTTTCGTGACCAATGCGCGCGGCGGCTACGACATCAATGGCCTGATCCTGGTTGAACGCGAAGGCCAGAAGAAAATGGTTATCGGTAACAAAGGTTCGAAGATTAAAACCATTGGTATCGAAGCACGTCAGGACATGGAAAATATGTTCGAAGCGAAAGTCCATCTTGAGCTGTGGGTCAAGGTTAAATCCGGTTGGGCAGATGACGAACGTGCATTGCGCAGCTTGGGTTATACCGACGACTTATAAGTATAAGGTCCTCGCCTATGGAAGGCTGGCAACGCGCATTTGTTTTGCATGGGCGACCTTACAGTGAAACCAGCTTAATGCTGGATTTATTCACTGAAGGGCAAGGGCGGGTACGCATTCTTGCAAAAGGGGCGCGTGGTCGCCGCTCAAATTTAAAAGGCTGCTTGCAGCCTTTTACGCCTTTATTAGTACGCTGGAGTGGACGGGGTGAAGTGAAAACCCTGCGCAATGCCGAACCGGTTTCCCTGGCTCTCCCCCTTTCTGGTTCGATGCTCTACAGCGGTCTTTATGTCAACGAACTGGTTTCTCGCGTGCTTGAGCAAGAGACGAACTACTCTTTGCTGTTTTTCGATTACCTCAACTGTTTGCAAAATCTGGCGGGCGCCAGCGGTTCACCCGAGCAGCCCCTGCGTCAGTTCGAACTGGCTTTGCTCAGCCATCTCGGTTATGGGGTAGATTTCTTGCACTGTGCGGGAAGCGGAGAAGAAGTGAGTGATACCATGACGTACCGCTATCGTGAAGAAAAAGGGTTTATCGCTAGCCTGGTTATCGACAATACCAGCTTCACCGGGCGTGACCTTAAAGCGCTGGCCAGCCGCGAATTCCCCGATGCGCTCACTCTGCGTGCAGCCAAACGTTTCACCCGCATGGCGCTAAAACCTTATCTTGGCGGCAAGCCCCTTAAAAGCCGTGAACTCTTCCGCCAGTTTTTCGTCAAAAAGCCTGACACGCCTTCTGACAGTTCTGCCAGCTAATTTAGCTGCCGGGCTACACGCGACAGCGCTGTAAGGTGTAAACTGCGGAAATCGCTTTTTTTGATCCATTCTTAAATCAATCCATTCTAAAATCTGGAGCTGTTATGGCTGAATTGCTGCTGGGCGTTAACATCGATCACATCGCAACACTGCGCAATGCGCGCGGTACGGCTTACCCTGATCCGGTTCAGGCAGCGTTTATTGCTGAACAGGCTGGTGCTGATGGTATTACCGTCCACCTGCGTGAAGATCGTCGCCATATCACCGACCGCGACGTACGTTTGCTGCGTCAGACCATCCAAACCCGCATGAATCTTGAAATGGCGGTTACCGACGAAATGGTGGGTATCGCCTGCGAAATCGAACCGCATTTTTGCTGTCTGGTGCCTGAGAAACGCCAAGAGGTGACCACTGAAGGTGGTCTGGATGTTGCCGGACAAATAGACAAAATGACCGTGGCGGTATCCCGTTTAACCGAGGCCGGTATTTTGGTATCGCTGTTTATCGATGCAGACATGCGCCAGATTGACGCCGCCGTAGCCGTTGGCGCGCCTTACATTGAGATCCATACCGGCGCTTATGCCGATGCGAAAAACGATCTAGAGCGCCGGGCTGAACTCGAACGCATTAAACAGGCTGCGGCCTATGCTGCGGGTAAAGGTTTGAAAGTGAATGCCGGCCATGGCCTGACTTACCACAATGTGCAGCCGATCGCCGCCTTACCAGAAATGCATGAATTGAATATCGGCCACGCTATCATCGGGCAAGCCGTAATTGATGGTCTGTCGGGCGCTGTGCGTGAAATGAAAGCGCTGATGCGTGAAGCTCGCCGGTAATGGCGATCCTCGGACTTGGCACTGACATTGTAGAAATCACCCGTATTGAAGCCGTGGTTGAACGCAGCGGCGACCGGTTGGCTAAGCGTATTCTTTGTGCCAATGAGTGGTTGCTCTATCAGAATCACCAGCAGCCGGTGCGATTTCTGGCAAAGCGTTTTGCCGTGAAAGAAGCGGCGGCGAAAGCACTGGGAACGGGTATTCGTAACGGTCTGGCGTTTGAACAGTTTGAAGTGATAAACGATCCGTTGGGAAAGCCCGGATTGATATTTCACGACCGTGCTGCGCAGATGGCTGAAGAGTTAGGCGTTAAAGCGGTACACGTTACGCTGGCCGACGAACGGCGCTATGCCTGCGCTACGGTTATTATCGAAAGCTGATACCCTGCATACTTCAAGCTACAGATGCGTTAGCTGCTTTTAGTCACCCGAATTACTTACTTGAGTAAGCTCACCGGGATTCCTTCAATTGCCGCCTTTCTGCAGCTCGAATTATTTTGGGTATTACGTTGTACTGCATCACGTAGTTCAATCAAACGGCGTGATGCAGTACCACAAATTTATCCCACAACTGTTCGTTGGTTTCGCTGTACTGGGGATCAATAATAATGGTGTTATCGATCGGGCAGACGCTCTGGCAGGTCGGCTTATCATAATGGCCGATGCACTCGGTGCAGCGGTCGCTGTCAATCTGGTAAATTTCCGCGGCCATTGAGATGGCCTGATTTGGGCATTCCGGCTCGCACATGTCGCAATTGATGCATTTGTGTGTGATAAGCAGGGCCATAATCTCTCTCGTGTCAGCAATAATCCGGGCGCGCAGTATAGCAGAATTGACCACCAACGCGCCTTTGTGTGCTATTTACCCTCGCCTGAAATGATCCTGATCAAACCAGTTTTTTTACCAACTCTTCGCTATGTTTGATCCTTTCCGGCGCATGCGTAGTGTCCTGCTGAATCAGCGCCATGAACAGCAGGTCGGTCAGTGAATATTGCGCGGTGGTGGCTGAAACAGCCGCACCGCGCGTTGCGGGTAACTCCGCAACTGTATAAAGACAATGGTCGGCCTGTTGCTGTAGCGAGTTGGGTGAAAACCCGGTTAGTGCCAGTACTCTGGCGCCGCTTTGACGTGCTACATCCGCCGCCAGATTAATCTCCCGCCGTTCACCGCTGAAGGAGATCGCCAGCAGTAAATCGTCTTCTGACAGCGCCTGAACCGTCGCCAGCAACACATGCGTGTCCGACTCTGCAATGGCGGTCAGTCCAATTTTCAGCAGCTTATACGCCAGATCTTTGGCCACCAGGCCCGATGCGCCGATGCCAGTCAGGATAATTTTACGCGCTCCGGCCAGCATCATCAGTGCCTGTTGCAGCCGCTGCTCGCTGTTGATGTCCAGCGTGGCGCGCAGAGCAGCCTGCTTCTCTGCCAGTAACTTCTCCCCAACCACCAGTAAACTGTCGGTGCTTATGATCTGGTTATGCACCGTTATCGCCGACTTATTTTGCGGTAACGCCAGCGCTTCACTCATTGCTAATTTCAGGGCAGGAAAACCCTTATAACCGAGCTTTTGTGCAAACTTCACCACGCCAGACTGGCTGACTCCGGCCAGTTCTGCCAGTTTTTGTGAGCTCAGATGGCGTGCCTGCTCAGGATGTTTCAGCAGAAAATCCGCCAACCTGCGGTCATTTTGCGCCAGTGTCGGGTAGATCTGGCGGATGCGGATCATGCTGCTCATTTTGAAAGTTCCTCGTTTCGGTACCCACGCACATCACGAATTAACAATTATGTTATCTAAAGTAGCAAATATTTCTCGCCTTTAAGAATAAAATATTCAAATATCGATTTATATTTATGAATTAAAAATTCAAGAGGTAATATTATGAACTTAGGATCTTTGGTTTCCGAAAGCCGTAACCCGGCAACGATAGGCCTCGACGAGATGTCGACGCTGGACATGGTAGCGGCATTCAACCGCGAAGACAGTAAAGTCCCGGAAGCCATTCGCGCCGTTTTGCCGCAGGTGGCGCAGGCCGTCGATATGGCCGCTGCCTCTTTCAAGGTCGGAGGCCGCCTGATTTATCTGGGCGCTGGCACCAGCGGACGCCTTGGTGTACTGGATGCCTCGGAATGTCCGCCAACATTTGGTGTACCACACGGAATGGTGATCGGCCTGATTGCCGGTGGGCCAGGGGCTTTGCTCAAAGCCGTGGAAGGGGCCGAAGACAGTGAGGCGCTGGGTGTCGCTGACCTGCAAAATATTAAGCTTACCGCTACTGATACCGTGGTGGGTCTCGCGGCATCCGGCCGCACGCCTTATGTTATCGGTGCATTGCGTTATGCCAGCCAGCTCGGCTGCGCCACGGTAGCTATCTCCTGCAACCCGGACTCGCCTATTGCACATGAAGCGAAAGTGGCAATCTCCCCGGTGGTTGGCCCGGAAGCGTTGACCGGTTCCACCCGAATGAAATCAGGCACTGCGCAGAAACTGGTGCTGAATATGATCTCTACCGGTGCGATGGTGAAAACCGGCAAGGTGTATCAGAACCTGATGGTTGATGTGAAAGCCACCAACGTCAAGCTGGTGGATCGTGCCTGTCGCATTGTGGTAGAAGCCACCGGTGCAGCACGCGCCGACGCAGAAGTCGCACTGGCACAAACCGAATTTGAAGTAAAACCGGCCATCCTGATGCTGCTCAGCCAGATCAGTGCTGAAGAGGCTATCGAGCGTTTGAGGATCGATAACGGCTTCCTGCGTGCCGCTCTGGCTGGCTGATGCATTATTGATAAAGGGGAATAGCATGGCGACGGCAATCAATAAAACCGAGCTGCTGGCAACGCAAATTCTGCAGCGGGTGGGAGGCGAAGGTAACATCAGCAAGCTGGAAAACTGTATGACCCGCGTGCGGGTTGAAGTGCACGATGAGCAGCGACTCGATCTATCTGATATCAAAACCCTGACGGGTATCAAGGGTTACATCAAGCAGGGTGAACAGCATCAGTTTATTGTCGGCCCCGGCGCCGCAGCCAAAGTCGTTGATGCCATGCGTGAGTTGATGATTGGCGGAGAAAATAGCGCGCCGACCGATGCTATTTCCCATAATAAAGCTCAGGCTAAAGCGAAATACTCTGCGCCAATGAGCGGGGCACTGCGTCAGCTCGCTAATATCTTTATTCCGCTGATCCCTGCATTTATCGCCTCTGGCCTGATCATGGGCATCATTAATTTGCTCAAGCGGCCTGATATCGCAGGGTCTCTGGCGCTCGACTACCCTAATATTCTGGGTCTGCTGGCAATATTCGGCGGTGCCGTGTTCGCTATTATGAATATTTTGGTCGGGGTGAATGCGGCGCGTGTCTTCGGCGGCTCGCAGGCGATGGGCGGCGTCATGGCCGGTATTCTCTCCAGCCCGGCGCTGGCTCAAATCACCTTATTTGGGGAAACCCTGCAGCCGGGCCGCGGTGGGGTTATCGCGGTGCTATTCGTTGTAGCGCTGATGTGCTGGCTGGAAAAACGCCTGCGTCAGTGGCTGCCTGAATCCGTTGAGCTGATCCTCAACCCGCTGATCACGACGCTCATCACCGCTACGCTGGCGATTGTGATCCTTCAGCCGCTGGGTGGCATTATCTCGGATGCTATCGCTCATGGCGTGAATATGGCGATAGATAAAGGCGGCCTGGCGGTGGGCGCTGTTCTGGCCGGATTGTTCCTGCCGCTGGTATTGTCTGGGTTACATCAGGGGTTAGTGCCTATTCACGTCGAACTGATTCAGGCACACGGTTCCAATCCGTTACTGCCTATTTTAGCGATGGCAGGCGTCGGGCAGGTGGGCGCCGCGATCGCTGTCTACTTTAAAACGTGTAATCCGCAGTTGAAAAAAGTGATCAAAGGTGCGCTACCGGTGGGTATTCTCGGTATCGGCGAGCCACTGATTTTCGGTGTGACACTCCCGCTCGGCCGGCCATTTATCGGTGCATGCCTGGGCGGGGCGGTCGGTGGTGCGCTAATTTGTTATTGGAAAGTCGCCACGGTGATCACCTTTGGGATTTCGGGTTTACCGCTGGCACTGACAATTGTCTCCGGAAAAGTGATGTTGTACCTGGCGGGGATATTGATTACCGTAATAGCCGGTTTTATTTTCACCTGGATAATGGGGTTCAACGATCCCGAGGAGTGACGCATTGAGCGCGACGGCGGATCGACGAGTAGTTTTTTTTGACCTGGATGGCACGCTTCACCAGCAGGATATGTTCGGCAGTTTTATGCGGTTTCTGCTGTGGCGGATGCCGCAAAACCTGCTGCTAGTGATGCCGGTTTTGCCGGTCGTGGGGCTTGGTATGCTAATACAGGGGCGTGCGACACGCTGGCCGATGAGTTTGTTGCTGTGGTCGATCACCTTTGGTCACAGCGAGGCCAAACTTAAAGATCTCGAACTGCGTTTTGTGAACTGGTTCCGCCAAAAAGTTGTGGTTTTTCCCGTGGTGCAAATGCGTTTACGTGACTATATCGAAAACCACGATGCTGAAGTGTGGCTGATAACGGGTTCGCCGGAAAATCTGGTAAAGCAGGTGTACAACACCTCGCCTTTCTTACCGCGAGTTCGCCTGGTGGGAAGCCGTATCGCAAGAGGTCGGGGTGGTTGGGTACTGCCGCTGCGCTGCCTGGGCGAAGAGAAAGTGGTGCAGCTTGAGCAGCGTATCGGCTCGCCCTTAAAACTCTACAGCGGCTACAGCGACAGTAAACAGGATAACCCGTTGTTGTTTTTCTGTGAGCACCGCTTTCGCGTCAGTAAGCAGGGTGAACTGCAGCAGCTCGAATGAATTTCTTTCCAGGCACTTCAACGCATTAATTCTTTCACTTGCTCCGTCAGTGGTTGGGTTACGCATGATGACAACGGTATAATGGCCGCCGAAGAAACCGCGATGAGGTGAAAGTGGCAGAGCAATACAGTGATGAGGATTGGATGCGACGCGCATTGAATCTGGCCCTTAAGGCACAGGAAGAAGGTGAAGTGCCGGTGGGTGCGGTGTTGGTACTGGACAATCAAGTGATTGGTGAAGGCTGGAACCGGCTCATCGGCCATCATGATCCCACCGCCCACGCTGAAATCATGGCACTGCGACAGGGCGGCCAAACAATACAGAATTATCGTCTGCTGGATACCACCTTATACGTCACGTTGGAACCCTGCGTGATGTGCGCGGGTGCGATGATCCACGGCCGTATTCGCCGGGTTGTTTATGGCGCGGCGGATCATAAAACCGGCGCGGCAGGCTCGCTGCTGGACATTTTAGGTCACCCGGGAATGAATCATCAGGTACAGATCACGGCAGGCATTCTGGCGGACGATTGCTCAGCTATGCTGAGCGCTTTTTTTCGTCAGCGCCGCAGCCAGCAAAAAGCCGTTAAACTGGCGCAGCGCGAAGCGGATGGGCCAGCCGACGACGCCTGATTTTAGGGTGCAGGGGCCAGTGCCTGCACCGCATCCACAGCAGGATACCCTGATCCTAACTCAGCCAGCGTCGCGGCTTCCTGTGCCTGTTTTTTCTCTTTTTCCATCAGATAGCCGACCAGACTTAACTGATAACGCCGGATATTCTCGACATATTTGTAAGCCTGTGTCCCGCGGGCATAACCGTAATTAGTCCGGCTGAAATAACGCTTCTGGTTGAGCATGGGCAAACGCTGTTTCACATCCAGCCAACTGTCAGGATCACCTTTCTGCTCGGTTGTGAGTTTGCGGGCATCAAGCATGTGACCATAACCCATATTGTAAGCCGCCAGCGCAAACCAGATTCGCTCATCCTTCGGGATCGTGGGCGGCATTTTATCCATCAGCCTGGACAGGTAGAGGGCACCGCCCTGAATACTTTGCTCTGCATCCGTACGGTCATCGACATCCAAACCTGAAGCGGTTGCGCGCGTCAGCATCATCAAACCGCGCACACCAGTAGAGGATGTCGCCAGCGGATCCCAGTGTGACTCTTGATAGGATATTGCTGCCAGCAAACGCCAGTCGATATCACCGGCATATTTCGCAAACAGCGGTTGCAGCCCCGGCAGGGTGGTGTCTATCGCTTTAAGGAAAGTGCGCGTATCCACGTAATCGAATTCGCCGACGTGCCCGAGGTACTTCTCCTCCAGCTTTTCCAGCGTGCCGTCTTCGGAAATTTGGCTAAAGAAGTCCAGCATGGCAGCATACAGGCTGTCATCATCGGATTTTTTACTGAAGTACCAGGTAACCGGTTCATCGGCTGTGACGTTAAATGCCACCGCTAACCGCGGATAAACCCGCTGCATCAGTGCTACGGTAACCGAATCGCCCAATGTGTAATCCAGTTTGCCCTCAGCAACTTGCTGCAATAGATCACGCGGTGAGAGCTTGTCGGTTTCGTTCCAGTGTAAATCAGGGAATTTTTTACTCGCAGCCTGTAGTGCACCGACGTGCGCGGTGCCTGAAGAGACCAGTAGCTCTCCTTTAACGTCAGCCAGCGTTTTTGGACGCACTGAACCCTGGCGATACAACAACTGTTGTGACACCGAATAGTATTCTGGCCCGGTACGATAGTTTTTCAGGCGCTCTGCGTTGTAGCTAAGACCCGACGCCAGCATGTCAGCTTGATTACTGTCCAGGCCGTTAAACATCGCCTTGACGTTGTTATGTGGCGACATTACCAGCGTCACGCCAAGGTAGTCCGCAAAACGCTTTGCCAATTCGTAGTCAAATCCGGCACTGCCGTCGGGGCTGTTGAAAAAAGTCAGTGGAGAATTAAGTGTATTTACCCGTAATTCTCCACGAGATTTTATCTGTTCCAGTTGGTCCCCATCACCCCGATGCCATGGAATTGTTGGCCACAAAGCCAACGCCAGCAGCAGAGCGGCAAGACCGACCAGAAAATAATTTAATTTTATGCGCGTCAAATAGTTATCTCTCTGCGGCACTATTATTTTTGCGAGTTTAAACGCTGTCATTACTATGGTTATATTCCCAGTGCCGACGCATTTTGCTCAACAAAACGACAGGCTGCAACTTTATTCATAATAACCACTCTAATAGCATGGCTTTTGGTTAATATGAATATTCAATGCGCAAACGGTTTCGTCGGGCTCAGGGTTTCTTTATAATAGTCCGCGTTTCCCCCCTGTTGCGCCCAATGAAGCACTGCTATCAGTGGCTTCGAAGACGAGAGATCTGTGATTATGGAAATACTGCGTGGTTCGCCCGCTTTGTCGGCTTTTCGCATTAACAAGTTGTTGTCCCGCTGTCAGGAAGCCCATCTTCCGGTCAGTGATATTTACGCAGAATATGTACACTTTGCCGACGTCAGCGTTCCGCTGAGCCCGGATGAAAAAACCAAATTACAACGACTTCTTAAATACGGTCCTTCTCTCGCTGAACACGCTCCTGCAGGTCGCTTATTACTGGTTACTCCGCGTCCGGGCACGATCTCCCCTTGGTCTTCCAAAGCGACGGATATTGCGCATAACTGCGGCCTCTCTCAGGTGTTACGTCTTGAGCGTGGTCTGGCGTTTTACATCCAGGCTGCAACGCTGACTGACGAGCAGTGGGCGCACTTAGGTGTGCTGCTGCATGACCGAATGATGGAAACCCTGTTCGGGCAGATGGAAGATGCACAGGCTCTGTTTGCCCACCATCAACCCGCACCGGTTCAGTCGGTTGATATCCACGGCGAAGGCCGCGGCGCGCTGGAAGCCGCCAACAGTAAACTGGGCCTGGCACTGGCGCAGGATGAAATCGATTATCTGATGGACGCTTTTACGTCGCTGGGGCGCAACCCAACCGATATTGAGCTTTATATGTTCGCGCAGGCCAACTCCGAACACTGTCGCCATAAGATTTTTAATGCAGACTGGATCATCGATGGTCAGGAACAGCCAAAGTCGCTGTTCAAGATGATCAAAAACACCTTTGAGCAGACGCCGGATCACGTGCTTTCGGCCTATAAAGACAACGCTGCCGTGATGGAAGGTTCACAAGTAGGGCGCTTTTATGCCAATGCGGACGGCCTGTATAACTTCCATCAGGAGCAGGCGCATATCCTGATGAAAGTCGAAACCCATAACCATCCGACCGCCATCTCTCCGTGGCCGGGTGCTGCAACCGGTTCAGGCGGTGAAATCCGTGACGAAGGTGCTACCGGCCGTGGTGCTAAACCGAAAGCCGGTCTGGTCGGTTTTTCCGTATCTAACCTGCGTATTCCTGGTTTTGAACAACCGTGGGAAGAGAACTTCGGTAAGCCAGACCGCATCGTGACCGCGCTTGAAATCATGACTGACGGTCCGCTGGGTGGCGCTGCGTTCAACAACGAATTTGGACGTCCTGCGCTGCTGGGATATTTCCGTACTTACGAAGAAAATGTCAACAGCCACAATGGCCCTGAGCTGCGCGGTTATCACAAACCCATCATGCTGGCTGGCGGTATCGGCAACATCCGCGCCGATCACGTGCAGAAAGGCGAGATCACCGTTGGCGCGAAACTGATTGTGCTTGGCGGCCCGGCGATGAACATCGGTCTGGGCGGCGGTGCAGCTTCCTCTATGGCCTCTGGCCAGTCTGATGCCGATCTGGATTTCGCGTCGGTACAGCGCGATAACCCTGAAATGGAACGTCGCTGTCAGGAAGTGATCGACCGTTGCTGGGAACAGGGTGAAGCCAATCCGATTTTGTTTATTCATGACGTGGGGGCTGGCGGTTTGTCCAATGCTATGCCTGAGCTGGTCAGCGACGGCAACCGTGGTGGCCGTTTCCAGCTGCGAGACATTCTGAACGACGAGCCGGGCATGAGCCCGCTGGAAGTGTGGTGTAACGAATCTCAGGAGCGCTACGTGCTGGCGGTTTCTCCGGCGCAGTTGGCTGAGTTTGACGCGATCTGTAAACGTGAGCGCACACCTTACGCGGTGATCGGTGAAGCCACTGAGGAGATGCACCTTTCTCTCGAAGATAGTCACTTCAACAACCAGCCGATCGACATGCCGCTGGATGTGCTGCTGGGTAAAACGCCGAAGATGACCCGCGATGTGACAACGCTGAAAGCGTTAGGTGACAGCCTGGATGCAGAAAATATTCAGCTTACCGAAGCGGTAAAACGCGTTATGCATTTGCCTGCTGTGGCGGAAAAAACCTTCCTGATCACCATCGGTGACCGCACCGTGACCGGTATGGTCGCGCGTGACCAGATGGTCGGTCCGTGGCAAATCCCGGTAGCCGACTGTGCGGTCACTACCGCCAGCCTCGACAGCTACCATGGTGAAGCCATGTCACTGGGCGAACGTGCTCCCATCGCCTTGCTGGACTTTGCCGCCTCGGGCCGTATGGCCGTGGGCGAAGCACTGACTAACCTGGCTGCCGTCGAAATCGGCAATCTGAAGCGTGTGAAGCTTTCCGCCAACTGGATGTCTGCTGCCGGTCATCCGGGTGAAGATGCGGGTCTTTACGCTGCGGTGAAAGCCGTCGGTGAAGAACTCTGTCCTGCGCTGGGTATTACCATTCCGGTCGGCAAAGACTCTATGTCGATGAAAACGCGCTGGCAGGAAGGTAACGAAGAGCGTGAAATGACCTCGCCGCTGTCTTTGGTGATCACCGCTTTTGCCCGTGTCGAAGACGTGCGGAGCACGGTGACGCCGCAATTGCGTACCGACAAGGGTGACACCGCGTTACTGCTGGTGGATCTCGGCTGCGGCCATAACGCTTTAGGCGCTACGGCGCTGGCGCAGGTCTATCGCCAACTTGGTGACACACCGGCTGATGTCCGCAGTGCAGAACAGCTGGGCGGCTTCTTTAACGCCATGCAGGCGCTGGTTGCCGATCGTAAACTATTGGCTTATCACGACCGCTCTGATGGCGGCCTGTTAGTGACGCTGGCCGAGATGGCATTTGCCGGTCACTGTGGTCTGACGGTGGATATTGCTGCATTAGGGAAAGACAGGCTGGCCGCGCTATTTAATGAAGAGCTGGGCGCCGTTGTTCAGGTGCGGGCTGAAGATCGCGCTGGCGTCGAGCAGACGCTGGCAAAATTCGGTCTGGGTGAATGCAGCCACTATCTGGGCAGTGTTGAGGCGGGCGATCGCTTTATCATTACCCAGGATGGCCAACCGGTGTACAGCGAAAGCCGCACAACCTTGCGTACCTGGTGGGCCGAAACCACCTGGCAGATGCAGCGTCTGCGCGACAACCCGGAGTGTGCTGACCAGGAGCATGAAGCCAAAACCCACGATCGCGATCCGGGTCTGAACGTTAAACTGAGCTTTGCCCCTGATGAAGACGTTGCAGCACCTTACATTGCCAAAGGTGCTCGCCCGAAAGTGGCCGTGCTGCGTGAGCAGGGCGTTAATTCTCATATTGAAATGGCTGCTGCTTTCCACCGTGCAGGTTTTGATGCAGTCGACGTCCACATGAGTGACTTGCTGGCCGGACACCGCGATTTGCAGGCGTTCCACACGCTGGTAGCGTGCGGCGGCTTCTCATATGGCGACGTACTGGGAGCAGGCGAAGGCTGGGCGAAGTCAGTGCTGTTCAATGACCGCGTTCGCGATGAGTTCGAAGACTTTTTCCATCGTCCGCAAACTTTGGCGCTCGGCGTGTGCAATGGTTGCCAGATGATGTCCAACCTGAAAGAGCTTATTCCGGGTGCAGAACACTGGCCGCGCTTTGTGCGTAATCTGTCTGACCGTTTTGAAGCACGCTTCAGCCTGGTAGAAGTCACCGCCAGTCCGTCGCTGCTGATGCAGGGAATGGTCGGTTCGCGGATGCCAATTGCGGTATCTCACGGCGAAGGCCATGTTGAAGTGCGCGATGCTGTGCATCTCTCTCAGCTTGAACATGCCGATTTGATCGCACTGCGTTTTGTAGATAACAACGGTCGAGTGACGGAAGCCTATCCGGCTAACCCTAACGGTTCACCTAACGGTATCACCGCCGTCACTAACCTGTCAGGCCGCGTCACCGTTATGATGCCTCACCCTGAGCGTGTATTCCGTACCGTCAGTAACTCATGGCACCCGGAAGAGTGGGGTGAAGACAGCCCGTGGATGCGCATGTTCCGCAATGCGCGCAAACAGCTTGGCTAATGCCTGACGGAGTGTGAAAAACCGGAGCGATTTTTGTTCCGGTTTTTTTTGATAAATCCTCTATATTTTTATCATTCGTTTAAAGTGGATTTATATTTTAAGGCTATGTGATTGAGATTCCTGGCATATTAAACATTATAGCTTCTCCAGTATTTAAACTGAGGGTTTCTAAAGAATAAGAATTTGAATATTTCCTTACAAATTTGCCCTGTGCGGTTTAAAACTCATGTAATAAAAATTGCTATTATGGCTCCTAACTAGGGAGCTTTAATTTAAATGGTTATTTTAAAAAAAATGATTTGCTGGGTAGTTATATTATCTGGTTTTTTTGTAGTGCCTGCTTTCGCCAGTCCTGACAGTACCTCTTCGTCTACACCAGCAAGGCCGGGTTTCATGGGATGGTGGGACTCGTGGAAAAATGATGTTTCCATCACCTGGAATGACTCACCCGCTAAAGATATTTATCTGCCCGCGATCACCTGGCATAACCGTCTGACCTATGACAAAGAGAAAACGGACAGCTATAACGAGCGCCCTTGGGGCGGCGGTTATGGCATTTCCCGTTATGATTCAAATGGTGACTGGCATGGCATCTATTTAATGGCCTTCAAAGACTCCCATAATAAATGGGAGCCTATCGGTGGCTATGGCTATGAAAAAATATGGCAACCGGCCGAGGATAAGAATTTCCGATTGGGGCTGGGATACACCGCCGCCATCACTGCACGCGACGATTACGCTTATATACCCATACCGATTGTGCTGCCGTTGGTCTCTATAAGTTATAACAAGCTGAGTTTTCAGGCGACCTATATCCCCGGGACTTACAATAACGGGAATGTATTTTTTGGCTGGCTACGTTATCAATTCTGACCCGGCTGTCATAAAAGTGTCATTACTGGCGTGTTGATGTGACCTTGATCCCTCCCTGTTAGCATATATTCCCCTATGCTGGAAATTCACCCTTGGAATCAGTCTGGTGAACAGATTGGGCAACGGTGTATTTCTATTCCAGGGAAAACTAAGAGGATCACCACGTGAAAACTGTACACCGCGCTTTTACACTGACAGCGTTAGCCTGCCTGCTGCCGATGTCAGCCCCTTCTTTTGCCGCCAACACGTCCCTTGAGCTGCAACAGGTTCTGATCATGAGCCGTCACGGGATCCGTGCACCGCTGGTGAACTACGGTGATGTCCTGGCCGAGTCGACCACTCATGCCTGGCCAAAATGGCAAACAGAAGGTGGGTTACTGACCCCTAAAGGCGGAAAAGTTGAAGAGCATATGGGCCAGTATTTCCGCGCATGGCTGGCGAAAACCCGGGTGCTGCCTGCGACACAATGTCCGACTGGCGGCCAGGTCTTTGCCTACGCAAACAGTCTGCCGCGCACGATTGATACCGCGAAGCATTTCGTGACTGGTGCATTCCCCGGCTGCGATGTGGCGGTGGTGAACCGCGTTGACATTGGCAAAATGGACCCGGTGTTCAACCCGATTATTACTGCAGACGTGAACGAAAAATTCAAAACAGATGCGCTTAACTCGATTAGTCAGCATGCGGGTGAGGGGGGAATTGATGGCCTCAATCAACGGTTGAAACCGAATTATTTGTTGCTGCAAAAAGTGATGGATTATCAGAACTCCAAACTGTGTAAGCAGGACAAACAGTGTGATTTGGCCTCCCAATCATCGAGTGTTGTCCTCACTCAGGGCAAAGAACCAGGCATTACCGGACCTTTACGTATGGCCACTGGCGCCACTGATGCCTTTATGTTGCAGTATTACGAAGGCTTCCCGATGAAAGATGTCGCCTGGGGACAGATCACCACGCCAGAGCAGTGGACAAAACTGGAAACCATTAAAAACCTCTACCATGAAACGTTGTTCGGCTCGCCAGCGATCGCAGCCAATGCGGCGAAACCTCTGTTGACGTTTATTTCCGGTGCGCTGAAGAAGAGTGATGCGAAATCGGCAGATCAACAGTCAGCACAACAGGCCAGGCTGGCCCTTATGGTCGGACATGACTCTAACATTGCCTCTCTGCTGGCAGCACTGAAAACCAAAGATTACACCTTGCCGGGTCAGTACGAACGCACACCGATCAGCGGTGCCGTGGTATTTCAGCGCTGGCATGATGCCAAAGCCAACCAAGACCTGATGAAAATTGAATACGTTTATCCGACGGCGAAACAGATCCGCAATAACACGGCGCTGAGTTTAAAAAATCCGCCACAGCGCGTAACCCTGCAAATCGAAGGTTGTGAAATCGACAAGCAAGGTTTTTGCCCAATGGAGAAATTCACTCAGGCGCTACAAAAAGACCTGCAAGGCTAATCTGTTCAATAGGTACTTATTCCGTCACTGCACACTGAATCCTGTGCAGTGACGGATTTTTGATGCATTAGCATAAGCACTCTTCAGTGCGTTTCGATCGGGTAGTCTTCGTCTATATTGCCCCATTCAGCCCACGAACCGTCGTACAACATCACGTCTTCTACACCGAGCGAATCCAACCCAAACGCCAGCGCCGCAGCGGTTACGCCGGAGCCACAGGTCGTGATCACTGGCTTATTCAGTTCCACACCCAGTCTCTCAAAAGTCGCCTTTAATGCTTGCGGTGACTTCAGGTAGCCATTTTCCGTCAGTTCGGTGAAAGGTACGCTGAGGCTGCCGGGAATATGGCCGCCGTGCAGGCGCGGACGCGGTTCAGGCTGTTCCGCTTTGAAACGGCCCAGTGGACGCGCATCAATGATTTGCACGTTGCCCAAAGCGTCCTGTACCTGACTGGCACTTACCACCACCGGGCGGACCAGTTTGGCATTGAAGGTGGTTGGCACACGGGAAATTTCGCCACTCTCAGTCGGACGTCCCTCCACTTTCCAGGCATTAAGCCCACCATCCAGCACGCGAACAGTTTTGGCACCAAAGCTGGTTAGCATCCACCAGACGCGCGGTGCGGAGAATAAGTCGCCTTCATCATAAAGAATGATGGTTTGCGTGTCGGCGATACCGAGACGGCCCATTGATGCGGAGAATTCCTCAGCGGTTGGCATCATATGCGGCAATCCGGTGCTGCAATCTGAAATGCTGTCGACTTCAACATAAATCGCGCCAGGGATATGCGTTTCAAGATATTTGCCGTGGAAATCTAACGGTGGAGTGATACCCGGTTTTGATTTGCGACAGTCAATGATCACTAGGCCAGGCGAGTTAAGGTTTTTTGCCAGCCACCCGGTGGAGACAATATGCGCAGAAGAAGTCATGTTCAGGGCCTTATTCAGATTGTATAGGGTCGTGGTTACTGATCCCGTCGTCAGGCTGATACATCGCCGGGGATGAGTGAGTAAACCCAGGCATTTTTGGGTTTCCCACGATAATAAAGGCGGTTGCGGTGCAGACCTTCGGCTACTGCACCGGCTTTTTCAGCTACCCGGCAACTGCGGTGATTGCCTTCCATCGCGACAATTTCAAGGCGCGTCAGGGCCAGCTCGTCGAACGCAAAGCGCGCAGCGACCTTGACCGCCAGCGGTGCCAGCGAGTGACCGGTGAAACCGGTGCGGATCCAGTAACCTATGTTGGCGAACTTATAATCCTGATTGATGCGGTTAACGCCGACTGAGCCAATGAGCTGGCCGCTGGCACGATCAAACAGGCAAAAATTGAATTCGACGCCGCGATGACGTTTTTGCTCGGAGTCGATCAGATATTTGCGGCTGTCTTCGAGCTGATACTGCTCGTTACACCAGCTTTCCCATGCACCAATCTCCTGCACCGAGGCCCGGATAGCATCTAAATGCAGTTCGGCTTCCAGTTCAGTGGCGACGCGGATTTCGGTATGGCTGTCCTGATACAGTTGACGAATTATCATCATAATTTCCTGATCATTTGCGTTAAACACATCTTCATTTTGATAACAAATTTAGCCTCACACATCCGTTAGCTGTCTGTCAATTAGACCTGTTCAACCAACATCACGAGTTTGAACTCTGCATGGCCTGCCGGTGAAAAGGTTTGCTGACGGTAGGTGATTTCGCCGCGAATGGGATGTTTGAAGCGCCGCTCGCCGCCTTCACGGCCCAGCACCTCCTGTTGTGTCCACCAAAGATTAAACGCTTCACTTTCATTACATAATCTCATCACGCACTGGCGAATGTCATCTGAGTGGGCGTAGTGTCCGGTTTCAGCACGAAATTCAGCGACTACGCGTTTTGCCCGCTGTGGCCAGTTGATCACTAAACGTGTCGCCAGTGGGTGCAGAAACATAAATCGTAGCAGATTAGGCTGCGGATCCACTCCGAGCCAGCCCGCAAAAAGCTGTTCTGCCTGCGAATTCCATGCCAGCACATTCCAGGCGCTGTCCAGCAGATAACCGGGGCAGGCCAGTTGATGAACGCAGTCACTGACTGCATTATCCGGTTCATTGTCTGCCGGGCGTGCCAGCGGATCTTTCACTCCGGCAAGGCTGAATAAATATTCCCGGGCAGCGGCTTGCAGGCACAGCGCCATCGCCAACTGGTCAAGTGTCGCGGCCGATATTGATATATCTCGGCCCTGCTCGATCCAGGTGTACCAGGTCGTGCTGATGCCGCTGATTTGCGCCAGCTCCTCACGACGTAAGCCGCTGGTACGGCGACGTGCTGACGTTGGCAGACCCACAGCCTGCGGAGTCGTTCGTTCGCGATGGGCGCGTAAAAAAGCGCCAAGGGCTTTAGGGCCATTCAGGGGGGCACTGTTATGCATTGGCCTTATCACACGTAAGAAGGGTAGTATTTATACTAGCATAACTGCTCATATTGTACCCGTATAGGGGCGTAGCTATAGTGGTTCTGCGGGCAACCCTGTCCGGCTAAAACATAATAATATTATGAAAGGGATAATTTATGATGAGCAAAAACAGTCACAGCCACGCAGTCGATAAGCAGTTCGGCTCTCAGGCGCAGGATTATCTGACCAGCACTGTGCATTCTCAGGGGCAGGATTTACAGCAGTTGGCGATTCTGCTGCAACCCCATCCTGATGCGCTGGTGATCGATTTAGGCTGTGGTGCCGGTCATGCCAGCTTTATTGCGGCGTCTGTGGTGAATAAGGTGATTGCCTATGATCTGTCTTCGCAGATGCTCGACGTGGTGGCGCAGGCTGCAAAAGACCAGGGTCTGAATAATATTGAGGTGCAACAAGGTGTGGCGGAATCGCTGCCGTTTGCTGACAACAGTGCTGATGTGATCATCAGCCGCTATTCGGCGCATCACTGGCATGATGTCGGTCAGGCACTGCGCGAAGCCCGCCGCGTGCTGAAGCCGGGTGGAAAAATCATCATGATGGATGTTGCTTCGCCCGGCCATCCGTTGCTGGATATTTATCTGCAAACGGTGGAGAAGCTGCGTGATACTTCGCACGTGCACAATTATGCGCCGGGTCAGTGGCTGAGCTTATTCACCGAGGCAGGGTTCCAGATAGAGACGCTGAGCTGCGGACGTCTGGTGCTGGAGTTCAACAGTTGGGTGGCGAGAATGCGTACACCGGAACATTTTGTCGTGGCAATACGTGAAATGCAAAAAGTCATGCCGGATGATGTGATTCAGCATTTTGACATCCAACCAGATGGCTCTTTTAGCGTCGATCTGGCGATGATTGTGGCCAATAAATCTTGAAGGAGGTTTCAGGGCGCGGCATAAAGTCAATGCGGCGCCCCGTAGCCACTATTTTTTACTGAAGGCTTTTTGGCCGAGCATCACCACCGCCAGCACCAGCGCGCCGACGATCAGACCAACCACCAGGTCGGTAGCGCCGGTGATCAATGTGCTGACAAACCCCTGATGTCCATGATTAAGCACTTCGACCAGACTATGCATAAACGGCAGGCCGTGGCTGATAATGCTGCCACCAACCAGGAACATCGCAAAAGTACCGACGACGGACAGCGTCTTCATCAACCATGGTGCGGCATTGACGATCAGCCCGCCAAATTTGCGTACCGCCTGCATAAAGCCGCTTTCGCCATTCAACTTGCTCAGATATAAACCGGCGTCATCAATTTTGACAATGGCTGCAACCAATCCGTATACCCCGAGGGTCATCACCACGGCAATCAGCACCATGACGGTCACTTGGCTCATAAAGGGTGCGGCGGCCACGGTGCCGAGAGAAATAACGATAATCTCTGCGGAAAGAATAAAATCGGTGCGCACCGCGCCTTTAATTTTCTCTTTTTCGACTTGAGCGATGTCAGCTGCAGATTTCACCTCGGGCGAGATATCGGACTTTTTATGCGTTTGTTCTTTGCTGTGTAATAGTTTATGCGCGACTTTCTCGAAGCCTTCGTAACATAAGTAGGCACCGCCAATCATCAGCAGCGGCGTGATTGCCCACGGGGCAAAGGCGCTGATCAAGAGTGCCAGCGGCACTAGAATGGCTTTATTAATCAATGAGCCTTTAGCGACAGACCAGACGATCGGTAATTCGCGATCGGCTTTGACTCCACTGACCTGCTGCGCATTAAGGGCCAGGTCGTCACCCAAAACGCTGGCGGTTTTCTTGGCCGCCACTTTGCTCATGGCGGCTACATCATCAAGAATCGATGCAATATCATCGATCAATGCCAGGAGGCTGGTTCCAGCCATAAACGAACTCCCTTTTGTCGTAAATAAAAAGAATCATAACAGTGATTGCTAGCTGGCGTCGATTTGTGCGAATCTGCCGACCTGGTTGTGATATCCCTCTTAGAAATTCATCAAAACTCCTTAATTCTCTGCACCTTGCTGATGCTGAAATTTTTACTTTCACTCTCTCCTTATTCTCGTCACAAAGATTAAACATTTTTACGGCGCATGACGTCTTCTTGCACTCGCGGGCAGATAATTAACTCAACGGAAAACATCCGCAAACGTCATTGTTGTAGAACGGAAATTAAACAGCATTCAATACAGCAGAAGGTGTGAATCATGAAAATCTTACCGATCTTAGCAGCAGCTATTATTACGACCGCGTCTTTTTCGGCTCTGGCAGCCACTCAGATAACAAGCGCACAGGCTGACAGCGGTAATTATCAGCCATTGGGTGTCGTCTCTGTGAGTCAGATGAGTGGCGCACCGGGCAGCATCAAAGAACAGCTTAATGCTCAGGCGACTGACAAAGGCGCAAGCCACTATCGGGTGATAGGGATGAGCTCTCCGGGTGACTCCAGCCTTGAACGTACCAGCGTAGAATTGTATCGATAAACACAGTTGCCGGGGAACCGGCACTTATTCGATTTATTGCCAATAGCCGGCTCAGTTTCCTGAGGCCGGCTATTTTCTTTGCTTCGGATTCACTCTCTGTCCGCCAAGACATTCAATATTTTCTTACAAAAATACCGGTTAAGAATAAATTCAACCAAAGAGAATGGAGAGTATTCTCATTTTAAGTGCATGATTAACCCTTGTTAATGAACTAATAAACTTAATTAATTATTCCTTAAGAATTTTTTTATGTGATAGTGGTCTACTTCCCCAGGGGTTATAAAAAATGTTAAATGCTACAAGACTGACTATCAAAAACACCAGGGTCTCACTACAGAATCAATTTTACTACTTGCAGAACTTTATCTCGTCACCACGCACGATGGGCACATTGGTTCCCTCTTCGCCTTGGTTATGCCGCGCAATGCTGAGTCAGATTGACTGGACTAAATCGCTGAAAATCGCAGAACTGGGTTCTGCTGATGGGGTATTAACCAAGCGTATTCTCGACAACATGCGCGCGGATGCTCAACTGCAGGCCTTTGAGATCCAATCTGGTTTTGTCCATAAATTGAATCAAATTAATGATTCGCGTCTACAGGTGATGGCACATTCGGCTGAACATCTCGACGGCGATTTCGACGCCGTTTTCTCCTGCCTGCCATTGTTGTCGATACCCACGCGTATCAGCATGAAAATACTGCAAAAAGCGCAGCAAAGGCTGAAAGCCAATAATGGTGTTATGGTGCAGTTTCAATATAGCCATCTGTCAGAGAAAATGCTTTCACGTTACTTTACCTGGCAGAGAATCCGCGTGGTGAAGAACTTCCCACCCGCGCTGGTCTACATCTGTAAACCGCGCTGAAATCGTATTTTGCTTGCCTTTTACCCTGTAGGTTTTGGTGAGTCATTGCACCACCGGTATTTATCAGTATGATGCCCTCAAGATAAGACGATGATTACCATCAGAGCAGTACCGACCTTAGGCTTCACTAGCGGGCGATTTAAACCTGTTGATGAGGCTTTTTTGTTGTACTATTTTGCGAGTACGACATGACTGTTTTGATATTCATCAGACGATGAAGACTTGTCATCCAGCGAATAAACCAGGCACCCGGGGATTAAGGATAGCGGTAATGACTCAACCCATTTTCATGATAGGCGCCCGCGGCGCAGGTAAAACCACGGTGGGCAGTGCGCTGGCTATTGCACTGAGCTATAAATTTGTCGATACCGATAGTTATCTGGTGCAAACATCTAGGTTCAGCGTGGCTGAAATTGTAGAGCGGGAAGGTTGGGAAGGTTTCCGTCGCCGAGAGACTGAGACGCTTGAAAGCATCAGTTCTGCGCTGACCGTCGTCGCCACCGGCGGCGGTGTGGTGTTGGCTGAGCATAATCGTGATTTTATGCGCCGCGCCGGAACGGTTATTTATCTGCGTTCCCCTGCATCTACCCTCGCGCATCGTCTGCAAGCGTCACCGTTGGAAGATCAGCGACCCACTCTTACAGGCAAACCCATCACTGAAGAGATGCTTGAAGTACTCAATGAGCGTGAAGCCTTGTATCAGGCCGCAGCGCATATCGTCGTTGATGGCGCGCATGCACCAGCCCAAGTGGTCGATGCAATTCTTGATGCGCTGGTTCTGGCAGTCGCGCGATAAGCTTACGCTGACTTAGTGGTGAGAGAACGGGCCTTTATGGCCCGTTTTGCTTTTCAGAGGCTTCCGAGCTTTGACTTTGCAAGGTGTTGCTGCTGAATGTCTATACTTAAGCTCTTAAGTGTTTATCTATTTCTCTCTGCCAAGGAGTTTTTATGCCGAGTCATCCTCCCTATCCGCGCACTGCCTATATTGTTCCGGTTGAAAAGGGCGAGCCAGGCAAAACGGAAACCTGGTACGAACTGCGTGCCGATCATCCCAAACCCGATACGCTGATTAGCGAACACGAAACCGAACGCGAAGCACTTGACTCCAAACGGCGCTATGAAGATCACAATATTAGTTAATTTGACATCCTGGAACGGCTGATCACCGCCGTTTTACTTACAGCGCGTGATGGCGGAAGTATCATCAGCGAAGCGTCTATGGCACGCTATATTCTGTATAAGCGCTGACAGATGGATTGCATGATATTTCCTGCTGATATTAAATGATATGGCATCATAATATCCTACAAAATTGCGCTCACTCACCCCATTATATGTATTTTTTTGAGCATAAAGCATATCTGCTCGCTGTGTTTCTTTAGACAAAAAATAAACAACTTGACCGCGCTCATTTTCAGCCTTAAATTTTACTTAACTAATCAGGAACTGAGTTCCACATATCGGAACCCTTGTTATGACCACACTAGAAAATGCCTCTGCGGTATTACAATTATTTTCCCGAATGGGGAGTGGGCAAAGCAATCCTGGAATGTCATTCAGTGATGTCGTGGAACATTTAGGATTACCGAAAAGCACAGCGTCGCGATTACTCATGACCATGGAAGAACAAGGGTTATTAGAACGAGATCCCGATAGCCGTTTATATCGCATTGGGAAACTCATTCTGTCGGTCGCCAGCAATTATCTTTCGGCACCGCTGGTGGATACAGCGTCACCTTTTATGGCACAACTTGGGCAGTTGACCCAATGCACCGGCTATATATCGATGTTGACCGGGCGAGATATCATGGTAATGCGCATGTTCCCCGGACGCACCTACTTGCAAGTGGTGACACCGGCGGGCAGCCTGCTTCCGGCCCATGAAACGGCCATCGGTAGAGCCATTCTGGCGCGTTATACTGACGAAGACGTTATTTTGCGTTTTGGCACGGATTACCGGGTCAATTCAGTGAATTCACCACAAAATTTAGAGGCTTTATTGGCCCGACTTGTACCAATCCGGGAAAGTGGTGTGTCTCATGCCTGCAATGAAACGTTGCAAGGTATCAGTACATTAGCGACCAGTATTACTAATAAGCACCGTAATGAGATGCTGGGATTGTGTTTATCGTTTCCTTCGCCGCAGGAAGGTCAGGATATCCCCGCAGGAATTAAAGAGGGTCTGATCGCCGTCACTCAGCAACTCGCTGAAAAATTAGGTGACGAGTATTGGCAATAGACCGATACCGCACCGCGACTGTTCGTCGGTGAGTAAAAATTTATTCTCAGGCGTGAAAAATAACGTATTTATTTGCACCAACCTCAGGGGCCGTTATGTCAGCACATGATTTTCAGAATGATAAATCAAACCCACTCAGGGATATTGGCACGCTATTAGTCATGATTTTGCTTTCCATATTGGGTGCAATCATTGGCGTGCAGCTGATCACCACATTAGGCGTTACGCCGAATACTTCTATTATCGGTGCGCTGTTTGCCATGTTGCTGGCGCGCGTTCCGATGCAGGTTTTCCAGCGCTACCGCTCGATACATATTCAGAATCTGGCCCAAACGGTGATCTCTTCTGCCACTTTTGGTGCCGCCAACAGTTTACTGATGCCGATTGCTATTCCTTATGTCATGGGACAGCCGCAGTTAATTTTACCGATGTTTATCGGTGTATCCGTCGCTATGTTGCTCGATGCCTATCTGCTTTACCGTTTGTTCGATACCAAAGTCTTCCCTGCCAGCAATGCGTGGCCACCGGGCGTTGCCGCCGCGGAAGCCATTAAAGCCGGTGATAAGGGCGGACGTCAGGCCTGGCTACTGGTGGTCGGTGTGGTGATTGGTCTGGGTGGTGCGATGCTTAAAATCCCGATGGCGGCTTTTGGTACAGCGTTCATTGGTAATATTTGGGCATTAAGTATGTTTGGTATCGGTCTGCTGATCCGCGCCTACGCCCAGCCGATTGCTGGTTTAGACCTCAGTGCCATGTACATTCCGCACGGCATGATGGTGGGCGCTGGGCTGGTTTCGCTAATTCAGGTGATTCAGGTGGTGCGGGCGAAAAACGCCGATGCCAAAGTCAGTTACACCCAACCGGCTACCGAGGCACGTAAGGCACTTGGGTTGGGTGCTGTTGGTTATATCGTTATTGCCGCTTTGCTAGCACTGGCGGGTGGTTTGTATAGCGAAATGTCGATCGGCATGTTGGTCGCCTTCATTGTTTATGCTGCTTTTGCCGCTTTCTTCCATGAACTCATTGTTGGCATAGCCGCGATGCACTCTGGCTGGTTCCCGGCTTTCGCCGTGGCGTTGATCACGCTGATCGTGGGTATCTTGATTGGCTTCCCGCCGCTGGCGCTTTGCGTGCTCACCGGCTTTACTGCCGCGACTGGCCCGGCCTTTGCTGATATGGGCTTTGATCTTAAAGCCGGATTTATCCTGCGCGGTTATGGTAAAGATTTACGAGAAGAGCTTATCGGACGACGTATCCAGCTGTTTGCTGCTCTGATCGCCTTTCTGATTGCTATTCCGGTGGTGTGGTTCGCGCACACCGGTTACTTTGCTCAGGATCTGGTACCGCCGGTTGCCCGTGTGTATGCCAAAACTATTCAGGCTGGTGCCCAGCCCGGCATCGCATACAGCCTGATGATCTGGGCCATTCCGGGTGCGCTTATTCAGCTCATCGGCGGGCCGAAGCGCCAGTTAGGCGTTCTGGTGGCGACGGGGCTGCTAATCAATAGCGTGATGGCCGGTTGGGCCGTAATAACCGGTATTGTGCTGCGCATCATTATCATTCGGATCTGGGGTGAAAAAGGTCGCACACCGATGGAAATTCTGGCCGCTGGCTTTATTGCCGGTGACGCCCTGTACAGCTTCTTTAACTCGATTTTTAGTTCCAAAACCAAGTAGTACTGCGTCAACACCAGGGCTTTTATAGCCATATGTAAAAAAAACAGACTGATCATTCATACTTTTCTGCAATGAAAAACTGAAATGAAAAGCTGAACCCACATCGCGGCAGTTTTGGTTGGTGCGCTCCCAGAGCGCCTGCCGCGATGCCCTAAAAGGAAACATGATGAGTTTACAACAGGCGTTGATCGTGTTCGACGTGATCGACAGTGCTTACGTCAGCGGTCAGGATGTAGTGGACTTATTCGCGGGCTATCCCGATGTCACCGCCAGCACCCATCGTGCCGACGGCCCAAAGGGTGGCACTGATTTTGTGCGTATTATCGTCCCAGGTAGCCAGGGGAAAAGCCGTGGAGGCAATGCCCCGACGCTCGGCATTATTGGTCGTCTGGGCGGTATTGGTGCGCGTCCTACGCGTATCGGCGTAGTCTCTGATGCCGACGGTGCCATTGCAGCGGTCACCAGCGCGCTCAAGCTGGCTGATATGCAACGTAAAGGCGATGTTCTTGACGGCGATGTGATTATCACTACCCACATTTGCCCCAATGCGCCAACCCGGCCGCATGACCCGGTTGATTTCATGGACTCGCCTATTGACGATGTCACCATGAATGAGAATGAAGTGGTAGAAGGTGTGGACGCCATTTTGTCCATCGATACCACCAAAGGTAACCGCATCATCAATCACAAAGGCTTTGCCATATCGCCGACGGTGAAAGAGGGTTATATCCTGCGGATCTCCGAAGATTTACTGCGCATCATGGAGATGACCACGGGCAAACCCGCGGTAACTTTCCCGATCACCACACAGGACATCACGCCTTATGGCAACGGTGTTCACCATCTTAACAGCATTCTACAACCTTCCACGGCCACTGACGTACCCGTTGTCGGTGTAGCGATCACTGCCGAATCGGTGGTGCCGGGCTGCGGAACGGGCGCAAGCCATGAAGTCGACATCGCGCTGGCGGCAAAATTTGTTGTCGAAGTGGCGAAGGAGTTTAGTCGCGGCACCTGCCGATTTTTTGATGCCGACGAATATCAACTGTTGTTGTCGCTGTACGGAAGCTTGCGCCACCTGCAAAACCGGAAATAATCACTATGATGACATCCTTTGCGACCTTAACTATCGGTCAAGCCCCGCGCAGCGATATCATGCCGCTGTTGATGGAATATCTTCCTGAAGAGTCGGTGACCCACATTGGCCTGCTCGACGGTATGACGCTACAGCAAATTGAGCAGCGTTATTCACCCGCAGTTGATGAGCCTCAGCTGGTTTCGCGCTTGCTGGATGGAACGCAGGTCACCTTGGGTTCGCACAGTGTCGAACAGGGATTGCAGGAGAAGGTCGACTGGCTGGAAGCTCTGGGTTGCGAAACAATTCTGCTGTTATGCACCGGCGTTTTTCATAGCCTGCAGGCTAAAAACGCCATGTTGCTTGAGCCGGACCGCATTATTCCTCCACTGATCCGCGCGATTGTTGGTACGCACCAGGTTGGCATTGTGGTGCCTGTCGAGTCACAAATTGCGGAGCAGGCCACCAAATGGTCGACGCTGTCGAAAGCCCCCTGTTTTGCCGTTGCCAGCCCTTATCTGGCTGATGAAGAGAAACTGACTGAAGCCGCACTGGCGTTGGAAGAGCAGGGCGCCCAGGTTGTAGTGCTGGACTGTATTGGCTACCACCGTCAGCACGGTGATCTGCTGCAAAGCAAACTTGGCATCCCGGTTCTGCTCTCTAACGTGCTGGTTGCAAAACTGGCCGCGGAACTGATTGTCTGAGAGTACCGCGTCAAGATCAAAAAAGGCCTGAGATACAGGCCTTTTTATTGCGCTAGTCTGCAGTTGAAACAAAGCAGGTACGATCGTAACTATCCAGAATGGCACTGCCACCAAATAAAATCAAATCAGTATCTTGCCTTTGCGGCATACCTCGGGACTCATCCAAAAACCAACAATAATCAGTGACAGCAGCCCTTTCCTGCCCCTACTATGGAGATTCTGAAACTTATCGCCAAGGGCCAATCTATGTTGAAAAATAATGAGTATTTTGCAGGAAAGGTAAAGTCGATTGGTTTTGACAGCGACAGCGCGGGTTGTCCCGCCAGCGTCGGCGTGATGGAAAAGGGAGAGTACACCTTCAGTACCGATAAACCTGAAGAGATGACCGTTTTACTCGGCTCCCTGAAAGTGTTATTACCTGGCTCGCCGGATTGGCAGGTGTTTATGCCGGGTGAAAAATTCTATGTGCCGGGCCAAAGCGAGTTCAACCTGCAAGTGGTTGAAGCTACCGCTTACCTGTGCAAATACCTGAGTAAATAATTTCTTACGTTGGCTTGTAGCAATGAAAAGGACGCTAATGCGTCCTTTAGTCATTTATTGCAGCACATGAAGAGCACTGCTGCGATATTCATTAACGTTGTGCTTCGCCGCCCAGTGCTTCCACCAGATTTTTGATCAGCGCGGTAATTTCACCGGTCATCAGGATAAAATCAGCATCGAAACGCTGCGCGAAATCTTCCCTGTCGATATCGTCATTCTGTTCGCGGATCACATCGCTGAATTTCAGGCGCTTAATGCTGCCGTCATCGGCCAGCACTACCGCGATACGTTCCTGCCATTCCACGGCCAGTTTGGTCACCAGCTTACCGTTCTCGATGTGCGTGGCGATTTCGTCACTGACCAGTGCCTGTTTCTTGCAGCGGATCACGCCGCCTTCTTCCAGAATGGCTTTCAACTCGGCTTCATCCTGCAGGGTAAAGCCGGCCGGTGTTTCACCAGAACGTACCCATTCGGTCAGCGTCAGTTCAATCGGACTTTCCATCGTCAGCGGAACAACGGGCAGCGAACCCAGACTTTTGCGCAGCAATGCCAGCATGTCTTCGGCTTTCTTGGCGCTGGCGGCATCTACCATGATCAGATCGTTGACGGTGTCGACCCACATATAGGTCTGACTGAAACGGCTGAACGCACGGGGCATCAATGTGTGCAAAACTTCATCTTTCAGCGAATCTTTTTCGGTCTTTTTCAGCTTACGATGCTGTTCGCCTTCAATCTGGTCGATTTTTGCCTGTAACTCCTGCTTAATCACTGGAGAAGGTAGGATCTTCTGTTCCTGACGGACACACAGCAGGATCTGGCCATTATGTGAATGCGTCAGCGCGTCACCGCCGTGAGAACCCATAGGTGAGACCCAACCGGTCTTCGCCATGTCCTGACTGCCGCAAGGCGTAAAAGTGAAAGCGCTTAGCTGCTTTTCCATCTCGTCGGCAGACAAAGAGACTTCACGGCTCAAACGGTAGACCAACAAATTTTTAAACCATAACATGATGTTATCCCTGTCCGTGCGCACACGAGGTACGCTGATTTATAGAATGCAGGGCGGCATGATACCCAATTGAGCGACGTGCGTCGTTAGGAAATCTTCCAGCAGACTCGCCGTTGGGTTCTACACTGATTAACCTGAACACTCTGAACCGCAGACATAAAACAAGTGAGGCACCTGTGCGAATTGGCATTGACTTAGGTGGAACAAAAATTGAAGTGATTGCGTTGTCGGATGGCGGTCATGAGCTGTTCCGCAAGCGTGTAGACACCCCACGCAACGATTACGAAAAAACCCTGAAAGCCATTGAAGGGCTGGTGCTGGATGCCGAAAAAGCAACCGGCCATCGCGGCAGCGTGGGGCTGGGTATTCCGGGCACATTGTCGCCGTTTACCGGCAAGGTCAAAAATGCCAACTCGGTGTGGCTGAACGGCCAGCATTTGGACGAAGATCTTGCCACACTGCTGGGGCGCGAAGTGCGGATTGCCAACGATGCTAACTGTTTCGCCGTATCGGAAGCGACCGATGGCTCAGGTGCAGGAAAGAAAACGGTGTTTGCGGTGATCATCGGTACTGGCTGTGGTTCCGGTATCGCATTGGGCACTGAAGCCCATGCCGGCGGAAACGGCAACGCGGGGGAGTGGGGCCATAATCCCCTGCCGTGGCCCGACGAAGACGAAATCCGTTTCGCGCAGGAAGTGCCCTGTTATTGCGGTAAGTCGGGCTGCGTGGAGACCTTCTGCTCCGGTACCGGCTTTGAGGAGGACTATTTCCGTCTCTCAACCCAACGCCGAAAAGGCGCGGAAATTATTAAACTGGCCGATGAAAGTGACCCGGTCGCTGAACTGGCGCTTAGCCGCTATGAACGTCGTTTAGCAAAGGCACTGGCAAATGTGGTGAATATCCTCGACCCCGATGTGATTGTCCTCGGAGGGGGAATGAGCAACGTTGACCGCCTGTATCAGACCGTCCCTTTGTTGGTGAAACAGTGGGTATTCGGCGGTGAATGTGAAACGCCAATCCTTAAAGCGACCCACGGCGACTCCAGTGGTGTGCGCGGCGCCGCGTGGCTGTGGCCGCAAGGGCGCTCCTCCCTTTAACTTTGCTTTATCATCCCGTAAAAAACGGTCTGTGCGATTGCTCACCCAGACCGTTTTTATCACTCGCCTTCCAGCATTAAATCTTTCGGTGCATTACTGCGTTGTACTTTGGTTGCCATGAAGTAGAGATAACCGCAGGCCATAAACAGCACGAATACGCCGAAAATTACCAGGTTAAACCACACCATTGCTACCAGACACACCGCCGCTAAAATCAGCGCGATAGCGGGCACCACCGGATAGCCAGGAGCGCGGAAACTGCGCTCCATTTCAGGCGCAATCTTACGTAACCGGAACAGGCTCATCATGCTCATTAAGTACATCACGATGGCGCCAAACACCGCCATGGTGATCATCGCAGCCGTCAGTGACATGCCCTGCAAATTGATTAAACCGTCGCTGAAAATCGCCGCAATACCAATCACACCGCCGAGCAGAATTGCACGGTGTGGCGTCTGATAGCGTGACAATTTTGCCAGGCCGGAGGGTAGATAACCGGCGCGGGCCAGCGCAAAGAACTGGCGTGAATAACCCAGAATAATGCCGTGGAAGCTGGCAACCAGGCCGAACAGACCAATCCAAACCAGCATATGCATCCAGCCGGAATTCTCACCCACCACCATCTTCATTGCTTGCGGCAGCGGATCATTAATATTGGAGAGCTTGCTCCAGTCACCTGCGCCACCGGCCATCACCATCACGCCGAGGGCTAACACCACCAGCGTCAGAATGCCGCTGATATAGGCTTTAGGGATGGTGCGTTTTGGATCCTTGGCTTCTTCTGCGGCCATCGCTGCGCCCTCGATGGCCAGGAAAAACCAGATAGCAAAGGGAATGGCGGCAAAAATGCCAGAGAACGCCGACATACCGAAATGCTCGCCGCCGGCCCAGCCGTTGAGTACAAAATGACTCATGCTGAACCCCGGTGCGACCACGCCCATAAACACCAGCAATTCAAGAACCGCCAGCACGGTGACCACCAGTTCAAACACGGCAGCCAACTTGACGCCTAAAATGTTTAGCCCCATAAACACCACATAGGCACCGACCGCTGCGATTTTCGGATTAAGATCAGGAAATTGCACATTCAGATAAGCTCCGATCGCCAGCGCAATGGCGGGCGGTGCGAAAACAAATTCAATCAGCGTGGCCATCCCTGCAATTAATCCGCCGGTTTCCCCGAAGGCGCGGCGACTATAGGCAAAAGGCCCACCTGCGTGAGGAATGGCGGTCGTCAGCTCGGTGAAACTGAAAATAAAACAAGTGTACATGGTGGCGACCAGTAAGGTGGTGACCAGAAAGCCCAGTGTCCCTGCCACGCCCCAGCCGTAGCTCCAGCCAAAATATTCACCGGAAATTACCAGTCCGACAGCAATTGCCCACAGATGCAGCGTGCCGAGCGTTGGTTTAAGTTGTGATGTCATCGTGCTCTCCTGAAACCAGATAAAAGGGAAGGTCAGAACATTTTGCTTAAGACATTTTCCAGCGCGCTGACCAGGATCTGGCTGTGTTCGGCGGTGAACACCAGCGGCGGGCGAATTTTCAGAATATTGGCGTGAGGGCCAGAGGCGCCGATCAATACGCCTTCCTCACGCAGTGCGTTGACCACCGCCAGTGCAGTTGCGGAGTCCGGTGCACCATCAGCGGTCACGAAATCGACGCTGACAAACAGCCCTGCACCGCGCACGCTGCCAATCGACGGGAAGCGTTCTGCCAGGGCACTGATGCCCTCAAGAATGGCTTTCCCCGCGCGGGCAACGCCTGGAATGAGGTTCTCCTGTTCAATGACTTCCAGCACCGCCAGCCCGACGGCGGATGACACCGTATTACCGCCGAACGTGTTGAAATAGCTCGACTCATTGCCGAAACGCTCAAGGATATGCGGCTGAATGGTGATGCCTGCCATCGGGTGACCGTTGCCCATCGGTTTACCGAGCGTCACGATGTCCGGCAGCACGCCGTGACGCTGGAATCCCCACCAATGTTCGCCTGAACGGCCGTAACCTGGCTGGACTTCATCGGCGATATACAACGCTCCTGCTTCATGCACCACATTGATAGCTTCTTGCAAGAAACCTGCCGGATCGAAGAAACCTCCGTCGCTGGTGAAAAAGGTGTCAATCATTAACGCTGCCGGTTTAATGCCGTGGCGGCGCATATCGGCCAGTGCGGCGCGAATATCATTGGCAAATTTCTTGCCCACTGCCGCTGGATCTGCCTGATTGTGAATAGGGGCCGGAATGACCCGCGCATCACCGTTTACTTTGACGTAAGGCCCCATGGATGCTGACAAGCCTGCAATGGCTTTGGTCATGCCGTGATAGCTGAATTCCGTCACGATAACGCCGGTGCCGCCGGTAAAATCTTCGGCAATACGCAGCGCCAGATCGTTGGCTTCGCTGCCGGTGCACGTGAACATCACCTGGCTCAATTCGGCAGGCATAGTGCTGAGCAACTTCTCGGCAAAGTTCAGCACATTTTCATGCAGGTAGCGGGTGTGAGTATTAATAGTGGAAGCCTGACGCACCAATGCCTCCAGCACGTGTGGGTGGCAGTGTCCCACTGACGGCACGTTGTTATAGACGTCGAGATAGCGGCGACCTTCGGCGTCGTAGACCCAGACGCCTTCGCCACGCACCAGATGCACCGGGTTTTTATAAAATAACTGATAGGCCGGACCGAGCAGGCGGCGGCGACGTTCGATCATCACCAGACTTTCGGCCGGAATATTACCGCTGGTAGCAGCATCAAAAGCATTGGTTTTCAACATGGTCATTATCTCCTGGCGGGCGGTGAGGGCTTCATTACCGGACGGTCCGGCGCTGAACGTTTTTCGATAATGCGCCCGGTTCGGCGGCAAAACTTGACCCCAACACCGCGATCGCCGTGCTCTGCGGTCAAGTTTTCACGTTCACCAGCCAGAGCGTGTCCTGCTGTCAATATTTGCTGCCGCCAGGTCAAGCGGTAAATGTGGGCGGCTTTCATTCTGAAGGCTCATTGAAGTGAGCCAGGAGTGAAACCCATGAATGCCAAACAGTCTGATACCCTCGATCAAGCCAGCCTGAATAAGCTTGCCAGTGAAGCATTACAGCGCTATCCCGCTGCCTTTCACGGTCAGCTTTCGTTGTTATGTCGTTCTGAAAACGCCACATTTATGGTGCGTGGCAACGATGGCCTGCGCTTTGCGTTACGGATCCATCGCGGGGATTACCATCAGCGTGATGAGATCGAGAGCGAGTTGGCGTGGCTTGATGCGCTGCGCGATACCGGCATCGTGGTGCCCGAACCGCTGACGGGGATTGATGGCCGTTACGTGCAGACGCTGCCCGTCAGCACCACTGAAAATCGCAACATAGTGATGTTCCGCTGGATTGACGGCAACATGCCGACTACCGACGTTGACCCGCGCGCTTTCGCGCAACTGGGAGAAGTCACTGCCCGTTTGCATCAGCACAGTCAGCGCTGGGTACCGCCTGCCAACTTTCGCCGCATTGTCTGGGATCATGACAGTATGGTGGGTTCGCAAGGTCACTGGGGCCGCTGGCAGGACGCACCGGGCATCAGTGAGCGGGACTTCCCGCTGATAGAGGAGACGCTGGCGCAGATCCGCCGCGTGTTGCATGACTACGGCAAAAGCGATCGGCGTTATGGCCTGATCCATGCTGATTTACGTCTGACTAATTTATTGCTGCATGAAGGCGAAACGCGGGTGATCGATTTTGATGACTGCGGGATGGGCTGGTATATGCACGACGCGGCGGCGGCAATCAGCTTCGTTGAGCATCATCCCCGTGCGGCAGAGTGGGTTGAGCACTGGTTGCGCGGCTACCAGACAATCTGTCCGCTGAGCGATGCCGATCTGGCCGTGATCCCGACGATGATCGTCCAGCGACGTATTCAGCTACTGGCCTGGCGTGGCTCACATGCCACTACCGAAATGGCGCAAAGTCTGGGGGATAACTGGGAAGCCGAAAGTCTGCGTTTGTGCCGCGATTATCTGGCGATGGTGCGCGTCGGGCTGGTGCTGGCCTGAGGCAGATTGCACGTATTTCGTGCGTCAGGGGCTGTCGTAAGTTTGTGTGCCGCGCTAATTGGCTGTCATTATTCGGTTTATCATTTTTCAAACGCTGGTATGAAACTTGCAAAAACCTTTCACCTGTTTGCGTGATGGAGTGAGAGATAATGCACACTGAACCTTTACTTCAGTCGCCCATTGGGCTTCAACCGGGCCTGAGACGGGCGATGGGTGCGCTCGATCAGCACGATACCTCTAACCGCGGTGTCCTGGCCGCCGCCGCCTCAGGGTTGAGCGAATTCATTCTTTCCAAGGGGGCAGATGTCGACCGCGTGCTCGGCATCTGCCGCATCAATCCTGAATTGTTACAACAGCCGACGCTAAGCCTCGGGCTGACTAATTACTGTCAGGTGCTGGAGGAAGCTGCCGTGCAGTCGGGCTGTGATAATTTCGGTTTGCACTACGGCAAGCAGTTTAAACCGCAGTCATTGGGCCTGATTGGTTATATTGGCCTGTGTTCAACCACGGTAGAGGCGGCGATTCAGAATGTCGTGAATGCCTTTCCTTTTCATCAACACAACACGCTGACCCGTCTGGTCGACAAAGGCGATCATTACCGCTTTGACTATCAGGTCCGTCACGGCAGCATTTTGTGCAAGCGCCAGGACGCCGAACTGACGTTGGGCATGATCCTTAACTTATTACGTCACGGACTGGGCAAAAGCTGGGCACCGCGCGAAGTGCATTTTGAACATCCGCGCCCGCAACAGTGGCACGAGCACTGCAAAGTCTTTGATGCACCGGTCTACTTTGACCAGCCTTACAACTCGCTGCTGATCCCCAAGCGTGATTTACAGCGCACTATGCCCGAACGTGACCAGACTCTGTTACTGGTGATGCAGGACGCTATCCGCCGCCTGAATGCTGATGCACCCGCGCAGCAGTCAGTAGTAGACAGCGCCCGTTCGCGGGTGCGGCAGGCGTTGTTGCGTGGGGAACCGGCGCTGGATGACGTAGCCGATAAAATGGGCATGTCACCGAGTTCGTTACAGCGCCGCCTGCGTGAACAAAACCTGACTTTCACTCAACTGGTGGATAACGTCCGCTGCGAACTGGCTACTCATTACCTGCAACAGCAGCAACTGCCGATTTCTGAAATGGCGCTGCTGCTGGGGTATTCCGAAGTCAGCGCTTTTTCGCGGGCTTTCCGCCGCTGGTTCGGGGTCAGCCCGCGTCAATGGCGACAGACAGGTTTGGCTGGGAAACTATCAGACTTTAAATTCACTGCTCAGGCGGCTGACGCCTAAGCCGTTAACTTTAGTGACTTTGATCTGCACCGGAATGCGGTCTTTCATCGCTTCGACGTGGCTGATGACACCGATGGTTTTCCCTGAAGCATTCAGACTGTCGAGGGCATCGAGCGCGGTGTCGAGCGTATCGGCATCAAGAGTGCCAAAACCTTCGTCGAGGAACAGAGAATCGATGCGGGTCTTATCGCTGACCAGATCGGACAACGCCAGCGCCAGCGCCAGACTGACCAGGAAACTTTCGCCGCCTGACAGCGTACGGGTGTCGCGCACCGCGTCGGCCTGCCAGGTATCCACCACCTGTAACTCCAGTGCATCGCTGGTTTTGCGCTGTAACAGATAGCGACCATGCAGCTTTTCCAGCTGTTTGTTGGCTAAATAGACCAGATGATCCAGCGTCAGGCCCTGCGCAAATTTGCGGAACTTCGCACCGTCGCTGGAGCCAATCATCTGGTTAAGATAGCCCCAGTCATCGCCGGTAAGCTGTGCCTGCGCAATCTGGGCGATCAGCGCCTGTTGTCCGCTGTGACGCTCTTGGTCGAACTTCAACTGATTATTCACTTCGCCCAGACGCTGCTGTAACCCTTTTAGCCGTTGCGCCAGCGCATCCTGTTCGGCGATGAGTTGAGCAAGATCGCTTTCGGTTTCACTGAGATGAGCAGGGCGCGCCAGGCGATGTTTTTCTAACTGATCTTTCGCATCGCTCAGCAGCGCCTGTGCCTGCGCCAGTTGTTGTTGCAGCCGTTCTTTGCGTTGCTGCAGTTGCTGACGCAGTGCATCGTCCAGTAACGCCTGTTTTACCGCCTCTTCGTCGGCGAAGTCGCTGTTGCCCAGCGCCCGTTGCCAGTCGCTTTCCGCCTGTTGTGATCGCACCGTGGCCTGATGCTGATGTTGTTGCGTACTGGCAAGCTGACCGGCCAACTTATCGCGTTGTTCCTGCGCTTTACGCAGCAATTCCGCCGCTTCTGTGATCGCTTTCTCGGCCGCCAGCTGCTGCTGATGCAACTGCTCGCGAACCTGTGCAATTTGGCGATCGCCGAACAGTTCCCTGCGCTTCGCACGCCGTTCCGCCAGCGTTTTCTCGCCGTCTGTAAATTGTTTTTGCAGACGTTCAAGCTGTTCCTGAAATTTCGTCTGATTTTGTTGAGTCAATGTAAAGCGCTCTGTCAGCAATGCGGTCTGTTGTTGTGTCTTTTGCTGCTGGTTGAGTGCGTCGTTCAGAGTATCTTTGGCATGTTGTAGCGCGCGCGACAGCTGTTCGTGCTGGCTAAGCAAATCCTGATATTGCTGTTCTTCGCGATCGCGTTCCACCAGCCATTGCTGAACGGTATCGGTGTCCTGTAACCCGAACGTCAGGTTCAGCGGGGTGCTGAGTTGCTGCCAGTTTTCGAGGTGTGAATCCAGTTGCTGTTGATCTTGTTTCAGCTGGGTTTGCAGGCGTATTTGCTGCTCTTTCATACTTTTTATCTTCGCGGCCAGTTCGATGCCGCGGGTTTTTGCTGTATCGAATTCGAGCTGCATTTTCTCGGCACGCTGCGCGGTTTCTGACGGTTTCACGTCCTGATAACTTTCAATTGCTGGGTGTGAGGTCGAGCCGCAAAGTGGGCAGGGTTTGCCGCTTTGCAAATTTGCCCGCTCAGCCGTCAGGCTGAGGATCAACTCTTCACTTTTTAGCCGCGCTTTCACGTCATTCAAATGTTCGAGTTGTTTCTGGCATTGCAGACGGATCGCGCCCAGCAGTTGTTCTTCTTCCATTACCTGCGTCTGGATCTGCGCGAAATCGGCATTTTGCTGCACTAAGCGGCGGTTCAGCGGAGGAAAGAGTTGCCCGAGGGAATACAGCTGCTGGCGCACCGGCCGGAGCTGCGCCAGTTCGGATTGCCGTTTCTGCAAGGCTGCCAGCGGATGGCGTTTTTCCAGTTCAGTCTGGCGCTGCTGCTGCGCGGTGAGCGCATCGGTCAACGTGGTGCGCATGCTCTGATGCTGACGGCTTTGCTGGTCCAGTTGCTCACGTTCAGTGGTCAGCTGTTCGAGCGCGATGCTTTGCTCTTTGACCTGTTTCTGAACGTCATTCAGCGCTTGCTGCGTGTCCGCCTGCGTTTTACGCCACTGGGCGATGTCGTTATCCAGCGGACGCACTTTCTCTTCAATTAACGTTTCCTGTTGACGCTGCTCTTCGGCCTGTTTCTGGCGGATGGTCTGCGCCTGTTCCAGTGTCCGGTTCAGCGGCGTCATCTGCGCAAGCTGTTGTTCCTGCTGTTGAATCAGTTGCGAAATCAGTTGCTGAAGATCCTGCGTTTCTTTTTGGCAGCGCTGGCGTTCGAGGAGTCGCGGACGCAGCTTTTCAGCCGGTTCGCTGCGTGCCAGCTGTTGCAGTAGCGGCGCGGCCTGAGCCGTTTCCTGTTCTGCCGCTGCCAGTTGCTGCTGAGAGTGCAGATGTTTTTGTTGTATCTGCTGCCATTGTTGCAGCCAATTGAGGTCCCGCTGGCGTTGTTGTGCCTGTTGGCTGAGACTGATTTCCTGCGCATTCAGTCCGCTCAGCTCGGCTTCCCGCGTCTGACGTTGTTCTTGGCTCAGCAATTCAATACCGGCCATGCGCTGGTGTAAACCGTCGAGCTGATTCTTCGCTTGCTTATGTTGCTCGAATATCTGTTCTGACAGATGGCCGTAGATCTCAGTGCCGGTCAGTTCCTCCAGCAGTTCGGCGCGGTCGTTGGCATCGGCATTGAGGAAAGCGGCAAACTGTCCCTGCGACAGCATCATTGATTTGGTGAAACGGCCAAAGTCCAGTCCGGTCAGTTGGGCGATAGCGTCGAGCTTGTCGCGCACTTTGTCAGCCAAAATTTTGCCGTCGGCTAATAATGCCAGCTCCACTTTTGGCGCCTGCAAGTTGCCCTCTGGCGAATTTTTGGCGCGGCGCTGACTCCAGAAAGCGCGGTAGCCAATGCCTTTGACTTCGAACTCTACCTCGGCCAGCGATTCTGCTGTGTGGCGGGTCATGAGCTCGTTTTGCGTCGGCGAAACATTCAGGCGCGGCGTCTGGTGATAAAGCGCCAGGCAGATGGCGTCGAGCAGCGTAGTTTTACCCGCGCCGGTCGGGCCGGTAATGGCGAATAAGCCGTTGCTGGCAAAGGGTTCGGCGGTGAAGTCGATTTTCCATTCACCTTCCAGCGAATTCAGGTTTTTCAACCGCAGGCTGAGGATTTTCATGGTGTGCTCTCCCCAACCGATTGCTCGCTGGTGACCTGCTCAACAACCTGCGCGAACAGCGTGCGCATCCGCGCCTGACGGTGTTCGTCGGGATCGGTTTCCTGTGCCAGGCGTCGTTCAAACACTTCGCTGACGCTCAGTTCGCTGAGGGTTTCTTTTTCCTGCTGTTCGATGCTGTTAATCCGCTGCTCTTTGCTGCGTCGCAGCAGCACCACTTCCACCGGAAGTTCCGCGGTCAGTGCCTGAATGCGTCTTTGAATGTCACTGAGATAATCCTGAGTGGCGACTTCAATATCGAGCCATACCGGCTTGCCGGTATCGGCACCGGCAAACTGTTTTAACTGCTGTTCGATGTCAGCCAGCGGCCCCTTAATCATCTTCATCGGCTGAAATTGCGGAATTTCCAGAGTGTCGACGGAATTGAGCGTTGCGCCATCGAAATCAAGTAAGTAGACGCTTTTTACTTTGCTCAGTTCGTCAAAGCTCAGTGCAATCGGTGAGCCGCTGTAACGGATGTGTTCGGTTTTTGCCACGCACTGGGCGCGGTGAATATGACCCAGCGCCACGTAATCAACCGGCGGAAAAGCCTGCGCGGGGAAGGCGTCGAGCGTGCCGATATAGATGTCACGTACTGAATCTGAGGTGCTGACACCGACGGTAGTTAGATGGCCGGTAGCGATGATCGGCACCGGCACGCCGAGGCGTTTACGCTCGGCCAGCGCAGCCTGATACAGTGCATCGTAGTGCGCGGCAATGGCTTCCTGTAAGGCCAGCTGTTTATCGCTGCCGGACTGCCCGGCCTGACTGGCGATGAGGTCACGCGGGCGCAAAAATGGAATGGCGCACAGCACTGCGCCGGGCGTACCGTCGCGCTGATTCAGCACTAAAATTTGCTGCGATAAATCCTCGCCTACGGTGGCAATGACCCGTGTGTTGAGGCAGGAGAGCAGTTCGCGTGATTCATTGAGTGTGGCGACGGAGTCGTGATTTCCGGCCAGCACAATCAGCTGACAGCCGGTACGCTGTAACTCCACCACAAAGCGGTTATATAATTCACGGGCATAACTCGGTGGCGAACCGGTATCGAAAATGTCTCCGGCGACAATCACCGCGTCAACCTGATGATTTTCCACCTGTTCCGTCAGCCAGCGTAAAAATTCCTGATGCTCGGCGGCGCGGCTTTTAGTGAAAAAATACTGACCAAGGTGCCAGTCTGAGGTATGGATCAGGCGCATGAAACTCCCGTGGTGAAGTGTGCCGGACGTATTGCCGCAAAGTATAAACGCCAGCGGGTGCGAGTGTCCCCGTTAAATCAGGCACATTTCAGTGACATGACGTAATAATGACGGCTTAACTACACTTAGTTCGGTTGCCGGGGTTATTTCATGCTTTTTAGTCATAAAAACGTCACAAAACTGACGCATAATGCCTCCGCAATCAAACAATTGATCGCTAACCTATTGGCAGGATCTACGATGGCTAGACGTATATTAGTGGTTGAAGATGAAGCTCCGATCCGTGAAATGGTCTGCTTCGTACTGGAACAGAATGGCTATCAGGCCATTGAAGCGGAAGATTTCGACTCGGCGATCGCCCGGTTGATTGAACCTTTTCCCGAGCTTATCTTGCTCGACTGGATGCTACCGGGCGGTTCCGGCATTCAATTTATCAAGCATCTCAAGCGCGAAGCTTTAACGCGTGAAATTCCTGTCATGATGTTAACGGCGCGCGGCGAAGAAGAAGACCGGGTGCGTGGGCTGGAAGTGGGTGCTGACGATTACATAACCAAACCCTTCTCACCGAAAGAGCTGGTCGCGCGCATTAAAGCCGTGATGCGCCGCATTTCTCCGATGGCAGTGGAAGACGTCATCGACATGCAGGGCCTGATCCTTGACCCGTCCTCACACCGCGTGATGGCTAACGAACAGGCGCTCGACATGGGGCCAACAGAATTTAAATTACTGCACTTTTTTATGACGCATTCAGAACGCGTTTACAGCCGCGAACAGTTGCTCAATAACGTTTGGGGCACTAACGTGTATGTAGAAGACCGCACGGTGGACGTCCATATTCGTCGGCTGCGCAAAGCGTTGGAAAGCAGCGGGCACGACCGGATGATTCAAACCGTGCGCGGAACCGGTTACCGTTTCTCAACGCGCTACTGATACCCGTCATACTTCAAGTTGCAGATGCGTTGGCTGCGCTCAGTCACCCGAATCACTTACTTAAGTAAGCTCATCGGGATTTCTTTATTTGCCTCCTTTCTGCAACTCGAATTATTTGGGGTATCTAGCATACTGGTTTGACTTAGTTATAGCGGAGAATCTGTGTGTTAGAACGTCTGTCCTGGAATCGACTGGCCGGTGAACTGTTTCTGTTCTGCTTGCCAGCATTGATCATCGGTATATTCTTCGGCCATTTCGGATGGCTGCTTTTTGCATCGGTTTTGGCGGCGCTGGGTTGGAATTACTATAACCAGCTTAAACTCTCTCACTGGCTTTGGCTCGATCGCAGCATTACCCCGCCCAATGGACGCTGGAGCTGGGAGCCGCTGTTTTATGGCCTCAACCAGATGCAAATGCGCAACCGGCGTCGGCGGCGCGAACTTGGGCAACTGATTAAGCGTTTTCGCAGTGGTGCAGAATCCCTGCCTGATGCGGTCGTATTGGCAACCGAAGAGGGCAATATTTTCTGGTGTAATGGTCTGGCGCAGGAGCTGCTCGGCTTTCGCTGGCCGGAAGATAACGGTCAGCATATTTTCAACCTGCTGCGTTATCCTGAATTCCGCGCCTGGGTGCAGGCCCGCGAATTTGACCGTGCACTGAATCTGCAGCTCAATAATGATCACTACGTTGAATTTCGCGTCATGCCCTATTCTGAAGGACAGTTGCTGATGGTAGCGCGCGATGTGACCCAGATGCGTCAGCTCGAAGGCGCCCGACGTAACTTCTTCGCCAACGTTAGCCATGAACTGCGCACGCCGTTGACGGTGTTGCAGGGCTATCTCGAGATGATGGAAGACGCCAAACTTGAAGAGCCTTTCCGCACCAAAGCGCTGGATACCATGCAGGAACAGACCCGCCGCATGGACGGGCTGGTGAAGCAACTGCTGACGTTGTCACGTATTGAGGCCGCGACTAACATCGATCTTAATGAGCGGGTTGATATGCCGCTGATGCTGGGCATGCTTGAGCGGGAAGTGCAGACGCTAAGCAGCGGGCGCCATGAGATTGTATTTCGCGTCAATGACAAGTTGCAGGTGTTTGGCAATGAAGATCAACTGCGTAGTGCGGTGTCGAATCTGGTCTATAACTCAGTTAACCATACGCCAACGGGCACGCGGATTGAAATCAGTTGGCAGCAGACGCCTCTGGGCGCGCAGTTTCAGGTCAGTGATAACGGACCTGGCATCGCACCGCAACATTTGCCGCGTCTGACTGAGCGTTTTTATCGCGTAGACAAGGCCCGTTCGCGCCAGACCGGTGGCAGCGGCCTGGGGCTGGCGATCGTCAAACATGCGCTCAGCCATCACAGCGCCAAGCTGGGTATCATCAGTGAAGTGGGCACCGGCACCCGCTTTATGTTCACTCTGCCGCAGCGGCTGATTGTTCCGATTGGCCAAATTCGCGAAAGTCGGGTAAAGCACCCGGATTAACCTGGCAAGCTGCTGTCCGAGCAGAGCAGCTTGCTATCTTTCGCTCGTACGAATCACATCTCCGTCATGAATTTCCTTCACGTCCCATGAAAATTCCTCGTTTGTCGGTGAAACCTTTGCATGACAGGATGGCCTCAAAGAAGTTTAGCCATCTGGATGGCTTTATGTGACTTTGGGTAATTATTCACTTTGTAAATCATATGCTCTTCGCCAGCGGCGGGGTGCCTATTTCAGGAGATTTTCATGCAACGTATAACCCCTCCGTTCCGTGCTGACGTCGTTGGCAGTTTTTTACGCCCGGCGGCCCTTAAACAAGCGCGCAAGCAATTTGAGACCGGTGAAATTAATGCCGTCCAGCTGCGGGCGGTAGAAGATACCGAGATTCGTCGGGTAGTTGAGCTGCAAAGGGCAGCCGGTTTGCACGTCGTGACTGACGGCGAGTTTCGCCGTGCCTGGTGGCATTTCGATTTCTTCGAGGGGCTGGACGGCGTGGACGGCTACGAAGCAGTGCAGGGGATCCAGTTCAACGGTGTGCAGACCAAGGCGCGGGGTATCAAAGTCACCGGCAAGCTTGGGTTCAGCGATCACCCAATGCTGGAGGATTTCCGCTTTCTAAAAAGCATCAGCGGTTCCGCCACGCCAAAAATGACCATTCCCAGCCCGAGTGTGATGCATTTCCGTGGTGGCCGTGATGCGATCAGTAAAGAGGTCTATCCCGATCTGGCGCAGTATTTTGACGATCTGGCACAAGTTTACCGTGATGCTATCCAGGCGTTCTATGATGCCGGATGCCGTTATTTGCAACTCGATGACACCGTGTGGGCTTATCTCTGTTCCGAAGATCAGAAGAAGCAAATCCGTGAGCGGGGGGACTCACCTGAAGCGTTGGCGCGTACTTACGCTGATGTGCTCAATAAAGCCATTGCCGGTAAGCCGGATGATTTGGTGATTGGCCTGCACGTGTGTCGCGGTAATTTCCGCTCCACCTGGATCTCCGAAGGGGGCTATGAACCGGTGGCAGAAATTCTGTTTGGTGGCGTGAATATTGATGCTTTCTTCCTGGAGTATGACAACGAACGCTCCGGTGGATTTGAACCCTTACGTTTCATCAAGCCGGGCCACCAGCAGGCGGTGCTGGGCTTGATCACCACCAAGTCAGGCGAATTGGAGCTGGCGAAAACGGTGGAAAACCGTCTAATGGAAGCGGCCAAATTTATTGATATCAGCCAGATTTGCCTCAGCCCGCAGTGCGGTTTTGCATCAACGGAAGAGGGCAACAGCCTGAGTGAAGAACAGCAGTGGGAAAAGCTGAAATTAGTTGTGGATATCGCTGCACGTATTTGGTGAGCTGCAAAATCAGGAGATTAACCTTCTCTTAACACTTTATAAACGTGCGTGAAATGACCTTAATCTGGTGGTTTCACGCACTTTTAGCATCAGTCGTGCATATCTTGTGCTTCTTATTGTTTATAAATCATACATATCATGTGATGTGTTTTAACGCTTATTTAGTGGTTATTACTGCTTTTTAATAATTATATAGTTGAAACTTCTGCTTTTTAGATCACGGCTTGCCTTTTTGCACTATAAACGTTTACCGTAGCTCCCGCTGTCGCTCGATACTCCCTGCATATAACAACATCTTTTTCTGCATATCATCAGGCGTTTTAAGCTTCTTCCTGCCTCACATTGGCGTTAATGGCCGTACCTCACGGTATTATCTTCATGATGAAAGAGCAGGGTGCCAGCACTGGTTACTTTTATTCATTCGAACAGGTATCACGACACCCATCATGAGTACTCGTTTAGCAAGCAAAGATATTCTGGCGCTGGGTTTTATGACCTTCGCTTTATTCGTCGGTGCAGGAAACATCATTTTCCCTCCGATGGTTGGTTTACAGGCTGGGCACGAAGTTTGGTGGGCTGCTGCCGGCTTTATGGCAACGGCGGTGGGCCTTCCTGTCATAACCGTCGTTGCGCTGGCCCGCGTCGGGGGGGGAATTGACGCCCTGAGTACACCGATTGGCCGCACCGCCGGTTTACTGCTGGCGACGGTCTGCTATCTTGCCGTCGGCCCGCTATTCGCTACGCCGCGCACCGCGACTGTTTCTTTTGAAGTCGGTATCGCGCCACTGACCGGTGATACGCCTTTGCCCTTGTTCATTTATAGCGTGATCTATTTTGCGCTGGTGATTGGCATTTCGCTCTATCCGGGAAAATTACTGGATACCGTTGGGCACTTTCTTGCGCCGTTGAAAATAGTCGCGCTGGGCGTGCTGGGGATTGCCGCCGTGTTGTGGCCTGCGGGTCACAGTATTCCTGCGACGGAGACCTATCAGGCGGTACCGTTCTCCAGCGGATTTGTGAATGGCTATCTGACTATGGATACCTTGGGTGCCATGGTGTTTGGTATTGTCATTGTCAATGCGGCGCGTTCGCGCGGCGTCACAGATGCAAAATTGCTTACCCGGTATACCGTGCTGGCGGGTTTGATTGCCGGTATGGGCCTCATGCTGGTTTATCTGAGCCTGTTTAAACTGGGTGAAAGCAGTGCTTCACTGGTGCCGGATGCTACCAACGGTGCCGTGATCCTGCATGCCTATGTCGAACATACTTTTGGCGGTGTCGGCAGCTTCTTCCTGGCAGCCCTGATATTCGTCGCCTGCATGGTGACGGCGGTTGGCCTGACGTGTGCTTGCGCCGAGTTCTTCGCACAATATCTGCCACTTTCGTATAAGTCGCTGGTGTTCATTCTGGGCCTGTTCTCAATGCTCGTATCAAATCTGGGCCTCAGCCACCTGATTCAGATTTCGATTCCGGTGCTGACGGCGATTTACCCGCCGTGTATTGTGCTGGTGGTCCTGAGCTTCACACTGCGCTGGTGGAATAGCACTACCCGCATCGTGGCACCGGTGATGCTGGTCAGCTTCTTGTTTGGCATCCTTGACGGTGTAAAAGCCTCCGCACTGGTTGATATTATGCCCGCCTGGACCTCGCATCTTCCGCTGTCGGCTCAGGGGCTGGCATGGCTACCCCCATCACTGGTGATGATGGTATTGGTCGGGATCTATGACAAAGCCAGTGGCCAACGCAGTGTTACCGTACATCAGTGATTGGCGTCGAGGCTTCACGTAAGTGATGTTTAGATCATATAATTGATTTTCGCCAAACAGGCCACGGGAACCCTTCCGTGGCTTTTTCATTGGTTTGAGTAAAGCCGCCCATTATTTTGATGAAAATAGACATTGGATTAATTCACATGCAGCAATCAGTTGAACAAACGTCGGTTGGGAAAGAACCGCCAGCGAATAAGCTAAAGCGCGGTTTGACCACGCGGCATATCCGTTTTATGGCGCTCGGTTCGGCCATCGGGACAGGATTGTTTTATGGTTCGGCCGAAGCGATAAGAATGGCCGGTCCCAGTGTTCTTCTGGCGTACCTGGTCGGTGGGATTATCGCGTTCATCATCATGCGCGCTCTGGGTGAGATGTCGGTTAACAATCCTCAGAGCGGTTCCTTTTCGCGTTATGCGCAGGACTATCTCGGGCCGATGGCGGGTTATATCACCGGCTGGACCTACTGTTTTGAAATCCTGATTGTGGCGATTGCCGATGTGACAGCGTTTGGTATCTATATGGGCGTCTGGTTCCCGGATGTCCCGCAGTGGACCTGGGTGCTCAGCGTCGTGCTGATCATTGGTGCTATCAACCTGGTGAGTGTGAAGGTCTTCGGTGAGCTGGAGTTCTGGTTCTCCTTCTTCAAAGTGCTGACTATCATCATCATGATTGTGGCGGGCTTTGGTATTATTTTCTGGGGCATTGGCAACGGCGGGCAGGCCACCGGTATTCACAACTTGTGGAGTCATGGTGGGTTCTTCAGTCAGGGAATCATGGGCACGATACTGTCGTTGCAACTGGTGATGTTTGCCTACGGTGGTATTGAAATCATTGGCATTACAGCCGGTGAAGCTGAGGATCCGAAGAAGTCGATTCCTAAAGCCATCAACTCCGTTCCGCTGCGTATTCTGGTGTTCTACGTGGGTACGCTGTTTGTGATTATGTCGATTTTCCCGTGGAATCAGGTAGGGACGCAGGGCAGTCCGTTCGTGCTGACTTTCCAGCATATGGGTATCACTGCAGCGGCAGGCATTCTAAATTTTGTGGTCATTACTGCTTCTCTTTCTGCGATTAACAGTGATGTGTTCGGCGTTGGCCGTATGCTGCACGGGATGGCAAAGCAGGGACAGGCGCCTAAAATGTTCAGCAAAGTGTCACGTTTGGGGACGCCGTGGGTTACGGTTTTGGTGATGATGGGCGCGTTGCTGATTGCGGTTTATCTCAACTACATCATGCCGTCCAACGTATTTCTGGTGATAGCATCTCTGGCGACGTTTGCCACCGTCTGGGTGTGGATTATGATCCTGTTCTCACAGATTGGTTTTCGTCGAAAACTCAATAAACAGCAGGTTAAAGAGCTGGAGTTCCCGCTACGCGGCGGCGTGTACACCTCAGTATTCGGCATTATTTTCCTGGTATTTATCATCGGACTGATCGGTTACTTCCCGGATACTCGCATATCACTATATGTTGGTCTGGTGTGGGTGGTCGTGCTGCTGGTCGGTTATGTATTTAAGCTGCGTAACGATCGTAAGAAAGAAGCACTGGCGCTAAGTAATCAGGCGTAAGCAAGTACTTACCTTTGGGTAAAGAAAAGCCCCCGATATCATTGCGATATCGGGGGCTTTCTATTAATTATAGTTAACCAAAATCATTCGAGTTGTATCAGGGCGGCAACTGAGTGAACCCCGGGAGCATACATCAGCATATGACCGGGGTGAATGAAGGCAGCCAACGCAGAGACAGCTGGAAGGATGAAGGTTAATAGCCGATAGCCGCACCGGCTGGGCGTCGAACATCATTCGCGCCATACAGATAACCTTCGCGCACTTTCCCGGATACCGCCGAATCATTGCCTGAGTTGGCGGACGTTACGCCTGCTGCTCCCGGTAATCCCACTAAAATCAGCTCAGCCGCACCCCACGGGGTCTGTTCGACCATTTTGTATCCCATTTTAGCCAGAATACTCAGGCTGTCTGCAGAGACACCGCGCTGCTCGTAATAGACTTCGTTCGGCAACCACTGATGATGAATGCGCGGTGCGTCTACGGCCTCCTGTGGCGGCATTCCGTAATCAATCACGTTAATCGCCGTTTGCAGAGTAATAGTGATGATGCGCGAACCGCCCGGCGATCCGAGAACCATAAATATTTTGCCATCTTTAGTCACTAAACTCGGGCTCATGGAAGAGAGTGGGCGCTTACCGGGGGCGATAGAATTTCGGCTGCCTTGTACCAGACCATAGAGATTTTTTTCGCCAACTTTTACGGTGAAATCATCCATTTCGTCATTGAGGAAGAAACCCGTGCCGGGTGCAATCACCACTGAACCAAAGCGGCCATTAACGGTATAGGTGGTGGAAACGGCGTTACCCATTTTGTCGACGATAGAGTAATGGGTGGTTTCCGGTTTTTCGTGGGGTTCCATGCCGGGTTGAACCTGAGTAGACGGTGTGGCTTTGTCCGTTTCGATTTTTTTGCGAATTTCTTCGGCATAGCTTTTGCTGACCAGTCGGTCGATCGGATTTTTAACGAATGCCGGGTCGCCCAGATAGGTATTACGGTCCATGTAGGCGTGACGCATGGCTTCGGTTAAGTAGTGTATGGAAGCCGCAGAGTTGAAGCCCATGCTTTTCATATCATAGCCTTCGACAATATTCAGGATTTCACACATCGTCACGCCGCCGGAACTTGGCGGAGGTGCTGAGACGAATTTATAGCCGCGGTAGCTACAGGTTATAGGGGCCGTTTCAGTGACTTTATAGTTGGCAAAGTCGGACGCGGTGAGGATGCCTCCGCCTTTTTTAGAGGCTGCTTCAACCGCCTGCGGAATTTTGCCCTTATAGAAGGCGTCCGGTCCTCGTTGAGATATGGCTTCCAGCGTGTTCGCCAGATCCTTTTGCACCAGTTTGTCGCCCGGTTGCAGGGCAGAGCCATCTTTGCGCAGGAATATGCGGGCCGCTTCCGGGTCCTGTTTGAAGCGTTTGACCGTGGTATCGAGAATATCGGTATCGGCGCGGGTCAGTAAAAAGCCCTGACGTGCCAGTTTAATGGCCGGTGCCATCACCTGTTTGCGGGTCAATTTGCCGTATTCGCGTTGCACGGTGTCCATGCCAAGCACGGTGCCTGGAACGCCTGAGGCCAGATAGCCATATAAACTGGCATCTTTTTTCACTTTGCCGTCTGCATCGAGATACATGTCGGCGCTTGCCGCAGCCGGTGCGGTTTCACGGAAATTGATGAAGGTATCTTTACCGTCAGCCAGGTGCACGGTCATAAAGCCACCGCCTCCGATGTTACCGCAGCAAGGGTTAACGACCGCCTGCGCATAACCTACGGCGACGGCGGCATCAATGGCGTTTCCGCCCATTTTCAGGATATCCACACCCACCTGCGAGGCCAGGTATTGCGAGGTTACCACCATGCCATTTTTGGATTCTACTGCGGGATTGGAAGCTGCATACAGCGGAAAGCTTGAGAGCATTGCCAGTGCGATGAGCGATTTTTTCCATGGACTTACCAACATATAAACTCCTGTTTATTACCCTGTCATTTTGGTTACAGAACTTTCAGGTTCTTGTGTGATAACGTTTTTTTTATGGCGATCGTTGTCCCTTCGCCTGCGTAGAGTCATGCAAAGCGCACGCCAGTTTTCCACAATGCCATTTGATGATGGAATCGGGACATATTGAGCGTAGCGGGAATGAGAAGAGACGGGCAGGAGTTTGTTACGAAAATGTGAAGATGACGATTAACTGACAGAAACGACAACCAAAAAAAAACGGCCAGCGAGGCTGACCGTTATTGTGCTGTTTCCGTGAAGGATTACAGTTTTGACGCGTTTTCAGACAGATATTTAGCGACGCCGTCCGGAGAGGCACCCATACCTTGTTTGCCTTTTTCCCACTGAGCAGGGCAAACTTCGCCGTGCTCTTCGTGGAATTGCAGCGCGTCAACCATACGCAGCATTTCATCGATGTTACGACCCAGTGGCAGGTCGTTAACAACCTGGTGGCGAACCACACCGGCTTTGTCGATCAGGAAAGAGCCGCGCAGTGCAACGCCAGCGTCCGGATGTTCGATACCGTAAGCTTTCTGAATTTCGCGTTTGATGTCAGCAACCATTGCGTATTTAACAGGACCGATACCGCCTTTCTCTACCGGAGTGTTACGCCATGCGTTGTGAACGAACTCTGAGTCGAAGGAAACACCGACAACTTCTACGCCACGCTTCTGGAATTCTTCATAGCGGTGATCGAAAGCGATCAATTCAGATGGACACACGAAGGTGAAGTCCATTGGCCAGAAGAAGATAACAGTAGGCTTGCCTGCAGTGTGTTTTTTAAAGTTGAAGTTTTCAACAACTTCGCCGCTGCCGAGTACGGCTGCTGCGGTGAAATCAGGGGCTGGACGAGTTACCAGGACCATAAGTACTCCTGTTTATAGTAGGTAAGTGAATAGGATGTATAAATCGGTAGCCAGTATAAGGGCTGGAGTGAAGCGAATAAACCCCATCAGACCAATCAATCAGATAGTATCTGGCTATCAATTTGTGAGACAGATCTCAACTGAAGCTATGGATAATGGAGGAAGTTACATAGATTCGTGTTGTATTTCACACTTTAGCCCAGAGCAGTTAAAGCTGCCGGTTTTTCGCCTGGTGCATCATCTGGGGATAAAACTGCCAAAAAAGTTGTTCTAGCGCGTCATAGTTCAGCTCAAGGTCGTGGAAAGAGCCTTCCAGCGCGCTGAGTTTTGGTCGCCTGGACGCCATCCCCGTTAATACATTGCCAATAAACGGCAGGGCGGCATAGCGCTGCATCCAGCGCTCCGGCCATAGCCAGGCATTCAGATTTTGAAAACGTTCTGGCATACCGACGAGTTGCGGTTCAATTTCCTGTTGGCACTGTGCGATGAAATCTTCCAGCGATATATGTGGTACCAGTTTTTCCCAGTGGAGGGACAGGAAGTGATCCCACATCACGTCCAGTGTAATGGGTGCAACGCGGCGGAACTCCTGACGAAAATATCCGCGGGCAATTTTGACTTCCTGCAGCCCGTCGGTCATGACATCAACCCGACGATGCATGCGGATCCCGCTGACAATATTATCAGAATAAAGGCCGTCGGGATTGCCACGAACGAAGTCAGCCAGCAGGTTACCCAGCAGCGAACTGTTGGCCAGTGAGGCCAAATGGAGGTGAGCTAAAAAATTCATTCCGGCATTATAGTGCAATAAACATGATGGAGGACATGTCTGCGGCGTCTTAATTACGGCATAAGCTTGCAGCCAAAGGTCGGTACCACTAGACTAACCCGCCTGTTTTTGTCCGTTAAGTGAAGTGAAAAGCCATGCGTGTTGCCGATTTTTCTTTTGAACTCCCTGAGTCCCTGATTGCCCGCTATCCGCAAACCCAACGCAGCGGCTGCCGTTTACTGTCGCTGGACGGCCCGACAGGTGAGCTGACTCACGGGATTTTCACGGATCTGCTCGACAAAATTGATGCTGGCGATCTGTTAGTTTTCAACAACACACGTGTGATCCCTGCCCGCGTGTTTGGTCGTAAAGCCAGCGGCGGCAAGATTGAAGTATTGGTCGAACGTGTATTGGATTCGAAACGCATCCTGGCGCACGTCCGGGCATCAAAATCGCCTAAACCGGGCGCAGAACTGTTATTAGGCGATAACGAAAATATTAAAGCCACCATGGTGGCGCGCCACGACACGTTGTTTGAACTCGAATTTAATGAAGACCGTGATGTCTTTACCTTGCTTGATGAAATCGGCCATATGCCGTTGCCGCCTTATATTGACCGCCCGGATGAAGAAGCTGATCGCGAGCTGTACCAGACGGTTTACAGCGAACGTCTGGGCGCGGTGGCCGCACCGACTGCGGGTTTACATTTCGACCAGCCGCTGATGGATGCGCTGAAAGAGAAGGGCGTTGAGTTTGCTTTCGTCACGCTGCACGTGGGCGCAGGTACTTTCCAGCCGGTACGTGTGGAGACTATCGAAGAGCATATAATGCATGCCGAATATGCGGAAGTTCCACAGGAAGTGGTTGACGCAGTATTGGCGTGTAAGGCGCGCGGCAATAAAGTGGTAGCGGTCGGTACGACCTCTGTACGCTCGCTGGAAAGTGCCGCGAAAGCCAGCGAAGATGCGCTGATTGCGCCATTCTTTGGCGATACCAAGATCTTTATTTACCCTGGCTACCATTATCAGGTGATCGATTGCCTGATCACCAACTTCCACCTGCCTGAATCAACACTGATCATGCTGGTATCGGCGTTTGCCGGGTACAAAAATACCATGAATGCTTACCACCAGGCGGTGGCTGAGCAGTACCGTTTCTTTAGTTATGGCGATGCAATGTTCATCAATCGTAACCTTCTGGCGCCGCTTGAATCAGTCAGCCAGTAGCTATTAGCCAATAACCATCGGCCCGGACGCACTCTGTGTATTTGGGCTTTATTTTTCCGCGCACAGTGACGCGGAGTAACCTCATCAGACTGTTTCTCTGATGCTGGAGGCAATGTGAAGTACGAATTAAGCACCACCGATGGCCGCGCACGTCGCGGACGTTTGGTCTTCGAACGTGGCAGTTCTTGTGAAAAATGGTATGTCGAAACCCCGGCATTTATGCCAGTTGGCACTTATGGCACGGTAAAAGGCATGACGCCGGAAGAAGTGAAAGAAACGGGCGCGCAGATCCTGCTTGGCAATACCTTCCATCTGTGGCTGCGCCCGGGCCAGGAAGTGATGAAGTTGCACGGTGATCTGCATGATTTTATGAACTGGCATGGTCCGATCCTCACCGACTCCGGCGGCTTCCAGGTGTTCAGCCTGGGTGCGATGCGTAAAATCAAAGAAGAGGGCGTGCATTTTCGCAATCCTATCAACGGCGATCCGGTGTTCCTCAGCCCTGAGAAGTCGATGGAGATCCAAAACGATCTCGGTTCTGACATTGTGATGATCTTCGACGAATGTACGCCATATCCTGCTGACTGGGATTACGCCAAAAGCTCGATGGAGATGTCACTTCGCTGGGCAAAACGCAGCCGTGACCGTTTCAACGAATTGAATAATAAGAATGCTTTGTTCGGGATTATCCAGGGCAGCGTTTACGAAGATTTACGAGATGTATCATTAAAAGGGCTGGTGGATATCGGCTTTGATGGTTACGCTGTGGGCGGCCTGGCGGTTGGTGAGCCAAAAGAGGACATGCACCGCATTCTGGAACATGTCTGTCCGCAGATCCCGGAAGACAAACCGCGTTATCTGATGGGCGTCGGCAAGCCGGAGGATTTGGTCGAAGGCGTGCGCCGTGGCGTGGATATGTTTGACTGTGTTATGCCAACGCGGAATGCGCGGAATGGTCATCTCTTCGTCACCGACGGCATCGTGAAAATTCGAAATGCCAGGTATAAAGACGACACAACGACGCTCGATGAGCATTGCGATTGTTACACCTGTCGCAATTACAGTCGTGCCTACTTGCATCATCTCGACCGTTGCAACGAAATACTGGGTGCGCGGCTGAATACCATTCATAATCTGCGCTATTACCAGCGTTTGATGGCGGGTTTACGCCAGGCTATCGAAGAGGGTAAATTAGAGCTGTTTGTGAAGGCGTTCTACGAGGGTAAAGGCAAAGAGGTTCCGCCTTTAAACTTTTGATTTAAATTGATATTTTACAATTTACCTGGCGTCGCTATTTTGGCGACGCTTTTAAACGAGTCGATTCAACAGAAACAAACGACTTATCGTTATGTTTCATAACAACAATGAGGGAATTTAAATGAGTCTTTTCATTTCCGATGCAGTCGCAGCTTCCGGCGCACCGTCACAGGGAAGTCCTTACTCTCTGGTCATCATGCTGGTGGTCTTTGGTCTGATTTTCTATTTCATGATCCTGCGCCCGCAACAGAAACGCTCTAAAGAACACAAAAAACTGATGGACTCCATCGGTAAAGGTGACGAAGTGATGACCACCGGTGGTCTGATCGGTCGCGTAAGCAAAGTAGCCGAAACCGGTTATGTTGTTATCGCGCTGAATGACACCACTGAAGTGATGATCAAGCGTGACTTCGTGGCTGCCGTTCTGCCGAAAGGTACGATGAAGGCTCTTTAATTTTCGATTTTCCCGAAGGGAACTGCCGTGTTAAACCGTTATCCTTTGTGGAAGTATCTGATGCTGATCGTTGTGGTCATCGTCGGTCTGCTATATGCACTTCCCAACCTTTATGGTGAGGATCCGGCTGTTCAAATTACTGGCGCTCGGGGCTCCGACGCCAGTGTTGCAACGCTGGACCAAGTCAAAAATGTATTAGATCAAGACAAGCTTCAGAGCAAATCTATTGTTTTGGAAAATGGTCAGATCCTTGCCCGCTTTAAAGACACTGATGTGCAGCTGCGCGCACGCGAAGCACTCACCAGCGCACTGGGCGACAAATTTGTTATTGCACTTAACCTGGCGCCAGCAACGCCGCGATGGTTAAGCATGCTGGGTGCTGAGCCGATGAAGCTCGGTCTTGACCTGCGTGGTGGTGTGCACTTCCTGATGGAAGTTGACATGGATACCGCGTTGAGCAAGCTGCAAGAACAGACCATGGACAGCATGCGCAGCGATCTGCGCGAGAAAAATATTCCTTACGCCACGGTACGTAAACTTGACAACTATGGTGTCGAAATCCGTTTCCGTGATGCCGCGACCCGCGACAGCGCCGTCAGCTATCTTTCCCCACGTCATCGTGATTTAGTCATCAGCTCCAGCGGTGATAATGCTGCCAGCGTTGTCATGACGGATGCGCGTCTGAGCGAAGCTCGCGAATACGCTGTTCAGCAAAACATTAATATTTTGCGTAACCGTGTAAACCAGTTAGGTGTGGCCGAACCATTGGTACAACGTCAGGGCTCAGACCGTATCGTGGTTGAATTGCCGGGCATTCAGGACACTGCACGTGCCAAAGAAATTTTGGGCGCGACAGCTACGCTGGAATTCCGTCTGGTTAACACCAACGTTGATGCAACTGCTGCGACATCAGGCCGCGTGCCGGGTGACAGCGAAGTGAAAAATACCCGTGATGGTCGCCCGGTTGTCTTGTACAAACGCGTGATCCTGACCGGTGACCATATCACCGACTCAACGTCCAACATGGACGAGTACAACCAGCCGCAAGTTAACATCTCTCTCGACAGCGCAGGCGGTAACGCCATGTCTAACTTCACTAAGGACAATATCGGTAAACCGATGGCGACCCTGTTTGTGGAGTACAAAGACAGTGGTAAGAAAGATGCTAATGGTCGTTCGATTCTGGCTAAGCAGGAAGAAGTGATCAACGTGGCGACAATTCAGTCGCGTTTGGGTAACAGTTTCCGTATTACCGGGGTTAACGATCCGAATGAAGCCCGCCAGCTCTCTCTGTTGCTGCGTGCCGGTGCGTTGATCGCGCCAATTCAGATCGTTGAAGAACGTACCATCGGTCCAACTCTGGGTATGCAAAACATTACCCAAGGTCTGGAAGCCTGCTTGTGGGGTTTGGTGGCATCAATCCTGTTTATGGTGGTTTGGTACCGTAAATTCGGCTTGATTGCGACTACCGCGCTGGTTGCTAACCTGATCCTGATTGTTGGCGTGATGTCCCTGTTGCCTGGGGCCACACTGACCATGCCGGGTATTGCCGGTATCGTGTTAACGCTGGCGGTGGCAGTTGATGCCAACGTATTGATCAATGAGCGTATTAAGGAAGAGCTGCGGAACGGACGTTCAGTTCAGCAGGCGATTCATGAAGGCTACAAAGGTGCGTTCTCCAGTATCATCGATGCCAACATTACCACTCTGATCACTGCGATTATTCTTTATGCGGTGGGTACCGGTTCGATAAAAGGCTTTGCTATCACCACAGCTATCGGTGTAGCAACCTCGATGTTTACGTCGATCGTCGGAACCCGTGCCATCGTCAACCTGCTTTACGGCGGCAAACGCATTAAAAAGCTGTCTATCTGAGGAGTGCGTTGTGGCACAGCAACAATATACTGTTGAACAACTGAACTATGGCCGTAAAGTCATCGACTTTATGCGCTGGGACAACGTGGCCTTCATGATCTCGGGCCTGTTGTTAGTAGCGTCTATCGCTATCATGGGCGTTCGCGGGTTTAACTGGGGCCTGGATTTTACCGGCGGTACGGTAATTGAAATCAGCCTTGATAAACCTGCCAACCTTGATGACATGCGTGCAGCGATGGAAAAGGCAGGGTTCGCTGATCCAGTTGTGCAGAACTTCGGCAGCAGCCGTGACGTTATCGTCCGCCTGCCACCGGCGACCGGCGCTGCAGGTCAGGAACTGGGTAACAAAGTCATTGGCCTCATCAACGCCGATATCGACAAAAATGCGTCCGTAAAACGCATTGAGTTTGTCGGTCCGAGTGTGGGCAGTGACTTGGCGCAAGCCGGCGGAATGGCGCTGTTAATGGCGCTGATTTCTATCCTGATTTACGTGGGTTTCCGTTTCGAATGGAGACTGGCGCTGGGTGCGGTTATCGCACTGGCGCATGACGTGTTGATCACCATGGGCGTGCTGTCATTGTTCAGGATCGAAGTTGACCTGACCATTGTCGCTTCCCTGATGTCGGTTATCGGTTACTCGTTGAATGACTCTATTGTGGTATCGGACCGTATTCGTGAGAACTTCCGTAAGATCCGCCGCGGCACTTCTTACGAAATCATGAACGTGTCCCTGACCCAGACGTTAAGCCGTACCATCATGACCTCAGCCACTACGCTGATGGTGGTGTTGATGCTCTATATCTTTGGCGGTGCGTTGCTGGAAGGCTTCTCATTGACCATGTTGATTGGTGTATCAATTGGTACAGTTTCATCTATCTATGTGGCGTCCGCATTGGCCCTGAAACTGGGGATGAAACGCGAGCACATGTTGCAGCAGAAAGTCGAGAAAGAGGGCGCAGATCAGCCTTCGATCCTGCCTTAAGCTGTCCTGACGTTAGCCACTAAAAAGCCCCGAATTTGAACTGCGGGGCTTTTTTATTTTTTATTTAAAGAGAACCTGGCTCAGTCTGTGGAAGTTATGGGCGATAGACTTTCACATTTTTGAAACCCTGTTCGATCAGATACAGTGCCTGTAACCGGCTCATCACGCCGCGATCGCAGTACAACAGATAGGTTCTGGTCTGGTCGAGTAACGGAAACTGCCCACTGAGTTTGTAGAAAGGTAAGGCGACTACCTGCATATTTTCCAGCGCCAACGGATTGTCCTCGACTTCGTCGGGTGCACGGATATCCAGCAGAATGTCGGTAGAGTCAAACTCCGCCACCGTTTCTACTTCTGCCACTTCTTTCGCCGTTTCTTCGGCGATGTGGCGAATATCGTAGTTTTGTGCTTCGCTGATCACTTTGTCGAGCACTGAGAAGTCAAACATCTGCTCTTCGGCTTCGATTTTGGCTTTTACCGCTTTTACGGTCGGACTTTTAGAAATCACACCGCAATATTCCGGCATAGTTTTGGCAAAGTCTTCGGTGCCAATCTCGCGGGCTATCTTGATGATGTGCTCTTTGTCATGCGAGATCAGCGGGCGCAGGATAAGCGTATCGGAAGCATTGTCGATCAAGCGCAGGTTAGTTAATGTCTGGCTGGAAACCTGTCCCAGTGCTTCACCGGTCACCAGCGCCTGCACACCATAGCGTTCAGCGATTTGCGACGCCGCACGTACCATCATACGTTTCAGCACCACGCCCATCTGGCCGTCTTCGATTTTCTCGAGAATTTCGCCTACCACTGGCTCAAAGTCGATGGCGATAAAGCGAACTTTATGCGAACTGCCAAAACGGTTCCACAGGTAGTAGGCCACCTGCTTCACGCCAATCTCATGGGCAGACCCGCCGAGATTAAAGAAGCAGTAGTGCACGCGACAGCCGCGACGCATCAGCATGTAACTTGACACGCCAGAGTCGAAACCGCCTGAAATCAGCGAGATAACGTCTTCCTGTGTTCCTATCGGATAACCGCCCTGGCCTTCATGACGACTCTTGATCAGCACCAACTGGTCGTCGTTGATTTCCAGCTTCACCGTCACTTCAGGTGAGGTCAAATTGACTTTCGCCGATTCAATATGTTGATTCAAACCACCGCCAACGTAGCGCTCTACATCACCGGAGCTGAAAGTGTGTTTGCCGCGACGCTTTACGCGCACACAGAAGGTTTTGCCTTCTACTTCAGAACGGTAGGCTTCCAGCGCCTGCTCAAAGATGTTGTGGACGTCCGTATAAGGACGGTCTTCCACTTCTTCGACGTGACGAATGCCGGGAATACGGCACAGCAATTCTATGATCAAATCGTGTTTACTTTCGTCTTTGCTGCGAACTTCGATATGATCCCAGTGGCGAACCACCGCGAGGGTCTCGTCATGAGGTTTCACGATGTTACGAATGCTGCTTGCGAGGATCTTAATGAAGCGCAAACGCACCGATTGACTCTTGATGGTGATTTCTGGGAACAATTTAATGATAAACTTCATGGCAGTCTTTTGTTAGCGGTGAGAATTAGGGGAAGTCAGTAGCTGAATCTGGCTCAAAAAGCCTATTATTGTTAAGCCCACTGTATTTTTTACAAGGTTTAGGCTTAAGAATGTTTTTTGACTTAACAAAAACAGTAGCGGCGCGAAGTATATCACCTAAACTGAGTACTCTGCCCGCAAAACCACATGTCTGATGTCAAGCCGACATGGAGTTTCAACCGGAGCGCTATTCAGCATTGCAACGCCGCGTGGCAGTTCCGTCCATCTGATCCAACGAGTTTGAAAGAGAATTATGCCGAAAAAAGCTGCACCACCTGCTAATTTTGAAACTGCACTGGCCGAACTGGAACAGATTGTTGCTCGTCTGGAGTCCGGTGAGTTGCCGCTGGAAGAGGCGCTGAACGAATTCGAAAATGGCGTACAGCTAGCCCGTCAGGGTCAACAAAAATTACAACAGGCGGAGCAACGTGTGCAAATACTGCTCGACAGTGACAATGACGCTGCACTGATACCTTTTACTCCGGACTCTGAGTGATCTGCTATGGCTGATATTGAGCAACAGGCCGAAATCATCGATTTCAACCACCAGCTTCGCATACTGCAAAATCGGGTAGACCAGGCGCTGACGTCATATATTGATGCTCAACCTTTTCCCGATACTCCGCTGATTGGCGCTATGCGCCACGGTGCGTTACTCGGAGGTAAGCGCCTTCGCCCCTATCTGGTCTATTCCACCGGTGCGTTGTTTGGCCTTGATCTTAGTAACCTGGATGCCCCGGCGGCGGCGATCGAGTGTATCCATGCTTATTCTTTGATCCATGATGATCTTCCGGCGATGGACGATGACGATCTGCGTCGTGGCCAGCCCACCTGCCACATTAAGTTTGGCGAAGCCAATGCGATCCTGGCCGGTGATGCCTTGCAAACGTTGGCTTTTACACTGCTCGCCGATGCCCCGATGGCAGATGTTCGTATGCAGGATCGCCTGTCTATGATCTCCGAACTGGCCTCGGCCAGCGGCGTGGCGGGTATGTGCGCCGGTCAGGCGTTGGATCTGGCCGCAGAGGGACAGCAAATCGATTTACAGGCGTTGGAGACAATTCATCGCCACAAAACCGGAGCGTTGATTCGTGCCGCCGTTCGCATGGGTGCCTTGGCAGCAGGGGAAGCAGGCCGTGCAGCGCTGCCTTTGCTGGATAGCTATTCGCGAGCCATTGGCCTGGCATTCCAGGTGCAGGACGATATTCTGGACGTGATCGGTGATACCGAGAAACTCGGCAAGCGTCAGGGTGCCGACCAACATCTCGGCAAAAGCACCTATCCGGCTCTGCTGGGACTGGACGGTGCGCAGGCGAAAGCCAGGGATTTACATCAGGAGGCCGTCTCTGCGTTAGAGCAACTGGCCGCGCTTTCCTACAACATAGCGCCGCTTCTCGCATTAGCCAGCTTCGTTATTGAGCGCGATAATTAATACTTACTATGAGCAACTAATGAGTTTTGAACTAGCCAAATACCCGACACTGGCGCTGGCGGAGAATCCTGAAGAACTCCGTTCGCTCCCAAAAGAGAGCCTGCCTAAGCTCTGTGACGAACTTCGCCAATATTTGCTGTCCAGCGTCAGCCAGTCTAGCGGACATTTTGCCTCTGGCCTGGGTACGGTAGAACTGACCGTTGCGATGCATTACGTCTATAACACGCCCTTCGATCAGCTGGTGTGGGACGTTGGCCATCAGGCTTATCCGCACAAGATACTGACCGGCCGCCGTGACAAAATTTCCACTATCCGTCAGAAAGGTGGGTTGCACCCCTTCCCGTGGCGCGGTGAAAGTGAATTCGATACCCTTTCTGTCGGCCACTCTTCAACGTCAATCAGTGCTGGCCTAGGTATGGCCGTTGCGGCTGAGCGCGAAGGTAAAGGTCGCCGCACGATCTGCGTGATTGGCGACGGCGCCATCACCGCCGGTATGGCTTTCGAAGCCATGAACCATGCAGGGGATATCAAGTCCGATATGCTGGTTGTGCTCAACGACAATGAAATGTCGATCTCCGAAAACGTTGGCGCGCTGAATAATCATCTGGCGCAGCTGCTCTCCGGCCAACTTTATTCGCGCCTGCGTGAAGGCGGTAAGAAAGTGCTGTCTGGTATTCCCCCAATTAAAGAGCTGGTACGCCGTACCGAAGAGCATCTCAAAGGCATGATGGTGCCGGGTACGCTATTTGAGGAGCTTGGCTTTAATTATATTGGTCCGGTTGACGGCCATGACGTATTGGCTCTGGTGCAGATGCTGAAAAACATGCGCGATCTAAAAGGACCGCAGCTGTTACACATTATGACCAAGAAAGGCAAAGGCTACGCGCCCGCTGAAAAAGATCCGATCAGCTGGCACGCCGTGCCGAAATTTGATCCGGCTCTGGGGACGCTACCAAAAAGCAAAGAAGGTTTGCCAACCTACTCGAAGATCTTCGGCGACTGGTTGTGTGAGACTGCCGCCAAAGATAGCAAGCTGATGGCGGTAACCCCGGCTATGCGCGAAGGTTCTGGCATGGTGCGTTTCTCGCGCGAATATCCGCAGCAATATTTTGACGTTGCCATTGCCGAGCAGCACGCGGTGACGTTTGCCGCCGGTCTGGCCATTGGCGGCTATAAGCCGGTTGTTGCTATTTACTCGACATTCCTGCAACGCGCTTATGATCAGCTGATCCACGATGTGGCGATCCAAAACCTGCCGGTATTGTTTGCCATTGACCGGGGTGGGATCGTCGGTGCCGACGGCCAGACCCATCAGGGTGCATTTGATCTGTCGTTCATGCGCTGTATCCCGAATATGATCATCATGACGCCGAGCGATGAAAACGAATGCCGCCAGATGTTGCACACCGGTTATCACTATCAGGGGGGGCCGGTTGCGGTGCGCTACCCGCGCGGCAGTGGAACTGGCGCAACGTGCGAACCTCTGGCTTCTCTGCCAATGGGTAAAGGTATTGTGCGGCGCGAAGGCGAAAAAATCGCTATTCTCAATTTTGGTACTTTACTGCCCGAAGCGCAAAAGGTGGCTGAGAAGCTTAACGCAACGCTGGTCGATATGCGTTTCGTGAAACCTCTTGATGACGCGCTGGTGCTAGAGCTGGCGGCCAGCCATGACGTGCTGGTGACGCTGGAGGAGAATGCCATCATGGGCGGTGCAGGCAGCGGCGTAAACGAGCTGTTGATGTCAAAACGTATGAGGGTGACGGTACTTAATATTGGCCTGCCGGATCATTTCGTTTCTCAGGGAACGCAGGATGAAATTCGTACTGACTTAGGCTTAGATGCCGCCGGTATTGAGCGTCAAATCACCGATGGGTTAGCCTGACTTAACTGACTGACCTCATTAGAAAAAACCTCTGTCAGCAGGCAGTGGTTTTTTCATCTTCTCTTTCCTCATTCACCACTTTTTTTTACCGTGAACTACAGTTATAGCGTGCTAAGCATTTAACTTTTCACTGATGAGAATAAAAACCAGGAGGAATGATGCAATTTACTACCCTCGGGAAAACCGATCTTAAGGTGTCACGTCTGTGTCTCGGCTGTATGACTTTTGGTGAGCCCGATCGCGGGACTCACGCCTGGACGCTCCCAGAAGAGAGTAGCCGTCCGATAATCAAACAAGCCCTCGATACCGGTATTAACTTCTTTGATACTGCCAACAGCTATTCCGACGGCAGCAGCGAAGAGATTGTGGGGCGTGCCCTGCGAGATTTCGCCCAGCGCGACAAAATTGTCGTCGCGACGAAAGTGTATAACGCGGTAACCGGTCTCAAGCCTGGCCTGTCTCGCGCTTCCATCATGCAGTCCATCGATGACAGCCTGACACGCCTCGGTATGGACTATGTTGACCTGCTGCAAATCCACCGTTGGGATTATGAGACGCCGATAGAGGAAACGCTGGAAGCGCTCAATGACGTAGTGAAAGCCGGGAAAGCACGCTATATCGGAGCCTCCTCCATGCATGCTCACCAGTTTAAACAGGCGCTGGAAGCCTCAACGCAAAACGGCTGGGCGCGTTTTGTTTCGATGCAAGATCAATACAACCTGATCCAGCGTGAAGAGGAAAATGAGATGTACCCGCTTTGTCTGCATGAAGATATCGCCGTGTTGCCCTGGAGTCCGCTGGCGCGCGGTAAATTAACTCGTCCATGGGGAGAAACGACGGCCCGTTCGGTCTCAGACAAATTTGCCAGCCAACTCTATGACGCCACCGAAACCGCCGATGCAAAAATCGCTGAACGTGTTGCAAAAGTCGCAGAAGATCACAACGTGCCCCGCGCTCAGATAGCGCTGGCCTGGCTACTCGCTAAGCCGGTAGTGACGGCCCCTATAGTTGGAGCTTCACGCGCCGAGCATCTTAATGACGCAATTGCGGCATTGCAGGTAAAACTGTCTATGGAAGAGATCGCCGAACTGGAAATGGCCTACCAGCCACACGCGGAGACCGGTTTCCAATAACCGGTTTCAACCGGCTATAAATAAAAAAACGCTGAACGTAAAACGTCCGCGTTTTTTTTATTTATCATCTGGCGGAGATCAGAACAAACCGAGCGGCCAGTGATGGCCAATAAGAAAGATAATCCCCGCGGCGATAATACCGGCTACCACATCATCAATCATAATTCCCATACCGCCCTGAACATTGCGGTCAAACCAGCGGATCGGCCAGGGTTTCCAGATATCCAGAATGCGGAAAATCACGAAACCGGCTAGCACCCACTGCCAGTCATTGGTCGGTAAGGCCATCAGGGTGATCCACATCCCAACGAACTCGTCCCAAACAATACTGCCGTGATCGTGCACGCGCATATCTCTGGCGGTTTGACGACAGAGATATACGCCGATGCAGATACTGAACATCACCACCAGCGAATATACCTGCCATGGCAGATAGGTCAGCAGTATCCAGAAAGGAATAGCCGCAATGGAACCCGCTGTGCCCGGGCCGACAGGGAACAGACCGCTGCCAAAACCGGTGGCCAGTAAATGCCACGGATTGCGTAAATTTAGACGTTTTTTCGCCGCGGCCATGTCCTGAACATGGTCGCCGGTTTTACCTTTGTAATTCGCCGGTCGTTTTTTATGGCCGATAGGCTTTGGTTCGTTCGTCACAAGGTTTCTCCTGCAGCAAAGTGATCAAATCCGTGCCAGTCCAGTTCAACCGATGCGCCTGAACGCATAAGTTTCACACCTTCGGAAAGCGGAGCTATCTGGCCAATACAGGTAAAATCGACGCCCAGATGGCTCAGCGCCACATCCAGCGCGCCACGGTTGATTTCCGGAACGGTAAAGCAGAGTTCGTAATCTTCACCCCCGGTCAGCGCCCATTTCAAAGCCTGCTCTTTGTCCACACTGGCGAGCAGGGCGTCTGATAACGGCAGCGCGTCGAGATCAAGCCGTGCGCCACAGCCGCTGGCGGTAAGAATATGCTGCAGATCTGCAATCAGCCCATCAGATATATCAATGGCAGAAGTGGCGAGATCGCGCAGTGCCTGACCCTGCAGAATGCGCGGCATTGGGCGCAGATGACGTTGCAAAAGGTTTTGACGGTGCTGTGCATTGCTGACTTCTAACTGATCGAGCAAAATCGCCAGACCGCCAGCACTGTCGCCCAAGGACCCGGTGACGAAGATCCAGTCGCCAACGCGGGCCCCTGCACGCGTGAGTGCGCGATCCATGGGAATGAGCCCTTGAATAGTAAGGGTCATGCTTAGCGGACCGCGGGTAGTATCACCGCCAATCAGCTGCATACCGTAATAGTTTAATTGTTCAAACAGGCTGTCACTGAAGGCTTCGAGCCAGTCAGTGTTAACGTCGGGTAAGGTCAGCGCCAGAGAAACCCAGGCAGGGTCAGCGCCCATAGCAGCCAGATCGCTAAGGTTCACCGCCAGCGCCTTGTAGCCAAGGTCTGCCGGATCAATTGTCTTGAGAAAATGGATGCCTTCTACCAGGGTATCGGTGCTTACTGCCAATAACTGCTTTTCTGCGACAGTCAGCAGGGCGCAATCGTCGCCAATGCCTAACTGTACGTCCCGGCGTGTTGTTCGATACCGGTTAAAATAGCGCGCTATTAAATCAAATTCGCCGCATGCCATAGTACAATTCCAGGTCGTGTGACCCAAATCATTCAGGATGCTTGATGCCAACACATCGGCAACCTGAAGAATGAGGGGGAGATAGAATGAATTAAGGCCGGATATCCGGCCTTAACAGGTAGTCAATGCCAATGTTAAACGATGTAGTGTCTCATCATTATCAACGAACAGTGTGACTAACAGACTCTTCAGTTACTTCTTAGTACGAATATGTGGGCCGGCTTTGTCCAACACGCCGTTCACAAACTTGTGACTGTCTTCTGCGCCGAAGGTTTTCGCCAGTTCGATCGCTTCATTGATAGCCACTTTATACGGGACATCCTGACGTTTGCTTAACTCGAACAGCGCCAGACGCAAAATCGCTCTTTCCACCTGACCGAGTTCTTCGAGTTGACGGGAGAGATACGGAGCCATCAGTGCATCAAGTTTCTCAGCATGGGTGGCAACACCGGTCAGCAACTCGCGGAAATAGGTGATGTCGACATCTTTGACATCCTGCTCAGTCAGGAATTCTAATTCAACATCGGCGATGTCATTTTTCGACAACTGCCAGGAGTAAATTGCCTGTACGGCACATTCACGGGCGCGGCGACGAGCAGCAGGTTTCACGGATTTCCCCTTAACTAGATTCAGGCCTTAATAGCCTTGATAACATTAATCATTTCAAGCGCGGTCAGAGCTGCTTCAGCACCTTTATTACCGGCTTTTGTCCCTGCACGTTCAATGGCTTGTTCAATACTTTCAGTCGTTAACACACCAAACGCAACCGGGATCTCGCTGCTCATGGCAACGCTGGATAGGCCAGAGCTACATTCACCTGCAACGAATTCGAAATGGGCAGTGCCCCCACGGATGACGGTACCCAGTGCGATCACGGCGTCGTATTTGCCGGTGTTCGCCAGTGCACGGGTAGCCAAAGGCAGTTCATAAGCGCCTGGGACCCATACCACAGTGATGTTGTCGTCGCTAACTTGACCAATTCGTTTCAAGGCATCGATCGCGCCTGAAAGCAGGCTGTCGTTGATGAAATTGTTGAAACGGGCAATAGCGATTGCTACGCGCGCGTTCGGCGTTGCTACAACACCTTCGATAACGTTCATAGGTTTTCCTTTAATTGGGTTCAAGAGTATAGCTTTTAACAACCCCAGCCTGGCCCAGCCGTAGGGGGGCGGATTCTATCATATTATTCCCATGTCTGGACATGCGATTTATGAACCCATGCCAGACAGGAGGATATTGCATACGGTGACATACCTGTCTGTTAAAGATTAGGCATCACGTTAGTTCGACGGTCTCAGACGCAGGCGTAAATCAGACCCAACCTGACGTACATCGCTGAAGGTGAATTCTGGCGCATCGCGGAGGCTTTGCAAGCCAGGGAGCATACAGAGCGCCCGCCCGCTGTCCCCGAGTAATTTCGGTGCCATATACACGATCAGCTCATCAACCAGACCAGCCTGCAGGAGGGCACCCGCAAGTTGGGCACCGGCTTCAACCCAAATAGAATTCACCTGACGCTTAGCCAGCATCATCATCATCAGGACCACATCGACACGGTTGTCACGCCCTGGAACCACCCATTGTTGAGTCGATTCAGGCCAGCTTAATGCATCAGCCTGCAAACGTGCCAGCCACGTATCACCCGGCTGATTGATCAGCTTATGCTGGGGTGTCACGCGGTTTTTGCTGTCTAAAATAATGCGTAGTGGTTGGCGCAGATTTTCGTGCGGATAAATACTCTGGGTGCCGCTGTCGAGTTCGTTCCAACGGACATTCAGGGAAGGGTCATCTGCCAGCACCGTGGCGCTGGAGCTGAGGATCGCCGAACTCTGGGCACGAAAACGCTGCACGTCAGCACGAGCAGCAGCAGAGGTTATCCACTGACTTTCACCGGAGGCCATCGCAGTACGCCCATCAAGCGAGGTTGCCATTTTCAATTGTACATAAGGGAAACCCGTACGCATGCGCTTGAGGAAGCCAAGATTTAACGCTTCTGCCTCGCTGTGCATCAGCCCGTGACTAACGTCAATACCTGCCTGTTTGAGACGGTAAAGTCCGCGTCCCGCCACTTCCGGGTTAGGGTCCTGCATTGAGGCCACAACCCGCGTGACGCCCGCAGCGACTAACGCATCAGCACAAGGGGGCGTGCGGCCATGATGGCTGCAAGGTTCTAGTGTGACGAAAGCGGTGGCACCTTGCGCCCGGTCACCCGCCATGCGCAATGCATGGACTTCGGCATGAGGTTCACCCGCGCGCAGATGGTAACCTTCGCCCACAATCTCTCCATCGCGAACAAGCACACATCCGACATTAGGATTGGGCGTCGTTGTGAAACGACCACGTCGCGCGAGTTCAAACGCGCGCGCCATGTATTTCTCATCTGTATGTAGCTGTTCAGCGGGCATAACGGTCCTCAATCCTGCAGGCGAGCAATTTCTTCGCCGAATTCGCGGATATCTTCAAAACTGCGGTAAACCGAAGCAAACCGAATGTATGCGACTTTATCCAGCCCTTTGAGTGCATCCATCACCAGATTACCAATCATTTTAGCGGGGACTTCGCGCTCGCCAGTAGCGCGCAGTTGCGACTTAATATGGCTGATAGCCGTTTCAACATCATCAGAACTGACCGGCCGCTTTTCCAACGCTTTCAGGAAACCGCTGCGCAGCTTATCTTCATTGAAGGGTTCACGAACCTCATTACTTTTAATGACCCGCGGCATCACCAATTCAGCCACTTCAAACGTAGTGAAGCGTTCATGACATACCAGACATTGGCGACGACGCCGGACTTGTGATCCATCACCGACCAGGCGGGAATCGATGACTTTCGTATCAACAGCAGCACAAAATGGGCAATGCATAGCACTTCCTGATGGCAGACCCGATTGGCCCCTAGTTTAGCGCGAAGTGGCACGACAACAAAGGCTGTCGCTACTTTGGCTGGCATTGGGTTAAACTTAGCCACCCGTAAGAGTGGCTATAAGGGCATCCCCCTCAGCCGCAGTATGAATTTTGATGCCCTGACGGACGAATGGTAATAGGGCGGAAGAAAAGGAACTCACTGAAATGAAAAGATATTTACGCACAACCATCACCGTTTCGGCCCTGCTGACACTGGCAGGCTGTGCTCAGGAAAATCCGCAGTTACCTGAACTTAAATCCGAAGTTGGTCAGTTGAATCAGAAATTAGGCCGTCTGACTGATTTAGCCAGCGCACTAGAGCAACAAACGACATTAAACCGTCAGTCTACCGACGGCTTGTACCTTCTTCCGGCAGCCAAAAGTGCAGCGGTGCTTAAAAGCGAGATTGGTGTAATTAGCGTTTATCTGACCAATCTGGTTCCCGATGTCAACGGCGTTCAGGGCATTCTGCATATTAAAAATACCTCCGGCCAACCATTGCCGATGTTCACGGCATCGCTCGACTGGGGACAGTTGGATCCGGTAACGGGTAAGCCTTTAACCGTGGATATGCAGACGCAGAACCTCATCAGTTCGCCAACTCTCTTGCCGAGCGCGGAGCAAACGCTCGACGTCAATTTCCATAATATTCGCATTGAAACACTGGGCTTCATCCGCTTGCATCATATTGTCGGGCCCGAGGTTGCCCAGCAAGCGGCGGTAACCGCTAAATAAACCTTTTTTACGAGGGTTTATATACGTAAAAAGAGCAGGCAATTATTCCCGTGCACCTTCATCGGTAAAATTATATATCCCCGGTGACATCACCAACTGCGCCGCGATTTCGGCCGCCTTGGACCTGCCGAGCAGCAGCTCGATCAATTTAAGGGTAAATTCCATTGCGCTGCCCGGCCCCTGGCTGGTCAGCAGATTGACGCGCGGATCGTGCATGACACGCCGATCGGACCATTTTGACGGTGAAATTTTATCTTTCAGCGTAGGAAAGCCGGTCATATTGGCCATCGGGAACAGGCCATGATACTCCAGTACCAGCGCCGGGGCTGCACAGATAGCTGCCACAATTTTTCCGGCAAAATGCGTCTGACGAACCGTTTCGACCAGTAACGGGCTGTCTCGAAAACATTCGGCACCTTTAATACCACCAGGCAAAACAATGGCATCAAAATAATCGTCAGCCACGTCAACGAGTGCGGCGTCTGCCAGAATACGTACTCCGCGCGAACAGCGGATCTCCAGATTGCCGTCACCCGCGACGCTGGCTGTCGTTACAGTGACACCAGCACGTACCAGTAAATCGATGGCGGTTACCGCCTCTATTTCTTCGCTACCAGGTGCCAGGCAGACCAGAACCGAAACGCTCATAGTCATTTTCCTTTCTTTTAATCAGCTCAAATAAACGGGTATTCACCGGCACAGAGAGGCCGTGCTTGCGCGCTCGGCGAATAATATAACCCGTAATATAGTCAATTTCGGTATGACGTTGATTACGAATGTCCTGCAACATTGACGAGTGATTGGCCGAGGTGGTATCGATCACCTGATAAACATAGCTCAGCAGAGACTCCGCATGAGTCTGATAACCTTCAATGGCCATAACGTCAGCAACTTCAGCGCAGATTTTTTCGATTTCAGTCGAATACGCAATAAGCTCGCCATTGGTACAGTCGTGCACCGCGGTAAGCGGGTTAATCACGCAATTAACCGCCAGTTTATTCCACAGAGAAGGGTAGATGTTATCGTGCCAGGCGACGTCAGGCAGGGCGTTATGCAGAGTATCGGCTAAATGGCTTGCCGCTGCACCGCGCACAGAGGCGGGGCCAATATGTGTTACGCCGCCGGCTACATGGATAATTGAATTGCCTTCGTGGCGTGCGGCATGGGTTGTTGCACCTTGTAAAATAGGGAAACGGTTAGCCGGTAACTCTTCTACCGTGCCCATGCCGTTGTGCAGTAGCAGCAAGGTGCAATTGGCATTGAGCATAGGCATTAATGCGGCGACTGCGCCTGAAACCTGCCACGCTTTCAGCGTGACCAGCAGCAGTTCGCTTTCAGCTAAATGTTGCGGATCATTGGTTGGAAGGTTGCGGTTAAAGGCGTCGCCATCGGGCGTAATAACGTTAACCGCAACAAAGGGTTGTGTAATACGGATCCAACCCTGAACATCATGACCTTGCTTATACAGGGCTGAAAGCCAAAGTTGTCCTAATGCACCGCAGCCAAGTACTGTGATCTTCATTATTCCTCCTGAGCAATTGAATCGAATGCACTCAGTAAATCGAATGTAGTGTTATTTATTTGTTATTTATTTGTATTTTCTAGTATAGCTGTTTGTGCAGTGTGTCACATTTTATTGGGGTTTTATTGTCTCTTTTGGCTTCTACCTGCAAATCGTTGCGGCTTGTTTTTGGCATCAAAGGGCGAAGACGGTATTATGCACACCATCAAACGACTTATCATCATAACGACATGGGTTAATGTCCCAGGGAGAAGCGATTATGCCGTCATTCGACATTGTTTCCGAAATTGACATGCAGGAAGTCCGCAACGCGGTCGACAATGCCAGCCGTGAACTGACTACCCGTTGGGATTTCCGCAACGTTTCTGCCAGCTTCGAGCTGAATGAAAAGGATGAATCTATTAAAGCTGCCAGCGAATCTGATTTTCAGGTTAGTCAACTGATTGATATATTGCGAGAAAAGCTGGCTAAGCGCGGGATTGAGGGTGGGTCGCTGGATGTGCCTGAGCAGATGGAGCACAGCGGTAAAACCTACAGTGTTACAGCCAAGCTGCATTCAGGTATTGAAGCTATGCTTGCCAAGAAGATCGTTAAACTGATCAAAGACAGCAAAATCAAAGTACAGGCGCAGGTTCAGGGTGAGGAAGTTCGCGTGACAGGCAAAGCGCGCGACGATTTGCAGGCAGTGATGGCGCTGGTGCGCGGTGGTGATCTGGGCCAGCCGTTCCAGTTTAAAAACTTCCGTGACTAATAGCCGTCGTTCTTTGAGCTGCAGATGCGTTGGCTGCGCTTAGTTACCCGAATCACTTATTGATGTAAGCGCATTGGGTTCCTTCGCTGGCGCCTTTCTGTAACTCAAATTACTTGGCTATGCGGTGATATAAAGAAGCGTAGGGACGTTTATCACGTCCCTTTTTTTGATTTTTATTTTTTCTGTTGCAGCCTTCTTACCAGTTCGAAATCTTTAAAGTAGATCGGTTTATCATATTGCATCGACAAGTTTCCGGCGATCCCAGTCAGGATAGACATCGCTCCGGCGCGGTGATCGGCGGCACGTTTTAACGGATCTTTTTTCCGTTCGCCGAACAAATCGTCGAGCATCGCGTTATCGCCACCGCCGTGACCGCCTTCACCTAAGGTAAATTCAGCCTGCCATGCTTCGGAAAACAGCGGATACACCATGATCTTAGCCTCTTCCAGACTGCCTTCGTTTTCGCGCTTACCGCCCGCGTTAACGTAAGACATCTCAACGATTTTCATTTCTATACGGCCTTTGGTGCCGTTGAACACCACGTTCAAGCCTTCCCACGGTAGATACGCATTTAGCGAATAGGTCAACTGAACTTTGTTCTGATATTTCACCAGTACTGAGAGCGTATCTTCAATATTTATTCCGTCGCTGAAAACGCTCTGGTCGCGGAAATAGTTATCTTCGTGTTCGGCATCCAGATACAGCGCTTTAAGCTGGGCGTTGTCTGCCATGTGCAGTGCAAACGGATCGTTCTCCGCTTGCGGATAGCCATGTGTGCGCGGATAAAATTCCCTGATGCCGCGCTTCTCGGCATTTTCTTTGCCGTAAAAACGCAGATCGCCCTGTGCATAGACTTTTTCCGGCGTACTGTTAAGCCAGAAGTTCATTAAATCAAAGTGATGTGTGGATTTATGCACCAGCAGACCACCGGCGTTACGCTTTTCGCGGTGCCAGCGGCGGAAGTAGTCTGCGCCGTGCTCGGTGTTCAGCAGCCATTCAAAATGTACGGAAAGGACTTCGCCGATAGTTTCCTGCTGGAGGAGTTCGCGGATTTTGCTGTGATGTGGTGCATAACGGTAATTAAAGGCGACGCGGACCTGATAGCCGGTGGTATCTACTGCATCAAGAATGCGTAATGCACGGTTTTCATCGATGGTCATCGGTTTTTCGGTGATCACATCGCAACCGGCATGCAGAGCACGGACGATATAATCGTCGTGCGTGCGATCCATGCTGGTGACAATGACAATATCCGGTTTCGTTTCTTCGAGCATTGAATTGAAGTCAGCGGCCTTCCAGGTGGAAACCGGCGCCATGTCATTATGCTTTAGTTGCTGATTCGCATAATCCATTCGCGTCTGATTGGTGTCACAGAAGGCCACAAATTTTGCATTGTGGCGGTACTTACCGGTGATCGCTTCAATGTATAAACCTGAGCGTCCGCCTGTTCCAACTAAAGCATACGTTTTCATGAGATCCTCAAAAGGCGCGCAAGCCATCATCGCTGACAAAATTTTGTTAAGGAATTCTTGAGGATAATGATTGAGGGAAATTTTTAAGTGAGGGATGTCACAACGGGGAGGATGAAATTAAAAAGCCGTGTCATTTTAAATGGCACAGCTTTTTGACTAAAATCAAGCAGCGCTAACCAACAATTCTAACGCTTTACGGTTAGTCTGCTTGGTATCGACTTTCACGTAAGCACTCAATTCCTCCGGAACGACAACGGCTTCCGCAACGCCCGGCTGTGCCAGAAGGCGCGCCTGAAGGGCTGAATCTTTCACTGCCAGTTCAGACAGCGTAATACGTAAGCTGCTGACATACGGTGGCTCGTTCATGGTTGAACTTACTATCAACCACACCACGGCAATGGCCGCGCAGACCATGAATACTGCACCTGCACCGGCTACACCATAGATATAACCCCCGAGACTGCCGCCAATGGCAACGCCGATAAACTGGCTGGTGGAGTAAATGCCCATCGCCGTCCCTTTGTAACCAGCAGGGGATTCTTTGCTGATAAGCGATGGCAAAATCGCTTCCATCACGTTAAAGGCCAGGAAGAACAGTTGAATACCGGCAATCACTACCCAGAAATGCAAACCGGCATACCACAACACGAGTTCAGCCAGCAGGAGAACCGCCACGCACCCCATGAAAACCTGCTTCATGTGACGTTTTTTCTCAGCATAGATGATGACCGGAATAACAGCGACGAACGACACCAACATGGTAACCAGATAGACGCGCCAGTGTTCGCTGGGAGGGAAGCCCGCGTGCTCCATCACCTGTGGCAGCACCACGAAACTCGACATCAGCAGGATGTGCAAACACATAATGCCAAAGTTTAATTTCAGCAGTTTACCGTTGGAGAGTACTTTGCCAAAGCCGCCTTTAACCATGCTCGACTCACGGTTGAGTAGATGTGTTGCAGGCGAGGGGACCACCAACAGCGTGATAACAATAGCGACTAATGTTAGTGCCGTAATCGCCCAGAACAGAGCGTGTAATCCCCAGGCATGGGTGATGATGGGGCCGAGCACCATGGCAATCGCGAAGGTCACTCCAAAACTGATGCCGATAAACGCCATCGCTTTGGTGCGGTTTTGTTCGCGCGTCAGGTCAGAAAGCAATGCCATTACGGCGGCGGCAATCGCTCCGGAACCTTGCATCGCACGGCCAATGATCACTCCCCAGATTGAGTCTGTGGAGGCGGCCACTACGCTGCCGATGCAGAAGATAATTAGCCCAAAGACGATCAGCGGTTTGCGGCCCACGCGGTCAGAAAGCAGGCCGAAAGGAATTTGAAAGACGGCCTGAGCCAGTCCATAGATGCCAATCGCAATGCCGATAAGGGTTTCGGTGGCACCGGACAGCGCCATACCGTAAGTGGTCAGGACGGGCAGAACCATAAACATGCCGAGCATGCGTAATGAGAAAACGGTTCCTAGTCCCCATGTCGCCCGGCTTTCCAGTGGGGTCATTTGGTTATCGTTCACATGACTACCTCAAAATTACAATCCGACATTGTAGTGCTTTTAGCCAGTTTGGGTAAAACGATGGATCTTTAGTAGATATTACGGTCATTAGCGTCGGCGCAGGAAAAGAAAAGGCCAGTATTGCTACTGGCCTTTACGTGTGCTGGTAATCGAAGTGAATGACAGCGCGTTTAACTCACCGTTCAGGTCACCAAACGTTGGTTAACATTGATGTTGGCGCTGAATTGAAATCAACAGACATCATGAAACTTAACGACATAATCGTGATGATTGAGAAGCCAAACAGCTTTCTCGCCCAGACGATGTCGTTCTCGGCTTTGTAACCTTTCAGTGCCATACCCAGCCACCAAATACTCACTGCGCCAGCCACGATCAGGTATTTATAGCCTGCGTAACCGCTCAGTGTCAGCATCAACGTGGCAATCATAAATGCCAGGATATAGACAGTAATATGGTGCTTGGCGACGGAAATACCTTTCACCACCGGCAGAACCGGGATACCCGCAGCCTGATAATCTTTAAAGCGGAAGATGGCAATCGCGTACGAGTGAGGCATCTGCCACAGGCTGAAGATCAGCAGCAGGATTAGCGCGCCCATATCGAACTGGCCGGTGACGGCACAGTAACCAATGACCGGAGGCGCTGCGCCTGACAAGCTGCCGACTAGCGTGCCGTAAACCGATTTGCGTTTCATGTACAGGCTGTAAACGCCGACATAAATCACGAAGCCCATCACTGCCAGCCACATCGCCAGCGGATTGGCACCGAGGTACAGCAGCGCAAAGCCCACAATACCCAGAATGGTCGCGTAAACCAGGGTCGTTTTAGGCGGAATAAGCCCCATCACCAGTACACGGTTTTTCGTTCTTTCCATGATCCGGTCGATGTCGCGATCGATGAAGTTGTTGAATACACAACCCGAGGCAACGACCAGCGAAACACCCACCAGAGTGGAGAGAAAGAGTGGGAAATCGATGCTGCCTTTGGCAGCAAGGAGGAATCCCCCGATGACAGAAATTAAGTTGCCGAAAATAATTCCTGGTTTCGTTACTTGCAGGTATTGCTTAATCATCACATGCAGCTCGGCTCTTTAACTGACCATCATATTGATGTTGAGGTTATACATAATCCACAATGACCCCACAACAACGATAAAGATAATCACAGCGGTGAACAGGAACGCCACCAGGTTCCAGCGTGCTTCCGACGCAGTACTTAAGTGCAGGAAGAATACCAGATGGACGACGATCTGAATGACCGCAGATGCTACCACGGTGCCAACGATCAACGAATGCGAAGCCGTGTCGCTCATCACCATGGCAAACGGGATAACCGTCAGGATAACTGACAGAATGAAGCCAATTAGATATGACTTCACGCTGCCGTGGCTTGCGCCGCCATGGGAAGTTACAGAATGACTCATCCCAATACCCCCATCAGATATACAACGGTAAACACACAGATCCAGACTACGTCCAGGAAGTGCCAGAACAGACTCAGACACATCAGACGCGTTTGGTTAACAGCGGTTAGACCACGGCGGCTGACCTGAATCATCATTACCGCGATCCAGATCAGACCACAAGTTACGTGGATACCGTGAGTGGCAACCAGTGCAAAGAAGCCTGACAGGAAACCACTGCGGTCTGGTCCATAGCCTTCTTTAATCAGATGATGGAATTCATACAATTCCATACAGATGAAGCCTAAACCGAACAGGAAGGTCAGAAACAGCCAGCCATTAACGGCTTTAACGCTGCCTTTCGACATGCCCAGCATCGCCATGCCGTAAGTGATACTACTGAACAGCAGGAAGAAGGTTTCAACCAAAACGAACGGCAGTTCGAAAATGTCTTTACCTGTCGGGCCGCCTGCGGTTCCGTGCACCAAGACTGCATATGTTGCGAACAAACTCGCAAACAGGATGCAGTCACTCATCAGGTAGATCCAGAAGCCGAAGACTTTGGTTTCACCTGCATCATGGTGCCCATGCTCTGCATGGGCTGTGTCGTGGTTAGTCAGGGTATCAGTTGCCATGTTTCACGCCTGCTTTGCTGATTTGTTCAAAATGCTGCTTCTCAATACGTTCGACTTCTTCAACCGACACGTAGTAATCAACATCTTCATCGAAGCTTTTTGCAATCCAGGATACAGCGATGCCGATGAAGGTCACGAGCGCCAACCACCAGATGTCCCAGATTAATGCGAAACCGCAGACCAGGCTGAGCATGGCGATAACGAAACCCATGCCGCTATTGCGTGGCATATGAATTTTTTCATATTTCGCTGGTTTAACATAAGCTTCGCCTTTCTCTTTCATGTCCCAGAAGGCATCGCGGTCGTGGACTTGCGGCACGATAGCGAAGTTGTAGAACGGAGGAGGAGAAGAGGTAGACCATTCCAGAGTACGTGCACCCCATGGATCACCGGTCAGATCACGGTTTTGCTCGCGGTCACGAACACTCACGAAGATCATGATCAACTGACACAGGATACCCATTGCAATCAACGCTGCGCCACAAGCTGCAACGACCAGCAACGGGTGGAACTCAGGGTCGATATTCTGGCTGAGACGACGTGTCATGCCCATGAAGCCCAGAATATAGAGCGGCATGAAGGCAACGAAGAAGCCTATGATCCAGCACCAGAATGAGCGCACACCCCATTTCTCATTCAGCGTGAAGCCGAAGGATTTCGGGAACCAGTAAGTCAGACCCGCGAAGCAACCGAACACCACACCACCAATGATTACGTTATGGAAGTGGGCAATCAGGAACAAGCTGTTGTGCAGCACGAAGTCTGCGCCCGGAACTGCCAGCAGAACACCGGTCATACCACCGACAGAGAAGGTGATGATGAAACCGACGGTCCACAACATCGCTGCGTTCAGCGTGATGCGCCCCTGGTACATGGTGAACAGCCAGTTGAAGATTTTTACCCCGGTCGGGATAGAAATGATCATCGTCATGATGCCGAAGAAGGCATTGACGTTGGCGCCTGAACCCATGGTGAAGAAGTGGTGTAGCCAAACAACGAATGACAGCACGGTAATGGCGATGGTCGCCCACACCAGTGAGGTATAACCGAACAGACGTTTTTTGGAGAAGGTCGCGGTAACTTCCGAGAACACACCAAATACGGGCAGAACCAGGATATACACTTCCGGATGGCCCCAGGCCCAAATCAGGTTGATGTACATCATCATGTTGCCGCCCATATCATTGGTAAAGAAATGGGTGCCCAGATAGCGATCCAGGGTTAGCAACGCAACGGTCACAGTCAGAATTGGGAATGACACGATAATCAGGACGTTGGTACAAAGTGCAGCCCAGGTAAATACCGGCATTTTCATTAGCGGCATACCAGGTGCACGCATCTTGAGGATGGTGGCGAAGAAGTTAACACCGGTCAGCAAGGTACCAATACCGGATATCTGTAGACTCCATATCCAGTAGTCGACCCCGACACCAGGACTGTACTCCTTACCTGACAACGGAGGGTAGGCCAGCCAGCCGGTCTGTGCGAATTCGCCAACACCCAAAGAGATGTTGATCAGAATCACAGCGGCAGCGGTGAACCAGAAACTGATATTGTTCAGGAACGGGAACGCAACGTCGCGAGCACCGATTTGTAACGGCACAACCACGTTCATCAGACCGATAACGAAAGGCATCGCCATGAAGAAAATCATGATAACGCCGTGCGCGGTAAATATCTGGTCGTAGTGATGAGGCGGCAGGAAGCCAGGTTCGCCTGCGGAAGCAAGCACTTGCTGGCTACGCATCATGATGGCATCGGCAAAGCCACGCAGAAGCATGACAAAGGCAACGACGATGTACATGATACCAATTTTTTTGTGGTCGACTGAGGTCAGCCATTCGGTCCACAAATATTTCCATTTACCGAAATAGGTAATACCGGCCACAACAGCCAAACCACCAAGAATTATCGCGGCAACGGTGACCATGACAATCGGTTCATGAAACGGAACCGAATCAAGCGTTAATTTTCCGAACATCGTTTATTCCTCGGCTCCGGCTGCGTGAGCATGATCGCCCATGTCCATGCCTTTCATGTCAGTGCCTGCTGGCATTGGCATTGTCTGGCCTTTATGCATGTTCATATCACCCATAAATTTGCCAATGATCTCTTTGAACAAATCAGGTTTTACGCTGGCGAAATATTCAACTGGGTTGTCAATACTTTGAGCAGCCAGTTTGTTGAAGTCGTCAGTGGTTGCCAGCTGCTTTGGTGAAGTCTTCACTTTTGCAACCCAAGCGTCGAAATCGTCACGGGTTGGGGTCGCAATTGCGTTGAACTTCATACCAGAGAAACCGCGGCCACTGTAGCTTGCCGAGATGCCTTTATAGGTACCCGCTTCATTTGCAATCAAATGCAACTGAGTTTGCATACCGGCCATTGCGTAAATCTGTCCGCCTAACTGAGGAATAAAGAACGAGTTCATGACAGAGTCAGAGGTGACTTTGAACTGAACCGGGACATCTTTAGGAATAGCCAATTCGTTAACAGTGGCGATGCCCTGTTCTGGATAAATGAACAACCATTTCCAGTCCAGAGAAACGACTTCAATCGTGATCGGTTTTTGGTCTGATACGATAGGCTTGAACGGATCAAGCGAGTGAGTGGTTTTCCAGGTTATCGTTGCCAGGATGGCAATAATGATAATCGGGACGGTCCAAACCACAGCTTCGATTTTATTAGAATGGGACCAGTTCGGGCTGTACTTAGCATTTGTGTTAGAAGCACGATACTTCCAGGCAAACGCAAAGGCCATGATAATAACTGGTATAACCACGATCAGCATTAATCCGATGGCGGTCAGTATCAGCGTTCTCTGCTCAAGTCCAATTGCTCCTTTGGGATCCATCAATGCCGTATTGCAGCCGCTTAACATTAACGCAGATACAAATAAGGACAACATCCCAATACTTTTATTGTATTTCTTAAGTCTCATCTAACGACCTCAATAAACTAGGGCTCTATTGTCGCTCCATGTGTGCGGGCATTTTACGGGAACGTTGCAGTACTGTAAACACGCTTAAGGAAGTGTCAGCATGCCGTTGCCACATTATGTTAACGAAGTCACAGATGTCACGCAGAGTGATAATTTCTCAATGTCAACAATATGTTGCAGTGGGCGATTTTACTATGGTGAGCAAAAACAACGTATAGCAGTCAGGAAGGATATTTAACGCGAAGTGTAATGGTTTGGATAAGTTTAATTAATGTTAATACAATGTATTAATATGGTGAATTTTAAAAAACAAGCCAGGTAAAAAAAAAGTGTATTTGAAAAATAATGTAACTCATTAAATATTACTTATTGCGGAAAACTTATCGTAGCGCAGGGAAATTTTCCGTAATTTACTATTCTGATAACAATACTAAATTCCGTAAGTTAGCGTTAAATCGGCTCAAAATCTCTCCAGTGGCTCAACAAGCTACATCAGGCCAGACTTTGATTTACACAGCAATGACACACATTCCTAAAATTTAACCAAACGGATGTCAAACCGCCTTCTGGCGTCGCAACGCCAGAAAATCTAAGGTGCTACCGAGCACGATCCCGGTCAAACAAATCAAGGCACCGGCTTCAACCAAGTACTGTGGAAGCATACTCCAGTTTGTCCACCCTAATCCGTTACTCATCAAAATGACCAGCCAGGTTGCCAGCAATAAACAGCCAGCCAACAGTAAACGCAGCGCCAGACGATAGCTGCTGGCAAAATCGACGCGCGGTAAGAATAGGTCGGTCTTTTGGGTGTATTCCAGTGTCTGGCGGCAAATGGCCAGCAGAATTAAGCCAGGAATCGCGGCGACGATAGAAAACAGGTAGAACAGCGGCCAGCCGTGGGCTTCAACAAACCATCCGGCAATAGGGCCAACATAGACCCGGCCGACCGCAGAAAGTGCAGAAAGCAGAGCAAACTGGGTGGCTGAGAAAGAACGGTTACACAACGTCATCAGCAGGGCGACAAAGGCCGCCGTTCCCATACCGCCGCACAGATTTTCGAAAAATATCGCCGTGCCCATTGAATAGAGGTGTTTGTCGGTAACGGCTAAAATCCAGTATCCGGCATTTGAGACGCCCTGCAAAATGCCAAAAATCATCAGAGCGCGGAACAAACTCAGGCGCTGCATAAGCATACCGCCGTAAAGTGCGCCAATGATGGTCGCCAGCAAGCCAAGGGTCTTATTCACCAACCCGACTTCACCGGCATCAAAACCGACGCCGCGAATCAGAAATGTGGTACTCAGACTACCAGCAAAAGCATCGCCCATTTTGTACATGACGATCAAAAGCAGAATCAGCCAGGCGTTATTACGCCCGAAAAAGTCTTTCAGGGGAGCGATGACGGCGATTTCGATCGTGCGCGGCGCGGGTTCGTTGATATCTGGCTCTGGGGCCATAATAGTGGCGACAACACCAATCAGCATCAGCCCAGCCATCAGCCAGTACATATGTTGCCAGCCAAGATAACGATCGGCTATCCACAGCGCGAGGCCGCCGGACACCAGCATCGCCAGCCGATAACCTAGTACCGATATCGCGGCACCACTTCCTCGCTCCGCCGCAGGCAGTAAGTCAGTTTTGTAGGCATCAAAAACAATATCCTGTGAAGCTGATACAAATGCGATCAGCACTGCCAGTGCGGCAAGCCAGAACAGCTCTTTGGATGGATCCATGAAACCCATGGCAAAAATAGCAGCGACCAGACACAGTTGCGTAAGAATTAGCCATCCCCGGCGGCGACCGAAGAAAGACGGAGTGTAGCGGTCCATCATCGGCGACCAGAGAAATTTAAAAACGTAAGCCTGACCAACCAGAGAGAAGATACCAATGGTTCTTAAATCGACGTCTTCCACCGTCATCCAGGCCTGAAGCGTACCGGATGTTAAGGCGAGCGGTAAGCCGGACGCAAAACCCAACAGCAGAAGGATAAGAGTGTTGCGTTGTGAGAAAATTTTGAAGTACTGACTTACCATGAAAATATGTTCCCGAAGACCGGTGAAAGAGTGGCACATCGGCATAATAAAGGATGCGGGGAGATAATAAAGGAGGGATTAGCGCAACGCGAAATTTCAGCGTGGGGTGATGTCCCCCTTCTGCCCGACAGCGCCGGGCAGAAGGGGGACATCAGCAAAAAACGGCAGAATTATCGGGCATTAGCCTTGATGAAATTGCTGATGCTGGTGTCCTGCGCCATATCATTGATGACATCACCCAGTGTGCTGTTAACCGCATTGGTGATTTTGCTGTTGGTAGCGGTAAGCGCTCCCTGAACATTGTAGGTCGAGCGGTAGTTCTTGACCTGTTTGTTACCATTTTTCGCGGTAGCAATAATGGAAATGTCTGCCTTGGTGGTGATGTTGTAACGCAAATTGCCTTCCTGAACGTCAGCGAACAAATTGTTGACGACGATTTGCAGGTCTACTGCGCCATCTGCACCAATCATATAACCCCGTGCGGTCATCTGTTTTTCCAGGGACTCTTGCAGGAGGAAACGCAGATCGCGTGAAGGCGTCAGGGAGACTAACTGCCCGTCACGGTTAACTTTAGCCAGCGCCTGATCCTGACGCTGATCGGCACCGTTAATACTGATGGTTATGCCTTGCAGGGTAGGATCCTGCGTTGGCAAAGAAATTTTTGGTGAAATATTCAGTGTGTTAGAGCTGGTGGCACAACCGGCTAGCATCAATAGTGCGAGCACGGGAAAAATGATTTTTTTCAACATGTTAATTTCTCAATGAATGCATCTGATTCAAAATGCAAAATGGGACGGGTTACGTAAAGTTTGCACATCATAACATCGCCTTTTTATGGGGGAAGCCCTGAGTGTATGGAAAAACAACATTTGCCTACATTTACATCTAACTAAGTTCACCAAACTGACTCATTGATATTGATTGATTTCATCCAGCCGGCGGAATGATGGCTAAATATCATTGGGTAAGACAAACTGATTGCCTTTTTTATCAATCACCGCAGAAATTTTGTTTCTGTAACATACTAATAAGTCACAAAGCCGCTATCCTTATTATGTGACGGATGTTCCAGTAAGGGCGCAGTTCTCTGCTAAAGCGGTGTAAGGAGATTGCTATGATTCGCGAGCAAATAGAAGCAAAATTAGTTGCAGCGTTTGAACCTGCGTACCTGGAAGTGACTGATGAGAGTTATCGTCATAATGTACCTGCAGGTTCAGAGAGCCATTTCAAGGTGGTATTGGTGTCCGACAAGTTTATGGGTGAGCGTTTCTTGTCTCGTCATCGCGCTATCTACGGCGAGTTGTCTGCTGAACTTGCAGGCAGCGTTCACGCTCTGGCGCTGCATACTTACACGCAAAAGGAGTGGGAAGGTTTGCAGGATACTGTCCCTTCCTCGCCGCCATGTCGCGGTGCCGGAACTTTGGCCTAAAAAGTCTGATCTGAAAATTCCGGATCTCATTCGCAAAAACCACAAAGATCTGGGTATCACGTGGGACTTTCTCCACAAGATGCGGTATTAGTAGCAGCGAATTTCGAAACGGCCCGCGGGCCGTTTCTGTTTTTAGTCGTGAAAGATAACCGACTGGCAGGCGACAGGGGTGTTTAAGCCTTTACATCGGCTACGTTTCCGAGGGATCGACCGTGAAGTGATTTTTCCTCCCACGCAGTAGATTACCGTCCTCGACTCGCAGACTATGCGCCGCTATAATGTCGCGTCTTATTTTTCCGGAATGGTTTCGGGACGCTTTCGAATACAGGGCTACGTCCTTATAGAGGACTGTCCCGGTTCTTAGAAGTCGTTTTCAAGGTAAGTTCGTTCTTTTCCACGCTTCTCATCTTGAGAACGACTTCTGGAGTTGACCGAGCACTGTAATTTTTTTGAGGTAACAAGATGCAAGTTTCTGTTGAAACCACTCAAGGCCTTGGGCGCCGTGTAACGATTACTGTTCCTGCTGACAGCATTGAAAAAGCAGTGAGCAGCGAACTGGTCAACGTATCTAAAAAAGTACGTATTGACGGCTTCCGTAAAGGCAAAGTACCAAAACATATCATCGAGCAGCGTTACGGTGCTTCTGTTCGTCAGGACGTTCTGGGTGATCTGATGCAGCGCAACTTCGTTGACGCCATCATCAAAGAAAAAATCAATCCAGCTGGCGCACCTAACTATGTGCCGGGTGAATACAAGCTGGGCGAAGATTTCAACTACACCGTTGAATTCGAAGTGTACCCAGAAGTTGAGCTGAAAGATCTGGAAAACATCGAAGTTGAGAAACCAGTCGTTGAAGTTAACGATGCCGATGTTGACACCATGCTGGAAACTCTGCGCAAGCAACAAGCTGACTGGAAAGAAACTGACGCTGCTGTAACAGCAGAAGATCGCGTCACTGTTGATTTCTCCGGTTCTATCGACGGTGAAGAATTCGAGGGCGGCAAAGCCTCTGATTTCGTTCTGGCGATGGGCCAGGGCCGCATGATCCCAGGCTTCGAAGACGGTCTGTTGGGTCACAAAGCCGGTGAAGAATTTACTATCGACGTAAACTTCCCAGAAGATTACCACGCTGAAAATCTGAAAGGTAAATCGGCTAAATTCGCCATTACCCTGAAGAAAGTTGAAGAGCGTGAACTGCCAGAACTGACGTCTGAATTCATTAAACGTTTCGGTGTTGCTGATGGTTCTATTGAAGGTTTGCGTGCTGAAGTGCGTAAAAACATGGAACGTGAGCTGAAAGGTGCTGTCCGTAACCGCATCAAAACTCAGGCAATCGACGGTCTGGTTAACGCCAACGACATCGACGTTCCAGCTGCGCTGATTGACGGTGAAGTTGACGTTCTGCGTCGTCAGGCTGCACAACGTTTTGGCGGCGACGAAAAGCAAGCGCTGGAATTACCGCGCGAACTGTTCGAAGAGCAAGCTAAACGTCGCGTAGTTGTTGGTTTGCTGTTGGGTGAAGTGATCAGCCAGCACGAACTTAAAGCTGACGAAGAACGCGTTAAAGCGTTGATCGAAGAAATGGCTTCTGCGTACGAAGATCCATCTGAAGTTGTTGAGTTCTACAGCAAAAATAAAGAGCTGATGAACAACATGCGTAACGTCGCGCTGGAAGAACAAGCGGTCGAGACGCTGTTGTCTAAAGCGAAAGTGACTGAGAAAGCCACTACCTTTACTGAACTGATGAACCAGACGCAACCTGCATAATAGATAGTGCACGTTGTTGGATTTTCATAAGCTCAGAATAAAAGCCCGCAGTTTTTACTGCGGGCTTTTTTATGTTCAAAACATGACATTTTTCTTTTTTGCTATTGTTTTTGCACTATATTTACGCAGGTGAGTTAAATTAAACGTATGTGGGACCGCTGCTGACAAGATGAGGAGTGAGTGGTGTTTTTCGCAGAGCAGGGTGAACAAAATGTGTCTCCCGCGAAAAGAAATCCCGCTACGGGCTTGAAAAAGGGTGCTTATTCCCCCAATTGTTAACTATAAATGCAAAGTACTTTGCTGTTAAATTCTGACTGATAACAACCGTCAGCCGTGTAAACGACGACTTGGCCGCTTGAGCGTAGTCATCAAAGCTTATCTCAAGTAGAATCGGTTTAACTAGCGCCAAAGAGAATTCTATTAGGAGACGGTTATGTCATACAATAGTGAACAAGATCGATTTGCACCGAACATGGCCTTGGTACCCATGGTTGTGGAACAGACTTCAAGGGGTGAGCGTTCTTACGACATATACTCCCGTCTGCTGAAGGAGCGCATTATTTTCATGACGGGTCAGGTTGAAGACCATATGGCTAACCTGATTGTGGCTCAAATGCTGTTCCTTGAAGCCGAGAGTCCAGAAAAAGACATTTTCCTGTACATTAACTCTCCGGGCGGCGTGATCACTGCTGGTATGTCTATCTATGACACCATGCAGTTTATTAAACCGGACGTCAGCACCATTTGTATGGGACAGGCTTGCTCAATGGGCGCGTTCCTGTTGACCGCAGGGGCGAAGGGTAAGCGTTTCTGTTTACCGAACTCACGGGTGATGATTCACCAACCGTTGGGCGGTTTCCAGGGACAGGCGACGGATATTGAAATTCACGCCAAAGAGATCCTGAAAGTGAAATCTCGTATGAATGAGCTGATGGCGAAGCATACTGGGAAGTCACTGGAAGAGATCGAACGTGACACTGAGCGCGACCGTTTCTTGTCAGCGGATGAATCTGTAGAGTATGGATTGGTTGACTCCGTATTTTCCCATCGTGTTTGACGGCTTAAATCTGCCGGGTTGATGGTCTATAGTTAAGTCATACAGAGGCAACGCAGGTTCTTTCTGTGAGCACTGCGTTTGGCCCATTGCCGACATGACAACCACCCGCCGTCGATACGGCAGCGATTAACACGCCCGTGCCGCGTATTTCTGCGGAACAGAGACTAAAGAAGAGGTTTACTGATGACAGATAAGCGCAAAGACGGTTCAGGAAAGCTGCTGTACTGCTCTTTTTGCGGCAAAAGCCAGCATGAAGTGCGAAAGCTGATTGCCGGGCCGTCAGTGTATATCTGCGATGAGTGTGTCGATCTGTGTAACGACATTATTCGCGAAGAGATTAAAGAAGTCGCACCGCACCGCGAACGCAGTGCTTTGCCTACTCCCCATGAGATCCGACAGCACCTGGATGATTATGTCATCGGGCAGGAACCGGCTAAAAAGGTTCTGGCTGTAGCGGTTTATAATCACTATAAACGCTTACGTAATGGCGATAACACTAATGGTATCGAATTAGGTAAGAGTAACATTCTGCTGATTGGGCCAACCGGTAGTGGTAAAACGTTGCTGGCTGAGACGCTTGCGCGTTTCCTGGATGTGCCATTCACCATGGCCGATGCCACCACGCTGACCGAAGCTGGTTATGTGGGTGAAGATGTGGAAAACATCATCCAGAAACTGCTACAGAAATGTGATTATGACGTACAAAAAGCGCAGCGTGGGATCGTTTACATCGATGAAATCGATAAAATTTCCCGCAAGTCTGATAACCCATCGATCACCCGTGATGTGTCCGGTGAAGGTGTTCAGCAAGCGTTACTTAAACTGATTGAAGGTACCGTTGCTGCGGTTCCACCTCAGGGCGGACGGAAGCATCCACAGCAGGAATTCCTGCAGGTTGATACTTCCAAGATCCTGTTCATCTGCGGAGGCGCATTTGCTGGTCTCGATAAGGTGATTGGACAGCGCATTAACACGGGTACCGGCATTGGTTTTGGTGCTGAAGTGAAGGGTAAGTCTGAAAAAGCAACCGAAGGCCAGTTGCTGGCCCAGGCTGAACCAGAGGATTTAATTAAATTTGGTCTTATCCCAGAATTCATCGGTCGTCTGCCAGTGGTCGCAACCCTGAGCGAACTGAGTGAAGACGCGTTGATCCAGATTCTGAAAGAGCCGAAAAATGCGCTGACTAAGCAGTATCAGGCATTGTTCAATCTGGAAGGCGTCGAGCTGGAATTCCGTGATGAAGCTCTGGTGGCAATCGCCAAAAAAGCGATGGTACGTAAAACCGGTGCCCGTGGTCTGCGTTCGATTGTTGAAGGCGCACTGTTGGACACCATGTATGACCTGCCATCACTGGACAGCGTAGAGAAAGTGGTTATCGACGAGTCCGTTATTTCGGGCCAGTCAGAGCCGCTAATGATTTACGGTAAACCTGAGGCGCAACAGGCATCTGGCGAATAATTAGCCAACTGTTCCATAAGGTTAGTGAATAAAATGGGGGATTTTGTCCCCCATTTTTTTTACTCGCATTCTTGTCGTTGAATGTCAGATATTCATCCCCATATACTCAGATAATGACTTGCTGAAACCCGTTTGACTCGTGTTTCACGAGATTTCCTTAACCTGGCGGAAGCTAAACTAAGAGAGAGCTCTATGAACCCTGAGCGTTCCGAACGCATAGAAATCCCCGTCTTGCCTTTGCGCGACGTGGTGGTTTACCCGCACATGGTGATCCCGTTGTTTGTTGGCAGGGAAAAATCGATTCGCTGCCTCGAAGCTGCGATGGATCACGACAAAAAAATCATGCTGGTAGCGCAGAAAGAAGCCTCTACCGATGAGCCGGGCGTTAACGATCTCTTCTCTGTAGGCACAGTTGCCTCCATATTACAGATGCTTAAACTGCCTGATGGCACCGTGAAAGTTCTGGTTGAAGGTTTACAGCGCGCGCGCATTACCACGCTGTCTGACAGTGGCGAGCATTTTGCTGCACAGGCTGAATACCTTGAATCACCGGCCGTGGATGAGCGGGAACAAGAAGTTCTGGTTCGTACCGCCATTAATCAGTTTGAAGGCTATATCAAACTGAATAAAAAGATCCCGCCTGAAGTGCTGACTTCACTCAACAGTATTGAAGACGCAGCCCGTCTGGCTGACACCATTGCAGCACATATGCCGTTGAAACTCGCTGATAAACAGTCCGTACTGGAAATGTTTGATATCACCGAGCGTCTGGAATATCTGATGGCGATGATGGAGTCGGAGATCGACCTGTTACAGGTTGAAAAACGCATCCGTAACCGTGTTAAAAAGCAGATGGAAAAGAGCCAGCGTGAGTATTATCTGAATGAGCAAATGAAAGCTATTCAGAAAGAGCTGGGTGAAATGGATGATACGCCTGACGAACATGAAGCGCTGAAACGCAAAATCGAAGCGGCAAAAATGCCGAAAGAAGCGCGTGAAAAAACCGAAGCTGAACTGCAAAAGCTTAAAATGATGTCACCGATGTCCGCTGAAGCCACCGTTGTGCGTGGTTATATCGACTGGATGCTTCAGGTGCCTTGGAATGCCCGCAGTAAAGTGAAGAAAGATCTGCGTAAAGCGCAGGAAGTTCTCGACTCTGATCACTTTGGCCTGGAACGTGTCAAAGACCGTATCCTTGAGTATCTTGCAGTGCAGACGCGCGTCAGTAAAATTAAAGGGCCTATCCTCTGCCTGGTTGGGCCTCCGGGCGTGGGTAAAACCTCTCTTGGGCAATCCATTGCCCGTGCAACAGGCCGTGAATATGTGCGCATGGCGCTGGGTGGTGTGCGTGATGAAGCGGAAATCCGTGGGCATCGCCGCACTTATATCGGCTCTATGCCAGGCAAGATGATTCAGAAAATGGCGAAAGTGGGGGTTAAAAACCCGCTGTTCCTGTTGGATGAGATCGACAAAATGTCTTCGGATATGCGTGGTGACCCAGCTTCTGCGCTGCTGGAAGTGCTGGATCCAGAGCAGAACGTGGCGTTCAACGATCACTATTTGGAAGTTGATTACGATCTGTCCGATGTGATGTTTGTAGCGACGTCCAACTCAATGAACATTCCGGCGCCACTTTTGGACCGTATGGAAGTGATTCGTCTGTCCGGTTATACCGAAGATGAAAAGCTGAACATTGCCAAACAACATCTGATGCCGAAACAGATTGAACGTAATGCTCTGAAAAAGAGCGAATTGACGATCGATGACAGCGCCATTATCGGTATTATTCGTTTCTATACTCGTGAAGCGGGTGTGCGTAGTCTGGAGCGCGAACTTTCTAAATTGTGTCGTAAAGCGGTTAAACAATTGCTGATGGATAAAACCCTCAAGCACATTGAGATCAACGGCGACAACCTGAAAGATTTCCTCGGCGTACAGAAGGTCGACTACGGCCGTGCTGATACCGAAAACCGCGTAGGTCAGGTGACCGGTTTAGCCTGGACTGAAGTGGGCGGCGAACTGCTGACCATCGAAACAGCCTGTGTTCCTGGTAAGGGTAAACTGACCTATACAGGTTCTTTAGGCGAGGTGATGCAGGAGTCCATTCAGGCTGCACTGACCGTCGTGCGTGCTCGTGCAGACAAACTGGGCATCAACCCTGACTTCTACGAAAAACGTGACATTCACGTCCACGTACCGGAAGGCGCAACACCGAAAGATGGTCCGAGTGCCGGTATTGCGATGTGTACTGCGCTAGTTTCCTGCCTGACCGGTAATCCGGTACGTGCCGACGTAGCGATGACAGGGGAAATTACCCTGCGTGGCTTGGTTCTGCCGATCGGTGGTCTGAAGGAGAAACTGCTGGCCGCACACCGAGGTGGCATCAAAGTGGTGCTGATCCCGGATGACAACAAACGTGATCTGGAAGAGATCCCTGCCAACGTGTTAGGTGATCTTGAGATTCATCCGGTGAAGCGTATTGATGATGTATTGAATTTTGCGCTGCAAAATCCAGCCTTCGGTGCGTTGCCGGTTGCAGTGAAATAGTGATCATAGCCGTCACAGTTGAATAAAACTCGGGCTGGTAGGCGAAATCTCACTTGCCAGCCTTTTTTTGTATCGTTAAGTTAGACAACTGTCAGAACCTTTCAGGCTGCTTTTAGCCGCTTGCATAGCCCTGGCAGGCTTGATATAACAGCTGCGCTGTCATATTCGCTGGGAAAATGCGACGTGACGATAGAATTTCTAGAGGGGATAAATAGAGTGAATAAGTCACAACTGATCGACAAAATTGCCGCTGGTGCTGATATTTCTAAAGCGGCTGCTGGACGCGTATTGGATGCAGTACTTGGATCGGTAACCGACACCTTGAAATCTGGGGAAGAAGTTGCTTTGGTTGGCTTTGGTACTTTCTCGGTTCGTGAGCGTTCTGCTCGTACAGGCCGTAACCCACAGACTGGTAAAGAAATCAGCATTGCTGCGGCAAAAGTGCCTGGTTTCCGTGCTGGTAAAGCGTTGAAAGACGCAGTCAACGGTTAATTACCTGCTGGTCAGGCGTCAAACCTGTGCGAGACAAAAGCCAGTACAGTGCTTTTCATTCTCAGGTCTGGTTGTTAAACAATAACCTGACGTCAACGGGCTGGTAAGGTAAGATACAAGGCGCATCGGAATCGATGCGCTTTTTTTATTACAGCGGAGTGTTGCCTCACTATGATGGACAATTTACGCGCGGCTTCCAACAACGTCGTGCTCAAAATTATTCTGGCCCTGATTATTCTGTCCTTTATTTTGACAGGGGTAGGCGACTACCTGATCGGCGGTTCAGGCGACTATGCAGCGAAAGTGAATGGTCAGGAAATAGGACGTTCGCAGTTGGAGCAAGCGGTACAAACCCAGCGTAGCCGACTGCAGCAACAGCTTGGCGATCAATTCTCTACGCTGGCAGGTAGCGAAGGCTATATGCAACAACTGCGTCAGGAATCCCTAAACAACCTGATTGATGTCACTTTGCTCGATCAGTATTCCAAGACGCTGGGTATCACCGTCAGCGATCAACAAATTAAAGACGCTATCCTGGCAACCCCGCAATTCCAGACTGAAGGCCGTTTCGATAACGCCAAATATCTGCAAAGCATTCAGGGTATGGGTTACAGCCCAGACAATTTTGCTAAATTGATGAAACAGCAGTTGGTCAGCCAGCAACTGGCTCAGGCTTTTGGAACGTCAGATTTCATTTTGCCGTCTGAAACCAAAGCCATGTCTGAATTACTTCTGCAGGGACGTGACGTTCGTACGGCGACTCTCGATACCGCGGCTCTGGCTACGAAACAACAGGTCAGCGACAGCGAAGCACAGACTTTCTACGACCAACACAAGAATAACTTTGTCTCCCCCGAGCAGGTAAAAGTCAGCTATATCGAAATGGATGCAGCGGCCATGCAGGGGAAATCAAGCGTCAGTGATGCTGACGTCACGGCCTACTATGATCAGCACAAGAGCGAGTTTGGTCAACCGGAACGTCGTCGCTATAGTGTTATCGTCCTCAAAACACAGCCGGATGCAGATGCCGTCGCCGCTGAGTTGAAGAAGGGCGCTGATTTTGCCGAACTGGCTAAAACGAAGTCCATTGATAAGCTGAGCGGTAAGCAGGGCGGCCTGATGGACTGGGTTGAACCTGAAACGACGCTGCCTGAATTTAAAAGCGCCAATTTGACCACGAAAGGTCAGATTTCTGGTGTGATTAAATCCGACAGTAGCTTCTTCATTTTACGTCTCGAAGACATTCAACCTGAGCAAATCAAACCTATGGCTCAAGTGCATGACAGCATCGTTGATAAGCTTAAACTAGAGAAAGCCGTTGACGCCTATTACGCGTTACAGCAGAAGGTCAGTGAAGCGGCTACCAATGACAACGAATCTTTAGCCTCAGCTGAAGAGGTTGCCGGTGTGAAAGCAACACATACTGATTGGTTTACTCAGGAACAGATTCCTGAGGGTATTAACTTCAAACCTGTTGTTCAGGCTATCTTCGAAGGTGGTTTGATTGGTCAGGACGGCACGCCAGGCAGCAATTCAGACATCATCACCGTTGATGGTGACCGCGCCTTTGTTCTACGCGTCGATGCGCACAAAGCCGAAGGCTTTAAGCCTTTTGCTGAAGTTAAAGATCAAGTGATTGCATTAGTGAAACGCCAGAAAGCGGAAGACCAGGCGCGTATGGAGGGTGAGAAACTGCTGACAGCACTTAAAGCCGGTAAAGGTGATGAAGCCTTAAAAGCAGCGGGTTTGAGCTTTGGTGATGTGCAGAAAATCCAGCGTACTCAGCAGCCTTCTGCGTTTGAGCAAAACGTTTATGCATTGCCTCATTCGCAAAAAGACCAGCCAGTATATGGCTTATCTCAGGATGACAAAGGTAATAGCGTGCTCGTTGAGCTGACTGCGGTTAACCCGGGCAAGCTGCCAGATGACGAAACAGAACGTTTTGAGCAGCAACTGCAACAGTCTTCATCCAACGTGACCTTCGATGCTTTGCTGACAAACCTGCGTCAGGAAGCCAAGATCAAGCTGGGTTCTGCTGCGCAAAACCAATAAATGTCGCAAAACTATGCAACGTGTTGCAACATCCAAAGGCCGCTTTCGCGGCCTTTTCCACATTTTAAATCTGCCAATTGTTGCCTGATAAAACTTGCTGCACTCTGTCCATGCTGAAAACACATGGAGGATACAGCATGAAAAAATTAGGCATTACTTCACTCTCACTGGCCCTGGCTTTAGGTCTATCTACTCTTCCGGTCATGCTTCAGGCTGCACCGATGGCGGTTAGTCAGGTCGCAACCACGACGTCTGCAGTCGCGCAGGCTCCGACGAGTAAAGTGGGAACATCGGTAGCTAAAAAAGAGCAGGCCATCACTACGGATGATGCCAGGGTCAATGTCAACACGGCAACCGCAGAAGATTTTGCCCAGGTAATGAACGGCGTAGGTCTTAAGAAGGGGCAGGCGATCATCAGTTATCGTGAAGAGCTGGGGCCGTTCACCGCTATCGATCAGTTGCAGGAAGTACCAGGAATTGGTGCTGCGCTATTTGAACGTAACAAGGACCGTCTGAAACTGTGACGGATGTCCCGGCGATGACCTGATAACGGTTATCGCCGTTTTCTTCTGCTAATCTTTCAAGACATCTGACCAGTACAGATACCTTACCTGACCCTTGTTTCTCAGGAGCACCGAAGAGATTATGCATACGTTTATTACGGTTCGTGGTTTTCATATCGACGTCTATCAACATGTTAATAATGCCCGCTATCTTGAGTTTTTAGAGTCCGCCCGTTGGGAGTGGCTCGATAACAAAAGCGGTTTTAAATGGATGAGCGCCAACAACATTGCGTTCATTGTGGTCAATATCAATATTAATTACCGCAAGCCAGCAACCTTAGGCGACGTATTACGCATAGACAGCAGCCTGCAGCAGATCAATGGCCGCAGCGGCGTCATAGAACAGGTGATCACAAGGGAAGGAGATATAGTCGCCGATGCAACCCTGACTTTTGTATGTATCGATCTGCGGACACAAAAAGCCCTGCCGCTTGAAGGGGAACTGCTGGAAAGACTGCGGGAGCTGGAACTTAAAGAGAATTAAACGTGGGCTGGAATGATGAGAATACAGTTAGGAAAGTGATTGACCGGGTGTGAAGTGTCAAACCCGGTCATCGAAATCTTAAAATGTAAGCCCGCCGACTTTTTTTTTCAGACTGGCCGTTACGGCACGTTTGTCCTGCTGATATTGTTGCAGACCATTGGCGCGCAAATGACAGGCTGCACAGTCGCCACAGCCATCACCAGCGATACCGTTATAGCAGGTGAGCGTTTGGTGGCGGACAAGCTCCAACTGCTGATAATAATCGGCCAATGCCCATGTTTCCGCTTTGTTCAACCACATGAGTGGCGTTTCAAAGCGGATTTCTCGGGCTATACCTAATGAAATAGCATGGTTCAGTGCTTTGACGAATTCGTCGCGGCAATCCGGATAGCCGGAGAAATCGGTTTCACATACGCCAGTGATCACGGCTTCGGCCTGAATCTGGTAGGCATAAATCGCCGCCAGCGTAAGGAATAAAATATTTCGGCCTGGAACGAAGGTACTCGGGAGCCCGTTGTCAGACTCCTCGCCGAAAGCGGGCACAGGAATATTGTCACGAGTCAGGCTGCTCACTGCCAGTTCATTCAACAGACCGACATCCAACACCTTGTGGGCTTTAGCGCCTAACGCTACAGAAAGTTTGCGAGCAATGTCGATTTCTGCGCGATGTCGTTGACCATAATCGAAGGTGATGCAGTGCACTTCATCATATTGCGTCAATGCCTGAATCAGGCAAGTTGTTGAGTCCTGACCGCCGCTAAAAACCACCACTGCTCTTTTCATATGTTTACCTGTTTTACTCAGACGTATGCCAGATGCGCTGACAGAAAAAATCCCGCCCATGGTACTGCCCTTTGGCTTGATATAAAAGGTCAGGGCAACGGCGGCGGGATCCACGCCTGAGAAAAATCAAACCAGCCCCATGCCGTAAGCTGCACGCCATTGACGCGCGGCGGCGCACTGACCTGATATTGATAGTTAAACAGCGGCGTGATGATCCCGCGTTTCATTAGGCGGTAAAAATGATCCCGCAGCTCCTTCGCTCTTTCATTGGCGAGCGGAATTTGTTGGATAGAGTGCAGGCGGCTGAGCTGCTCCTGGAGATCTTCCTCACCGAGAATGCCTGGCCATAGCGGATCCTGGCGCAGCCAGTGTTCCAGCGTGGCTTCAGGCGCCTCGCCAATTAAGCGGTCACCTAGCAGCAGGTCGGCAGAATTTATCGAATCTTCGTTATCCCATAAACGGCCGGGATGATAGATGGCCTCTAATTCACAGGCCTCATCGGCCAGACAGGCTTTCAGCGCATCGGCCACGAATTCAAGTTCAATGGGCGGATGAAACACTAATTTGAGTTTTTTCGGCAGGGTTACCTGTGGCACATCATGCCTGGGGATCGGCCATTCAGGCAGCATCTCTTGGCTGGGCTTAACCAGATCGTGGTCAATAGGTAGCCGGCTCAACAGGCCGGAGCGCTGAATGATCATAATGATCTTCTGCGCCTGCTCTGAGGATAAATTTCCGCGTCGCAGGTTGGCCGCAATATAGCAAAAGCCCAGGCTGGTGCTGCGTTTCACCGGCTTTACATTAACCAGTTCATTTTCTTCACCTAACATAATTCGTACTGGATGCTGACAGCTGACATTATCTTTTTGCGCGAAAAGTTGTGGTGTGATCCAAAATTCAATCGCGGCCAGGAAAGGATGCTGTAAGTGATAGTAGGTGTGTTGCTCAAGGCGAACCAATTCCGGGGCAAAACTTGCCAGACGAAAAGGTCCTGCGCCACAAAGTGGGTCATCAGGATGCGACAATAGAGAATTGAGATCGGCCAGACGGTGTGCCAGCCAGTAATCTGGTACCTGCAAATCGAATTGCAGACAGAGAGCATGAGGCTGACTGAGGTGAGTCACTGTCGCCAGACTTTGTCTGCTGCGCGGTGACTGGCGCAGCGCTTCAAAACGGGTGCATAGCTGGCCTGCGGTCACGGGTTCACCATTGTGCCAGTAGAGCTGGCTACGCAGGAAGAAGCGCCACGTTTTACCGTTATTGCTTATCTGCCAGTGATGTGCAAGGTCTGGCTGGGGAAGCGACTCTCCGGTGATAAAACGCGTCAGGCCTGCATGCAGTGTATGCGCCAGATGTTGTTCTGCCCGTCCGGTCAGGGTTTGTGGATCCAGCGGCTGCATAATGCGGTAATAGGGAATGCGCAGCGTCGGTGCATCCGCTTGCCACTGTCCGCCAAGATGCGGAGCCAGCAGAGCAGTAAGATGTTTGGGGTCCATTTCGCTGAGTTGCAAAGCCGCCGAGTGATCGCCATTTTTAAGTAGCTGCTGCAAATAGGACTCGCGCAAACTTTCCGGCGATGTGAGGCATTGAATCGAGGCACGCTTTCCGCGGCCTGCCTGCGAATGCCAGCTTATCCAGCCTGCGTGCTGGAACTGCGTCAGTAAGGTACGGGTATGGCGCTCGCTGCAAACGAATATGTTGGCCAGGTCACCCACCGTTAACGCCGAAGGTTGATCGCCCACTTTCACATACAGTCGTTGATACTGATTAAGGCGGTTTTGTAGTCGCATAGAAATTTGGAACACCTGAAGAAAGTTTGCCTGTAATAGCCAGCATATAGAAGCCGCATGACTGTCACATGCGGTAGAAGGGCGTAGTGTGATCTAAATCCGGAACACTATTAATAAAGTGTTCACTATTACTTCCGTAAATGCCGGGGCATACTTGCGGCATTAACTTTCCCAAGGCAGCCAGACAGGAAACTCTTTTTCATGCTGCTTTGTCTTGTCATTGTGAGGTTTTATGTTCCGTTTGGCTGCATTTGATATGGATGGCACGTTGTTAATGCCCGATCACCGGTTAGGTGAGAAAACGCTGTCTACTCTGCGCCAGTTGGCTGAACAACCGATGACACTCACTTTTGCGACAGGCCGCCATTACCTTGAAATGAAAGATATTCTGGCTAATCTGGATTTGAAAGGATATTTGATCACTGGCAATGGCACGCGCATTCATGATTTGGCCGGGCAACGCCTGCACGCCAGTGATTTGCCAGCGGATTGCGCCGAAGAACTACTGAATACAAATTGGAATACGTCTGCCAGCGCGCATGTTTTTCGGGATGAGGGCTGGTTCACCGACCATAATGATCCGCAGTTGTTGGTGCCGCATGAGTTCAGTGGTTTTCGCTACCAGCTACAGGAACTTTCCTCGCTGCCTGTCACCGGTAACAGTAAAGTGTGCTTCACCGCTCCGCATGATGTCCTTCTTAAGTTGGAGCCATCTATTGAGGCACATTTTGGTTCGCGCGTTGATCTGTGTTTCTCAGCCGCTGATTGTCTGGATATCCAGCCAGCGGGTAGCAACAAAGGTAGTGCGCTGGCGTTGCTGACGGATGGTCTGAATATCGATATGTCCGAATGTATGGCTTTTGGCGATGCGATGAACGACCGCGAAATGTTGGAGAGCGTCGGTATGGGACTGGTCATGGGCAATGCGCTGCCAGTGTTGAAACAGCGCTCTCCTCATCTGCAAGTTATTGGCCACTGTCAGAATCAGGCAGTGTCCCACTTTTTACAACATTGGCTGCATTCACCACACCTCACCTATTCCCCCGAATAATAAGGTTATTCCAGCCAGCCGGGCTATCTGTCCCGGCTTTTTTCTGTTGTACGCCTCTCCGTCACAAAATTGTCATAAAGGCTTTATATAGTTCCCCGATCTCACCCTGCCAGTCTGTTACTCATCGCTGCTTTTATCTATAGTCCCGAGAGGTAGTTCACCCGTTAAGGATAAAATGATGATCGCTACTCATGGGGCAACCCGCATTGCACTTGCTTTAACTTTATTTATTTCTGCCAATGTGTCCGCCAGGGCCATAGATACGCTTCAGCCACAGGCTGATTATCAACAGTATATTTCCGAGCGTCAAACCGTCGACTTCCTGATCCAGGATGCGTTGACTGCTTTTAAATCTCCAGCCCGGGTTTCCGATGCAGGTTTTACCGGAAAACTGCCCACTAACATGGAAATTGTTGCCGATCGCCTTCAGCAGGCGAGTAAACTGGAGCCTTATCGCGCTGACCTGATCTTTAGCACTGCCAGTGCGTACATTTATAATCGAAATGTCGATAAGGCACTTATGTTGTATCAGCAGATCCTGGATATCGCGCCAGATGACGTCGATGCCCACAGTTATATCGCCGCATGGCAACGCTACAAAGGCAATACCTCCGCCGTCGAGTCTCAGATGACCGAACTGCAAAAGCTTAACCCTGGCCGCGCAGACCAGCTGAAAAAAGTTTTTGCGGTCATTGATGAGGTCACATTGATGCCGCTTCACGACGCTTTGTCTGCCGATGTCGCCAAGTCCTTTACCGGTCCGACCGCCATTGTCACTTTAGGCTATGCACTCGATCCTGATGGTTCGATGAATAAAGTGCTTATTCAACGGCTGGAGAAAACGCTGGAACTCGCGAAACAACTGCCCGATGCAATGATTGTTGTTACCGGCGGCGTTCCGCAAAGCCACCAGACGGAAGGTAAGCTGATGTCACAATGGCTGGTTAATCAGGGTATCGACAGCAAACGTATTTATCAGGATAACTTTGCGCGTTCTACGGTGGAGAATGCCCTATTCAGCCGCTATGCGCTGGCGAGGCATCGTATCAAAAACGCAGTGGTTGTCAGTTCAGGGAGCCATGTGCGCCGTGCTCAGGCGCTGTTCACCATCGCCAGCTGGGAAACCGGTCCGCGCGATATCCGCTTCGTGTCAGTCGCTGCTATTGACAAGCCCTTGGCTGAATTACAAAAAGTTTCTGACGGGGACAAGCAAGGGATTTACCGTGATGCGTTGAAAACTATGGGACTCTGGAGTTTTCGCAGTTATCCGCTTGAAGAGCGTTAATACGAATCAACCCCATTCAATGAAAGCGAAAGGCGGCTCAGCCGCCTTTTTTACCTCTCACAGAGACTCAGCACTCAGCGCACGGCGGCTAATTGCTGACTATAATGGCTGATGTCGCCGATATTCGCGGCGACCCACTCATCGTTGAAATAAGTATTTAAGTACCGCTCACCGCTGTCGCACAGCAAAGTGACGATCGAGCCGGTTTCGCCTTTTTCCTGCATCTGTTTTGCCAATTGAAGCGCACCCCATACATTGGTACCGGTTGAACCGCCGACCTTGCGACCTAAAATCCCTTCAAGCCAGCGCAGGGTGGCGATGCTTGCGGCATCGGGGACGGGGATCATGCTGTCGATCACGCTGGGAATAAATGACGGCTCGGCGCGCGGGCGGCCAATCCCTTCAATCTTGCTATTACATTGGGCGGTCACAGAAGGATCGCGCTGTAGATAGTAGTCATAAAATACCGAGTTTTCCGGGTCAACCACGACCAATTCAGTCTGATGTCCCTGATAGCGAATATAGCGACCAAGCGTAGCGGATGTGCCGCCCGTGCCAGCGCTCATCACCAGATATCGCGGCACCGGATGAGGTTCAAGAGACATCTGGCGGAAAATGCTGTCGGCAATATTGTTGTTTCCGCGCCAGTCCGTCGCGCGCTCGGCGTAAGTGAACTGATCCATATAATGGCCGTTCATTTCCTTGGCCAGTTGCTCCGACGCGGCATAAATTTGACCTGAGTTCTCAACAAAATGACAGCGTCCGCCGTAAAATTCGATCTGCTGAATCTTACTCGGTGCAGTACATGACGGCATAACGGCGATAAACGGCAGGCCGAGCAGGCGGGCAAAATAGGCTTCAGAAATGGCGGTGCTGCCCGAAGAGGCTTCAACGATCGGCGTGTTTTCCCGGATCCAACCATTGCATAGCCCGTACAAAAAAAGCGAACGTGCCAGACGATGTTTCAGGCTGCCGGACGGATGAGTGCTTTCATCTTTCAAATAAAGCGCAATACCAGGAAAGTCCGACAAGCTAAGACGTATCAGGTGGGTGTCGGCAGAACGCTGAAAATCGGCGTCGATCTCTTTAATGGCGTGATTCACCCAGGCATTGGTCATGTTGAAGTCCGTAGAAAGGATTTGATTGTGCTAGATTAACGCATTCAACAGAGAAATAAGTTACTCTTTAGCCCATGATTGGCATTAAAAAGAGAATATTTTTCTCTATAGAGGTGAAGTGGTAGATAAAATTGACCGCAAGCTATTGGCGATGTTGCAGGAAGACTGCACCCAGTCGATCACCGTGCTGGCAGAAGCCGTAAATTTGACCACCACGCCTTGTTGGAAGCGCCTGAAACGGCTGGAAGAGGAGGGCATTATTCGTGGCCGGGTTGCGTTGCTGGATAACGAAAAACTGGGGCTAAGCCTGACGGCGTTTGTGTTGATTAAAACCCAACATCACAGCAGCGACTGGTATCAAAACTTTGTCGATCAGGTGGCGTCATTGCCAGAGGTGATGAACTTTTATCGTATGGCCGGCGAGTACGATTATCTGCTCCAGGTGCAGGTGGCTGATATGAAAAGTTACGACAATTTTTACAAACGTTTGGTGAACGGCGTTTCGGGCCTGATCGACGTGACTTCGAGTTTTGCGATGGAACGTATTAAATCCACGACGGCATTACCATTATAAACACATCAAAATCTTCGCTATTACTACCTTGTTGTAACACAACAGTTGCTGAGTGTTTTTACAATGTTCCAGCAAAAAGTTTCATCAGAATGGGGTGTTAACAATGTTATTCTGATGGTTATTCGATAATAAAAATCATTCTGTGTTTTAGACGGCCAATACGTTGGTCATCAATAAATGGATAAATCTGCGTGAGATTGTTTGTTCAACTAGGCTGGTATTTCCGCCGCGAATGGCGACGTTACCTTGGTGCCGTCGCTCTGCTCATTGTGATCGCTATTTTGCAGTTACTGCCGCCTAAATTGGTCGGTATTGTGATTGATGGTGTGACCTCAAAACAGATGCCTCCCAAACTCTTATTTACCTGGCTGGGGCTGATGTTTGCCACGGCTATTTTGGTTTATCTGCTGCGTTATGTCTGGCGCGTTCTGTTGTTCGGCGCCTCCTATCAGCTGGCCGTAGAACTGCGGCAGAACTTCTTCAGGCAGCTCAGCCGCCAGCATCCTGCCTTCTATTTGCGTCACCGCACCGGTGATCTGATTGCTCGCGCCACCAACGACGTGGATCGGGTGGTGTTCGCGGCCGGTGAAGGCGTGCTGACGCTGGTGGATTCGATGGTGATGGGGCTGGCGGTATTGATCGTCATGGCGACGCAAATTAGCTGGGAGCTGACCTTGCTATCTTTGGTACCCATGCCAATTATGGCCATTGTTATCAAACGCTACGGTGACCAGCTACATCAGCGTTTCAAAACCGCACAGGCGGCGTTCTCCTCCTTAAACGATCAGGCGCAGGAGAGCTTGACCAGTATCCGCATGATCAAAGCTTTTGGTCTGGAAAATCATCAGTCCTCCCAATTTGCAGAGGTCGCCGCAGATACCGGCGTTAAAAATATGCGCGTCGCACGTGTTGATGCCCGTTTCGACCCGACGATCTATGTTGCCATCGGAATGGCTAACCTACTGGCTATCGGCGGTGGCAGTTGGATGGTGGTTAACGGTCACCTGACGCTTGGTCAACTGACCAGTTTTGTGATGTATCTCGGGTTGATGATCTGGCCAATGCTGGCCCTGGCCTGGATGTTCAATATTGTGGAACGCGGCAGCGCGGCGTACAGCCGGATCCGCAGTTTACTGGAAGAAGCACCCAGCGTAGTTGACGGTGAAGCTCCGCTGCCCGCTGGACGCGCCAAACTCGAGGTGCATATTGATAATTTCTATTATCCCGAAAACAGCCAGCCTGGGTTGCACACCGTGGGCTTCACGCTACGTCCCGGCCAGATGCTGGGATTATGTGGCCCAACGGGTTCGGGGAAAAGTACGCTACTCGGGCTTATCCAGCGCCAGTTTGATGTGACGCAAGGTGATATTAGCTATCACGGTATGTCATTGAAAAACATTCGGCTCGATGACTGGCGTGGCCGCATGGCCGTTGTCAGCCAGACGCCATTTCTGTTTTCTGACACCGTTGCGCAAAATATCGCCCTCGGTCGCCCTGAGGCAACGCAGGAAGAGATTGAAACCGCAGCCCGTTTAGCCAGCGTTCACGACGACATTCTGCGTCTGCCACAAGGTTATGAAACTGAAGTCGGAGAACGTGGCGTAATGCTTTCCGGTGGGCAGAAGCAGCGTATTTCGATTGCCCGAGCGCTGCTTTTGCAGGCGGAAATCCTGATCCTTGATGACGCACTTTCCGCCGTGGACGGTCGTACCGAGCATCAGATTCTGCAGAACCTGAGTCAGTGGGGCAGCGAGCGCACCGTGATCATCAGCGCGCATCGCTTGTCGGCACTGACCGAGGCCAGTGAGATCCTGGTATTTAACAGCGGCACCGTGGCTCAGCGGGGCGATCATGACCATCTCTCCTCACAACCCGGCTGGTATCGCGATATGTATCGTTACCAACAGCTGGAAGCCGCACTGGACGATGTTCCGCAAGAAAAGCTTGCACCGGTTTTGGTAGAAAATAAAGATGATTAAAATTCAGAAAAGCTGGCCAACCTTGAAGCGGTTGCTCAGTTATGGCAAAGCCTACCGTAAGCCATTATCAATAGCGGTGATCATGCTCTGGGTGGCGGCGGCCGCTGAAGTGCTGGGCCCCATTCTCATCAGTTTCTTTATCGATAACTACGTCGCTAAAGGAGAGTTGCCGCTCGGGATGGTCAGTCTGCTGGCGATCACCTTTATTCTGCTGCAATTTCTGGCAGCCGGATTGCACTACTTTCAGGCGCTGTTATTTAACCGTGCTGCCGTAGGCGTGGTGCAACGACTGAGAACCGACGTCATGGATGCGGCGTTGCGTCAGCCTCTGAGCGCCTTCGATACTCAGCCCGTGGGGCAGTTAATCTCCCGGGTTACCAATGATACCGAAGTGATCCGCGATCTTTATGTCACGGTAGTCTCGACGGTGCTGCGCAGTATGGCGCTGATAGGGGCGATGCTGGTGGCGATGTACAGCCTCGACTGGCGGCTGGCATCCATTGCTGTCTGTATTTTCCCAGCCGTGTTTATCGTGATGGCAATTTATCAGGTCTACAGCACGCCGATTGTGCGGCGGGTTCGCAGCTATCTGGCGGATATCAATGATGGCTTCAATGAAGTGATTAATGGCATGGGCGTGATTCAGCAATTCCGACAGCAGAAGCGTTTCGGTGAACGTCTGGCAAAGGCCAGTCAGTCGCATTACTTTGCCCGTATGCAGACCCTGAAAATGGAAGGTTTTTTATTACGCCCCTTGCTGAGTCTGTTCTCCTCTCTGATTCTGTGTGGTCTTTTGCTACTGTTTGGATTCAGCACCGAGGGCTCGATTGGCGTCGGCGTGCTATACGCCTTTATTAACTATTTGGGGCGACTGAATGAGCCGCTGATTGCACTCACCTCGCAACAGTCGATTTTTCAGCAGGCGGTAGTGGCCGGTGAGCGCATCTTTGATCTTATGGACAGCACGCAGCAGCAATATGGTGAAGATGTTAAGCCGCTGGCCAGCGGGGAAATTGATATTCGAGATCTGAGTTTCGCTTACAGTACGGATAAATGGGTGTTAGAGAATATTAGCCTCCAGGTGCCTTCGCGTGGTTTTGCTGCGTTGGTGGGCCATACCGGCAGTGGTAAAAGCACATTGGCGAACTTACTGATGGGCTACTACCCGATAACGCATGGCGAGATCCGGGTCGACGGGCGCCTTCTCTCTGAGCTTTCTCATAATACTCTGCGAAAAGGCATCGCTATGGTTCAGCAGGATCCGGTGGTTCTGGCTGAATCGGTGTATGCCAACGTGACATTAGGCCGCGATATTGACGAGAAACAGGTCTGGCAGGCGCTGGAAACAGTCCAGCTTGCTCCACTGGTGAGAGCGATGCCGGACGGCGTGTATACCCGCCTCGGTGAGCAGGGGAATAATCTGTCGGTTGGACAAAAGCAATTACTGGCAATGGCACGCGTTCTGGTGCAAGCGCCGGAAATTTTGATCCTTGACGAGGCAACCGCCAATATTGACTCCGGCACGGAACAGGCGATCCAACGTGCGCTTCGCTCGATCAGGCAACATACTACGCTGGTGGTGATTGCTCACCGTTTATCGACTATTGTCGAAGCTGATAATATTCTGGTTTTGCATCGAGGCCAGGCGGTGGAGCAGGGCAACCATCAGCAGCTTTTGGCTGAAAAAGGTCGATATTATCAAATGTATCAGTTGCAGTTAGTGGGCGAAGAGTTGGCTTCTGGTCAGCATGAAACCCCGGTAGCTGAGAACAGTTAAATTCAAAATATGGAACCGTCTTGACGGCGGTTTCAACCCTTCACTTTTGCGTTTTTTTTCTGGTTAGTCGTTAAATGCACTTACTTATAGCATCCTCCTTTTTTATTCTTGATTAAATGCACTAAAAAAAAGCGTTACGCACTTTTATGGTGCGATCGACCTCAGCCTTTTTGCACCAGCACATCTGTCACCCCTTCACGACTATTCTGAAAATGGCGCTGCTATGCGGTTAATAAAGTAATCAAGTGCAGAGAACAACTCTGGCACAGCCCTTGCTTTAATCCTTGCGTATAGGGCGCGAATCCCCTCGCGACAAGCTCTTAATTCGAGGAGTGGCAAAATGAAGCTGGTTACTGTGGTGATCAAACCTTTCAAGTTGGAAGACGTGCGCGAAGCGCTGTCTGCTGTAGGAATTCAAGGGCTGACCGTGACTGAAGTTAAAGGTTTTGGTCGTCAGAAGGGACATGCAGAGCTGTATCGTGGCGCAGAGTACAGCGTTAATTTCCTGCCAAAAGTCAAAATAGATGTTGCGATTGCCGACGATCAACTTGATGAAGTGATCGACGTGATCAGCAAGGCGGCCTACACCGGCAAGATCGGGGATGGCAAAATTTTTGTTGCTGAATTGCAACGCGTTATTCGCATCCGTACCGGCGAAACTGACGAAGCAGCGCTGTAATTTCGGACTCACGACTTTCGATTATAATTTTAGAACAACAGCTTAGAGAAACAGGGGTGGGTTAATAATGAAAAAACTTCTTTCGATGATGGGGCTCGGTGCTGTAGCCATGCTGCCATCACTCGCTATGGCAGCGGCTCCGGCAGTGGCTAATGGTGCTGATAACGCCTTCATGATGATTTGTACTGCATTGGTGCTGTTCATGACGGTTCCCGGTGTCGCGTTGTTCTACGGCGGACTGCTGCGTTCTAAAAACGTGTTGTCGATGCTGACACAGGTCATCGTCACTTTTGCTTTAGTTTGCGTACTCTGGATGTTGTACGGCTACAGTCTGGCCTTCAGCGAAGGCAACGCCTTCTTCGGTGGCTTTGGTAATGCGATGCTCAAAGGCATCGGTTTGGACTCCGTTACCGGCACTTTCTCGCAGATGATCCATGTGGCCTTCCAGTGTTCATTTGCTTGCATCACCGTTGCGTTGGTCGTCGGTGGCTTGGCAGAGCGTGTTCGCTTCGCCGCAGTACTGATTTTCACCGTGATTTGGCTAACCTTCTCTTATCTGCCGATTGCACACATGGTATGGGCAGGTGGTTTCCTGGCCGCAGATGGGGCGCTGGACTTTGCGGGCGGTACAGTGGTTCACATTAATGCCGCTATCGCGGGTCTGGTGGGGGCTTATCTGGTGGGCAAGCGTGCTGGTTTCGGTAAAGAAGCCTTCAAACCACACAACCTGCCGATGGTCTTCACGGGCGCATCGATTCTGTATGTTGGCTGGTTTGGTTTCAACGCGGGTTCAGCAAGTGCGGCAAGCTCTATAGCGGCACTGGCTTTCCTGAACACAGTGATGGCTACGGCGGGTGCAATCCTTTCCTGGACTTTTGTTGAGTGGATGGTCCGTGGTAAGCCTTCTCTGCTGGGCGCAAGCTCTGGGGCTATCGCCGGTTTGGTTGCTATCACTCCAGCGTGCGGTACTGTCGGTGTCGGTGGTGCGTTAGTTATCGGTCTGGTGGGTGGTGTTGCCGGTCTGTGGGGTGTCGTCACCCTGAAAAAATGGCTGAATGTGGATGATACCTGTGACGTATTCGGTGTGCATGGCGTGTGCGGCATTGTGGGTTGTATTCTGACGGGTGTGTTTACTTCCAGCTCTCTGGGTGGCGTAGGCTATGCAGAAGGCGTGACCATGGGTCATCAGGTTCTGATTCAGCTGTTAAGCGTAGGTGTCACACTGGTATGGTCTGGCGTCGTTGCCTTCATCGCTTTCAAACTGGCGGATATGCTGGTCGGTCTGCGTGTACCTGAAGAACAGGAACGCGAAGGTCTGGATGTTAACAGCCACGGCGAGAATGCCTACAACCAGTAATCAGGTTTGAAAGAAGTAGCTTGCTAACTCTTGAGTAAGCCAACGATATAAATAAGAGTGAATGTAAAAGGAGGCGATAATGATATCGCCTCCTTTTTTATGCCAACTTTTTTGATTAAGCGGGATTTCTTTTGCGTATCACGCCTTCCTGCACCGTTGAAGCAATCAGCACGCCGTCGCGGGTATAGAACTGGCCGCGGACAAAACCGCGTGCGCCAGAGGCTGAGGTACTCTCGACAACATACAGCAGCCAGTCATCCATACGGAAAGGGCGGTGGAACCACATTGAATGATCGATAGTAGCGACCTGCATACCCGGCTCAAGGAAGCCGACACCATGTGGTTGCAATGCGGTCGGCAGGAAATTGAAATCTGATGCATAACCCAGTAGATACTGGTGAACACGCAAATCATCCGGCATTGACCCGTTAGCACGGAACCATACCGCGCGATTCGGCTCTTCTACGCTGCCCTTGAGTGGATTATGGAATTTCACCGGACGCATTTCGATGGGCTTCTGGCCGATGAACTTCTCCCGTACTTTCTCTGGTATTAGATGTGCAAGATTTTTGGCGATATCCGATTCAGAACTCAGCGACTCTGGCGGCGGCACATCCGGCATCGTGTTCTGATGTTCAAAACCTTCTTCCTGGCTCTGGAAGGAGGCGGTCATATAGAAAATCGGTTTGCCATTTTGTACGGCTTTGACGCGGCGGGCGCTGAAACTGTTGCCATCGCGCAGATTTTCCACATCATAAATGATCGGTTTACTGCTGTCTCCGGGACGTAAAAAATAGCTATGGAAGGAGTGGATCCCTCGTTCGCTCGGTACGGTTTGTTTGGCTGCGTACAGCGCCTGCCCGACGACCTGACCGCCAAATACCTGGCGCAGGCCAAGATCTTCACTCTGACCACGAAACAACCCTTCTTCGATTTTTTCCAGATCAAGCAGATCCAGTAAGTTTTGCAGTGCCTGACTCATAGGTGGCCTCATGACAGTTGGTCTCCTGACGGGTCGGAAAACTCCGAGAAATCTATTGCAGCAGGAGAGGCAGTGAGTTATCTCTTTCATAATAGTGGAAAAAAACAGTCCCCAGAAGCTGAATTTGGCTGTCAGCAGGAAAGTTCCAGATTATTGTGCCATGATTAATATGTAAGGTGGTTAAAGCCACTAGTCATAGTCGGCGTTTATTAGAGCTTGTCGACAAGTGAATAATAAAAAGGAGTACGATCAATGAAACTTTGGCAGATTGTAGGTGGAACCGCGCTGTCTCTCACACTGGCCGGTTGCGCTTCGCAACATACTACGCCCGCGCAGGAAGCTCCTGCTAATACGTCGGCCAGCCCCTCAGGCCCGGCAATTACCGGCCCTAACGTATCGGGTACGGTGAATATATCTCAGCGAATTGCCTTGCCGCCAGATGCTGTGCTGACCGTTACCCTGTCTGACGCCTCTATGGCTGACGCGCCATCTCGTGTGATCGCGCAGAACGTGGCGCGTACCGGCGGGAAACAGGCCCCATTTACCTTTATTCTGCCTTACAACCCTAAGGATATTCAGCCTAATGCCCGAGTCATCCTTAGTGCGGCGGTAACGGTGAATGGTCAGATGACGTTTATCACCGATTCAGTGAAAGAAGTGGTAAACCGTGGTCAGGGTACTCGCGTTGACCTGCAGTTGGTGCCTGTCGCTTCAGTACCGGTGACGACTAAGCCTACAGGGTTAGGTCCGATGAGTAATCCGAACGATCCAGCACCGGTTAACCCTGCGCCCACCCAGCCGATGTATTGATTATCACGTTGAAGCAGAGTTAAAAAACACCGCTGCGGCGGTGTTTTTTTATGGCAGTCATCACCACTTCCAGCCATGCTTATCCAGATCAATGCGTCCATTTTCGAACATAATGCCTTCCGATAACAGGGCCTGACGCTGACGTTTGAAATCTTCACCTTGCTGGGAGATCTCGCCATGGCGATTAATTACCCTGTGCCAGGGCAGTGAGCTGTCTTCGGGCAATTTTCTGAGTACGCCGCCGACCTGGCGCGCAGCGCGCGGTGAACCAGCCAGTTGCGCTACGTTGCCGTAGGTAGTGACCTGTCCCGCAGGGATGGCGGCAATTATCTGATAAACACGCTGGCGAAAAGAATCTTTCTCCGACTCCGACATGGCTAGCTCCTCAGTGATGATTGCCCATTATGCCGTAAACCCTGATTTCATAAAGCGTCTTAGCAGGCTGGTTGAGCCGGCCGATTGTATAAGAAAACAACGGTCGGCGACCGTCACCTTGCTTTTGCAGCGGCCATCCCTGATAATGCAGGCCGCTTCACTTTTCTTATGCAGAAAAGCGAGGCCAGTAATGACAATGGGGGCTCTGTTGGTTCTCCCGCAACACTAACTTGTTAACTCGGTCAGGTCCGGAAGGAAGCAGCCGCAGCAGGCGTCGTGTGTGCCGGGATGTAGCTGGCAGGGCCTCCACCATTTCTGACAGACCTCTTTCATTGAACCTCCATAAATTTTCCCTTACGCATTTTTCGCAGCCCAACAAAAGCACGATCATCGCACACCATTTTTGCCGTTATTTTAACCGTCAGTGGTGCAATATCGTGATCATTAGCATCGACAATCGGATCAACTGCAATAAGTCGTGAATGTGTCGCATATTGCCAGGCTCATCCAGCCGAACGACATCACAGGCGCGGCAGTTTCCTTCGAAGGCTTTAAACCCTCGATAAGCGCTGTTTACTTTGAGATCTCGACCGTAAGAACTGTGTTTTCAATTTCTATAAAATATTTTTCAAAAAAGAATTAAGAAAAGAAGGGGGATTTTCAATAAAGGGAACAGTTAAGCACGAGGCTCGAGCAGTATGTCTATAAGTATAATAACCATCGGGCCGATGATATTACCGGCCCAATCAAGACATTCTGAACAACGTTAACGTACGAATTTCCAAACGGCAACGGGCACTTTGTCGAAAAGTTTATTCATTGTCAGCTCAGCCAGGCGATGATCCGCTGCGGAGTAAAACAACTCCAGTTCATCGTCAGAAAGTTCGTACTTATTTTTCTCAATGACGCGCTCAAGTGTATCAATTGTGGTGCATTTTCTTAAACGCATCAAATAGTCGATTTTGTTCATCATGGCCTTTTCGTTATTAATCTCAAATACCGCGGGTAAAGTATTACTTAATTTTTCATCAGGGTGTACACGTACTCACCTGAGAATATTCTGAATAATCGTTTTTTGGTTTTTTGCCATTGTCGTAAATCAGAATCGTTAATTCCGTAATTACTGAACAAGGTGTAGGTATCATCCAGATACTCTTCTACCAAATCGCTCAGATGATTGTCATCAGGATATTTTATTTTAAAGCTCATCACGAATGATGCGATGTGCTCTATCAGTTCGTTCAATTGCAGATTCACCGCGGATGTTGGGTCGTTAACCCAACCGTGATGGCTGTCTCCCAGCGTTGCAATCCCTTCATCGTAAAGATTGTCATTGAGGAACCGCAACTGCGCTATATCATGTCGCTTAGGCGAGTACTCATCCATATCATCCCCTCCGTAATGGCTTATTCGGTGCTGATAACACTCAGTGAGTAAACAACAGAACCTGATGGCTTATGGATAACTGTGTACAACCAGACACATTGAACGACAAGCTAAAACATCTTTGTTACTCAACAACAATAAACGCTGATACGTTGGAAAGAGAGTATTAAGATGACAACATTATAAATGCAATTTATTTTACTAAAGCTGCACAAATATATTACTAAAATTTACAATTCATCTGCCATGGCAGAACGTTGAGTATCAATGATATCAAATACTAACGCATATGTTTTCACTTTAAATGTCACCTTCTCGGAAGTGATTTCCTCAGCATTAATGTCAAGGCAATCATTGAACATGCTCCATTTAAACTGATAACTCATTGAATACACATCATTATTAATAGCGGTAATAGACATCACCTTCAACGAACCTAGCGTATATTGTGCATTCTCAGAGTAATAACTCAAATTACCAACCAAAAGCTCCTCAATATCTGAAAGACGGGCATCAATATGATGTTGTAAATATGATACAGAAAGCTCTTTTCCATCATTTTCATAAGGGATTAATCTCTTCACTCGCCCCCCTCTCAAGATACTTAATTATAGTATTGCATATTTTCTGGAAAAAGTGTCCTGTATTGGGATTTTTTTTGCGCAGTATCTTTTTTTTATCTCATTGATTTATATGTTTTTTGTTGTGAGTTCATATTTAATTACCTTTTACTGGCACTCGGATAATGAAACCAAAACTCACTACAGTGAAGCATCAATCATGAGTTTTTTAACGTCAGTTAACATCACTGAACATGAAAAATTACAACTTAGAATCTTGTATATGAGCGATATGTGTGATGTTATATTATAACACTAAAGAGGTTTCCATGCACAATACACTGTTTACTCTCTCTTCACTTGCCCGTTGTGGCGCCGTTATTATTCTTCTGGCGCTGCTTTGGTGTGGGATTTATTGGGCCATTTCATTGCCATGATTTCAGTTAAACAACTTTCAGTCGGCTATGACCGCCATGCTGTGACTATGCCTTTGGATGGGCGTTTTACCACCGGTTCTCTCACTGCGATCATCGGTGCTAATGGTGCAGGTAAATCCACCTTATTGAAAACACTGGCCGGTTTACAGACTGCCGTAGCAGGCAAGATGACTTTTAACACTGAAGGTAGTGGTCGAAAGCTGCCACGTATGGCGTATTTGCCCCAGCAAGCCGAACTGGACCGAACGTTTCCGATCAGCGTTTTTGACCTGGTCGCAATGGGGTGCTGGCCGCAAAGTGGGCTATTCGGTGGTATCAGTGGCCAGTCGGCAGAACAGGTCATCCAGGCACTGAGTACCGTCGGCATGAGCGCAATGGCGAATTCGCCAGTAGGGGATCTCTCTGGTGGACAACTACAGCGCACTCTATTTGCGCGGCTACTTATCCAGCAGGCGCCGCTTATCATGCTGGATGAGCCGTTCTCAGGTATCGACAGTCAGACCATTGAGCTGCTGCTGAAAGTGATTGCTCAGTGGCACAGCGAAGGAAAAACGATCATTGCCGTGCTGCATGATATTTCAATGGTGGCCCGCCATTTCCCACAGGTTTTGTATCTCAGCGCAGAGCGAAATATTTGGGGGGCCACTGATGATGTGCTCAATCATTTTCCCAACCGGACGCATGCCTGCGTTTCCACAGAAACGTTTAGCCTTGCTGCTGGAGTCACTGCGTAATGTTGCTTTTTCATCTACTTGCTGACCCTTTCATTGAATTCGGCTTTATGCGCCGCGCGCTTATTGCCTGCATGGCGCTGTCCATCAGCGCTACACCCCTCGGTGTTTTCCTGTTGTTGCGGCGTATGAGCCTGGTGGGCGACGCTTTATCGCACGCCGTATTACCCGGTGCGGCAATTGGCTATTTAATTTCTGGAATGTCACTGGTTTCAATGGGGATTGGCGGATTTATCGCCGGGCTGGCCGTCGCTATGCTTTCCGGACTGGTGAGTCGTCGTACTCAACTAAAAGAGGATGCCAGCTTTGCCGGATTCTATCTGGGTTCTTTAGCCCTGGGAGTGACACTGGTGTCATTGCGCGGTTCGAGCGTGGATTTACTGCATGTGCTTTTCGGTTCGATTCTGGCGATCGATTCGTCGGCTATCATTATGGTCGGCATAATTGCCAGTGTTTCACTGTTGGTGCTGGCTGCGGTTTACCGCGCGCTGGTGATTGAGTCTTTTGACTCACTGTTCTTGCGCGTTAGTGCTGGTAAATGGCTGGCAGCAATACATGGAATTTTTCTGGCATTAGTGGTGGTCAACCTGGTGGCGGGCTTCCAAATCCTCGGCACTCTGATGTCCGTCGGCCTGATGATGTTACCTGCGGCCAGTGCACGCTTTTGGGCTCGCGATCTGCCATATACGCTTTTGACTGCCATGGTGATTGGTATTATCAGCAGTCTGTTTGGCCTTGTGTGGTCTTATTATGCGTCCCTGCCAGCCGGTCCTGCGATTGTGCTCAGCGCCAGCGTTATTTTCTTTATCTCAGTATTATTTGGAGCGCGGGGCGGCATGTTAATCGCATCGCGCCGTTAAGCAGTACCACAAAAAAGGAGAAATGATGAAACGTTTACCTGTTGCTCTGGCAGTAGCTGCCCTGCTGTCGAGCCCGCTTGCAATGGCAAAAACCGTCAATGCTGTGGCCAGTTTTTCAATTTTAGGGGATATCGTTCACCAGGTAGGTGGTGAGCATGTGAAGGTCACTAGTCTGGTTGGCCCGGATGGTGATCCACACAGTTTTGAACCTTCACCAAAGGACAGTAAAGCGATCAATGCTTCTGACGTGGTTTTTTTGAGTGGCCTGGGTCTGGAAGGATGGATTGACCGTTTGGTATCGGCATCGGGCTATAAAGGCAAAGTGGTCACTGCTTCTGAAGGAGTGAATTCGCGCCAAATGGTGGATGACGGTAAAAAAATCACTGATCCACATGCCTGGAACAGCATGGCAAATGGCGTTATTTATGCCACTAATGTGATGAATGCACTGATTGCCGCCGATCCGGAAGATGCAGATTATTTCCGTAAGCGTGGCGGTGCCTATATTGAACAACTCAAAAAACTGGACGAATGGGCCAAGTCAGAATTTAAGGGTATTCCGCAGGCGCATCGCAAAGTGCTAACCAGCCACGATGCCTTTGGCTACTTTGGCCGCGAATATAATGTGACTTTTATGGCTCCAGTGGGGTTCTCAACCGAATCTGAAGCCAGCGCCAGCGGTGTTGCTTCTCTGATCAAACAGATCAAAGAAGAGAAAGTGAAAACTTATTTCATTGAGAATCAGACCGATCCTCGTCTGGTAAAACAGATCGCGGCAGCTACCGGTGCACAAGCAGGCGGTGAACTTTATCCTGAGGCACTTTCAGGCCCTAAGGGCCCGGCAACAACGTATGAGAAAGCGTTCAAGCATAATGTAGAGTCTATTGTAGCCAGTATGAAGTAATGCTTTATCACCTTTCCATGCTCGATGGTGGAAAGGTGTTTTTTATCATTTCAGCCGTAAATAAAAAGCCCCGTCGGGCAAGCGTCGGGGCTTTTCTATTGTAAAGAGAGCAGAAGAAGGGTGCTGCTTAGCGTTTTTTCTTCTTGCCCTGTACTGCTTTAAAACGCGGGTTAGTTTTGCAAATCACATAAATACGACCTTTACGGCGCACGACCCTGCAATCTGGATGACGACCTTTAGCAGAACGTAGCGAACTCAATACCTGCATCTGATGTTCCTAAAAATTTGTTACTTGGTCTTATTCAGGAAGCTGCCGAAACGCTGATTGAAGCGCGCGGTACTGCCTTCTTTTGAGTACTCTTTCTGCTTACCGGTGTAATACGGGTGCGAAGCAGAAGAGATCTCGATAGTGATATACGGAAAGGTAGCGCCTTCCCGTTCGATAGTGCGGTCAGTTTTAATAGTTGACCCGACTTTGAAATATTCATTAGCGCTGGTGTCGTGGAATACCACGGTGCGATAGGCCGGATGGATGTTGGCTTTCATTACAACCTCAATTGTTATGTTATACTATAACAATAGTATGCGCCGTTTTTATCGCAGGTTCAAGCTTCTTCAGGCATAAAAAAAGGCCGCTTACGCGGCCTTTCAGAGTAGTGGCGAATCAATTACGGATTTCGATGCTCTGGTGTATGAGTACGTTCGACGTCATCACTCTTCTTGCTAAAGCGGCGACGAACCACCACAAAGAAGACTGGAACGAAGAAGATAGCCAACAACGTTGCAGTAACCATCCCACCCATGACACCGGTACCCACTGCGTTCTGAGCGCCGGAACCTGCGCCAGTGCTGATAACCAGCGGCATAACACCGAGGATGAAGGCCAGAGAGGTCATCAGAATTGGGCGTAAACGCATACGCACCGCTTCCAGCGTTGCCTCGATCAAGCCTTTCCCTTCCTTGTCCATCAGGTCTTTGGCAAACTCAACAATCAAGATTGCATTTTTCGCCGATAGTCCAATGGTGGTCAACAGACCCACCTGGAAGTAAACGTCATTGCTCAGACCGCGCATGGTCGCTGCAATCAATGCCCCAATGACACCCAGTGGAACAACCAGCATGACAGAGAACGGTATTGACCAGCTTTCATACAAGGCCGCCAGACACAGGAAGACGACAATCAGTGAGATGGCGTACACCGCTGGAGCCTGATTACCGGATAACCGTTCCTGATAGGAGAGGCCTGTCCAGTCATAACCGATACCACTTGGCAGTTTAGAAGCCAGTGATTCCATCATCTCCATGGCAGCACCACTGCTTTTACCCGGAGCTGGCTGACCCAGAATCTCCATCGATGGCAGACCGTTGTAACGTTCCAGACGAGGCGAACCGTATTCCCATTTTGCCGTAGAGAAAGCCGCGAACGGAACCATTTGACCGGCACTGCCACGGACATACAGATTGTCGATGTCTTTTGGCAACATGCGGTATTTGTTTTCCGCCTGCACATACACTTTCTTCACGCGGCCACGGTCAATGAAGTCATTGACGTAACTACCACCAACAGATGCACCCAGTGTGGTGTTGATATCAGACAATGAGACACCCAGCGCGCTGGCTTTCTCCTGATCGATTTCAAGTTTGAACTGCGGTGTATCTTCCAGACCGTTAGGACGTACCTGCGACAGTAAATCAGGATGTTGAGCAACCATGCCCAGCAGTTGGTTACGAGCCTGAGTCAGCTTGTCATGACCAAGGTTGGCCTGATCAATCAGCTGGAAGTCGAAACCGGTAGCGTTACCCAATTCTACGATTGCAGGCAGGTTGAATGCGAATACCATACCATCTTTGATGGTACTGAAATACTGCATTGCACGGCCGGAAATTGCCGGAACTTTATTTTCTGCGCCACTGCGTTCAGACCAGTCTTTCAGGCTGATAAACGCCAGCCCGGTGTTCTGCCCACGACCTGCGAAGCCAAAGCCGTTAATGGTAAACACGGAGTTCACGTTGGCTTTTTCTTTCGTCAGATAATAGTTGCTGATTTCATCAAGCACTTTCTGCGTACGTTCCTGAGTAGCACCTGCTGGCAACTGTGCCATGGTCAGGAATACGCCCTGGTCTTCTTCCGGTAGGAAGGACGTTGGCAGGCGAATAAACAGCAACACCATGCCGACAGCGATCAGCAGATAAATCACCAGATAGCGACCAGTACTCCGCAGAATGTTGCCTATGCTGTCGGTGTAGTGGTGTGTGCTTTGCTCAAATTTCTTGTTAAACCAGCCGAAGAAGCCTTTTTTCTCGCCGTGGTCGCCCTTGGCAATAGGTTTAAGCATGGTGGCGCAAAGTGCCGGGGTCAGGATCATCGCTACCAGTACTGACAGCACCATCGCGGACACAATAGTGATGGAGAACTGACGGTAGATAACACCGGTTGAACCCCCAAAGAATGCCATCGGAATAAATACCGCTGACAGCACCATGGCAATACCTACCAATGCGCCTTGGATCTGCTCCATCGACTTCTTGGTGGCTTCTTTTGGCGGCAGGCCTTCCTCGGCCATGACACGTTCAACGTTCTCTACCACCACGATGGCGTCATCGACCAACAGGCCTATCGCGAGCACCATCCCGAACATTGTCAGAGTATTTATCGAATAGCCAAACGCGGCGAGGATCGCAAAGGTACCTAACAGAACCACCGGAACGGCAATCGTTGGGATCAACGTTGCGCGGAAGTTTTGCAGGAACAAGAACATCACCAGGAAGACCAAAAGGATGGCTTCGAAGAGTGTTTTGGCTACCTCTTTAATCGAGATTTGAACGAACGGCGTGGTGTCATAGGGGTAAACTACTTCTAAGCCCGCCGGGAAGAATGGCTGAAGCTTAGCCAGCGTTGCCTTGACCGATGATGCGGTATCAAGGGCGTTAGCGCCAGTGGCCAGTTTAACACCCAAACCTGCTGCCGGTTGTCCGTTGAAACGAGCAATAACATCGTAGCTTTCACCACCAAGTTCGATTTTCGCGACATCTTTCAGCCGAACCTGCGAACCATCAGCATTGACTTTCAGGATGATTTTACCGAATTCATCTGCAGACTTCAGACGCGTCTGCGCCACGATAGATGAGTTCAACTGCTGGCCGGGAACTGGCGGAGTACCACCAAGCTGACCTGCCGCAATCTGGTTGTTCTGAACTTTAATGGCGTTGATAACATCAACCGGCGTCATCTGGAAATTATTCAGTTTGTTCGGATCCATCCAGATACGCATCGCGTACTGGGCACCAAACAGCTGAACATCACCTACACCGTTCGTACGGCTGATGGAGTCTTTAATATTAGAACCCACGTAGTCGGCGATATCTTCCTGATTCATTGAACCATTTTTAGAAATAAAACCGGCCACCATCAGGAAGCTGCTGCTTGATTTCTGAACCGAAATACCTTGTTGCTGAACTTCCTGCGGCAGCAATGGCGTCGCCAGCTGCAGTTTGTTCTGTACCTGTACTTGCGCGATATCCGCATCGGTACCGGAGGCAAAAGTAATGGTTATCTGAACGGTGCCCGAGGAGTCACTGGTCGATGACATGTACATCATGTTATCGATACCGTTCATGTTCTGTTCAATAACCTGAGTCACGGTATCCTGAACCGTTTGCGCATCGGCACCCGGATAAGTTGCGGTCACCTGGATGGCTGGAGGCGCAATGGTTGGATACTGTGCGATTGGCAAACTCATCATTGCCAACCCGCCCGCCAACATGATAATGATGGCGATAACCCATGCAAATATAGGGCGATCTATAAAAAACTTAGCCATGAATTACCGGCTCCTAATTAAGACTTCGGCGCTGTATCAGGTGCAGCTTGTTTCTGAGCCGCTGCGTTTTGATCGACTTCCTGCGCAGTGACCTGCACGCCTGGCTTGATTTTCTGCAATCCGGTCACGATGATTTTGTCCCCTGATTTCAGGCCAGCGGTAACAACCCACTTATCGCCGATTGCCTGCGTGGTGGTGACAGTGCGAAGTTCAACTTTGTTATCTGCGCCAACCACCATCGCCGTCGCGTCACCGCGTGGGTTACGGGTGATACCTTGCTGAGGGACCAGCAGAGCATCATCATTCACACCTTCATCCAGACGGGCACGAACGAACATGCCTGGCAGCAGCTCATCTTTCGGGTTAGGAAAGACAGCGCGTAACGTAATTGAGCCGGTGGTTTCGTCAACGGTAACATCAGAGAATTCCAATGTACCCGCCTGTGAATATTCACTACCGTTATCCAAAAGCAATTTAACCTGGGCTTTACCGTTAGCTTGTTTAATTGAACCGTCAGCCAGTTCCTGTTTCAGACGCAGGAAATCATTGCTGGACTGAGTAACGTCAACATAGATCGGGTCGAGCTGCTGTACTGTCGCCAGAGCATCAGCCTGACCATTGGTTACCAATGCGCCTTCGGTAACGGCAGATTTACCAATGCGGCCGGAAATCGGTGAAGTCACTTTGGTGAAGGCCAGATTGATTCGGGCAGATTCAACTGCGGCTTTGGCAGCGACGACACTTGCGTCAGCTTGAGCAGCGGTAGAGAAAGCCGTGTCGTAATCTTGTTTACTGATGTAGTTGGTGCCGAGTAATGGTTTGTAGCGGTTAACCGTCACACGGGAAACCTGAGCATTGGCCTGGGCTTTAACCAAGTCGCCTTTAGCGCTGTCGTACGCAGCCTGATAGGTGGCTGGATCAATTTGATACAAGGACATGCCAGCTTTAATCTCACTGCCTTCAACGAAATTACGTTTAAGGATAATTCCGGTGACTTGTGGGCGGACTTGAGCGATTCGGAAGGAAGCGGTACGACCTGGAAGTTCAGTAGTGACATTCAAAGGCGCAGATTTTAGCGTTACAACGCCGACTTCTGGCGCTTTCGGCGCACCCTGTTGAGCTTCTTTATCATTACACCCTGTAAGAGCTAAGCTTCCGGAAAGCATCAGAACTACCGCCAGAGGCGTTAACCCTCTGTTTTTTTTCATAAATAAACCTCAAGTGTCCGAATTCAAATTGGCCAATGGATCACAAGCTTTAAAACCCATTGCTGCGCTTTTAATATGTGTGTTCTATGTTACATACATTCCAGAAAGTATGTAAATCAAACCCCCCCAAAAGCTAACCCCATGGCACGAAAAACCAAATTACAGGCAGTTGAAACCCGACAGCAGGTTCTCAATGCTGCAATATGGGAATTCTCTGCGCGCGGAGTTGCGTCATCAACTGCGTTGACTGATATTGCTAACGCAGCAGGTGTATCCCGGGCGCGATCTACTGGCATTTCAAGAATCAAGTGGGGCTGTTTAATAATGTTTGGGAGCAGTGTGAATCCTAACTGTATAATATTGAAATAGAGTATCAGATAAAATTTCCCAATAATCCACTGCGTATCTTGCCAGCCTATCTGACCGGGCTAAGGGGAAACGGACTATTTGTTCTTGAAAGTTTTGATTTAGAGCGTAATATTTTACAATTTATTGATATTTATATAAAAGTTATGATTTTTTGCCCTGGTTTTTTCATTTTCAAAAGAACCATTGATTTCTATCTCTGTTTTTCTTCATCTTCCCGCATCGTCCGTCGTAATCTGACATGCTTTTTCAGCATATTGGCTCTGGGTCAGCTGTTATTGTAGTGTTAATATCACTCTCTCTTTTCTGACATAAAGTTAACTCATGCATAGCCGATTTTCTGCGTTGTTGCCCACGTCGTGGTTTTCTCATGTTCCGATAACGCTATGGCGTGTAATGACCTTCGTGCTGACGGTATCTCTGTCGGTTATGACTATTTTGCCCGTCAGCGCAGCCATCAACAACGATCTGCCGACGCGCAATGAAGTGCAGAATCAGCTCGACTCATTGAATAAACAGAAAAGCCTGACCCCAGTCGACAAACTATCCCAACAGGATTTGATCCATACCCTCGGATATCTTGATGCGCTGGAGCGTGTCAAACAAGATGCCGCGCAACTGCGTCAGCAGGTCACTGAAGCCCCGGTTAAATTACGCGCGGCTACTGATGGGTTGGAAAAGCTGAAAAATGGCGACAATGACGGCGTCACTCAACAGTCCCTGTCCGCGCTGTCACTGCGACAGTTGGAGAACCGCCTTAATGACATGCTAGATGACCTTCAGTCATCACAGGATGATCTCTCGACCTTCAACACTCAGCTTATTTCATTACAAACGCAGCCCGAGCGCGTGCAGAGTGCGATGTACACCTATTCTCAGAGTCTGCAGAAAATCCGCAATCAGCTTAATGGATTGGCGCCAAGTCAGGAGAATCTGAGAGCGACGCAGCAGGGCATGTTAATAACCCAGCAGGCGCTGGTGAATGCACAGATAGATTTCCAGCGTAAAAGTTTGGAGGCCAACACCACCTTACAAGATTTGCTGCAAAAACAGCGTGATTTCACTAACGCCCACATCAGCCAGTTGGAGCGCGTGGCGCAACTTTTTCAGCAGGTAGTCAACGGCAAACGGTTAACTCTGTCAGAGCGCACGGCGAAAGAGGCGCAAACGCCGGGTGACACCTCGAATATTCAAAATGATCCGCTGGTGGCGCAGGAGCTTGGGATTAACCGCACGCTCAGCCAGCGCCTGATTGCCGCGACCGAAGAGGGCAATCAGCTGGTGCAGAAGAACATCACGGTCAAAAATTGGCTCGACCGCTCATCACAGGCCGAGCACGATCTTAAAGAACAGATCAGCGTGCTGAAGGGCAGTTTGTTGCTGTCCCGCATTCTTTATCAGCAGCAGCAAAATACCATTCCGCCGACCGGTCTTATCACTGACATGAGCTCACGCATCGCCGATTTGCGCCTTGAGCAATTCACCATTAACCAGCAGCGTGACGCCTTATTCCAGGGTGATACCTATATTCAGAGCGTGGTGGGTAACAGCAAAGAGAAGATCAGCGATGACATCAACGATGCGCTTGAGCAGATTGTTGATATGCGTCGTGAGCTGCTCGATCAGCTCAACAAACAGCTCGGCAACCAGCTTTCGTTGGCGATTAATCTGCAAATCAACCAACAGCAATTGGCGAGTATTAATGAGTCGTTGACGCAGACCCTCACTCAGCAGATTTTCTGGGTTAACAGCAATAAACCGATGGATTGGGCGTTTATTAAATCTTTGCCAGAAGACGTTAAAACTCAACTGAGCAGTTTGCACATCAATATCCCGCCGGGTGAACTGATGATGGGTGCACTGCACTCTTTACCGGTGACCGTACCTTTATTCGTGACAATTCTACTGTTGCTATGGCGACGGAAATCCATCGACAGACATGTCGAAAAACTTAACAACGATGTGGGTCAATTAAAGCGCGATACCCAGTTGCACACGCCCCGCGCATTGTTGTTTACGTTACTCAATACGCTGCCGCTGACGTTGCTGGTCCTTGGCATCGGCTACTGGTTCTCACAGTGCGATATTCAACTCAGTGATTTTCTGTGGACACTGTCCCAGAGGCTGGCGGTCTTCCTGCTGGTAATGGGTTTTTGTTACCGGTTGCTTAAGCCCAACGGCGTGAGCGAGCATCATTTCAATACTCCTGTGAAGCGATGTGAACATTACCGCCGAGCCGTGGTGCGCTTAAGTTTGGTGATGGTCCCGCTGATTTTTTGGTCCGTTGGGGGCGAAAAAGCCCCATTGGGACTGGTGGATGACATTATCGGGCAAGTGGTGATTTTGCTGACGCTGGCCGTGCTGGCGGTACTGGTTTTCCCTATTTGCCGCGACGGCTGGCGTGAGAAAGAATCTCATACCGTGCGCCTAGTGATTGTGACTGCCATTGCTATCGCGCCGCTGTTTTTGATTGGACTGATGCTGGCCGGGTATTTCTACACCACTCTGCGTCTGGCCGGGCGGTGGATAGACAGCCTCTATTTGCTCATTCTGTGGAATTTCACCTACCAGACCGCGTTGCGAGGTTTAAGCGTTGCGGCTCGTCGTCTGGCCTATCGACGGGCGCTGGCACGCAGGCAAAGTAGTAACGCCAAAGAGGGTGCTGAAGGCAGTGAAGTTATCGAAGAACCGCCGCTGGGTCTGGATCAAATCAACCAGCAATCCCTGCGCTTGACTACGATGGCGTTGTTCTTTGTCTTTGCTTCGGTGTTTTACTGGATTTGGTCTGACTTACTGACGGTGATCTCTTATCTCGACAGCATTAGTCTGTGGCACTATTCGAGTAATGTGGCGGGAGTGGTGGTGCAACAAACTGTCACGCTCGGTAACCTCTTACTGTCGTTTGTCGCGATTATCGTGGCGTACGTCATGACACGAAACTTACCCGGATTACTGGAAGTACTGGTGCTCTCCCGGCTGCAATTACGGCAGGGGGCCTCTTACGCAATTACTACCATTCTGAGCTATTCGATCACAGTGATCGGCACGATCACCGTATTGGGATCGCTGGGCGTTTCCTGGGACAAGCTCCAGTGGCTGGTGGCTGCACTGTCGGTGGGGTTAGGTTTTGGCTTGCAGGAGATTTTCGCTAACTTTGTATCAGGCCTGATTATTTTGTTTGAACGCCCGGTACGCATCGGCGATACCATCACCATTGGCACTTATTCCGGCTCAGTCAGTCGTATTCGCATCCGCGCTACCACGATCACCGACTTCGATCGCAAAGAAGTGATCATTCCGAATAAAGCCTTCGTCACGGAACGGTTGATCAACTGGTCGCTGACGGACACCGTCACGCGCGTGTTGATCAAAATTGGCGTGGCCTACGGTTCAGATCTGGATAAAGTGAAAGAGATCCTGCTGCAAGCAGCCCACGATAATCCGCGTGTGATGAGCGATCCCCCAGCCCAGGTATTTTTCCTCAATTTTGGGGCCAGCACGCTCGATCACGAACTGCGTTTATACGTACGCGAACTGGGCGATCGTAGCTATACGGTTGATGAACTGAACCGTAGCATCGACAAACTCTGTCGCGAAAATGGCATCAACATTGCTTTTAATCAGCTTGAGGTTTACTTGCATAAGCAGGGCGGGGATGAGGAAGTTCAGGAAGTGAAACGCACATTACGCCAGCCGGGTGATGAACCCGACCCGATAATGTCAGCGCAGAGTTAACGCCACCCATCTCCAGAGAACAAGGGCGCCCTGAATTTTAGGCCCCGGCGACGGGGCGTAAGCGCGATAAATATAAAAATTATAAATAGCTGATAGACAGCGTATTTTTGCTGCCTTTTAGTTTTTCCAGGTAGTCGCGCCGAACAATATCAAGCGCAGCCAGGGCCGTCTCAGGGGCAATTTCGTTACACTCAAGCAAGTAGATTAAATCAACAGCGAGCTGTAACTCGGGAGGCGCATTTTCAACAGACATGGAAGCCAACATTCATTGTAGTGTGCGATAAAAAGATCCTGCACTTCATGCAGCCCAGTAGAACAACCACCTTCTGTTACGAGATCCGAAGCTAACCTGAAGAGGGTTACGTGACTTTTTAACAGCCATCTAGCACGTTATTCGTAAAGAATAATCATTCAGGTTAGGAAACTGATTATAGATACAAATGGGGGCATTTGGCCCATCGTTTTCAAAAATTGTGATAAACATTCAAAAACCGTTTTCCTGCCGCTCAATCTGGCGCTCTATTTTTGCCAGCGCCTGTCTGCATCGCATTAGGCGCCCTTCCAGCGCTGCCAGCTCTTTCTGTACCCGCTGCTGATCACTGAAAGTAGCGAGCTGACCCAGCGTGCTCTCCCGGTCCTGAATCATCGTGATCAGGCGGCGCTCAAACTGCTGATGTTCAGATAACCTGGTGTAATTATCATGACTTTTTCGCTCTGGCGTTTGATTGTTCTTGCGAAGAGTCTGAGTGGCGAGTTCACGCTGCAGAGCCGTTATCTGAGAAATCAGACGCTCGGCCACAAAAGCGACCTGAGCCTGGCGTTTCTCTTTAACCATCAGATGTAGCTGGCCAAGATTCAGGCGGATCTCTGCCAGATAGTCGCGCAGCCTTGTTCCTTTGGTGGCAAACAGCGCCACGTCGAAGCGGGCCTGCTGGGCAGAAACATGTCCGATAGGTTCAATCTCGCTCGCCAGCGTTTCAATCTGCTGGTTGAGGGCATGTAATATTTGTTCAGTGCTCACAGGGTTTCTCCGATATCGACACGCCTAGCTTAACCTGTACACCACCAGAAACAAGGTACGTGGGATTTGGCAGTAGTATCACACTTGTTTACACTGCTTTCTCTTGCCGGGTGATGCGCCCTGGCAGTTTCTGCAGGGAGTGGAATGAAACGTCTGTTACTCATTATTGTTGGCTGGCTGGCCGTGTTCCTTGGCACTCTCGGGGTGGTATTGCCTTTGCTGCCGACCACGCCGTTTCTGCTGCTGGCTGCCTGGTGTTTTGCTCGTTCATCTCCACGCTTTCATTATTGGCTGCTTTATCGCTCATGGTTTGGCGGTTATCTGCGTCACTGGCAGGAGCATCGCGCTTTACCGTCGGGCGCTAAAAGCAAAGCCGTCGTAGTGATCATCGCGACTTTCGCTGTTTCGCTCTATTTTGTTGCGTTTTGGTGGGTACGCATCCTGCTGCTCTGCATGATGATCGCCTTGCTCATTATGATGTGGCGTCTGCCGGTGGTTGACCTGAAGCAATAAAACAGGCGATCATGTCCGGCTGCGGGTTGCTTTTTAGGGCGGCTTTGCATAGATTTGGGCATCTCGTACGTCGGTGCGCTCCCAATTTCCTTCCTTAAACGGCATGCTTTATACAGGGCATGGCGGGGGACATTTGACCGCCCGCGTTTAAGTATGAACAGCAGCTATATCAGGCAATGACATTATGACCGCTACCGCACAGCAGCTACAGTTTATTAAAGACAGTATTAAAACCATCCCTGACTACCCTAAGCCAGGCATACTGTTCCGTGACGTTACCAGCTTGCTGGAAGATCCAAAAGCTTACGCTGAGAGCATTAAATTACTGGCCGATCGTTACCGTGATGCCGGTGTGACCAAAGTAGTCGGCACCGAAGCACGTGGTTTCCTATTTGGCGCACCGGTTGCATTGGTTCTGGGCGTGGGGTTTGTTCCGGTACGTAAACCGGGTAAATTACCGCGTGAAACCATCAGTGAAACCTACGATCTGGAATACGGCACTGATAGCCTGGAAATCCATATTGATGCGATCCAGCCAGGTGAAAAAATTCTGGTTATTGACGATCTGCTGGCAACAGGTGGCACGATTGAAGCTACCGCGAAACTGATCCGCCGTCTGGGTGGTGAAGTGACCGATGCCGCGTTTATCATCAATCTGCCAGAATTAGGCGGTGAAAAACGCCTAAACAAACTGAACATCAACTGCTATAGCCTGGTTTCTTTCGATGGGCATTGATTGATGTGAATTGGCCTCGCGTTCAAAGCGAGGCCAATTGTTTTTTCGCTATTTACCTGACTCTCCCGCCCAAACCACCATCACTTTATCGTCCCCTTTCTGACGGCTGAATGCGTAATACTCAGTCTGGTGCTGTGTTATCTGAATTCCCGCACCGACCGCAGCATGCTGTTCCCTGAATTTTCCCAGTTTTTGCCAGTGGGTCAGCAAGTTTTGCTTCGCACCGATCAACTCACTCCAGTTCATATCGGAACGCGTGCCCTGTAACGGATCCGACCCCGTCGGGCCAAACTGGCGTCCGCTCTCATCACCGTAGTAAATCTGAACGGCACCGGGTGCCAGCAGTAACAAATCTGCCGCACGTTGTTGTAAAGGCAGTGACCCCTTAGCGTAAGCATCGAAAAACAGCCGTGTATCGTGCGAAGAGAGATAACTCAATACGTTGAAATCCTGCAATTTATCCGCCATTTGCTGATAAGTTGCGTCGATGTTAGCGAAACAGGACAGCGCAGCAGCGGCCTGATCCTGAAAATCAAAGTTGATCATCGCGTCGAAACCGTTTTGATAATAATCGCTTTTCATCACCCCGTGACCCCAGGCTTCACCTGTCATCCAGAACGGGGTATCGTCCAGAGCCTGGGAAGGATTCGCCGCTTTCCACTGTTTCAGCGCGTCGACAGATCGCTCTTTCAGCAACGCCAGCGTTGGTTTTTCAACGTGTTTGGCCGTATCCACGCGAAAACCATCAATCCCGTAATCGCGCACCCATTGGCTGAGCCAGGTCACCAGATAGTCACGAGGCGTCGCGCCGGGCAGGTCTTTGGCAGCAGTATCCGATTTATACTGGTAAAAAACCGGCAGACCGCTGGCGGCTGATGATTCGGTTTTGATGTCGGGCAGAAAAGCCAGCGACATGGTCAGATCATCATAACCAGGCGAGTCGTAATCGCCGATATCGGTACGGATCCATTTTTTACCCCACCACGTGCCCCAGCCGTCTTTGTCTCCGAAATTGATATAGTCATTAAAACTGTGCCAGTTTTGAGCGCGACCGGGTTTCCAGTCAGTCCAGTGCTTACCGAGCGTTTTTTCGATCTCATCGCCTTTTAGATACAGCGATCCAAAATGGAACGTTTGCATATCTGCCAGCGTTGCGTAGCCGGTGTGATTCACCACTACGTCAAACAGAATGCGGATCCCGCGTCTGTGCGCCTCACTGACCAGCGTATGCAACTCCTCAGTTGTACCCATGTTGGCATCGAGTTTTGTCCAGTCGAGTGCGTAATAGCCGTGATAAGCATAATGCGGAAAATCGCCATTAGTTCCGCCGCCGACCCAGCCGTGGATTTGCTCCAGCGGGGAGCTGATCCACAGTGCGTTGACACCTAACTGCTGTAAATAATCCAGTTTTTTTGTCAACCCGGCGAGATCACCCCCGTGAAACGTGCCGATTTCCTGCAGCCCGTCGCTGTGGCGACCATAGCTGTGATCGTTGGCTGGCTCACCGTTCTCGAAACGATCGGTGAGCACAAAATAAACTGTGGCGTTTTGCCAGCTGAAAGTGGCAGGGGTTTTACGAACGATGGATTCCAGTAACAGTAAACCGCCGCTGGCAGGATCCGGCATCAGCACCACGTGACCTTTCATTACCGTGGCGGTCTTGCCGGAATAAAAGTCGCGGACTTTCTCGCCCTCGGCGAACGTTCCTGAGACATTCACCGAAAGCGGTTTGCCATTCCAGCGCGGACAGATTTGCGTCGCTGCGGAAACGGCTGCCTGCTGCGTTTTCAGACTCAACTGGAGCGTTGGCGTTCCGCTTCTGGTGTCGATCCGCACCTGATAGTCTCCCGCGCGGAACTGGCGCCAGTTAACCGGCGTTTTGTTTTCGCAGGGTTGCAGCGACAGCATAACGTTAAGTTTTACGTCGTCAGCGGGTTGCCAGCATTGATTATCCTGATTCAGTTCCAGCGTGCGCTGGCCTTTGGGCAACGTGGCGCTACTGGTTAATATTCCGCTTGAAGGTTCGAAGAAATCGGGAAAACCTTGCAGCGTCCAGTTCGCCTGTGCGGCGGGTGAAACTAACAATAACAGAGGCAGTGTCAGGCGTTTCATGGCTCTCCTTACGCGTGGCAGGAAGCATTATTAGGGCAGGGGTTAATCCAGTGTAATCAGCGCGTGCAAATTTCCCTCCTCCTTGTGGAGTAAATCCCAGGAGGAGGACGAAGGCGGAGAACCTGCGATGCAGCCCGCAAAAAGTAAAGTAATAGGAATGATAGTGACCGTGCTGATACACTAAGAAGTGGCAGTCTGGTGCCGGCACTATTATGCTGAGACCTTCAGTCTCCGTTAAGCAGACCAGCGCAGAAAGACGGGTTAAACGATGTTTTTTCGTGTATCGTCAAATTATTCATTATAAATCAACGATGAAGTGTTAATGAGCTATCAGGTTCTTGCCCGTAAGTGGCGCCCCCAAACTTTTGCCGACGTCGTCGGACAGGAACATGTGCTGACCGCATTGGCTAATGGCCTGTCGCTCGGGCGCATCCATCATGCTTATTTGTTTTCCGGCACCCGCGGTGTGGGTAAAACGTCTATTGCGCGCCTGCTGGCGAAAGGACTGAACTGCGAAAGCGGTATCACCTCCACACCTTGCGGCGTATGCGACAACTGCCGTGAAATCGAACAGGGTCGTTTTGTTGACCTGATTGAAATCGATGCGGCCTCTCGTACCAAAGTTGAAGATACTCGCGAACTGCTGGACAACGTGCAGTACGCTCCGGCTCGCGGGCGTTTCAAAGTTTACCTGATTGACGAAGTGCACATGCTCTCGCGCCACAGCTTTAATGCGCTGTTGAAAACGCTGGAAGAGCCGCCTTCGCACGTTAAATTCCTGCTGGCAACCACCGATCCGCAAAAGCTGCCGGTGACCATTTTATCCCGTTGCCTGCAATTTCATCTGAAAGCCCTGGATGTAGAACAGATCCGCAATCAGCTTGAGCGGGTGCTAACCGCCGAGCAAATCACCAGCGAACCCCGTGCCTTGCAGTTACTGGCGCGCGCCGCCGATGGCAGTATGCGCGATGGTTTAAGCCTCACCGATCAGGCTATCGCCATGGGCCAGGGTGCTGTGACCACCGAAACCGTTGCCCAGATGCTCGGGACGCTGGACGATGAACAACCGCTGGCGGTGCTTGAAGCGCTGGTCAGTGCCGATGGCGCGCAGATGATGGCGCAGGTCGAACAGGCTGCTTCGCGTGGCGTTGACTGGGAAAACCTACTGATAGAGACACTCGCTCTGTTGCACCGCATTGCGATGGTGCAGCTGTTGCCGACGGTTCTCGATAACCATTATGCCTCGATTGAGCAACGCTTACGTGAGCTGGCCCGGGTGATCCCACCCGCTGATGTACAGCTCTATTACCAAACTCTGCTGGTGGGTCGCAAAGAGTTGGCCTATGCGCCGGATAAGCGTATGGGGGTCGAAATGACACTGTTGCGTGCGCTGGCCTTCCACCCAAAAGTGTTTATTGCTGAACCGGCAACGCCTGTTCCGGTGACAGCCCCGCAAGCTTTGATTGCCCCGGCAGCACCGCAGCCTGCGAAAACCGCTCAGCAAGAAACGCCGCTGCCTCAGGGAGGCGCACAGCCGGGAATGCCGGATGCCACAGCCCAGCTTTTGCAAGCGCGAACGCAGTTACTCAGACAGCAGGGAAATACCAACCCAAAAAAAGCTGAGCCGGCGGCGCCAGGAAAAGCGCGGCCGGCAAACTCAGCACTGGAGCGCCTCGCCTCAGTGACTGAACGTGTGCAAACGCAGGCCAGCGCCCGAAAAGAGAAGCAACCTGAGCAGCCGGTAAAGGAAGAAGCTTACCGCTGGAAGACGCTGAACGAGCCGGAAGAAGCGCCACAACCGGTCGCCACGCCGAAAATGCTGCGTACTGCACTTGAGCATGAAAAGTCACCGGAACTGGCAGCACGGCTGGCGGTCGAAGCCACCGAGCGGGACGCTTGGGCGGCTGAAATCAACCAGATGGTGATGCCAAAACTGGTCCAGCAACTGGCGATGAACGCCTGGTGCGAACAGCCGGAACCCGGCAAGATTTGTCTTCATTTGCGGACCTCGCAGCGCCATCTGAATTCGCCGTCGGCGCAGAAGATGCTGGCAGAAGCTCTGTCAGCCCTGCATCAGTTGCCGGTTGAACTGACCGTGCTGGAAGATGATAATCTGGCGGTCAAAACGCCGCTAGAGTGGCGGCAGACAATTTATGAAGAAAAACTGGCGCAGGCGCGTCAGTCGATTATTGCGGATAATAACATTCAGACTCTGCGCAGGTTCTTTGATGCAGAGCTGGATGAAGAGAGTATTCGCCCCGTTTAAACGCCGCAATTACCCTGCGGCCCGACACAAAGAGAGATGATTATGTTTGGAAAAGGCGGCATTGGTAACCTGATGAAACAGGCCCAGCAAATGCAGGAAAAAATGCAACAGGCTCAGGCGGAAATCGCGCTGTTAGAAGTGACGGGTGAATCAGGCGCTGGCCTGGTGAAAATCACCATCAACGGTGCGCACAACGTGCGTCGCGTGGAGATCGATCCAAGCCTGTTGGCCGATGACAAAGACATGTTGGAAGATTTGGTCGCTGCGGCGTTCAATGATGCTGCGCGTCGCATCGAAGAAACCCAGAAAGAGAAAATGGCTAACGTGTCAGGCGGCATGCAATTGCCACCGGGCTTTAAGATGCCGTTCTAATGCAAACCAGCCCGCTCCTTGAATCACTAATGGAGGCGTTGCGCTGCCTGCCGGGCGTTGGCCCGAAATCAGCGCAGCGTATGGCATTCCAGCTGCTGCAGCGCGATCGCAGCGGCGGAATGCGGCTGGCGCAGTCGTTGACGCGTGCGATGTCTGAAATCGGCCACTGCACCGATTGCCGTACTTTCACCGAACAAGAAATCTGCACCATTTGCGCCAATCCACGGCGGAAAGAAAACGGCCAGATTTGCGTGGTAGAAAGCCCGGCAGATATTCATGCGGTAGAACAAACCGGTCAGTTCTCCGGTCGTTATTTCGTGCTGATGGGCCACCTGTCTCCGATGGACGGCATTGGTCCTGATGACATCGGTCTGGATCGTCTTGAGCACCGTCTGGCAAGCGAAAGCATGAAAGAAGTGATTCTGGCGACCAATCCGACGGTTGAAGGGGACGCGACGGCAAACTACATCGCTGAAATGTGCGGTCAGTATGGCGTCATGGCCAGCCGGATCGCCCACGGTGTGCCAGTAGGCGGTGAGCTAGAGATGGTTGATGGCACTACGCTGTCGCACTCTTTGGCTGGGCGTCATCCTTTCAAGTTCTGAATTGATTTGTTCCGGCGCGTTATTTTTTGCGCGTCGGTTCAGTTTTCCATCGAACAGACGTTTTCCTCTTGAATTAATCCCTTAGTAACCCCATCTATTCCTCAGCGTTTTACTTTTAAGTCAGCTTGCTGCCGTTAAGGCCGGGCTTTCCAATGTAATGAAAAATCAAACAGCGTGATTGAGGTAATTTGATGAGTATGAAAGGACAAGAAACCCGCGGATTCCAGTCTGAAGTTAAACAGCTGCTGCATCTGATGATCCACTCGCTCTACTCCAACAAAGAAATTTTTCTGCGTGAGCTGATTTCCAACGCCTCAGATGCTGCCGACAAGCTGCGCTTTCGCGCGCTCTCCAAGCCGGAACTTTATGAAGGTGATGGCGAGCTGCATGTGCGTCTGGCATTTGATAAAGAAAAACGCACCCTGACACTGAGCGATAACGGCATCGGCATGAGCCGTGACGAAGTGATCGACAACCTCGGCACGATTGCTAAATCCGGCACCAAAGCTTTCCTGCAATCTGTCGGTTCTGAGCAGGCAAAAGACAGCCAGCTGATCGGTCAGTTCGGTGTGGGTTTCTATTCGGCGTTTATCGTCGCCGACAAAGTCACCGTGCGCACCCGTGCCGCAGGCGCAGCGCAGGAAGAGGGCGTGTTCTGGGAATCTGCCGGTGAAGGTGAATACACCCTGGCCTATATCGAAAAAGCGGAACGCGGCACTGAAATTACCCTGCACCTGCGTGAAGATCAGGACGAGTTCCTTGATGACTGGCGCGTGCGTTCGATCATCAGCAAATACTCTGACCATATTGCATTGCCGGTGGAAGTTGAAATCCGCAACGAAGAAGATGGCACCGTCACCTGGGAGCAGATCAACAAGGCTCAGGCTCTGTGGACCCGTGGCAAAGCGGAAGTGACCGACGAAGAGTATGTTGAATTCTATAAACACATCTCCCATGACTTCAGCGATCCGCTGAGCTGGAGCCACAACCGTGTTGAAGGCAAGCAGGAATACACCAGCCTGCTGTACATACCTTCGCAGGCACCCTGGGATATGTGGAACCGCGATCACAAACATGGCCTGAAACTCTACGTTCAACGCGTATTCATCATGGATGAAGCCGAGCAATTCATGCCGAACTACCTGCGTTTCGTCCGTGGTCTGATCGATTCCAACGATCTGCCACTGAACGTATCGCGTGAAATTCTGCAAGACAGCCGTATTACCCAGAATCTGCGCAGCGCACTGACCAAACGCGTATTGCAGATGCTGGAAAAACTGGCGAAAGACGACAACGAAAAATACCTGCAATTCTGGCAGCAGTTCGGTCTGGTCCTGAAAGAAGGCCCGGCAGAAGATGGCGCTAACAAAGACACTGTCGCCAAATTGCTGCGCTTCGCCAGCACCCGCAACGACAACAGCGCACAGACTCTGTCGCTGGACGACTACGTTGCCAGCATGGTAGAAGGTCAGGACAAAATTTACTACATCACCGCTGACAGCTATGCCGCCGCGAAAAGCAGCCCGCATCTGGAACTGTTCCGCAAAAAAGGCATTGAAGTGCTGCTGTTGTCCGATCGTATCGACGAGTGGATGATGAGCTACCTGACCGAATTCGATGGCAAAGTGTTCCAGTCAGTCAGCAAAGCTGACGACTCGTTGGATAAACTGGCAGACGAAGAGAGCGCAGAGAAGAAAGAAGCCGACAAGGCGCTGGAGCCGTTTGTAGAGCGGGTTAAAGCACTGCTGGCTGACCGCGTGAAAGAGGTGCGCCTGACGCACCGTCTGACTGATACGCCGGCCATCGTGACTACTGGTGCTGACGAAATGACCACCCAGATGGCAAAACTGTTTGCTTCTGCCGGTCAGGATGCGCCTGAGGTGAAATATATCTTCGAGCTGAACCCGGATCATGCCTTGGTGAAACGTGCCTCAGACGTTGCCGACGACGCACAATTTAGCGAGTGGGTTGAGCTGTTGCTCGATCAGGCGCTGTTTGCGGAACGCGGAACGCTGGAAGATCCAAACCTGTTTATTCGTCGTATGAACCAACTTTTACAAGCGTAAATCATCCTCGAAATAAAATTTGAAACTCAGCCCTGTCTTCTGACGGGGCTTTTTTTTGCCGGCTATCCTTGGCTGGCTTCCTCCAGCAACCAGCTGCGAAACGCGGTGATCTCGGGTTCATGGCTGCGGTTGTTCTTCACCAGCATATAAGTCGCGCGGTCAACTTCGGCAAAGCCCAGTGGTGCGATCACCGTGCCTTCCTGTAACTCTTTCTTCACCAGGATCTGTGGCGTCATGATGATCCCCAGTCCGTTTTTTGCCGCCTGAATGGCCAGGGTTAAATTGTCGAAATGTTTGCCTGCCGCGAAGTCGCCTTTGGCGTTGGTTTTTCTGGCCCACTCCTGCCATGCGTTGATCTTGGTGTCAGCGTGCAGCAGCGGCAGGGTAGAGAAATCCGTCTGGTAGGTGAAGCGGTGACGAAAACCCGGTGAGCACACCGGGCCGATATAATCGACGGTGATCAGCGTCGATTCAATCTCGCTGGTTAGCTGGCTCTCATTACTTTTGATCAAAATATCGGTGCGCTGTTCGCGAATTTTCTGCACATCGGTATGCGTCTGAAATGTTAGAACGATATTTTCATGACGTTCTGAAAAGCGGCTGATACGTGGAATTAGCCATTGCGCCAGAAAACTGGGGGCGCAGGAAATAATTAAATTATTTTCCTGCCGCGCTTTTATGTCGCGACACGTATTTTCTATTTCGCCGAACGCCTGATCGCAGCATTTTTTTAATTTCTCGCCATCACGGGTTAAATATACCCGTCCGGCTGCGCGTTTAAATAACGCTGTTCCCAACCATCCTTCCAGGTTTTTTATCTGATGACTCACCGCACTGTGCGTCACATTCAATGATTCCGCCGCCAGACTAAAACTCTCAAACAGCGCGGCCTGCTTAAAATAGTGCAGCGAGCGAAGTGCGGGTAAGTCAGTCATGATTCACCTTGTTAGATTAATTCAACTCCAATGTCTGTTTATATCATTTTCTTACGCCGAAGAAACCCATTAGTCTCGCCCTTGTTCCGAAGCATATCTCTCCAACAGGCGCTGTGATTTTACTGATTGATATTCAGTAGATGCGCCAGTCTGCGCCTTGCGCGCTGGTTATGTCTGTAAAAAATAAGGATGACTATGAACAATTCACTTTCTGATAAAACGACTTCTGCAGCTTCTTCTGTTCCTAATACACAGCTTGTTATGTTTACCGGCGGTCGCGACAGCACGCTGGCTGCCTGTTATCTGATGTTACAAGGTATTCCGGTTCATCTTTATTCGGCTAACAGTGGTTGTTCTCTGCATCGCGGCATTTTGGCGCATCGTGTTGAAGAATTGCGTAACCGCTTTGGTGAGTTAGTGGTGGAACATACCGTGGAAGATATTAGCGGGACTTTCCGCTCCATCGCGATTGAAAATATCGAAAGCGATATTCTGCGCCACCGTAAGAATCTGGTTTTGTTAGGCGAAAAACTGGCGATCCATGCCCATTTGGTGGACTTCTGCCGCCGCAACGACATCAGCATCATCAACGACGGTATCACCCACTATCAGCAGGAATTTCCGGAACAGCGCCAGGTGGCGAAAGATTTTCTGGTGAACCTGATGAATCAGTTCGACATTCAATACCGTTCGCCAATTTATGAATTTGCCCAGTCAGCCGATGACGTGAAATACCGCCTGCTGCAATTAGGCATCTCCACGAAATCACTGGAAGGTGTGAGTATTTTCGGTGACAGCTTCTCGACGCCGAGTGATGAGACCATTTTGGCTTACCTGAATGAAAAAACGCCACTGGCGCTGAATATTGTCAAGTTCCTTTCAGGTGAAACCCTGAATCTTGGGCCAAGAACTGCGGCGCATGCTGCGGCGTAATTAAGGGGATTATGATGAAAACTATTGTCAAATGTTCGGCAGTGATCATCCGTGACCGGGCGTTATTACTCACGCGCAAACGCGGTACCGATATCTTTATTTCCCCCGGCGGCAAACCCCTTACCGGCGAAGATCACATCAGCTGTCTGAAGCGTGAACTGAAAGAAGAGTTAAACGTTGATACCGCGAAAATCACTCCGCTAGGCTTATTTCACGGTATGGCAGAATTCGAAAAAGTCGCCATCGAAAACCATGTGTATCAGGTGGAAGTGGTTGGACAACCGGTCGCCAGCGCTGAGATTGCTGAAATAGCCTGGGTGAATTACCGCAAGCCACCTTGCGAAGTCGGAGTGGGATCCGTGTTTCGTGACAACGTCCTGCCATTGCTGTTCCAGCGTGAGTTGATCGACTGATGGATCCTTCATCTCTGGCTCCGGCCTTGCAGCAACAGCACGGTGACCACTATTACAGGGAAGTTAACCAGCTGCGGGAAGTGCTGCGCGACAAGCTGACAACGACTTATCAGCTTGAAGACTATGATATTTTTCTGGTGCAGTCAGTGCGTGTCGGCTTAGCCATGCTGTCTCATTTGTTGCACAAGCATCAGTTGACGTTACAACTGGGCCAGCATCGCCACTATCAACCGATAGAACTGCTGTTTTCCAATCAGACACCCGGTGATACCACGGCGCAAAATAGCGGCGTTAATATCGTCACGCACGTTAATCCTTACACTGGCGTGATAAGCGATCTTGAATCTAGCGAAGGCAAAGCGGTGGTGGATGCGTCACACAGTTTTGCTACCGGCCTGCATGACGAGCTGATCACCAATAGCTCAATTTTCCTTGCGCCGTTGCATAAACATGCATCAGTAGCGGTAGGGTTATCGATCATTGCCGTACGCCCCGAGCACTACAGCTGTTTATTTCGCAGTGAGTTGCGCCTGTTCGAGGGTTCCACCGTATCGCAGCGGCCTTTACAAGAGGCAATTGCCACCATGGATGACCCGGCCTGGCAACCGTATAACGTGGCCAGCATTGAAAAGATCGACCTGCCGCTGAGCAATGGGCTGCGTCTCACCTCGATCAGTGCTTCCGGTTTGCCGTTTGTCTGCTTCCCGGTGGCGATGCTTTCAGAAGAGCAACTGCGCAAAGTTAAGAAAATGGATGGCAGCTATTTCGAGCATTCCCACACTCTGCGCATATCGCGCTGGAAGCGGGGCACCCGTTCTCAACACATCGATCACACGGGAAGTGTGATTGATGATTTAGCCCGACTTTGGAGTCAAAAATGAGTAAATCTACCCCCGTTAACGGCAATCTGATCGGTATTCTCGGCGGAATAATCCTGAGTACAGACTCGGTATTTATCCGTCTGATGGGCATCGATAACTCGTGGATGATCGTGATGTTGCGTGGTCTCTTTATGTGGGGGCTAGTGGTGGTGGTCTATCTGCTGTGGCCGAAAAGCCGCAAAGTGCTCGGTGTGCCTTGGATCACACGGCAGAACGTCCTATCTACGTTATTTTTCTGCGTTGCATCGGCCTGTTTTGTTAATGCCCTGAATCGCGGCAGTATCGCCACTGTTCTGGTGATCATCTCTTCGACGCCCTTTGTTTCCGCTATTATTTCGCGGCTGTTTTTTGGCACCAAATTTGACAAAGCTCTTATGTTGTCGGCTATCGTCGGGATGTTGGGCGTGGCAATTGTCATGACCGGGCGTGCTGAAGGGTACGACCCGATGGCCAACTATTTTGCGCTGGCGACCGCAGTGTCGATGGCCCTGGCATTTATCTTCGCCTCAAAAGTGGATAATGGCACCGTTGGTTTACCTTCAATCGGTGGCGTGTTGGCCTCGGCCTGCGTGATTGCCTTAACCGGTGGCAGTGTACTGCACGGTGTTCCGTTGCTTACGCATTATCAGTGGCTATGGCTGGCCATTGAAGGTGCGGTCATTATGCCGCTGGCGATGGGCTTGATATCACTCTCCACGCGCTTCGTTTCACCGGTCAATGCCGGGCTGTTTTTACTGCTGGAAACCGCGCTGGCACCGCTGTGGATCTACCTGTTTTTGCACGAAGCGCCGACGCCGCAGGCTATCGTCGGTGGAGGCATTATCGTGCTGGCGGTGGTGTCGCAAACTTTGCGGGTAAAACGTCAGGAAGCATTGGCCTGAGCCGCTTCGCGCAATGCCCCTTCCTTGAGGAAGGACGTACAGAATGGTATGGTTGGACGTTTTTTGCGTTTTAATAAAAATTACATGCAAGGGGATTTACGCAATGCGTATCATTCTGCTGGGCGCTCCTGGCGCTGGTAAAGGTACACAGGCTCAATTCATCATCGAGAAATATGGCATTCCGCAAATTTCTACCGGTGATATGTTGCGCGCAGCTGTGAAAGCCGGAAGTGAACTCGGCAAGAAAGCAAAAGAAATTATGGACGCAGGGAAACTGGTCACCGACGAATTAGTGATCGCACTGGTAAAAGAGCGTATTCAGCAAGAAGACTGCCGTAATGGTTTCCTGCTGGATGGCTTCCCGCGCACTATTCCACAGGCTGATGCGATGAAAGACGCTGACATCAAAGTGGATTACGTTCTGGAATTTGACGTACCTGACGAATTGATCGTTGATCGCATCGTTGGCCGTCGCGTACACCCTGGCTCTGGCCGTGTGTACCACATCAAATTCAACCCTGCAAAAGTTGAAGGTAAGGATGATGTGACCGGCGAAGACCTGATCACCCGTAAAGACGATCAGGAAGAAACCGTGCGCAAGCGTCTGGTGGAATACCATGAGCTGACTGAACCGTTGATCGCTTATTACAGCAAAGAAGCAGAAGCAGGTAACACTAAATACGTGCGCATTGATGGCACGCAGAAAGTTGACGAAGTTCGTCAGGAACTGGCCGCTATCTTGGGCTAATTCATTCCTATTTAGCGTTATTGATTGATTTAAAGGCGACTCCGGTCGCCTTTATTATTTTTAATTCTCCCCGGTTTTCCTGCCCGTTAATCTTGTTGATTACTTCTGCCGTTGGCTGTTATCGGTTCCGATCCCTGACAATTTAGTTACACTATAGGTCGTTACACCGAAGCCCCTTCGGGCAGCTTCGAGTCCCTCTGGCCCATTGGCCGCATTAATTTAGGAAATTCAGAATGATGCAAACTAAATTCGGTGTGTTACTGGTTAATCTCGGTACCCCCGAAGCACCTACGCCGCAGGCCGTAAAAAAGTATCTGGCTGAATTTTTAAGTGATATTCGCGTTGTTGACGTCAACCGGCTGATTTGGTTGCCTATTTTATATGGGGTTATTTTGCCTCTTCGTTCAACACGGGTGTCCAAACTGTACAAATCCGTTTGGATGGAAGACGGTTCGCCACTGATGGTTTTTAGCCGCCGTCAGCAAAAGGCGCTGGCTGAACGCCTGCCTGGCACGCCGGTCGAACTGGCGATGAGCTATGGTAACCCGAGCATGCAGGACGCCATCGGGAAATTACTGGCGCAGGGCGTGACCAAAATGGTGGTACTGCCGCTGTATCCGCAATACTCCTGTTCTACCAGTGCTGCCGTATTTGACGGCGTGGCGCGCGTACTGAAAAATAAACGCCGTTTGCCGTCGATCAGTTTTATTCGTGATTACGCCGAGCATCCGGCCTATATCTCTGCGCTAAAATCCACCGTGCTGCGCTCTTTTGCCGAACGCGGCGAGCCGGACCGCCTGATCCTCTCTTTCCACGGCATCCCTAAACGTTTTGTCGCACAGGGTGATGACTATGAACAGCGCTGTAATGACACCGCGCAAGCTCTGACGGATGCTCTCGGTTTGCCAGCCGGTAAAATCATGCTGACCTTCCAGTCGCGCTTTGGTCGCGAGCCTTGGCTGACGCCTTACACCGATGAAACGCTGAAAGGGTTACCGGCGCAGGGTATCAAAAACATTCAGGTTATGTGCCCGGGTTTCGCCTCCGACTGTCTGGAGACGCTTGAAGAGATCAAAGAAGAGAACCGCGAGATCTTTATGCACGCCGGTGGTGAGCGTTTTGACTACATTGATGCGCTCAACGATCAGCCTGAGCATATTGACCTGTTGCAGCAATTAGTGACTCAGCATTTTTAACGTCTTTTGATCTCCCGCGTCCTTATGATCCACAGAGAGTAGCAATGAAATTTCCTGGTAAACGTAAGTCAAAACACTATTTTCCGGTCAGCGCGCGTGATCCGTTATTGCGTGATTCGATGTTGCAACAGATGCAGCCGGAAAGCGAAGCGGGTACATCTTATATTGTCGGCATTGACCAGACGATGGTAGATATCGAGGCTAGGGTGGATGAAGACTTCGTTACGCGGTACGGGCTCAAAGCCGGTGAGTCGAGCGTTATTGATGATGATACTGCCGAAGCGCTGTATCAGGAGCTGATGGAGAAATTGCTGATCACCCACCAGTTTGCTGGCGGCACCATCGGCAACACCTTGCACAATTATTCGGTGCTGGCGGATGACCGCTCGGTGTTGCTGGGCGTGATGTGCAGCCATGTACAGATCGGCAGTTACGCCTATCGCTATCTGTGCAATACCTCAAGCCGTGTTGACCTCAACTATTTGCAGGGTGTTGACGGCGCGATTGGTCGCTGTTTTACGCTGATAAGCGATAGCGGCGAACGCACCTTTGCCATCAGTCCGGGCCATATGAATAACCTGCGTCAGGAAAACGTGCCGGAAGAGGTGATCGCCGGAGCATCGGCGCTGGTGCTGACCTCTTACCTGCTGCGCAGCGGTGAAGGTGAGCCAATGCCAGACGCCACCATGCAGGCCATCGCCTATGCCAAAAAGTATCAGGTGCCGGTGGTGCTGACGCTGGGAACGCAGTTTGTGATCGCAGAAAACCCGCAGGCGTGGCGTGATTTCATCCGCGATAACGTGTCGATTCTGGCGATGAATGAAGATGAAGGCTTCGCGCTGACCGGTCTGAAAGATCCGCTGATGGCGGCAGATAAAGCGCTGGATTGGGCCGATCTGGTGCTATGCACTGCCGGGCCAAACGGGCTGTTTATGGCCAGTTATACCGAAGACGAATTCAAACGAACAACGCAGCATCCGCTGTTACCGGGCGCGATTGCCGAGTTTAACCTGTATGAATTCAGCCGCGCGATGCGCCGTGAAAATTGTCAAACACCGCTGAAGATCTATTCGCACATCGCGCCCTATATGGGCGGGCCGGAGAAGATCATGAATACCAATGGAGCAGGGGATGGCGCATTGTCTGCGCTGTTACATGATATCGCCGCCAACGGTTTCCACCGCAGCAGTGTGCCTAACTCAAGCAAACATTCCCGCGAATATCTGACTTATTCGTCGCTGGCGCAGGTGTGTAAATACGCCAACCGGGTCAGTTATCAGGTATTGAATCAGCATTCGCCGCGGTTAACGCGCGGGCTGCCAGAGCGGGAAGACAGTCTTGAGGAGTCATACTGGGAACGGTGAGTTTATTGGGGCTGCGGCCCCAAACCCGCAAAGACCTTGGGTTGCCACCCAAACCCGCAAAGACCTTGGGTTGTCACCCAAACCCGCAAAGACCTTGGGTTGTCACCCAAACCTGCAAAGACCTTGGGTTGTCACCCAAACCTGCAAAGACCTTGGGTTGTCACCCAAACCTGCAAAGACCTTGGGTTGTCACCCAAACCTGCAAAGACCTTGGGTTGCCACCCAAACTGGCTTTAAGAGGCGCCTATCGCCGCGCCTCTTAAAAATCTCCGGCTCTTTCACTGCGCGCTTCGCTGAATCGGGATGGCCGTGTTTCAGTCACCGTTGTTACAGCCGCAAAATGCCGCCGCTTGCGCGGTGCCCTCACTTCAGGTTCAGACCAGCTCGCAAAAAACTCTCGCTGTTTCTCACCGTTCGTTCGGCGTCATTTTTGAATGCGGCCTGGACGTTTACATCGAAAGTTTGTTCTTCATTTCTGCAACGTCATGTAACGCCAGATATTTATCTGAATTTGTCTCTCAAGTTATTGATTTGAGTATTGGCGGGCGTTAAGCCGTTACGGTATTATCAGTCCCGCTGCGACACATTCGCAGTCGGGAGTTGCGGCCCGGATTAACTGGAGGCAAGGAGTGCATCTGATGTTCACTTCTTGCTAATGCCTTGTCACATCCATCAAAAATGTTCGTGGTTTGCGAAATTTGAGATGTTCTATGGTGGCTCAGGCGGGGCTGACTTCGGTCAGGCCGGTTTCCAGAAATCCGGTACCGCAATCCCCTGTCTGGGCCACCACCCAAAGAGAATTGCGGCTCTTCGGCGGTGGTATTAATCCAATAAAACTGGAAATGCCTTTATGAAAACGTCACATAGCCCGACCTTTCTCCCGTTCCTTACTAACATACGTCATCCGCTTTCTTGCGGAGGTGAACAATGAGTAAATTTCAGAAAACTGACTGGCATCAGGCCGATATTATTGCGTCTCTGCGTAAGAAAGGCACCACGCTGGCAGCGGTGTCGCGCGCTGCAGGGTTGTCTTCTTCGACGCTGGCGAATGCATTAAATCGCCCGTGGCCGAGAGGTGAAATGCTGATCGCGCAGGCAATTGGTGTACCTCCGGCACAAATCTGGCCAAGCCGCTATTTTGATGATGCAGGAAAAGTGATTATCAAAACGTTGCGCAAGGCATAAAACAAAAGGGCGCATGTAAAGTGCTGCGCCCAATCTGACACACTAAGATAATCATTTGCGGGCAATAAAATTCAAAGAGGAAAGAGATGGCACAATCAGCCCCAGAAAAACCAACCCTTCATTTACTCTGCGGTAAAATAGCCTCGGGTAAATCGACCCTGTCGGCAGAACTTTCTGCACGTCCGATGACCGTCCTTATCAGTGAAGATCAATGGCTGGCGCGTCTTTATGCCGAGGAAATGCACAGCGTGGCAGACTACGTGCGTTGCTCAGGCAAACTCAGGGACGCCATGGCACCGCATCTGATTGCTTTGTTGAAGGCCGGGATATCTGTGGTGCTCGATTTCCCCGCCAACACGCTGGCAAACCGGCAGTGGATGAAAGGGATCGCTGATGCGTCCGGCGCGGATAATCGTCTCTATTTTCTCAATGTCTCTGATGAAGTATGTAAAGCGCGTTTGCATGCGCGTAATCAGAATGGTGAGCATGATTTTGCCGCCACTGACCAGCAGTTTGATCTGATCACCCGCTACTTCGTGCCGCCGACCGAAGAAGAAGGTTTTACGATTGTGCGCCGTAAAGCCTCATCCTTCAGGGCGGGGATATAAGGTACGGTTGTCCACCTGATTTTTGTTAAAATTCAACGCATGAAACGACTACAAGCCTTTAAATTCCAGCTAAGACCGAATGGCCAGCAAGAGCGTGATATGCGACGTTTCGCTGGGGCATGTCGTTTTGTATTCAACAAATCACTGGCGTTGCAGAATGAAAACCATGAAGCAGGGAATAAGTATATTTCCTATGCAAAAATGACAGCATGGCTGGTTGAATGGAAAAAAACACCCGAAACCCAGTGGTTAAAAGAAACCCCATCCCAAGCTTCCCCTCTTCACGAGGGGAAGCTTGGGATGGGGTTTGAGTTTTGTCGGAGGATCGGTGTATAGAGACAGCCTGAAAAAGAGAGGCTGGCAGAAAGCAGAAAATTTAAGGCTGCTTTTGTTCGAGATTCGGCAGGAAGGCCGTCAGAATACCGAGGAGTGGCAGGAAGGCGCAGATCTGATAGACCAGCTCAATGCTTGTGCGGTCGGCCACATAACCCAGCACCGCTGCACCCAGCCCGCCCATACCAAACGCCAGGCCGAAGAACAGCCCGGACACCATGCCGACTTTGCCCGGGATCAGCTCCTGTGCGAAGACCAAAATGGCGGAGAACGCCGACGCGAGGATAACCCCGATGATCACACTCAGTATGCTGGTCCACATCAGGTTGGCGTGAGGGAGCAGCAGCGTGAAGGGGGCGACGCCAAGGATCGAGGCCCAAATCACATACTTGCGCCCAATTTTATCGCCAATGGGTCCGCCAATAATGGTGCCGGCCGCCACGGCGAACAGAAATATGAACAGGTGAATCTGTGCATTCTGAATCGACACGCCGAATTTATGGATCAGATAGAAAGTGTAATAGCTGCTCAGACTGGTCAGGTAGAAGTATTTTGAGAACACCAGCACCAGCAGAATACCCATCGACACTGCCACTGTTTTGCGCGGTAGCATCGTTACATTGTTCGGGAACGGCCCGCGTTTCTTGATGATCTGCTGTTGCTGACGATACCATTTACTGATTTGCAGCAGCACCACAATCCCCAGCAGCGCCGCCAGTGAGAACCATGCCACGTTGCCTTTACCGTAAGGTGCAATAATCAGCGCTGCCAATAAGGGCCCGAGTGAACTGCCGAAGTTGCCACCGACCTGGAATACCGACTGCGCCAGACCATGGCGTCCACCGGAGGCCATGCGCGCCACGCGAGAAGACTCGGGATGGAACACCGATGAGCCGGTACCGACCAGCGCTGCGGCCACCAGTACCAGCGGGAAGGTTTGTGCCACTGACAGCAGCAGCAGGCCGGATAGCGTGAAGCCCATCCCAATCGGCAGCGAATAAGGCTGCGGATGTTTATCGGTATAGTAACCAATCAGCGGTTGTAGCAGCGAGGCGGTGATCTGATAGGTCAGAGTGATCATACCAATCTGTGTAAAACTGAGGGAGAACTCATTTTGCAGCAGGGGATAAATCGCGAGGATCAGCGACTGGATCATGTCATTGAGCAGATGCGAGACGCTAATGGCAGCCAGAATAGAAAATGCGGTGCGTTTCGCTGCGTTTACCGGCTGAGGAGCGGGGATGTCAGTACGTTCGGTCATTCAAGCGGCCTTTCTTCTTGTTGTAGGTTGTTATTGAAGATAGCGAAATGAGTCAGTCGATTTTTGCGATGTCGGCAAACTTTCCGCGTAGCAGGCTACAAAGATCGCTGGCGGCCAGTTCAATATCAAGTCCGCGTTTACCGCCGGATACAAAAAGGGTGGCAAAGTTCTGTGCAGAGCTGTCGATCACCGTAGGCAGCAGTTTTTTCTGCCCCAGAGGACTTATTCCACCCACCAAATATCCGGTCACGCGCTGCGCTAGCTGCGGATCTGCCATATCGGCTTTCTTAACGCCCAGCGCTTTGGCGACTTTCTTCAGATCCAGCTGGTTGGCAACTGGCGTTACGGCCACCGCCAAATTTTTTGCATCACCGTTAAGCGCGACCAGTAACGTTTTATAAACCTGATGTGCATCCAGCCCAAGCTTTTTGACCACTTCATCACCGAAATTGGTTTCATCACTGCTGTGTTCATAGTGGTGGAGACTGAAGGCCACCTGGTTTTTTTCCAATAAGTTAACTGCGGGTGTCATGGCTGACCTCTGATAAAACGCTGATAAAATAATGCAATAAAAAAAAGCCATCGTGTCTTCCGCCGTAAAGGGTTTCAGGCGACTACGATGACTTAATTAACAGAAAAATAATAACCTTGCTCAATCTTCTGATAGTAAACAATAAAGGTCGTTTATTGAACCGATTACAAATAGTAGTCCAGTGATTGGGTGTTGCCAAGACCCAATGCAGGTTGCTAACCTACCATCGCCGGTGCCTTGCCCTGCGAAGGGTCAGCGCTGAAGCTATAATTAATAAAAGAAGTTCCTCTTTGACTGGCCAATAGGAATATTGGCCATTTTTTTATTCCTCTTTATCCTTCGAACCGCCCCAAAGTCAGCGTTTATCATCCTGCAACAGATCCGGTAAATTCCCCTCACCATAAAGATGCAGCGCACCGACCGCCACCACATATTTTCCTGGTGGCAGGGCGTTCAGCTGCTGTTTCCAGCGCTGATTGCGTTGGTGCATTAACACATCGTATAACTCATTGCTGAACGTATTGGGTAACTGTTCCATCGCTTGGCTTGGCTGTGATTCAAGCCACCAGCTGATCATGGTTTGCAGCAGACGTGCGTTGGTGTGCCAGTGGAGCAGGGTGTCTTCGAGCAGCGTGCGCCCGTTTTCTGGTAACTGCTGCAGCAGGGCCAACTGTTCCTGTGGGCCTTCGAGCTCAATCACTTTTTTCTGCTGCCGTCGCGCAGCATGTAGTAACTGATAGTCGATACCGTACTCGCCACGTAAGCCCAGACGCTGAGCCTGTCCGGCCTGCAGCATCAATGCCACCTGCCAACAGGGCAGGCTGTTCATGCTGTACACCGAAGTACCGAGTTCATCACACAGACTTTCGACTTGCTGATATTGCTGTTCTGTCAGTCGTTCGGCGAGAGGGGAGAGATCGTCCATCTGACCAAAGGGTGAGTCGGCGCCGCTGATATCAGCTTCGACAATCAACGCATCGGCCTGGGAAAGACGTGTAAGCAGGATCTCGGGCAGCGGCTGCATGTCCATCGTGCCCATATGAATGCTGCCCACCAGATGCAAATGTTGATCGCCTGAAAGCTGAATATCGATGGCCGGATAGTGATATTCAGCGGGCGAAAGCAGATCCAGCCAGCGGGCAAGCTGGTAAAAAATATGGCCCATATGGCGTTGTCTCCTTCAATGAACGAAGGGACATGCTAGCGCGTCATCGGTTCAGCGAACAGAGGGAAAGTCTTGATTTTTCTGCCGTAGCGCAAACAAAGGGCTAGCTTTGGCTGACTGTCGGTCAGGATGCGAGTTCGGCGTGATAGCCGGCTTCTTCAACCGCGTCGATCAACTGCTGGCCGGAGGCTGAGCTTTGCACCACGGCCTTGTTCAGTTCCACGTCAACCTGAGTGGTGCCGGGAACGGCTTCCAGCGCTTTGCGGGTGGAGGCTACACAGTGTCCGCAGGTTAAACCTTCAAGATTCAAAATAGTGGTCGTCATGGTGTTGCCCTCATCATTATCGTTGCGACCGGTTGGCCTTTTTTGTTTCAGGCGGTAGGATAAACCTTCCGCCAAGGGGAAGGTCAAGGGAACGAAATGAATATCAGCGATGTGGCAAAAAAAACCGGACTGACCAGCAAGGCAATCCGCTTCTATGAGGAGAAGGGGCTGATCACCGTACCGATGCGCAGCGGGAATGGCTACCGTAGCTATGCACCCAAGCATATCGAAGAACTGACTTTACTACGCCAGGCACGACTGGTGGGTTTTACGCTGGAAGAGTGTCAGGAGCTGGTGGCATTATTCCACAACCCTGAGCGTCACAGTGCGGACGTCAAAGCGCGGACGTTGGAGAAGGCCGCCGAGATTGCGCGGCACATCGAAGAACTGAAGGCGATGCATCAGCGACTGCTGACGTTGGCGGAGTCCTGCCCAGGAGATGAAGGAGCGAATTGCCCCATCATCGATAACCTCAGCGGCTGCTGCCATTCCTCTTCATCATTGAAAGTGCAGCAGCGTTAGCTGTTTAACTTCTTGTGGGTTCAACCCGCAAAGTAATCCCTTCTACCTGAGTGATCACTACGTCATCGCCGACGCTTAATAGCGCGGTGCTGGTTATGCGCCAGGTGCTGTCACCGATGCGTACGCGGCTATAGCCGTTACTCATCGGCTCCAATACCGTAGCATGCATACCCACCATCTGCTGTCCGCGCTGGTTCAGTGAACCGTTCTGCGGGTCGGATTTCTGGCGGCGGCTCAGCCACCGCCACCACAGCCATGCGGCCACCATTGTTAGCACTGCAAAGCACAGACCCTGCCATTCCCACGGCAGTGGCAACACCCAGGTCAGCAAACCGACCAGCGCCGCCGCAATACCACTCCACAGCAAATAACCGCTCGCACCGAGCAGTTCCGCTGCCAGCAGCAGTCCGCCGAGCGACAGCCAGAAAAGGTGCGGGCTTGCTATAAGCTGTTGCAGCATTATTTGCCGCCTTTGGTTTCTTTCAGTAATTCAGCGATACCGCCAATCGAGCCCATCAGGCTGCTGGCATCCAGTGGCATCATGATCACTTTACTGTTGTTAGCTGAGCCGATTTTGGTTAGTGCGTCGGTATATTTCTGCGCCACAAAGTAATTGATGGCGTGAACGCTGCCAGCCTCGATGGCTTCAGAAACCATTTTAGTGGCCTGCGCTTCGGCTTCGGCGGCACGTTCGCGGGCTTCAGCCTGTAAAAATGCGGACTGACGCTCACCTTCGGCCTTCAGTATTTGTGACTGCTTTTCACCCTCAGCGCGCAAAATGGCGGACTGACGTACCCCTTCTGCTTCCAGAATATCAGCACGCTTGGTACGTTCCGCTTTCATCTGTGCGTTCATCGCAGAGATCAGTTCAGCAGGCGGGCGCACGTCACGGATCTCAATACGGGTGATCTTGACGCCCCACGGGTTGGTAGCTTCATCGACAATGTGCAGCAGGCGGGCGTTGATGTTATCGCGCTGCGAAAGCATTTCATCGAGCTCCATCGAGCCCAGTACTGTACGGAAGTTTGTCATGGTCAGGTTGACGATGGCCTGCTCCAGGTTACTGACTTCATACGCGGCACGCGCCGGATCGATAACTTGAATAAAGCATACGGCGTCAATGGCAACGTTGGCGTTGTCACGGGAGATGATCTCCTGTGAAGGAATATCCAGCACCTGCTCCATCATGTTGATTTTACGGCCTACGCGGTCAACAAAAGGCACCACCAGATTCAGGCCTGGCATTAGTGTTTTAGTGTAACGGCCGAAACGCTCGACGGTCCACTGGAAGCCTTGTGGCACAATTTTGACACCGGCAAACACCACCAGCAGCGCGAGAACAATAAGAATGGGAATAACGGTAAGCATGATATAGAACTCCTGTAATCCGATGTCCTGGGCGTTTTTTCTGGATATTTTTCAGAAAAAACATATTCCTGTAAGCAAATGGACAGGCTTTGCTCAGCGAGATTGTCGCACAGTTCGATACGAAGTCGTATTGATTAAGGATAGTTCAGAGAGTGGGAATAAGATGGCGTGAAATAAAACAACGCGGCGGTTCACCGAAGGAACCGCCGCGGCAGAGCAATCAGTACAGCAGAGAATATAGCTGGCGGCGATATTTAGCCGCCAGCGCGTCTCCGGTGCCCAGAGCGGCGAGAATATCCATCAGTGTTTTACGGGCGGTACCGTTGGCTGCGCCGAGATCTTTTTTCAGCGGAGCCATCAACAGTTCCAGCGCCTCTTCATTGCGCCCGACGGCGTGCAGTTGCAGGCTGAGTTTAACCGCCAGTTCGATGTTCTCTGGCTCCTGTAGAAATTGTTGCTGCAGTTGCTGGATCTCCGGCGTATCGGCAGCCTGTTTCAGCAGCTCGATTTGCGCTACCAGACCTTGATAGCGAGAATCTTTATCCTGCAAAGGAATGGTTGCCAGCACTGCTTCAGCCTCTTCGCTGCGGTTAAGCTGGATCTGCACGTCCGCCAGCATCAGGCCGATGTCGCTGCGCTGATTGCTCAACTGCCATGCCTCTTTAAGTAGCGGCAGGGCAGCGGTGAGATCGCCTGCTTCGATCAGCTCCTGCGCCTGAGCGACTTTCAGCTCTTCTTCTTTCGGCAGAACTTTATGCAGCAGCTCGCGGATCACTTGTTCCGGCTGAGGACCCTGGAAACCGTCCACCGGCTGGCCGTCTTTAAACAAGTAGACTGCCGGAATAGAGCGCAGGCCAAACTGTTGAGCGATGGCCTGTTCTGCGTCACAGTCGACTTTGGCGAGGATCAGCTGTCCGGCATATTCAGCCGCCAGCCGGTCAAGAATTGGCCCGAGTTCCAGACAGTGCTGGCTGCGTTCAGACCAGAAATAAAACATCACCGGCAGCGACATGGATTGTTCCAGCGTCTGGTGCAGGTTGGTCTCGTTGATATCGATAATCGAAGGTTGTACAAGCATGAATTGGATTCTCTTATTTCTGACGCAACGGTATGAGTATATAGGTTTAAATGGGGGCGGCTTTCGTCGCTTCAACCCCTAAAACCGTGGCGTTAACTATTACCACGCAGCAATTTATCCAGCAGACGACCGGGCAACAGGCGTTTGAGCACCGACAAGGCGTGGGCGACCAGCGTGACCGGATAGCGCAGGCGGGCTTGTCGACTTTCTAAAGCATGGTGCAATTTCGGCAATACTGCCTCTGGTGTGAGGGTAAAACGCTGGGCAATACCGGGATTGTTCACGGGTTTATCGGCCTGCGACTGATTCACGTTCTGGGTGAAATTACTGCTGAGTGGTCCCGGCTCAATCAAACTGACCTGGATGCCGGTGCCGTGCAGCTCCATGCGTAGCGTGTCGGACCAGGCCTCCAGCGCATATTTGCTGGCAGCATACGCCCCGCGGCCCGGCGTGCTCACCAGACCCATCACCGAACTGGTCTGAATAATTCGCCCTTCGCCGTGCGCCAGCATGGCGGGTAACAGCAGTTGGGTCAGTTGATGAGTGCCGAACAGATTGGTGGAAAATTGTTGCTCAAACTGTTCCCGGCTGACCGTATGCAACGGGCCGTAAACGCCGTAACCGGCATTGTTGAACAAGCCATAAAGCCGGTTGCCGGTCAGGGTCAACACGTCGGCGGCGGCGCGGGCCACGCTCTGTTTGTCATCCAGATCCAGCGCAATGGTTTCAAAGCCCAATTGACGCAGGTTTTCAAGATCCTGCGTTTTACGACAGGCGGCCAGAACGCGGTAACCACGGTTACGTAAATCCTGTGCAGCCACCAGGCCAATACCGCTGGAGCAACCGGTGATCAATACTGCTTTTTGCATAACTTTACCTGTCAGAAGCCCCTATTTTTCAGGACTGTGGTTTACTTAGTGTTGATCAGCGGTGCCAGTTTGTCTGCCATCCAGTCGGCAATAAATGACTGGGCGGCCTGTGCAGGATGCAAACCATCGTCCTGCATCCATTCCGGTTTCAGCGCCACTTGCTCCATAAAGAACGGGACCAGCGGAATATCGTTTTGTTTGGCCAACGCCGGGTAAAGGGCATAAAACGCGTCAGTATAACGGCGGCCATAGTTCGGCGGCAGGCGGATTTGCATCAGCAAAGGTTGGGCGCCAGCCTGTTTTACCAACTTAATTATCTGGGTAAGCGTCTGGGAGATAGCCGGTGGAGCAAAACCGCGCAGACCGTCGTTGGCCCCCAGTTCAATTAACACCCAGCGCGGATGATGCTGTTTCAGCAGCGCGGGCAGGCGCGCCAGCCCCTGTGCGGCGGTATCTCCGCTGATGCTGGCATTAATAATGTTCGGTTTACCGCCTTCATGCTGCCACTTTTTATTGAGCAGCGATGGCCATGAATTGTCGGCAGGCAGACGGTAAACGGCGCTCAGACTATCACCTATTATCAGCAAATTATCAGCTGCTGCGGCCCGAAAACTCACTGTCGCAGTGACCAGTATTGATACAAGTAAAAGGAAAGGAAGATGCCAGCGGGAAACGTTCTTGAAGTTCATCATCTTAGTAAACACGTCGGTCAGGGTGAAAGTCAGTTAACCATCCTCTCCGGTGTGGAGCTGGTTGTCAAACCGGCGCAAACTATCGCGCTGATTGGCGAGTCTGGTTCGGGCAAGTCAACGCTGCTTGGGATCCTCGCCGGTCTTGACGACGGTACCGGGGGTGAGGTGAAACTGTTGGGACAGTCGCTGACGGACATGAATGAAGAGGGTCGTGCCGCGCTGCGGGCCAAAAACGTCGGTTTTGTCTTTCAATCCTTTATGTTGGTGCCGACGTTGAACGCGCTGGAAAACGTCCAGCTTCCGGCCCTGCTACGTGGCGAATCTGACGCCAGCAGCCGCACGCAGGCCGTGCAGCTGCTGCAACAGCTGGGGTTGGGTGAACGTCAACATCATTTGCCTGCGCAGCTCTCAGGCGGTGAACAGCAGCGTGTTGCGCTTGCTCGCGCATTTATTGGCAAACCAAAATTGTTATTTGCCGATGAGCCGACCGGTAATCTGGACCGCGCCACCGGTGAGCGCATCGTTGATCTGCTTTTCTCGCTCAACCGCGACGCTGGCACCACGCTGATATTGGTCACCCATGATGAACAACTGGCGGCCCGCTGCCAGCGTCGCCTGCGTCTGCGTGATGGAAAATTGTGGGAGGAAGCATGATTTGGCGCTGGTTCTGGCGTGAGTGGCGGCAACCGTCACTGCTGATTGTCTGGCTGGCGCTGACGCTGGCAGTGTCATGCGTTTTGGCGCTTGGTAGCATCAGCGATCGCATGGAAAAAGGGCTAAGTCAGCAAAGCCGTGACTTTATTGCCGCTGACCGTGTGCTGCGCTCTGCGCGCCCGATCACCGAAGCCTGGTTAGAAGACGCCAGCAAACAGGGTCTGAAAGTCAGCCGCCAACTGAGTTTTATGACCATGACCTTCGCTGGCGACACCCCGCAACTGGCGGATGTGAAAGCCACGGATCAGGCCTATCCGCTGTATGGCGACTTACAAACTCAGCCGCCGGGTGTTAAGCCAGAGCCCGGCACGGTGCTGGCCGCGCCGCGCTTAATGGCGCTGCTGAACGTCAAAGTGGGGGACAATCTTGAGGTCGGCGATGCGACGCTGAAAATTGCCGGTGAAGTCATTCAGGAGCCGGACTCAGGTTTTAATCCGTTCCAGACCGCACCGCGCGTGATCATGAATTTGGATGATGTGCCGAAAACCGGTGCGATTCAGCCCGGTAGCCGCGTCACTTACCGTTATATGTTTGCCGGATCGCCGGAAAACATTAAAACCTACGGCGATGCCATCCAAGGGCTGCTGAAACCTGACCAGCGCTGGTACGGCATGGAAGATTCTGAAGGGGCACTGGGGAAATCCTTGCAACGTTCCCAACAGTTCCTGCTGTTGTCCGCGTTGTTGACCCTGATGCTGTCAATCGCCGCGGTCGCGGTCGCCATGGGGCATTACTGCCGTAGCCGCTACGATTTAGTGGCGGTACTCAAAACCCTCGGTGCAGGTAAAACCGCGCTACAGAAGCTGATCATCGGCCAGTGGGTCTCGGTGCTGTTGCTGGCGGCAGTGTGCGGTAGCGTCATTGGGCTGCTGTTTGAAGCCTTACTGATGAAAATGCTGGCACCGGTGTTACCGGCGGCTTTGCCGCCGTCGGGCATCTGGCCATGGGTCTGGTCGATGGGGTCGCTGGTGGTGATTTCGCTGCTGGTCGGTGCACGGCCTTACAAACAGCTGTTGGCAACCCAGCCGCTGCGCGTTCTGCGTAACGACGTGGTGGCTAACGTCTGGCCGCTGCGCTGGTTTATTCCGGTGATGCTGGTGATTGTGGTTGGCCTGCTGGCGGCGCTGGTCGGGGGCAGTACACTGTTGTGGTCACTGCTGGCGGGCGTGATGGTGTTGTCGCTGCTGCTCGGTGCTATTGGCTGGGGCAGTCTGTTGCTGCTGCGGCGGATCACCGTCGGCAAGCTGCCGCTGCGTCTGGCGATCAACCGTCTGGTGCGCCAGCCGTGGGTGACGCTTAGCCAGCTGGCGGCGTTTTCCATGTCATTTATGTTGTTGGCCTTGCTGCTGGTGCTGCGCGGTGATCTGCTCGACCGCTGGGAGCAGCAGTTGCCGCCGGACAGCCCGAACTACTTCCTGCTGAATATCACCAAAGATCAGGTGCCACAGGTGACCGATTTTCTGCGCCAGCATCAGACGGAGCCGGAAACCTTCTATCCGATTGTTCGCGTCAGGCTGACCAAGATAAACCAGCATATCGCGACCGACATCATCAAACCTGACGATGCGGCGGGCGAGGCCGTCAACCGTGAGCTGAATCTGACCTGGATGCAGGGGCTACCTGATCACAATCCGCTGTTAGCAGGCAACGGGCCACCGCAGGCCGGTGAAGTCTCGATAGACGACGGACTGGCAGGGCGGCTTGGCGTGAAAATCGGCGATACGCTGACCTTCAGCGGCGATACTCAAGAGTTCAGCGCCAAAATCTCCAGCCTGCGTAAAGTGGACTGGGACAGCCTGCGACCAAATTTCTACTTTATCTTCCCGTCGGGCGCGCTGGATGCGCAGCCGCAAAGCTGGCTGACCAGTTTCCGTTATCATGGTGACGGCAAAACGATTACCCAGCTTAACCGCCAGTTCCCAACGCTCAGTTTGCTCGACATAGGAGCCATGCTGAAACAGGTTGGACAGGTGTTGCAGCAGGTGAGTCGTGCCCTGGAAGTGATGGTGATTTTGGTGATGCTGTGCGGCGGCTTATTGCTGTTGGCGCAAATTCAGGTGGGAATGCGTCAGCGTCGTCAGGAGTTGATCGTCTACCGCACGCTGGGTGCCAGCAAAAAACTGTTACGCAGCACGCTGTGGTGTGAGTTCGCCGTACTGGGGCTGGTGGCCGGTATTGCTGCCGCCGTCGGCGCTGAAGCTTCACTGTGGATACTGCAACGTAAGGTGTTTGATTTCCCATGGGAGCCGAATCTGGTTCTGTGGTGGTCGGTACCGCTGGTGAGTGCGCTGCTGCTGTCACTGTGCGGCGGCTGGATGGGCGTGCGATTGCTGCGGGGAAGGGCGCTGTTTAAAGCGTACGGTGGTTAAGTAAAACACCGCCTCCGGTATATAACGGAGGCGGTACGGAACACATCAAAGCTTCGCAATGGCCCATTCGATCCCGCTTTTGTACTCTGGCGGTAGCATCGGGACCAGTGCGTTCAGCGTCTCTTTCAGTAACTCTGAGCTGGCGTCATTCAGATTCAGATGGCCGACCTTGCGGCCTTCGCGCACCTCTTTCTCGTACCAGTGCAGGTTCACCAGCGGCAGAGTCAGCCATTCGGTCGCGACATCCGTGCCAATCAGATTGACCATCACCGACGGCGTACTGACCACAGGTTTCGGCAATGGCAGATCGAGAATGGCGCGGAGATGCATCTCGAACTGGCTGTAGGATGCGCCGTTTTGCGTCCAGTGCCCGCTGTTGTGGACACGCGGTGCCAGTTCGTTGATCAGTAAACCTTCGCTGACCACAAAACACTCCATCGCCATCACGCCAACATAATTCAGTTCATTGAGGATGGCTGACAACATACTTTCGGCCTGTTGTTGCAGCGCGGCGTTGGGTGTGGGTAGCGCGACGCTGGTGCGCAGAATACCGTCCTGATGCAGATTGTGAGTCAGCGGATAGAATACGGTCTGGCCGTCGTGGCCGCGCGCGCCAACCAGTGACACTTCGCCAGAGAAATTGATGCCTTGCTCAACGATACACTCGCCGTAGCAATCAGCAGGTAATGTGTTTTCTTCACCGGGACGCAAGCGCCACTGGCCACGGCCGTCGTAACCACCAACGCGGCGTTTTACAATTGCCAGTTCGCCGAGCTGTGCGAACACCTGTTGCCACTCGGCTTCATCGGCCAGTAATTGCCACGGTGCCGTCGCCAGCCCGAGCTGGTCGAGCAGTTGTTTTTGCGTCAGGCGGTCGGCCAGACGCGGGAAAATATCACGGTTAACAAAGCTTTTGTGCGTCGCCAGTTCGCGGGTCAGTGCGGTTTCCGGCCAGCGTTCAATTTCTGCGGTGATCACGCTCTGCTGAAAAGGCACCGCTTCGGGTTCGGCATCAAGGCCAACCGGATAAACGGCAATACCTAACGGCTCACCGGCCTGACGCAGCATTCTGCCTAACTGGCCGTTACCGAGTACGCAAACCGGCTTCATACTTCCTCCCGTGGATCGGGATTATTCAGCACTTCATCAGTTTGCGCCTTGCGCCACGCCGCCAGACTTTTGCCAATCTCCGCGTCGTGCAGCGCCAGAATCTGTGCTGCCAGCAGGGCTGCATTCGCCGCACCGGCTTTACCGATAGCCAGCGTACCGACGGGAATGCCGCGCGGCATCTGGACAATAGAATACAGGCTGTCGACGCCGCTCAGGGCCGCGCTTTGTACTGGCACACCCAGCACTGGCACCAGCGTTTTTGCTGCCAACATACCGGGTAAATGGGCTGCGCCGCCCGCGCCTGCGATAATCACATCCAAACCGTTTTCAGATGCCTGTTCTGCAAAACTGAACAGTTTATCTGGCGTGCGGTGAGCGGAAACAACTTCGACATGGAAAGGAATATTCAGCGTTGTGAGAACCTCGGCGGCGAACTGCATGGTCGCCCAGTCACTTTTAGACCCCATAACGATGGCGATTTTTGCCGGGGTAACGTTGGATGACATGTCTGTAAAGCTCCTGTGATTAAACAAGCGTTGCCAGACTTTCCGAGGTTTTACACCGAGGTTTTCTGGCGGAGAGGGCGCAAATCATATCATGCTCACAAAGCGAGGAAAACGATTGCGTAGCGGGTTTGTATGAGAAGCAGAGCTGGAGGGAAGATCAGAACGGAAAGGTGACTAACTCTACGCCGTTGGCGCTAACGGTGATCATCGAACCTTCTTCATGCCAGGCTCCCAGCACTGCGCGGTGGCCAGTCTTACCGTTTTTTAGCAGTATGTTGTGGATAGCGGGGCGATGGGTATGGCCGTGGATCATCCATTCGACATCGCTCTCCTGCATCGCGTTGATCACCGCCTGCGGATTGACGTCCATGACCTCCAGCGATTTTCCGCTGTTGGATGCTTTACTGTCGGCGCGCATTCTGGCCGCAATGGACAGACGCCATTTTAGCGGCAGAGCGAGGAAGATTTTCTGAATTAGCGGATTGCGCACTTTCTTGCGGAAACGTTGATAGCCGGTGTCGTCAGTACAGAGCGTGTCGCCGTGCAAAATCAGTAACCGGCGGCCATACAGTTCGAGCACTTGGGTTTCCGGCAGAATTTGCATCAGGCTGTCACGGGCAAAACGCCGCCCAACCAGAAAGTCGCGGTTACCGTGAATAAAAAAACAGGGCACACCTTGCTGGTGGAGGGTGTTGAGCGCCGCTGCGATGTCGCCGTGCAACGGTTGCGGATCGTCGTCGCCTATCCAGGCTTCGAATAGATCCCCAAGGATGTACAACGCATCGGCCTGCGGCGCATCTTCGCGTAAAAAACGCAGAAAACCGGCAGTAATTGCCGGTTCCTGTGCGCAAAGATGGATATCTGCGATAAAAAATGTGGCCATTAAAGGTCAGTTATTCGCTGACGGTCACACTTTGGATCACAACATCTTCTTTTGGAACGTCCTGATGCATGCCGCTGCGGCCTGTTTTCACGGCTTTGATCTTCTCAACTACGTCCAGACCATCGGTCACTTCTGCAAACACACAATAACCCCAGCCCTGGTCGTTTTCACCCGTATGGTTAAGGAAATCGTTGTCGCTGACGTTGATGAAGAACTGTGCAGTAGCAGAATGCGGGTCATTGGTACGGGCCATTGCCAGCGTACCTTTGTTGTTTTTCAGACCGTTATTGGCTTCATTTTTGATTTGCGCATCGGTATTTTTCTGATTCATGCCTGGCTCAAAGCCGCCGCCCTGAATCATAAAACCGTTGATGACACGGTGGAAAATGGTGTTGTCGTAGAAACCCTTACGGCAATAGTTAAGAAAGTTTTCGACGGTGACCGGTGCCTTGTCCGCGAAAGTTTTAATAACAATGTCGCCGTGGTTGGTGTGTAAAGTGACCATAATAATCATCCTGCTTATGTTGATGTGTGCTCTTCGTGTGAGCCGCTACTATAGCCTTCTCTTATACCATAACTCAAAAGCAGGCGTCAGCAGCCTTATCCTACTTATAAACAATGCACGAACAATGGACACACAGCGGCTTATGCCGTTTCGGTAGAGTCATTTTCGTTATATTATGAACCCAATTGACATTTTCAATGCCCAACACGGAATAGCCTGATGCTGAAGATTTTTAATACCCTGAGTCGCCAAAAAGAGGAATTCAAGCCAATTCATGCCGGTAAAGTCGGTATGTACGTGTGTGGGATAACCGTTTACGACCTGTGCCACATCGGCCATGGTCGCACATTTGTGTCATTCGACGTGGTGTCACGCTATCTGCGTTATCTGGGCTATGACCTAAAATATGTGCGCAATATCACCGATATTGATGACAAAATCATTAAACGTGCAGCAGAAAAGGGCGAAGCTTTTACCGCACTGACTGACCGTATGATCGCCGAGATGCACACTGATTTTGCTGCGCTCGGTATTCTTCCTCCGGACGCTGAGCCGCGTGCGACAGGTCATATTGCTGAAATCATCGAGATCGTGCAAAAGCTGATCGATCGCGATCACGCCTATGTGGCCTCCAACGGCGACGTGATGTTCTGGGTAGAAAGTGACCCTGATTACGGTCTGTTGTCGCGTCAGGATCTGGATCAGTTGCAGGCCGGTGCACGCGTTGAAGTGGCCGCCGATGTAAAACGTAACCCGATGGATTTCGTGCTGTGGAAAATGTCTAAGCCGGGGGAGCCAAGCTGGACTTCACCTTGGGGTGAAGGGCGCCCGGGCTGGCATATCGAATGTTCAGCCATGAACTGCAAGCAGCTTGGCGAACATTTTGATATTCACGGCGGCGGTTCTGACCTGATGTTCCCACATCACGAAAACGAAATCGCTCAGTCGAGCTGTGCCCATGACGGCCCTTACGTCAATACCTGGATGCACTCTGGCATGGTGATGATCGACCGCGAGAAGATGTCCAAATCGTTGGATAACTTCTTTACCGTGCGCGATGTCCTGAAATATTACGACGCCGAAAGCGTGCGCTACTTTCTGATGTCCGGCCACTACCGCAGCCAGCTGAACTACAGCGAAGAGAACCTCAAGCTGGCGCGTACCTCGCTTGAGCGTCTGTACACTGCACTGCGCGGCACCGATGCGCAGTCTGCATCTGCCGGTGGCGAAGCCTTCGTGACACGCTTTCGCGAAGCAATGGACGATGATTTCAACACACCGGAAGCCTATTCCGTTCTGTTTGACATGGCGCGCGACATCAACCGCCTGAAAGTGGAAGACATGCAGGCCGCCAATGGATTAGCCGCCGAACTGCGCACGTTGGGCGGCGTGCTGGGCCTGCTGGAGAAAGATCCTGAGCAGTTCCTGCAATCCGGCGCGCAGGCGGATGACGATAGCGAAGTGGCGGAGATCGAAGCGCTGATCAAACAGCGTAATGACGCCCGTGCCAGCAAAGACTGGGGCATGGCTGATATGGCGCGCGATCGCTTAAACGAGATGGGAATTGTGCTGGAAGATGGCCCGTCAGGTACAACCTGGCGTCGTAAGTGATCTTTTTGATGTGCTAAAACGGCATAAAAAAAACGCGGTCGGGTTATCCCCTCCGCGTTTTTTTATGCTCAGAACCGAAGGCTTATTCGGCTGAGGCTTTGACGACCAGCTTGCTGCTGGCGAACTCAACTTGCTGATCGGCAAGGATTTTACAACGTTTGCGGGTTTCTACCTGCCCGTTGACCTTCACCTGACCTTCAGCAATCACGGCTTTAGCCGCTGCGCCGCTTTCACACCAGCCCATAAATTTGAGCAGGTCGCACAGTTCAACGTGCGGGTGTTTTTCGAGAAAAAAAGTTTCCATGGTTTCCTGACTTATTTGTTACTGACTTTTAGTTGGCGCTGATGTCGTGATATTCCTCGCAAGCCTGCAAGGTATTTTGAATCAGCGTCGCGACCGTCATCGGGCCTACGCCGCCCGGCACCGGTGTAATAAATGAAGCGCGCTCAGCGGCGGCATCAAATTCCACATCGCCGACAACTTTACCACTTTCCAGACGGTTTATACCGACATCCACTACGATTGCGCCCGGTTTAATCCATTCGCCGGGAATAAACCCCGGTTTACCGACGGCAACCACCACCAGATCGGCGTTTTCGACATGGTGACGCAGATTTTTGGTAAAGCGGTGCGTGACGGTGGTGGTACAACCGGCCAGCAGCAGCTCCATGCTCATCGGGCGGCCCACGATATTGGATGCGCCAATCACCACGGCATTCAGCCCGAAGGTATCGATGCCATAACGTTCCAACAGAGTCACAATGCCGCGCGGAGTGCAAGGGCGCAGAGTCGGCGCACGCTGACACAGGCGGCCGACATTATAAGGGTGGAAGCCGTCAACGTCTTTGTCTGGGTGAATACGTTCCAGAACCTTGATGTTATCGATGCCCGCAGGCAGCGGCAACTGAACCAAAATGCCGTCGATGGCGTCGTCGTTGTTTAGCTCATCAATGAGCTTAAGCAACTCGCCTTCGGAAGTGCTGACGGGTAAATCATAAGAGCGTGATAGAAAACCCACTTCTTCGCAGGATCGGCGCTTGCTGGCGACGTAAATCTGCGACGCCGGGTTCTCTCCGACCAGGACCACAGCTAAGCCCGGCGCACGTTTACCGTCAGCCAGTCTTTGTTTCACTTTTTCCGCAACTTCATTTCTGACCTGCTGCGCAATCGTTTTACCGTCAATAATCTTCGCTGACATCGGGGCGTAAATCCATCAATTAAAAAATGCAGGGGATGGGCTATTTTGGCAGATGCGGCGCGCGCTGTCAGGCGCTGAATTGTCTTGGTCAATAAAATAGCAGCAGGGTGGCGCAGAAGCTTGCTGGAATGGCGCTATGACGACGGTCATCAATTCAGAGAGATAGATTTTCGCGGACTCACGGTAAAAGCGCGCAGAGCAGAGAATAAGAGCAAATTGTTCAGTCATTAAGCAGTGAGTTCAAAAGCCATTGACTCACTGCGGTCTGCCCGTATAATCCGAGTCCGCAACGCTCCCTAACGGGACTGCAATGCGCCCTTAGCTCAGTTGGATAGAGCAACGGCCTTCTAAGCCGTAGGTCACAGGTTCGAATCCTGTAGGGCGTACCATTTAAAATCAATCAGTTACGCCTTCTTAGATTCACCATCAAAATCCAAAAGTGCCAGATTAGTGACATGAGTCGCCATAACGTCATCGATTTTGCGTGCGTGCTCGGTCAGGTGATTTGGTGACAGGTGTGCATACCTGCGTACCATTTCGATAGATTCCCATCCACCCATTTCCTGCAAAGCAGAAAGTGGAACCCCGGCCTGAACTAACCAACTCGCCCAGGTGTGTCTCAGGTCATGGAACCGGAAATCTGTAATTCCTGCCCGCTTTAATCCAGTCCTCCAAGCCGTGTTATCATCAACGCGCATCTTTCTCACTTCTGCCGTCTTTGTCCCGTCAGCGCGGTGCCATGCTGAATTGTGAACAAACACAAACCGGTGGTGACGACCAATCTGCTCTTTCAGAACTTTGCATGCGGTATCATTCAGTGCCACGCCGATAGCCTTGCCCGCTTTGGCGTTCTCTGGATGTATCCATGCAACCTTCCTTTGCATATCAATCTGCGACCATTCCAAATCCAAAATGTTAGACCGGCGTAGCCCGGTGGCCAGCGCGAATATAACAATCGGCTTGAAGCCATCAGGCATACATTCGATGAGCGCTAATGCCTCTTCGCGTGTGAGCCACTTCACTCTGCGCGAGATAGGCTTTCTGGTCTTGATGACTGGAGCCTTGCTTAGCCATTTCCACTCATCGGCGGCGATCCGGAATAGTCCGCGAATAAATGAGAGGTATTGGCTGCGCGTGGCCGCCGATATCAGCTTCTCTTTGTACTCTGGGACAGGCTTACCTTTTCGCTCTGCTGCATCCCTGCGCGACTCCCATATCTGCCTGTGCTTCCTGTTAGGCATCCGTGCCACCGCTTTCATCACCTTATCCTCAGTGATGCTGGATAGCGGCTTGCCGGAGAAATGACCCAAGAAAAATTCAATCTTCGTGCGGTCATCGTCCAGTGATCGCTTATGCTCCTTTTCATTCAGCCAGCGCAGACATGTTTCGTCGAAAGTATGCTCGGCTATCTCACCGAGCTTATCTACGCGCCACGCCTCTGCCTTTAGCTGATCGAATAGCTCCTGCGCTTGCTTCTTGTCTGACGTTCCAAGGCCGCGTCTAACTCTTTCGCCGTCCGGGCGAACGAAATCACAGTACCAGTTGCCGTACCTTTGTTTGAGCCCCATGCAGTATTCCTCTCTGTATGGCCGACTCCTGCATTCACGGCCTGATTGTGTTGCTGATTGTGGATATATTCAAGACATGCTGACTTCAGGATTTCGAATCGACCGCCTCCGTTAGTTCCGGATTTCCCGGCAATGAGCTTTCCAGCCTTAATTAACTGGCGAACAGTACGGGGTGATTTCTTGAGAAAACCTGAAGCTTCAGACAGGTTGAATAGCACATCGTCCATGCGTATATCTGCCATACTTACCTCTCTTCAAATTGGCCGTTGAGCACGCCAATCGTCCACAGAAAATCAACCAATCGGTAGATCGGCTTAATGGGCTGATAGTGGCGTTTGATTATCGGGCCGGAAAGTTTATCGAATGGGGTTTTGGGATTGGCCTGTACGGCCTGGTGCAACTCGTCGCTGCATCTTCGCGCAGCGGAGCGCAGGGCGTTTCGTTCCAACTCATTCACATGGCGGCTCCTTCATCTCGTTTATGCGGCTGGTTTTGTTGTAACGCGCCAGCAAGAACAGGCAGGTAATGACCGACCTGAGCTTTTACGCGTGAGTTGCGCGCTGGTGGAATGGTGGTGAAATTTGCAGGGACCAGCTCGATATCGTTGAACGGATTTTCGTTGCCCCAGTGATGCCAGCCACCAACGTCGCCGCGGCTGAACAGCTCTATGCGGGAAACGTTGTGGAGAAATCCGGTACCGAAATGGCTGGTATGCCCACTCTGACCAAATGAACGCAGCGGCCGCCAAGAAGCAGAAGAAAGCCGAGGCGAAGCTTGAGCCTATAGAGCAGAAGGCAGCAAAGGCCAAAGACGATGGAAAGGTCATCTACAAAACAATTACCCGCGAAGTGGTGAAATATGTCCAAGACCCGAATCATATCAAGTGTGATTTTGATGCTACTGCTATCCGGTTGCGTCAGCAGTCAATCGACGCTGCCAACAATATCACAGGATTTGATGACGCCACCGTGCAAGGGAAGTGACGCCGGGAAGGATAGTGACGAAGACTTACAGGCAGACAAGGAAACTGCAGAATGTTTGCGAGAACTTCGCTTGAATATCTACCGCTGGCAAGCTTGGTATAGGACTGCTTTTTAGTGGCAGCCATATAAAGTCACTAGCTTGCTTAAATGCTTTATTTTTTAGGCGTTAACTGAAATCAAACCTGACGCTGAGGCAGATGAGATCAACTTGTTCACGACCTTAAGCTCAAGGTTTTGATCATAGGATGCATCATGACCCTCTTCAGAGTCCGGGGCATCAAAAGTCAAAATCCCAGTTGAAGTAATGAAACAGCGAAGGACGACAATATCCTTATTTTTTTCCGTAAAGAAAAACTCAATCTCAGCGATTAGGGTTTTACCAAAAAAAACAAATCTGTCCCTTGTATGGCAAGAGAACTTCAATTTTGGAATCGAAAAATAAAGTGAGTTGTCCTCATTGATGTATATATCTAAGCAACTTTTAAGAGAACCTTTTGCTTCCCAGTATTCCACCATCCCATTTTTGAAGTGTTCAATTTCATTATCAAGATAAGTGCCGAAATTCTTCAGCGCTGAATGAATGTCCCCAATTAGTATTTGACTCATACAGTTTTCCCTCAGAGGTTTAAATGGCACTCACCGACAAGCAAGAAATGTTCTGTCGCGAGCACCAATGATGAATATCAGTTTTTTTGACGCTCAAAGCGGATGTTAACCTTATGCCCTTTGATGGTTACGTCTTGTTGATGACCCGGCAACATGATACCAGACCAGTAAATTGATTGACCATTGATCGCCCGCAGGAAGCGAACAGTATATTCATTATTATTCTTAGTGACCTGAATTGTTAAGAATTGCATCTCTTCACCCCTCTGGCGAGATGGCGTTTGCGGCACGACCAAGCCTAATCCCTGGGTCATAAAGCGCTTACCATCAATCGTCACTGCTACCCAAAAGGATTCATAGGGGTCAGCACAATCTCTGACTGTCTGCTTAGGTTCCCCAAAGGCTTCAAACGTAACTGTTGAGCATAGATCGCTATTAGCCTGAGCGGAGTAAGAGAGACCTAAGAGGATAAGCACAAGTGCATTGGCTGTAGTTCGTGTGTTCATAGTCACCATGAGCGAAGAGAATTTCAAGAATACATCGGCATTATCTTTATAAACTTGATTGGGAATATTAAAAATGACCAAACCAGACTGGGAGGCCATCGAATCGGCATACCGAGTTGGCTTGATGTCTGTCCGTGAAATTGCATCTTGACGCAACATCACCCAAAGGGCGCGAAGGAAATGCTAAGTCAGACGATTACTCAATCCGAATCTGTGAGCGATAGGCTAACTTAATTGGTAAGGCTACATGGGTTGGGGTTAAACTGAATTAGTCGAAACGCGTAGCGTCTCTCAGCGGTTGCCTCCTGAGACTGATGATGACAGGCATGTTAGGGATTCTCGATGGCTTAACCTCGTTACGTCTTTTCTTTGTCGCGGAATTAATTGGTTTGTCCGCAGATTTTATCTGCAAGGAGGGTTCATATATGGGCAATAAACTTTGTGGGATATTAACTCAAATGAATTTTGTCAAAAGACCTGTTTTTACAGTTCTGGAGGCGTGCCGCGTTTACAGGGAACCCCTGCTGATGAGCTTGTGAAAACCAAGCGAAAAACGAATGAGAACTAAACCGCCTCCGGGCGGTTTTTTATTGCCTGCAGATAAGGGAGCAACCGAATGCCAACTCTCTCAAATGACACGCAAAAACCAATACCTCCACTTTCCTTAATTGATGAGTTTCGCTCGTACAATCGCCTTATCCATGCGCCTGAAATCATGGATTGGGCAATTCAGCAAATAATCGCTGAAGACGGTGATCTCCATAACCCCGACCATGTTCACCTAGTAGATGCCGACATCCGTTTTATGTGGGCTGCAAACGCCTTTGCTAAAACTGGTCGGACGGTTCTCGGACAGGCTGAACAAGTCGCAATGAGGGCAGGAGGTTGGCAGAAGACCCGCATGGAACAGCAGATGCATGAATGGTTCGGTGAAGTGCCAACGTTCATCATCACCCTGGCTGCTGACTTCTGCGCGCTGTGCACCGATCTGGAGTTCTGCGCGCTGGTTGAACATGAGCTTTATCACATCGCCCAGGCTACTGATGAATTCGGCGCTCCAAAATTCAACCGCGATACCGGAAAACCGGTACTTAAATTGCGTGGCCACGACGTCGAAGAGTTCGTTGGCGTGGTGCGCAGATACGGTGCCAGCGTTGAAGTGCAAGAGCTGGTTGATGCTGCAAACCGGCCAGCGGAGGTGGCTCACCTTAATATTGCCAGAGCATGCGGGACGTGCCTGCTCAAATTGGCTTAAAAATTAGACAGAATTAGACGGATGGTGAAACATGGCATCACTGAAATCAGAAGTGAAAGCCTTCATCGTTCAATCGCTTGCATGCTTCGATCCCCCCTCTCAGGTAGTCGATGCCGTCTTAAAAGAATTCGGCGTCAAAATCACGCGCCAGCAGGCTGAATCGCACGATCCAAACAAGGCCGCCGGTAAGACTCTCGCCAAGAAATGGATCGATATGTTCAACGCGACACGCGACCGATTCCAGAATGAGACGGCGGACATTGCGATTGCGAATAAAGCATACCGGTTACCCTCCCAGGCAGCAAACGCGATGCCTTACCTTGCGCTTGGAGCTGTTACTGGATCAGCGGCCGCAGGCGGTGGCACTGGCAATCCTCGACCAAGCAACGGCGGCCACATGAATGGCATGACCAACCTGGCCACGGCATATGTGGGATATGAGCTTTTTAACTCCATCACAGAAAAAGGCATTTCCTACGAGCGAGAGTTAGCACGTTTGCGCCAGATGGGACTCAATACGGCTCAAATTAACGAAGCCAAGGCGTTTACGGATTCCCATAGCGTCATGAACACGTCCAGACTCGACCGGTTGCGTATATTTACCGACGCACAAGGCTCATTCCGGGAGTCAGGTATGGGCGGTAAGAAGGCCATGGAAGCGGCAGAGATCATGATGCCAATTCTAGCAAAATATGAGGTTGCTTCTCAGGCTTTAAGCGGACAATCTCAGGCCGCCGCAGGCGGTAATATGCGAAACCTCAACAAAATTGTAGAAATCATGGGCGGACTGAGCGATACCGCGAAAGCTTCCAGTATCGTTGATGGTGTTTTTAAAGCGTCACAATCGAGCGGGGGGATGGTGGATCCTCGGGCGCTTAAATTATTTGTAGCCCACGGCAGTACAGCGACAAACCACCAAAGTATCCGGGCAATAATGGGGGCGCTTGAGCCGATAATCGGTGAAATGGGCGGTGATGTAACGGCTAACGGTATGCTGACCGCTTATAACCGTATCAGTGGCAATATGTCTTTGGTGCCAAAAAATCTCCGCAGGGAAATGGCAAGGTTGGGTATCGCTGACGGTACAGGCATAGAGCAATTCCGAAGTCTTACCAACCTGCAAGCAACGAACCTACCCGGCTACATAAAAAAGATGATGCAAATATACAAAGCACACGGCATCACCAATTCCGTAGATATTGAACATGATAACTCCATCCTATTTGGCCGTGGCGGCGCGAAAATTTATAACCGGATCATGGCGCAGATGGGCACCATTGAGCAGTCGCTGGGTTCCTATGATATTTCACGGGGAACGATGCCTATCCTTAACGACCCCAATAACCACGTACTGATGGCTAGGGAGGCAATGGCGAAGTCCTTTGAAGACCTGCAGATTGCCTTAGCGCAAAAAGGCGGCGTGATGGAGAGCTTTACCCGTGGAATAGATAATGTGACGAAAGGGATCAACGTCCTGACGCGGGCGGTAGGTTCGCATCCCAATATGGCGAGATACGCTATGGATGGGGTGATGGTAATTACTGCCTTGGCTGGTATGAGTGGCGGTATGTGGATATTGAAACATGCAGCCGGTGCGCTGATAGGGCCAATAAAGTTTTTGGGTGGCAAAGGTGGGATCCCTCTGCTCTCGAAAGCGATAGGAGACATGCCAAACGTAGTGGCTCTAGCCGCCGCAGCCATTGGTACTGAGTTAGGCGTAGAAATATATCGCAGATTTATGGCGGCCAAAAATGGCACACCCTACGACCAGTTACCCACGCAAACCCAAGAGATGGCGGAGCGTGACCGTTTGGCAAAGAGGAATTGGGCAATTAGTCACCCTGGTCAGCCTTATGTCGGATCGCGAGTATGGGATTTAAACGGCATACCGGCAAAGCCTGGTGTATCTAAAGCATCACAATTCCCAGCAGTCCCACCGAAGCAACCTATAACGATGAATATCACGGTTCAAAGCATCTTGGATGGTAAAAAAATTGGTGAACATGTGACTAAATATCAGACGCGAGAAGCAACGAAAGCCCCATCCGGCACAAGCGCCTTTGACTCATTAATGACGATGACTCATCCAGGGCAAGTAAGTGGATTATCAACAAACTAGCGGGGGGGATATATGGATTTGCTGGAATTATCGGAACTCTTTGATTCTGCATCCCTGACCTTACACCACCAGCTTGAGATAACCGTCCGGGACTATGCGAAAGAAGTCGAAAAAGAAGCCAAAGAAGAAATAGGGCATTACCAGTCAGCGGTAACGAATGACAGCACCGATCTTCCAGTGGAAGAAGCCCAGACTTATGCGATAAAAAACGGGTTGTGGGTCATGATTGGCATCAGTGATCAATGCCGTAGTAAGTGGCGAATTTGAGTTGTTGTCCACTTACATTTGATTTGTTGGTTTACTCATTTTTGAGTTAATTTTAAAAATACCACCATGTAACATATAGATTATAATGGTTTTTTTATGGTAATTTCGAGATATCACTATGCAACCAATTAAGATAACTAACCACCATGGCTGAATTTAACCACTTTGAACTTGGGCTTCTAAATCCGGATTTCGACTCTCCGTTAGTTGATGTGCTCACTGAGTTGGAGCTACTCAGACATTTGAGGCTAGAAACGGATGTTCACCCAATACTTTTCGTACAGTTAAAAGATGTTTTTCATATGCTGGAAAGCCTCGGATCTGCAAGGATAGAGGGCAACCATACGACTCTCGCGGGGTGATCAAAACTCTGCGTGAAGCGGGGTTTATCCCAGATCTCTAACGTGAAAGCTGGCTATGAAGCCAGCATTTTCTTCACCAGTTGATGATTATCTCCCTGACGCTTTCAGGCGCTATAAATATCCTTATCGCACGCCTTACCTGCTTTAGTCTGATGCCGCCGTCATCTCGTATTCCGGAACATGTTCCAGGCAAGCCATCCCGCGAGACATTACACCACACGCCTTTACCGCTGCCGGATTGCGTAGTGTCCTGACGTTGCTCATAGTTGGTGATTTTTCTAGCAGGCCATCACGAACCATCGTTTCCAGCGTTCGCCGGGTAGATTCCAGATAATGCCTTGAGTTGAAGGAGTCCAATCCCTGAACCAGATACGCCACGCCGGACACATCGAAAGGGGGGCGCCGAACTCCCCCGTAATCCGTTGTTGACACCCACTCGAGGTTAGCGTGCGTAATCTCAAGTCATGGAATTAACTCAGATAGTTTGAATGCCGCATCCCTGCGGCTAACCTGTTTTACTGTAAGGGAACACCTTATTTTACGTGGCTGCCCAGGCGGAAGATTTGCACCGTCTGGGCCAACTGCTGTGCCTGATCCTCCAGTGATGCGGCGGCGGCGGACATCTGCTGTACCAGCGCCGAGTTTTGCTGGGTGGCACCGTCCATCTGGTTGACAGCGACCGTTACCTGACCAATGCCCTGTGACTGCTCATCTGAAGCATGAACGATTTCACCAATGATGGTTTTCACCGAATTCACCGCGGTAGTCATCTCCTGCATGGTTCTTCCTGCATCCTCAACCAGCGAGACGCCTTGATCGACACGCACAGTGGATTCACTGATTAAGGCTGAGATATCTTTCGCCGCGTTGGCGCTGCGCTGCGCCAGGCTGCGAACCTCCGCAGCAACGACGGCGAAGCCGCGACCCTGTTCACCGGCGCGAGCGGCTTCTACCGCCGCATTCAGCGCCAGGATATTGGTCTGGAAGGCAATGCCGTTGATTAAGCTGGTAATCGCGCCGATTTTCTGTGAACTGTCATCTATCTGCTGCATAATTAGCACCACCTGCTGCACCAAATGCTCCCCGCGTTGCGCAATGTCAGTGGCATTTTCAGTGAGTGCCGTGGCCTGATGGGCGTTGTCCGCGTTGTGTTTCACCGTGGCAGTCAGTTGTTCCATGCTGGCGGCGGTCTGTTCCAGCGCGGCGGCCTGCTGTTCAGTGCGCGAGGCCAGATCGAGGTTGCCGGAGGCAATTTCTTCCGCACCTTGCCGCACCGAGTCGCTGGCAGAGATAATCTCTCCCACCATGGTTCTCAGTTGTTGTTGCATGGTATGCATGGCAAAGAAAATACTCTGACGATCGTTAGCCACCACGGGTATTTCGGCGGATAAGTTACCTTCTGCCACACCCAGCGCGATGGCCGCTGCCTGAGAGGGTTCACCACCGATCGGTCTGGAAATCTTGCGGTTGAAGATCAGAGCCAGCACGGTGCAGACAATCACAATGCTCAGCAGCATCATGATCAACGCATGCATCAGTTGCCGATTAGCCGCAGCCATCACGACACTGACCGGCGTTACCACGCCCAGATACCAGGGCATCGTGCTGGTGCCGACGGTGATCGGCCGCCACGTTTCCAGCACGTTCTCACCCAGCGAGCTGTCATAATGCTCCACTACTTGCTGAGTAAACTTGTCGGTATTGCCTTTGTAAGGTTTGCCCGCCATCGCTTGGTCGGGGCTGGAGATCACCCGGCCGGTGTTGGACAGCAGCAGAGCGTAGCCCACGCCTTCCCAGGGTCTGATTGCCCCAACGCTTTTCTGTAACGATGCAAGGGAGATGTCTGAGGTGATCACCGCTTTGAGCTGGTTGTCATCAATCACCACGGCGGCGACGGAGGTCAGCAGAGTATCGACGCCGTTGTAGGCGTAGCTGTAGGGCTCGGTGAGCACGTCTTTTTGCAGCTTCTGCGGGATCAGGTAGTAGTCGCCCTGTCCTGGTTTGAAAATGGAATCGAGGTTATGCAGGGTGAAGGTGCCGTCACTTCCGCGGTCGACAAAGCGGGCAAAGCGGCCTTTGGGGGTGGAGTCCGGCCGTTGAGCAAATTCAGCATCGCGGCCATCGAAAGCGTTTTCCTCAAAAATCACCGACATCGACAGGTAATTCGGATTCTGCTTGAGCGAGTACTTCATCAACTCTTCAGCGACTTTTCGGTCGGTGATCCCGGCAGCGGGCAAGGCGATCAGGCTTTGTCCCAGATCTTTGGCTACCGTGCGGGCATACTCCAGATCCTTCTGCACATTAAGCGCGTTGGTCTCGGCAATTTTGCCCAGATAGTTTTCTGCAACCCTGCGCTGGTGCTGGCTCGACTGCCAGCTCAGCAAGCCGATGGTGATAGTGAAACCTAAGGTGATGGTCAGGGCTCCGGTCAGGAGCATCAGCGTGCGCGTACTCATTTTTCGTTTTGGTTTAGGCTGGATGTGCAAGTGAAATTTCCCCAGTGTAAGAGATTAAGCGCGATTAACTTCCTGTCGATGGATTTCCCTTTGAACAATCTATCGGCAAATTCTGGGCAATCTTTATGCGGCTTGGTTGAATAAATCGGATTGAGGAAAAACATCCCCAAAACAACCGGCACCCCGGTACCGGCTGAGAAGATCAGAATGAAGAAGGGTTGAAGAATTCTACTGACAACTACACGGTGTTTTCGAAGGGATCACCGTTTTCCGTGGCTGGAATGGCAACATCATCCTATGAGTGGAATAAACCAGCTCATTGATGACAATTTTGATGACAGCAATTACAGAAAAAGCAGTGCTGTAAGGGTTATCAATGCAGGCAGTGCCTGAACATACAATATTTTTCTGTTGGCGCTGATCGAACCATAGATGCCAGCGATGAGCACGCACGTCAGGAAGAAGAGCTTAAACTGAAAACCACCTTCGCCTAACCACAACCCGTAAAGAAGTCCTGCCGCCAGGAAGCCATTGTAGAGGCCCTGATTTGCTGCCAATGTCTTTGTTGCCCGAGAGAAATCAGCGTTTATATTAAACGCTTTACGACCTGTGCTGGTATCCCATAGAAACATTTCAAGGATGAGGATATAGATATGAATAGCCGCCACGAAAACTATGAGAACGTTTGATAACATATTGTGCCTCACCGAAGTTAAAAATGGTTTGAGGCAAGTATATGTGCAGCCTAAATTTACTGCCATCCGGCAGGTTCATATTCCAGAACACCCAAAAAAAGCCGGCACATGGATACCGGCTGAGAAGATCAGAATGAAGAGCGTTTGTAAGGCAGATACTGGAGGCTGACCATGATTAGCCAAAACGCAGAGTTCCTGCATTACGCTGAACGGCGTGAGGATTGACCGCGCTTTAACGTGCGGCGCATCTTGCACACTAACCCGTATGATCATTTCTCTGAAGAGATATTCAACAAAGCCGCAAAGAGACAGTCTCAGTCATAGAAAAAAAGATAAAAAATAATATTTAATATAACGTAGGGAAACAGTATAAAAATAATTAACCTCATAATATTTTTTAGTAATGTCAGTGACAAAAAAAGCCCTATGCTTCCCGCTATAAGAAATAGCAACAGTACGCATTTATTCACGGAACTCCGCTCTCTTTAGGCATCGGAGAGCAAAGGGGTCAGAACGAATAAGTTACGGCGACCGCTGCGGTGGTCTGATTTCGCTGAAACACAATCGGACTGTTTGCCGCATGATCATCGAGCCAGGTGTAACCAACGCTGAGTGCAGAGCCCCAGTGTGGCGTGAACTGATGGCTCCACATAAGGTTACTGTCCATTCCGTAAAACCCGCCTGCGGCACGGTAACGTGCATAACCAGAGTGCGTACTCTGTTCTTCATTGACACCATAAAAAGTGTTCATATAACGCCCGTCGCCAAACAGTGCCGAAATCTGAAGTGCGACGTTATCATTGTTATTTTGCACCGGGATAAGCGTGACTGAGGTTCGATATTGGACACCCTGTCCGTCGCTGAGTGGCAGAGTAGCCCGCTCTTCGAGCGAGAGCCACGAGGTGGCCATCCACCCGGCCGAGATTGACGTGTTGACTGTCGCGTCAATATTACCCATACCTTTGAGTTTATCAGACCCGTCTCGCCATTTGGAATCACGGTCTGAGCGTCCAAGACCATAACCAAGGGTATGCTCAAGATAAAGGCCATTGTCACTCTGTAGGTCGTACCCAATCCCTTTTAGGGAGTCAAAGAAAAAGGCGCCGTCACGGGCCTGAATAACCGGCACCACTTGTGTGTGTCGTTTGTCAGAACCACTGTAGAGAGGGGCATTTTGTGCTCCCAGACCAATAATGAGGCTCTGCTGCGATGCGCTGGCGCTATCAGCACAGGCTTGCGCCGCTGCAGCGGAAGTCGCAATACAAAACATGTGGAGCATCAATTTTCTGGTTATCATCGTCAACCTCATCCCCGTATTATTGCCTGACCCTGTTAAATCTACACGGCCGTGTTTAAGGCACTACTATGAAGACGCTGTGTCAACGAACTGTCAGGGCTTTATGAAGAAATTGTCAAGGTGACTAAAATGAATGCTAAACGCGTGCTGGTGATAGAAGACGATGCGGATGCGGCCGATGTGCTTGAGGCTTATCTTCGTCGTGAGAATTATGAGGTTGCCGTTGCTGGCGATGGACTGAAAGGGTTAGATATGTTCAAGCGCTGGAAGCCCGATATTGTCCTGCTTGACGTGATGTTGCCCGTGATGAACGGCACAGAAGTGCTGTCCGCTATCCGCCGTGCTGGCGACATACCGGTAATTATGGTGACTGCGATGGGGGATATCTACGATAAAATTGGCGCCTTGCGCTACGGTGCCGACGATTATGTGGTTAAACCCTACAACCCGGGAGAGGTCATCGCCCGCGTACAGGCGGTATTAAGGCGCATTACTCCCAATGAAACTCTGAGAAAACAGCTGCGCTGGGAAGGGCTTTCTATCGATGAAGAATCCATGTCGGTCAGCGTTACTGATGCATTAGGCCATGTGTCAAAGCCGGACCTTACGCCCACTGAATTCACCTTGCTTATCACGCTTATGCGTACGCCGACGCGGCCGCTGTCACGCCAGCACCTGTTGGAGGAGTGCCTGCCTGAAAGTGAGGCGCTTGAGCGGGTGGTCGATACCCACATTTATAATCTGCGAAAAAAACTGGAGTCGGCGGGGATCAGCAACATATTATTTAATGTTCGTGGCGTTGGGTACAGGTTCAAGCAACCATGAGTAATTTTAAAAGCCAGTCCCTTTGGCGCTGGATTTGCGTGCGTATTCTGACGCTGGCAATTGGCTCTGTGATTGTCATTGCTTTCTGTATGTGGCTGCGTTTTGGGATTCAGAATTTTTGGGTCATCTCGCACATGTCGCAAGCGAGTAAAAATGTCTTTTTGCCATTGTTCGAGAACCCTGAACGTAATCCATTGCTCTTTCATCAAATTATGGATGAGCATTGGGGGATCTGGTACTCCGTTCCCTCGATCATGTCAGCCGATTGGTTGATGGTGGGCATGCTTGTCCTGGTGGTCATTCCATTTATTGTCATTTTGGGACTCCGGGCTGCCCGACCACTTTCAGAACAGTTTATCAATCTGGCTACCGCCGCGAGAGCGGTGTCACGGGGTGAGTTTACGGTTCGCGCTGCTCGGATAAAAGAAGCACCGGCTGAGCTGGCTCAGTTTACCGACGATTTCAACACGATGACACGTCAGCTGGAACGCTATGAACGGGAACTGCATGCTTCACATGTCGCTATGGCGCATGAACTCCGCTCTCCACTAACCGCCGCTATTGGCCGTGTGCAGGGCATGCTCGACGGTGTTTTTCTGCTGGAGCCTACACAGCTGGAAACGGTCATGAAACAGCTTCAGCTCCTCAGCCTGCTGACTGATGATCTGCATCTGCTATCACTGGCCGACGCGGGCCAGCTTATCCTAAGCAAAACCCACATGAGCCTCACTGATGTGTTGAAAGAGCGTGCTGGCTGGTTAAAACCGCAGGCCGAAACGTGTGGCATGAAAATTGTGGTAGTCACGGCGTCCCCGAGCTTATATGAAGGAGACGTTTTTAGACTTGGACAGTTATTTACCATCCTCATGGAAAACGCGCTGCGTTATGCAACCGAAGGGGGGTATTTGACTATCAACGTAACGCCATCCCACCGCGGGTACGCTATTTCCTTTCGTGATAACGGGCCGGGTGTCTCTGCGGATTTTCTGCCAACAATGTTTGAGCGTTTTACACGCGAAGAGTCATCCCGTGCGCGACATTCAGGCGGGAGCGGCCTGGGTTTGTCGATTGCCAAGGCCATTTGTGTGGCCCACGGCGGTGGCATCGTAGCATCACTGCCTGCTGAAGGCGGTTTGTTGATCACCGCCCACTTACCTATTGTGGAAACAGCAGACTAACAAATTAGCTGGTCTTGACGATCCCTTGATGAAATGTAAAGCGTATCTGGATAAAACCTGGATTGAATAGTGCTATCTCAATTCAGGAACATGGCCATGACTCATCTATTTGCCGGCTGCACCAAAAAGGCGTTACAACCTATCGGGGGAGTGGGGCTATTTAAATCCACGGCGTTAATGTTACTTGCGTCGCTGATTTTACTTTCTGCGGTATTTTTACTGTCTGGCTGCGGAGACAAAGACCAGAAGCAAAGTGCGCCTCCCCGACCTGTTCGTTTTATCGTCGCACCAGCCCCTACCTCCAGCATGCCTTTTATCCAAACTGGCGAGATACAGGCGCATGATGAAGTCACGCTGAGTTTTCGCGTGGAAGGACGTCTGCTGAGCCGTACAGTGGACGTGGGCGATCGCGTGCAGGCCGGCCAAGTTCTGGCAGCGGTGGACAGTGATACCGGTCAGAATCAGCTCCACAGTGCCAGAGCCGATCTGGACAGTGCGCGGGCGGCTGAACGTGTGGCAGCGCTCAACCTCGAGCGAATGAGGAAGCTCATGCCGCTGGGTGCCATTGCCCGCGCCCAGTACGATACCGCTCAGTCTGACTGGCAGGCCGCTGCATCGCACCGCCAGAGCAGTGAAGCCGCACTAAAAAATGCTCAAGATACCCTCTCGTGGACCCGTCTGACTGCACCGCAATCCGGCGTGGTTACCGAGGTAAAAGCTTTTCCAGGTCAGATCCTCAGTATAGGGCAGTCGGTTATTACTCTCGCCGTGGGAGAGGGGCGCGATGCGGTATTTGATCTCGCGGATCCTCAGGTCATGACACGAAATTCGGCGGTACCTTTTACCCTTTCACTCCTTTCTGATCCGTCAATACACACGAGTGGACACTTACGGGATGTCAGTCCTCAGGCAGACCCGCAGACGCGAACCTGGCGGGTGCGTGTTTCCCTCGATAACCCGCCGGTGGCTATGGCCCTGGGCGCGACAGTTCAAGGGCAAATGGAGCAGGCAGGAGCGCCGGTGATAGCGCTGCCAGCACACGCGCTGACGCGCATGGGAGATAAACCCGCGGTGTTCATTGTGGATCGCACGACCTTCAAGCTACATCTTCGCGTCGTTGACATTGCCCATTTTACGCGTGCTGCAATATTTATTGCCAGTGGGGTAAACCCAGGCGAAACGGTCGTTACGGCGGGAGTCAGTAAGCTGCGTCAGGATGAGAAGGTCTCGCTCGTGGAGGATAAATAATGAAAGACCGTTCGATGAAACACGCGGTTAACCTCTCAGCCTGGGCGTTAAAAAACCAGCAGTTGATGGTGTTCTTTATGCTGCTAGTGATGGCGGCTGGCGTCATGAGCTACGAAAGCCTTCCACGCAATGAAGATCCGGCCTTCACTATTAAAACGGCGATTGTTTCCGCTCGATGGACCGGCGCGAATGTCCAGGATACGGTGAATCTGCTGACCGATCCCCTTGAGAAAAAGCTGCAAGAAATACCTTATCTCGATTACGTGGAGAGCCAAACCCGCGCCGGGCAGTCGACTATCTATGTCAACCTGCGCGACGACACGCCGCCGTCCCGGGTGCCCGATATCTGGTATCAGGTAAGAAAAAAGATGCAGGACATCAAATATTCATTGCCGGCAGGCGTTCAGGGTCCAGCCGTCAACGATAATTTCGACGACACATTTGGCACCATCTACGGCTTTACTGCCGAAGGGTACACGACTCGCGAACTCAGAGACAAAGTTGACGATATTCACCGTGAGCTGATGTCACTTCCTGATATCGGGAAAGTCACGCTGCTAGGTGAGCAGGAAGAGCAGATGGTGATTGCTTTTTCCCCGCGAAAACTGGCCGGTATGGGGCTGGATCTGCAACAGATTAGTGACGCGCTGAAAGCGCAGAATGCCGTAGTATCAGCCGGGGTGTTAAGAAGCGGAGCGGAAAATATTGCGTTGAGGGTCAGCGGGGCTTTAGATCCAGAACAGAGCCTCAATGCGACAACGTTGCATATTGCTGGTCGCTATATCCCCCTCACTGATATTGCGACAATAAGTCGGCAACCTGCCGAACCGCCAGCACCGACCTTCAGGGTGAACGGCCAGCCGGCGATAGGTTTGGCTATTTCTATGGCTGCTACCGGTAATATGCTCAAATTCGGCGACGCTATAAACAGTCGGATGACAGATATTCAGTCCCGGCTCCCGCATGGGATTGAGATGACTAAGGTTGCTGACCAGTCCGCCGTGGTGAAAGAAGCCGTCAATGGATTTGTTCACGTCCTGCTGGAGGCCGTCGTCATTGTGTTGGCCGTCTCCTTTATCTCCCTGGGCACCCGCGCAGGGTTGGTGGTGGCTGCTGCAATTCCTCTGGTTCTGGCCATGACGTTCGCCGGTATGATGTTGTGTGGAATTGGGCTGCAGCGTATCTCACTCGGCGCGCTGATCATTGCGCTTGGCCTATTGGTCGACGATGCCATGATCAGCGTAGAGGCGATGGTCGCCAGGCTTGAAGCTGGCGACAGCCGCTGGCAGGCCGCCACCTATGCCTTTGAGACAACTGCGTTCCCAATGCTGACCGGGACACTGGTCATGATTGCCGGTTTTATTCCGGTGGGTTTTGCCGCCTCAGGCGCTGGCGAATACTGTATTTCGCTGTTCGCCGTGGTGATGATTTCATTGCTGTGTTCATGGGTTGTTGCCATCCTTTTCACGCCGCTAATGGGGACATGGTTGCTGACTGTTCCAGCAAAACGCCATGATGATACTCCCGGTAAAATCGTGCGGTTCTATCAATTCATTCTCCGCGGCGTGCTGCGTCACCGAGGGTTGACATTGGGGACTGCGATCAGTTTATTGGTCGCAGCCGCGTATGGCTCAACCTTTATGCAAGGGGAATTCTTCCCGGCATCCGATCGGCCTGAATTACTTGTCAGTCTGACCTTGCCGGCAAATGCCTCTCACGAGGAGACTGCGCGTCAGGTCGAACGGTTAGAGAAAATACTCAGCGGTAATGCCAATATCGATCACTTCTCAACGTATATCGGCGGGGGCGCTATACGTTTTTATCTGCCTATGGACACATTATCCGATAATGAAAACACGGCCCAGATGGTCGTCGTGGCAAAGGATTTAGAGGCAAGAGACCGGCTCAGGCAACAATTAGAAACGGTGGTGGCACAAGACTTCAGCGATATTACAACGAGGATATCTCCTCTTGAACTCGGGCCACCCGTCGGCTGGCCAATCAGGTATCGCGTGACTGGCCCTGACTATGGAAAAGTACAGATCATCGCCCGTCAACTTGCCGCGTCACTGGGCGACAGTTCTGCCTCGCGCGAGGTCAACCTGACAGCCGGCGAGCCAGAGCGGGTGATCACCTTTAAGGTTAACCAGACGGCGGCCCGTGCAGCGGGTGTTTCTTCAGAAGGGTTGGCGAGTGCACTAAATACCCTTTACTCGGGAAGTGTCATCACCACGGTACGTGACGGTAATCGTCTGATTGATGTAGTTTTACGCGGGGACGATAGAGAACGGCAGGATACCCAAATCCTTTCCGGATTAACGGTCACCACGGCAGACGGAAATAAAATACCTTTAAGTCAGGTTGCGACGCCGGCATGGGGCATCGAAGATTCGCTGATATACCGGCGTAATCGTCTGCCTTTCATCACGGTTCAGACCGATCTGGCACCGGGTATGAACGCTTCTGCGGTATCAGCGCAGCTGGCATCGCGCGTGCAACAACTGCGTGAAACTCTTTCAACCGATTATCATATACGTGAAGATGGGTCGGTGGCGGAGTCTGACAAAGGGAACAGCTCTGTGTTTGCCGTACTGCCGGTGACGCTCATCGTGATGTTGGTTCTGCTTATGGTTCAGTTGCGGCAGATCTCACGCATGATGCTCGCGCTATTGATGGCGCCGTTTGGCTTGATAGGTGTGGTACTGAGCATGTTACCGACGGGAACTGCAATGGGTTTTGTCTCGCTGCTTGGTATTATTGCTTTGGCGGGCATGATAATTCGCAATGCGGTGATCCTAATAAGCGAGGCAGATAGCAATACTCGCGCTGGGATGACGCGTGACGATGCCATTATTGCAGCGGCAAAGCATCGATCTCGCCCAATATTTCTTACAGCTTGTGCCGCTATTCTTGGGATGCTTCCTATCTCACGGCAGGTGTTCTGGGGGCCAATGGCTTATGCCATTATTGGCGGGTTGCTTATTGCCACCATCATCACACTGACGGTTCTCCCTGCAGCAATGAGTCTTGTTATGCAGCTTGAACAGCGGTGGGAAAAAACGGGAAAAAACAAACAGACCTAACTTAACTGTATTCGGCTATTGTTTTTTACATTGTAGTAAACTCGCGGCCAGGCAGGTTGATCTAAATGTTATACGGAGATGTAAGGTGAAAATATCACAATAATTCCGGCCACTAAGGGTAGTGCATACCGTTATTAAATAATGTCACTGATGGCAAGGCCCTCTCGGGATTTATCCGGCACACTCACCGGAAAATCAGAGCGGCCTTAGCCTATGTGGTTTACGACACGAGGATGAGCCTCGCCGAAATAACCCCAAGCCGCTGACAGAAGCCATGCTTTATAAAATTATCATGTTGAGTATTCCTTGATAATATCTTCATTGAACATTGATTCGCGGGGAGTCTACTAGGTAAATGCAAAAACCAATTCTAGTGGATGTGAAATATGTTGACCAAAACAAAGAAATTACTCAAGAAAATTAAGAATGCCGTTCTTTATTATCTTTCCTATGTTATAACCCCCAGCGACATAGGAAAAAACAAAAAACATATCCATAAAATAAGATTTATACTGAGAACATTTTGGTTTCCTATTTTAACGTTCAAGCTGATTTACTATATTGCGAATCACCACAACAGAGGATACATTCTGCATTGGCAGCCTGGATTCCCTTATAAACTACACAGGCCTTATTTATCCCTGGCCTTGTCAGGAGAGGATCGTCTTAAAGGAATAATCTCTCACTACAGTAATCAACTCATCAGTAATGACCTGATTTTTAATCGAGAGGGTTCAAAAAATGGCGCAGTTATTGCCTGCTTTCAGGGCTCCTCTGGCAGCGAGTATTTACTACGCTTTTATTCATCCTGCGGTCTTGATAAAGAAGGTGAGCTAACTTTCTCAATCAATCATTGTGGAAATATTCTTGCAAAAATAACCTTCACAATAATGTCCTATAGTGGGCAGGATGTTTTATTTATCGGTGGGATACAGGGTGGAGCACCAGGCACCGCACATGATCAAATCAAGCAGGCGACAAAAGAATGTTATGGTGCCTTCCCTAAAAGGATTGTCATTGAAGCTATCAGAGCCTTTTCAATAAAGTTGAATATCAATCGTATCGTTAGTGTGTCAAATAAAACACATGTCTATTCGAGTAAGAGATATATGACAAAGAAAAAGGATGTTTTTTTAGCAAGTTATGACACATTTTTGGAGTCAATCGGTGGAGAAATTGACAGTAATGACCATTATATTATACCGATTAATTCCGTCTCAAAATCACTGGATGATATTCCATCAAAGAAACGAGCGCAGTATAAAAGAAAACAGGAGCTCCTTGCGTTAGTTTTTACGCAAGTCTATGAAAATGTATTAATCCCTCCATTGCAAAAATTTAAGGAAAAGACAATGATTGCTGAAAAACACTCTGTTTTTAAAATATAGAATTCATGGGGAAATATAATAATAAGCATGGCTATTTTGCTGAAGGGTGTGAAACAGGTTGTTCTTATATGAGAACAACCTGTTCGAAAGGTATGCGGGCCGTAATCAAGATCAGATCCCTCTCTTTCTCCCGCACACAGGTACCGGCTGAGAAGATCAGAATGAAGAGCGTTTGTAAGGCAGATAAGTTGCCTGCCAGAATTCGGTATTCAATCGGTTTTGCAGCGTCTCTTCCGTGACCACTGGCGCAACGCCTTCGTGCTGTGCCACGCGGGCAACTTCCGCCGCAATCACTTTTGACACTTTCTGGATATCGCCCAGCGCGGGCAATAATGAGCCCTGGCCGGTTGTCGCCAGCGGCGAAAGATTTGCCAGCGCCTGGCTGGCGGCGAGCAACATGCCATCGGTCACGCGGCGCGCTCTTGACGCCAGAATCCCCAGACCCAGCCCCGGGAAAATATAGGCATTGTTACATTGCGGGATTAGGTAAATACGGTCCTGATAATGCACCGGTGCGAACGGGCTGCCGGTCGCCATCAGCGCAGCGCCTTCTGTCCAGGCGATCACATCCTGCGGACGCGCTTCGGCGCGGGATGTCGGATTAGACAGCGGCATAATGATCGGATGATGGCAGTGATGATGCATCTCGCGGATGATCTCTTCGGTGAACAGTCCTGGCTGCCCGGAAACGCCAATCAGAATAGTCGGTTTGGAGTGACGGACGACATCGAGCAAAGAGATATTTTGCGGGTCGACCGGCCACTGGCTGATCTTGTCTTTGTGCGTGACCAGTTTACGCTGGAAATCGAGCAGATTTGGCATGTCATCGGTTAACAAACCAAAGCGATCCACCATAAAGACCTGACTGCGCGCTTCGTCCTCCGCTGCGCCTTCGGCAATCATCTGCGCGATGATCTTCTCGGCAATACCACAACCGGCAGACCCCGCCCCCAGGAACGTCACGCGCTGGTCGCGTAACTGTGTTCCTGCGGCATGGCTGGCTGCGATCAGGCAGCCCAATGTGACGGCTGCTGTCCCCTGAATATCATCATTAAAACAGCACAACTGGTTGCGATAGCGTTCAAGCAGAGGCATCGCATTGGTCTGGGCAAAATCTTCGAACTGTAACAGCACATCCGGCCAGCGCGTTTTTACTGCCTGAATGAACAGGTCCATAAAGTCGTTGTATTCGCCGTCGGTGATCCGCGGATGGCGCCAGCCCATGTACAGCGGGTCGGCAATGCGCTGTGCATTATTGGTACCGACGTCCAGCATGATGGGCAGCGTATTGGCCGGATTAATGCCGCCACAGGAGGTATAGAGAGATAATTTGCCAATCGGGATGCCCATGCCGCCAATCCCCTGATCGCCCAGTCCGAGAATCCGCTCGCCGTCGGTGACGACAATCACCCGGATATCGTTCTTGCAGAAGTTTTGTAGCATCTCATCAATGTGGTCGCGATCGGGGTAGGAAATGAACAGGCCGCGTGCACGGCGATAGATATCCGAAAAATGTTCGCACGCTTCGCCGACGGTCGGGGTGTAGATGATCGGCAACATCTCCTCCAGATGCGAACTCACCAGGTTATAGAACAGTGTCTCGTTGGTGTCCTGGATATTGCGTAAATAGATGTGCTTGGAAATATCGCGTTTAAAATCAGAAAACTGGGAATACGCACGGTCAGTTTGTTCACTGATGGTTTCAACCTGATTGGGTAACAGACCGTTGAGATTGAGAGCCAGGCGTTCATCGCGGGTAAAAGCGGAGCCTTTGTTCAGCAGCGGGTTTTCCAGTAAAAGCGAGCCAGTATAGTGTGTGTAGAGTGGGCGTTTTTTTAACATCGTTTACAGCCTTTGTGAGTTTGAACTCAGTTATTTTCCGAAGCGTTGTGTTTCTGTCTCCAGAACCCTTGCAGTAAAATTCCATTATCAATTGAATCAATGTACATATATTCAATGGCGCATGGCCGCCAACGTCGAATAGGAATTTTTTAAAAACATGCTTCTTCTTTTTTATAACATGTAGGAGGGGGGTATTCTGGTTACTTAAATTACAAAAGGTTTTCAATACTTACTGGTGATAATTTAACACATAGTGTTGTTGGATTTTTCAGGATATATCAAAGCGAGTTATTATATTTTCATTCGCTTAAGATAAATTAATTAACAAAAAATAACTCATTGTTTTTAATGGATTCTTTAATTAAGTAATTATTGTTATCGCAACCTAAGGAACGAATGTGATGATTATCACAATTGCTATGATTCTTAACGGATATAAATGCTCGCCACTTTGTTTTTTCGATCCACTATAAAAAAGAAAAAGGTTATATTATGCCATCTTTACTCTTATCCTCATTATTTCCTTTGGTTTTCGTGATGCTTTTAGGCTGGCTGAGTGGAAAGCTCGGTTATATGAAACGTGATGACGCGACGGTATTAGCCACCGTGGTGATTCGGTTTGCGCTGCCCTTACATCTTTTTATTGGTGCACTGCACACCGATCCTCATAAAATACAGAATCTGTCTTTTATGGCGGTGCTGGTTATCGGGTTAATGGGGTCATATCTCCTGACGCTGTGCATTTCCCGCTTCCTGTTTCGCCACGACATAAAGACCAGTGCTATCCAGTCTCTGGTCTGCGCATTTCCTGATATGGCGTACTTTGGCGCACCGGTTCTGGCGGTGCTCATTGGCCCGGAAGGTTTTCTGGGCGTGCTGATTGGCAATCTGATCACTAGCGTTCTGATGATCCCGCTGACTATCGTCTTGATCCGTATGGGTGATAAAAACAGTGATCTGGCGGGGCAGGGCAGTTTGGGAACCATGATCCTGACCAACCTGTTTAAAGCGGCGCGTAACCCGATAGTCTGGATCCCGGTGCTCGGTGTGATGATGAGCCTGGCAGGGATTAAAATTCCTGAACTGCTGTCTTCGTCCGTTGAAATGATGGGGAAAACCGCCGGCGGGATTTCGCTGTTCGCGCTGGGTCTGTTGTTCTTTGGTGAACGCCCAATACTCAACGTTCATACGTTTACCAACATCGGTATAAAGAATCTGATTCAGCCTGCGATTATGGCAACGGCGGGGATGGCTTTCGGGCTCAGCCACACGCTGATGCAGCAGGTGGTGATCATCGGTGCCACGCCATCGGCTATCGCAGCCGGCATGTTCGCAGTGCGTAGTGACACATACGTTGAATCTGCCTCTTCCTCGATCCTGATCGGCACGGCAGTCGGGATTGTGACGGAAGGGGTGATGATTTATATGATGTCTTAGAGGCGGTTAAGATCGCTCCGACAATAAAAAGGCCCGCCATTTCAGGCAGGCCTTTTGTCATTTCATAACGCTTACTTCACGCATTTCGCACACTGGTTGCGCTGGATCTGGTCGAAGAAATCGTTGCCTTTGTCATCGACCAGAATGAAAGCCGGGAAGTTTTCTACTTCGATTTTCCAGATTGCTTCCATACCTAGTTCAGGATATTCCACGCATTCCAGGCTTTTGATGCTCTGCTGCGCCAGAACTGCCGCCGGGCCACCGATGCTGCCCAGATAGAAACCACCGTGTTTATGACAGGCATCCGTTACTTGCTGGCTGCGGTTGCCTTTTGCCAGCATGATCATGCTGCCACCGTTGGATTGCAGCAGATCAACATAGGAATCCATGCGGCCAGCCGTTGTCGGACCGAGGGAACCGGATGCATAACCTTCTGGCGTCTTAGCCGGGCCTGCGTAGTAAATCGGGTGATCTTTCACGTACTGCGGCAAACCTTCGCCGTTGTCCAGACGCTCTTTCAGCTTGGCGTGAGCAATATCTCGTCCGACGATGATGGTGCCGCTTAGGGAAAGGCGGGTAGACACCGGATATTCGGAAAGCTGAGCGAGGATTTCGGTCATCGGACGGTTCAGATCCACCTTCACAACACCGGCTTCGCTTTGTTGGCGCAAGGATTCAGGAATGTACTGGCCCGGATTGTCTTCCAGTTTTTCAATCCAGATGCCGTCGCGGTTAATTTTTGCTTTGATGTTACGGTCTGCAGAGCAGGAAACGCCCATGCCAACCGGGCAAGATGCGCCGTGGCGTGGCAGACGGACGACGCGGATGTCGTGAGCAAAGTATTTGCCGCCGAACTGTGCGCCCAGACCCAGATTATTCGCCTCGACCAGCAGCTCCTGTTCCAGTCTCACGTCGCGGAATGCCTGACCGTGCTCGTTGCCTTCGGTTGGCAGACCATCGTAGTAATGGGTGGAGGCCAGTTTCACCGTTTTCAGCGTCGCTTCGGCTGAGGTTCCGCCGATCACAAACGCGATATGGTACGGCGGGCAGGCCGCTGTACCCAGCGTACGCATTTTCTCCACCAGATAATTTTTCAGCTTAGCGGGCGTGATCAGCGCTTTGGTTTCCTGATACAGGTAGGTTTTGTTGGCTGAACCGCCGCCTTTGGCGATACACAGGAATTTGTACTCGTCGCCATCGACGCTGTAGAGGTCGATTTGCGCAGGCAGGTTGGTGCCGGTGTTCACTTCTTTGTACATATCCAGCGCGGCATTTTGCGAATAGCGCAGGTTATCTTCAATGAAGGTGTTGTAAACGCCTTTAGACAGACTGGCTTCGTCGCCGCCGCCGGTCCAGACGCGCTGGCCTTTTTTACCCATGATGATCGCGGTGCCGGTGTCCTGACAGGTAGGCAGGATACCTTTTGCCGCGATCTCGGAGTTTCTCAGGAACTGCAGCGCAACATATTTGTCATTCTCGCTGGATTCAGGATCGTGAAGAATAGAGGCAACCTGTTGCTGATGCGCTGGTCGCAGCATGAAGGAGGCGTCGTGGAATGCCTGCTGTGCCAGCATCGTCAGCGCGGCAGGTTCGACTTTTAACACTTCTTCGCCGTCAAAGTGGCTCACAGAAACATGATCTTTGGTCAGCAGGTAGTACTCGGTCTCTTCTTTGGAAACAGGAAAAGGGTTTTGATAATAGAAGGGTTTATTCGACATTTTTTTCTCACTTAATCCGTTATTGCCGCCATAGGTAAGACCGATTTTTGGGGTAGAGCACGGGAAATCAGGGCGGCGTTATTATTCAGTCCGTATGTTGCCAGCCAATGGCTCTGGCTGGCAACTCGAATTATTTAGGGTATATAAGTATGAATTGACTCACTTATCAAAACATCATCATCATCCACGGATAACCAATCACCAGTAACGCCGCCAGGAAGATTGCGCCAAATAGAGTACCCAGACGCCAGTAATCTTTGGTCGGCAGATAGCCGCTGCCGTAATAAATTGGGCTTGGGCCGGTACCGTAAGGTGTGATGATCCCCATCAGGCCCTGTGATGTCACCAACAGCAGGCAGAACACCTGGATGTTGATGCCCGGAATGGCAGCACCGATGGTCAGCATGACCGGTAACAGCGCGGTAGTGTGTGCCGTAGTACTGGCAAACAGGTAGTGCAGCAGGTAAAACGCCAGCAGTAGCACAATAGTCGCCGTGCCCGGAGAAATACCCCCCATCATCGCCGCACCTTCTTTACCCAGCCAGGCGATGAAGCCGGTGCGGGATAAGCCGTCAGCCAGCGCAACCAGCGTGGCAAACCAGGCGAAGGTATTCCAGGCCGTTTTGTTGCTGGTGATATCATTCCAGTTCAGAACGCCTGTCCACAGCATTAGAGCCACGACCAGCAGGGCAGCCATGGCGGGTTCAACAAAGCTGGCAGCAAAAATCCACATGGCTAATGCGAAGCATACGAAGATCAGCAGCAGAATTTCATGGCGGGACATTCTGCCCAGTTTTGCCAGTTCAGCCGTAGCCCAGCGCGGCACTTCATCGTTGCTTTTTACTTCCGGCGGGTAGAACCAGTATGCCAGCAGCGGCATGGTCAACAGCAGCAGCAAACCGACAGGCAGGAAGGCGAGAAACCACATACCCCAGGAAATGTTGATCCCAGTGATGCTTTTCACAATGCCGAGAGCCAGCAGATTAGGCGCCAAAGCAGACAGGAACATTGAGCTGGTGATGCAGGTGGCGGTGATCGCGACCCACATTAAATAAGAGCCGATTTTACGGGCGCTCGGGTCATTGGGTTTGGAGCCGTACAGCGGAGGCAGGTTGGCAATAATCGGATAGATCGTGCCGCCGCTGCGCGCGGTGTTAGACGGTGTGAACGGTGCCAGCAACAGATCGGCAAACATAATGGCATAACCCAGCGTCAGGCTGCGGCGGCCGAGATATTTCACCAGGATCAGCGCCAGACGGCGGCCGAACCGGGTCTTATCGTAGCCTGCGGCAAACATAAATGCGCCGAAGATTAACCATACGGTTGAGTTACTGAAGCCGCTTACCGCCCATTTAAAGGACTGTGAAGCGACTGTGAATTTAGGATCGGCCAGCTCAGCCGGGCTGAACAGCAACCACTGGCTGAATAAAGCGATGACTACAATGCCGGTCAGGCCGATAACCGCACCGGGCAACGGTTCGAAGATCAGACCAATAATCACACCCATAAAGATGGCGAAAAAATGCCAGGCATGCGGCTCTAATCCACCGGGTACGGGAGCGAGTAACAACAACACTGCAACCAGCACAGGTAAGAACAGCAGAAACAGGCGTTTTTTTTTGTTGCCTGTCACTTTGTTCACCTGCGGTGTAACCGTAGTTTTTGATATATCTGTCATTTTATTTGTCTACAAGTAGTTGAGAATATATTTGCTGATGCATAGGTAAGATAGTTATTGTTTTTTTAGTTACTTAAGTTTTCTTAGTTATTTAATAGTGGTGTTTAAACTGCTTCATTGTTGTTATTTTTATTTGATGATACTCATCCCCCTTAAGCAGTAGTAAATGTTTATATAATGCGTTTTTATTATTTATTACTGTTGATCTCGATCAAGAAAATACCGGGCTATTAAAATTAATCAAATGCAATGAGAATGGCGGCGGACTATGTTTTATCATATTTATTACCCACTTTCTTCCAGGGGTATTGTTATCCTCTACACCCGGAAAAATAAAGAGGTAGGAAATCGCACCCTGAGCAGTACCTCCTGACCGTAAAGGTTAACCGCAGCGAGGCCTGATGCCATGAGGCTTCTCGCTGAGTTTTGTTGGAGAAATGTAATATTTCCTCCTTCAAATAAAGGGGGGAGAGACCGTAACTAAAATTAATGCGATCATTTAATAACATGGTTAACATTAATTTAATAACACAGCCATTCTATTAATGGATAAATAGTTAATTAACTAAAGTCGCACCTTTTGTAACTAATTTTATCGCTATGATACGCCTATGACATCGGCCGTAAATAAAATTAATAAATATAGAGTCGATAGTGAATTCATAGATTATTAAATATTTTATAAGCTTGGGGTTGAATATAATGAACCATAAATCGCAATTATTGAGTCCGTTCACTCTGCCGAATGGCACCGTGCTGAAAAACCGTGTGCTGATGGCACCGATGACCACCTGTACCGGTTTTTACGACGGCACGGTCACCAGCGAGCTGGTGGAATACTACCGCGCACGTGCCGGCAGCATCGGTACGGTTATCGTTGAATGCTGCTTTATCGATGACAAAGGGTTGGCGTTCCCCGGTGCTATTGGTATCGACAACGACAGTAAAATTGACGGTCTGGCCAAAATCGCTGAGGCCGTGAAATCCCAGGGTTCCAGGGCGGTGCTGCAGATTTATCACGGCGGCCGCATGAGTGAACCTAAACTGATTGGCGGTCAGACGCCGGTTGCACCCAGCGCACTGGCTGCGCCGCGAGATGGCGCAGCGACGCCGGTCGCGCTGACCGCTGAAGACGTGGACGGCATGATCACCAAATTCGGTGAAGGTGTGCGTCGTGCCATTGAAGCCGGCTTTGATGGTGTGGAAATCCACGGTGCCAACACCTATCTCATCCAGCAGTTCTTCTCGCCGAACTCTAACCAGCGTGACGATAAATGGGGCGGCAGCCGCGAAAACCGCGCCCGTTTCCCGCTGGCGATCCTCGACATTACGCACCGCATGGCGAAACAGTACGCCGACGCCTCTTTCATCATCGGTTACCGTTTCTCGCCGGAAGAGCTGGAAGAGCCGGGCATCCGTTTTGCCGACACCCTCTATCTGCTGGAGCAGCTGGCGGCGCGCGGTCTGGATTATCTGCATTTCTCGCTGGGTTATTCGCTGCGACCTTCCATCGTCGATACCACTGACCCGACGCCGCTTATCGACAAATACGTCGCGATGCGCTCTGACACACTGGCGAAAATCCCGGTGATGGGTGTGGGCGGTATCGTCAATAAAGTCGATGCCGAACTGGCGATGGCACATGGCTATGACATGATTGCCATCGGTAAAGCGTGCATCGCCTATCCCGACTGGATCGACCGCATCGCCAGTGCTCAGAAACTCGAACTGTTCATCGACAGCACCCAACGCGAAGCGCTGACCATCCCTGAACCGCTGTGGCGCTTCTCGCTGGTGGACGCGATGATCCGCGACATGAGCATGACGTCGAAGAAATTCAAAGCCGGTATGTTTCAGGAAAAAGTGCAGCATCCGGCCAGTGAACTGGCGATTAACGTCAGTCTGGAAACCGACCGCATTGCGGATATCGAACTGCAAGCCGGTGCCGATATTGACGTCGAATTCACCACCAGTTTTGACATTATTCGCACGCGTATCCTCGATGCCAACAGCCCGCACGTTGATGCGGTGACCGGCGCGACCGAGCAGAGTGAGGCGGTGAAAAAAGCCGTCTCTAAGGCGATTGCGAAATCCTGTAAAGCGCAGTTGCTGGAAGAGGGCGTCAGCCTGTCTGAGCCGCAAAGCTACGATGTGGTGGTGGTCGGCAGCGGCGGTGCCGGTCTGGCGGCGGCAATTCAGGCGTGTGACGAAGGCGCGAAAGTGCTGATCGTGGAAAAAATGTCCACTATCGGCGGTAACACCATTAAGGCATCTGTCGGCATGAACGCCGCCGATACCCGTTATCAGAAGCTGAAAGGCATCGAAGACAGTAAAGAGCTGTTCTATCAGGAAACCCTGAAAGGCGGCCATTTAAAGAATAACACCGTGCTGCTGAAAGAGTTCGTGGAGCGTGCCCCGCAGGCGGTCGAATGGCTGGCAGAGCACAATATTGAACTGAGCGACATCACCATCACCGGCGGTATGAGCATCGACCGTACGCACCGTCCGGCAGATCGCAGCGCCGTCGGCGGCTTCCTGATCAGCGGTCTGGTGAAGAATCTCAACAAACGTAACATCGACGTAATGCTGGATACGTCCGTCACCGAAATCCGTTATCACGACGGCGTGGTGCAGGGCGTGAAGTTGCTCAACGACGACAGCGAAGCACTGACCATCAACGCCAAAAGCGTGATTGTCGCCACCGGCGGTTTCAGTGCTAACAGTGAAATGGTGGTGAAATATCGTCCAGAGCTTGACGGCTTCGTGACCACCAACCACAAAGGCGCGACCGGCAGCGGCATCGCGATTTTGCAGAAAATCGGCGCAGGCACAGTGGATATGGGCGAAATTCAGATCCACCCGACCGTTGAACAAACCACGTCGTATCTGATTTCCGAAGCCATTCGTGGCGGCGGTGCAATTCTGGTGAGCCAGGCGGGCAAGCGTTTCTTCAACGAGATGGAAACCCGCGACAAAGTGTCTGCGAACATCATTGGCCTGCCGGAGAAATTCGCTTACGTGGTGTTTGATGAGCAAATCCGTCTGAACAACAAAGCGGCCGATGAATATATCGCGCGCGGTTTTGTGATTAGCGCCGCGTCACCGATGGAACTGGCGGCGAAGCTGGAGATTGATCACCACGCGTTCCTCGCCACGCTGGAAAGCTACAATGTGGCGGTAGATAAACAGAGCGATGCCGAGTTTGGCCGTAAAACGGCGCTGCGCCATCCGATCAATCAGGGACCGTTCTACGCGATCCGCATCGCGCCGGGTGTGCATCACACCATGGGCGGTGTGACGATTAACACCAACACCTGCGTGCTGGACCGCCACGAGCAGATCATCAGCGGCGCGTATGCGGCGGGTGAAGTGGCCGGCGGGATCCACGGTGCGAACCGCATTGGCGGTAATGCCGTTGCAGATATCATCATCTTCGGTATTCTGGCCGGACGTAATGCCGCGAAACACGCTATGTGCTAACTGCTAACCCCAGCGTCGCCTATGCGGCGCAGGTTTTTTCCCCTCAGTTCAGGTACTTTCTATGACGCCAGATGCCCGTGTTTATGCTTATTCCGCCGTTTTGATGGGCTCGCCCATTCTTCTCAAGCTGTTTGAACATAACGAGAGTCTGGCATCGCGCGTTTTCAGGCTCATCAAACAGCAGGAAAATATCTTCACGGTTAACCGGAACGATTCTGACATCATGGCGATAAACCATGCAGCGGGCAGTCATGCGGTGTCGGTTAGCCCGCCGATATTTAATCTGATTGAATGCGCGAAAGCGGTCAGCCTGCTGCCGGATAGCTGTTTCAACTTCACCATCGGCCCGCTGGTTAAATGCTGGAAAATCGGCTTCAGCGGCAACAGCGTGCCTGACGCCGACGCGCTTCGTGCGTTGATCGCGCTGACGGACCCGCATGACGTGATCCTCGATGAACAGTCGTGCTCCGTGTTTCTGCAAAAAGCCGGAATGGAAATTGACCTCGGGGCGATCGCCAAAGGCTATATTGCCGACGTGGTGAGGGATTTCCTGCATCAGGAACGGGTTCAGCATGCGCTGATTAATCTGGGCGGGAATGTACAAACGCTGGGTGCCGGCGGGGAAGGGGCGTGGGCGATTGGCCTGAGGACGCCTTTTTCAGAGCCTGATGCATTGATCGGTGTGATTAACGTGAACGGTAAATCGGTGGTGACATCTGGTATTTACGAACGCTATTTTGAATGTGACGGCCATCGCTACCATCACATCCTCGATCCTAAAACCGGTTATCCGCTGGATAACGAACTGCTCAGCGTGACCGTTATTTCTGATAACTCCATCGACGGCGACATCTACACCACGCTGCTCTACGGCATGGGGGTCGAAAAAAGCCTCCGGTATTTACATAATTTCCCGGACATCGAGGCTATTTTCGTTACCCGGGATCAGCAGGTGATTTTCTCCTCACAGCGCCAGTTTACTTTCACGTTGCTGGATAACCGTTTCTGCACGGTTTACTGACAGTACTGTTTCAGCAACGAATAATGTTCCGCCTGCAAACGGTAGCGATACACCGGTCTGCCTGTGACGCCGTAATGAATACTGGTAAACAGAATATGACAGTCTGCCAGCCATATCAGGTACTTACGGCAAGAAACCCGCGAAATGTTGACCGAGTTCGCCAGTTCATCTGTTGAGAATTCAGTCTCAGGATGTGCATCAATCCACAGGCACAACGTGCGCAGCGTCTGTGTTGTTAAGCCTTTAGGCAGCTTTTTATTATCGGTCACTGCCTGATTATTGCCATGAATTAACTGGTCAACGTCCGACTGTTCATAATATTTCTGATTATCCATCAGCGATTTTTTCTGCTGCCAGCCGATCAGTGCTTCTTCAAAGCGGGAAAACTGGAACGGTTTAATCAGGTAATCCACCACGCCGTAGTTCAGCGACTTTTTGATGGTCTTCGCATCGGCAGCGGAAGAGATCACGATCACATCGATAGGCCGTTTGGTATTACGCAGCGCCGGGAGTAAATCCAGACCGTTATCCTGCTGCATATACACATCCAGCAGAATCAGATCGATAGGCTGCTGTGTATTCAAAACGATGTCTTTTGCCTGTTGTAACGTAGAGGCCGTTCCGCAGCACGTAAACCCGGCGATCTGGCTCACGTAGCAGCGGTTTAGCTCTGCGACCATGGCATCATCATCGACTACCAGCACATTGATCATGCAGTTTTCCCCTCACCATCCCACGGAATTTTAACAAAAAATTGAGTATAAACATCAGGTTCTGACTCAACGGCAATCGTACCACCCAGGTTTTCTATTTGTTGTTTTGCCAGGAATAACCCGACGCCACGCTCTACGCCTTTGGACGAAAAACCTTTCTGAAAAATGGCGTCCAAATTGTCCGGCGCAATGCCGGGGCCATCATCACTGACCACGCAGGCCAGCCAGCCATTCTGATAATGCAACAACACGCTCACTTCACCATCTGATTGCTCACCCAGCGCGTCCAGTGCGTTTTCGATTAAATTGCCTAACACGGTCACTAGTGCTGCAACCTGGTTTTCATTGGCGTTATCAGGCAACAAGCTGTCATCACTCAGCGTGAGCAAATGCCGCGTATCCGACGCACGGTTAATCTTGCTCAGTAAGAAGCCCGCGATCACCGGCGATTTGATTTTCAACAGCAGGGAGCCAATTTCTGCCTGATACTTATTGGCCGTTTTGAGAATGTAGTCTTCGAGCTGCGCATAGCTTTTCATGTGTAGCAATCCAAGAATAACGTGCAGCTTATTCATGAATTCGTGTGAGCGCTCACGTAACGAATCGGCGTAGTTTACCATGCCGCTCAGACGCTGCATTAACTGGCTGACTTCTGTTTTATCCCTGAAGGTACAGATGGCACCAATAATAACGCCATTGTTGCGCACGGGAACGGTATTACTCAGCAAGAACCGGCCTTTAAAATTGATCTCTTCATCCCGCCGTGAGATGCCGGTGCGTAAAACATCGTACAAGTTGAGGATCAGCGGCTGCGATTCACGATTGCTCTCAGGACGGGTGCCGATCTCTGTGCCGGTTTCCAGAAACATCTGGCGGGCTTCCTGATTGATAAGCGTCACCTGGGCATTGTCATCCACGGCAATCACGCCTTCCTTAATGGATTGCAGCATTGCCTGACGCTGTTCAAACAGCGTGGATATCTCATAAGGTTCTAGCCCGAACAGAATACGTTTGAGCATTTTCACCAAAACCCAGGTGCCCAGCGTGCCGACTATCATGCCGAATAGCACCGTCCACAGAATGCTCCAGCGGCTTTTATTAATCTGCTCGGTCACTTTCACCAGTGAGATCCCGATAGCCACGACGCCGATCTGGTGGTGCTGATCGTCATAGATTGGCGTGAAGACGCGTAGCGCCTCGTCCAGCATACCCCTATTGATCGACACGTTCTCTTTGCCGAGCAGCGCAGGATCAATATCCTTGCCAATAAAGTGGTGACTAATCACGTCCGCATTCGGATGCGAGTAACGAATGCCATCCATGTTGGTGACCACCACAAACAGCAGATCGTTTCTTTTTTGCACCGCACTGGCGATGGGCTTAATAATGCCGCTGTCGGGCGGCAGAGAGAGCGCGTGCTGAATTTCGGGCAAATCCGCCAGCGTACGTGCCACCGCCAGCGCCTTATCTTTCACGCCATCGCGCGCGGTGTCACTGATCTGAACGAAATACAGCAGATGTACTACCAGCAGTACGGAAATAATCACGGCGCTGATCATCAGAAAGACGGAAGTACTCAGTTTCATGGGGTGCTTACGCACGGGATGCGGCGAGTCGCTCATTGAAGTCCCGGTGACCATTATTGATGGCTTATGGTCTACGTTTGCGACTCTGGCGTCTACCTCAAATGACGTGTCAAACACAGACGTGAGAGCTGCATCTGACTTCTTACTCGCGAAACCGCAGCGCCACATTAAATGCATTGGGCGGGGAAACGACAATAGCGCTATTTAACTCACTAAAACAGACATCGCCCTTAGTCAGACAGGTGCGTAGCTGAGCCAGAGAGAATACGGTAAATTCCAGTGCACTCATGCGCGGTTGCCCACAATAATCGTCGGGCAGGGCGATGAACTCGTGCTTAGCCTGCTCTGGCAAGATGAACCGCAGACGAGTTTTTCCTGCCTGCAGATAAAATGCTTCACCCGTGGCGCATATGTCGTGTGCCGGTGCGAACATCCGGGAATACACCTGCATGGCGTGCAGCGGATCGTCGGCCACAATCACGAATTCACTCAGCTCAAGCACGCCGTTGGGATGCTGCTGCCACACAGGTTGCCATACGGCGTCTGGCGTAAGGTGCTGGCAGAAAAAACTGAAGCCGTTAGGGATATTGCTGGCGTCAATTCGCGTGATGCAAAACCGTGCATCCTTAATGTTGCCATCGGGAAGCGTCACCGGTCGGAAAAATGTCGTCGGCGGCTCACCGGCCAGCTGGCAAGCCTCTAAATGCTGATAGGTTTCCCCAGCGTCGTTGGTTTTCCAGACCAGCCCGACTAAACCGGACGGCGGCTGCCATAAGCCTTTGGGTGTGCCGGTGCTGTCTGAAGCATCTGGCTCATAGCCGAGCAGCTCCAGATAGTTATCGCCAAATATTGCCAGATGATTGCTCGATCCCATCGAGTGATGCCCGCGGGCGGTCAGTTGAAATCCCATGCGGATAAATAACGCTTCGGCATCGTCCAGTTGGTCATCTACGTTGATCACCGCATGATCAACCTCGGGAATTAATTGAGACATAACATGTTCTCCCGACCTGTTTTTATTTTGATATCAAAGGGTGACGTCATGGTTTAAACGGTGCGCCCCCCGAAATACAGTTCGCTCATGCGCGGGTCATTGAGCAAATCACGGGCATTGCCGGTCAGCGCGACTTTGCCAAGGGACAAGATGTAGGCGCGATCTGAAATATGCAGGGCTTCCATGGCGTTTTGTTCGACCATCAGAATCGTGACTTTTTCCAGTTGGCGGATAACCTGAATCGCGCTAAAAACTTCATCGAGCATTTTGGGCGACAGCCCGGCGGAAGGTTCATCCAGCAGCAAAATCGCCGGTTCCGGCATCAGTGCGCGGGTCAGAGCCAGGATTTGTCGCTCGCCGCCAGAGAGTGCTGAGGCCGGTGACTGCCATTTTTTACGCAACAGCGGATAGAGTTCACAAAGCTGCTCCATACGCGCTTTGCGTTTCATCGGCGGCAAAAACTGCCCGCCAGTTCGCAGGTTTTCTGCCACGCTCAGACTGTTAAAAACGTTATCCAACTGAGGCACAAACCCCAGCGAACACTCGCGGACTTTACGGTGAATTGGGATATCAGCGGTGTGTTGCCCGTTCAGTTGAACTTCGCCACGGCGTGGGGTCAGAAACCCTGCAATGCATTTGAGCAGGGTGGATTTCCCGCAGCCGTTGGGTCCCAGCAGCGTCACGATTTCCGCCTGCGAAACGTCCAGCGAAATTCCCTGTAAAATATCGACGCCCGGCGTGTAACCGGCGACAACATCATTGAGTCTGATCATACTGCCTCCTTCAACGTGCGGTTTCCGCGTCCGAGATACGCATCCAGTACATCTTGATTTTTAGACAGATCGTCAGGGTGGCAACTGGCGACGATGTGCCCGCGATCCAGTACGATACAGCGCTGACAGAGTGACTTAATAAAATGCATGTCATGCTCGATGATAATCAGCGAAATGCCCTGACGGCTCAGGGAGATCAAGGTTTCAACCAGCTCCTGACGCAAGTTAGGGTGAACACCGGCCATCGGCTCATCCAGCATCAGAATGTTCGGTTCACCCATTAGCGCACAGGCAATGCCCAGTAGTTTTTTCTGGCCGCCGGAAAGCGCAGCGGCAGGCAAATCCCGAACGTGAGTCAGCAACAGGGTGTCGAGTAATGCCGTGGCTTTTACGCTATCTTCTCGTTCTGCGCGCCGTCCTGATGGCAGCGACAACAGCCCGTTCCAGATACCGTGATGCCGCGTTCCCGCCGACATCACCACTTCCATCACCGTCATTTTTGCCGGCATCGCCGGTAGCTGGAAAGTGCGCGCAATACCGGTTCTGATGATGCGATGCGGCGGCATCTTGTCGATGCGCTCCGTCCCGACGTTAATGGTGCCGTTGTCGATGGACGTAAATCCTGAAATGGCGTTAAGCAGGGTGCTTTTGCCCGAACCGTTCGGCCCCAGCAATCCCAGAATTTCACCTTTTTTAAGGTCAAACGTGACCGATTTCAGCACCTGATTGCCGCCATATGCTTTGCTGATGTCATCTACAGTGAGCAATGTGGTCATGGCAGGATCCTCAGTTTCTCCGGGAGAATACCGCCCGGACGCAATAACAAACCGATCAGCATCACCAGCCCAACCAGCCCGAGCCGAAGTGCACCGGTTAAGTCAGAACTCATGTGCAGCAGATCTTTGGCGAAAGGAATAAAATTGTACAACCCTTCAACGACCAGCACCCCGGCCAGCACGCCGCGCACATTACCGATACCGCCGATCATCACCATGCTCCAGATGAGGAACGTCTCAGAAGAGAGCAGGTAATCCGGGCTGACATAGTTGGTGTACCAGGCGAGGAGCATCCCGGCGATAACGCACATGATCGCGCTACACATCAGTGCGCGGCATTTCAGCCACAACAGAGAGTAGCCCATGCACATCGCCAACTGAGGTTGTTCGCGCATCAGACGCAGGGCACGTCCGAACCGGCTGGAAGCGAAACGCAGGGAAATAAAGGTGCAAAGGGCGATACACAGCAGGATCAGTACGGCGAAGATCATCACGTCATGCCGTTGTTCGCCGCTCGCCCACGGGGCCATAATGCCGCCAATGCCCTGACCACCGCCGGTAAACTCTTCTTCATTGATCACCGAAATACGGATGATCTCTGCCAGTGCCAGCGTGGCAATTCCCCAATAGTCGGTGGAAAGCTGGCGTCCGAGCAGCGCCATTGCAGCGGCGACGACCATCGCCAGTGCGATCCCTGCGGGGATCACCACCCAGAGTGGCAGTGAAAACTGGCTGCCGATCCCGATGGCGTAAGCGCCGATACCGACAAACGCAATGTGGCCAAAATTGAGCAGGCCTGCGTAACCGGCCTGGAGATTCAGGGCCAGCGCAATCATCGCGTAGATACCTGCGATGCAAAGAATATGCAGCAGAAATTCAGACACGGCGCACCTCCCGGTTGAATAAGCCATAGGGGCGTAACAAGAGAGCCAGCAGCAACATCACGAAGGAGGCGGCATTAATCCAGGTGGTTGGCATGAACACCATTTCCTGGCCGTACAACCCTCCCCAGTTGATGTTGGTGACCAGCGTTTCAGTAACGGCAATCAGTAATGCGCCCAGGATCGCTCCCATCGGATTACCCAGTCCGCCAAGAATTGCAGCGGCCAGCACCGGCAGCATCAGATCATTCCCCTGATTGATATAGGCGCTGCTGGTCATGGCGATCAGTGAGCCTCCGACGGCGGCAATCATGCCGGAAATCATATTGACGGTATGTACGATGGCGTTGGCGTTCAGCCCGCATGCTGCCGCCAGTTCGCGGTTACTGGCCAGCGCACGGATGGAGCGGCCCTGAGGCGTGAAAAACAGCAGAACGTTGAAAATCAGAATGATGACAACGGTGGTGCCGAGGCTCCAGCACTCATCGACGGAGAGACGGATTGTTCCCCACTGCAAGATGTGACTGACAGGCAGGTTGTAGCTGACGGGTGCCGATCCTTCGACACCGAGCATTAACGCAATCATCACCATCGATACCGCAAGGGAGCCAATCATGGCGTTAGCTGCCCCGGCGCGGATCAGACGCTGAAACACCCAGTGGTGAAGCAGTACGGCTAAAATGCCGCACAACAGGGCAGAAAACAGTACCGCCAATGGAAATGGCATCCCCATTTTCAGGCCACCGGCGGTCAGAAAAGCCCCCACCATGGCGTACTGTACATGGGCGATATTGGCAAACCGCACCAGGCCGTAAACCAGGCTGAGCCCGAGGGCAACCAGTGATAAATCTGCCGTACGGATCAACGTATCAACGATAAACTGAAACATGGTGATTTCCTGAACAAAGTGACATAAGGAAGCGATCGCGCCGTCGTGTGTTAACGTGCCACAGGCTCGCCGCTGAGTGCTTTCACTTTCAGGTACGGCTGGGACTGACGCTGATTATCAGCGTCAAGATTGAGTGTCCCTGTGAGGCCGGTGAACTGCGGCGCCACGGTTTTCATTGCTGCGACCAACGCTGCCGGGCTGGCGCTTTGCGCTTTATTGATGGCTGCGGCAGCCAGCATGATGCTGTCATAGGCGTAGCTGCCGTAAACGGAACGCGGTTTTTCATGGAAGCGTTTCTGATAATTCTCGGTGTAACTCTGACCTTCGGTTTTCTGCGCCATACCCGACACTTCCATGCCGATTTGCCCGTTGGTGTACTGCGCCGGGGAATCGGCAATCGCCATGGTCAGATACATGCCGTACCACGGCGTGTGAGCAAGTCCCAGCTCCCAGGATTCGCGGTTCAGGACAATGGCATCCTGACCGTACGTGGTATAGACGTAGGCGTCAGGTTTGGCGCGAGATATCTGCTCCAGCTCACGGCGGTAAGAAGGCTGACCACTGGTGTAAAGTACTTTAGCGACCACTTTCCCGCCCAGTTTTTCAAACGCCTGTTTAAACTGCTGTGCCATTCCTTGCCCGTAAGCACCGTCCGGTGCGATAAAGGCCACGTTGTGATAACCCAGTTTCCAGACATCCTCTGCGGAGAAGCGGGCGGACAGATCATCCAGCCCGATGACGCTGTAAGACGATTTACCAATTTTGCGTACATCGGCACTGGTACCGGAAATATTGATGTGAACCAGATTGTTTTTCACCAGAAACTGGCCGACAGGAATGGTCACGCTGGAGGAGAAATCGCCTACAACCAGCGGGACTTTATCCACCTGGGTTAATTTTCTGACCGCATTCAGTCCGGTGACAGGGCTTCCCGCCGAGTCTTCTACCACGACATCCAGTTTTTGCCCGGCGACGCCACCTTTGGCATTGAGATCTTCCACGGCCAGCTCAATGCCGCGACGCTGGTCTTCGCCAATGCTGGCGCTGGTGCCGGTCAACGGTAGGATCGCACCCAGCTTGATGTCAGCGAAGGCGGGATGAACCACGCACAAAATGGTCATGCTGGTCATGCTGGTCATTGCAGACCAGACGAGGTTACGGCGAAAACGAGTGTTCATTGTGTATCTCCGGCTTTTATTGACGTGAGTTGGCGTGTGAGTTCCCTGGGATGACGCAAAGTGTGCACACTGAAGTTAATATACAAGTGCATACACTTATGTTTACAGGCAAGTTCTATGCCATGTGCGCAATGTGCCCATGGCAGGGATCAGGAGAGAGGAGAAAAAAGGGGAAATAGTGAAGAAAAACAGAGTGAGTCGATCGCAGATAAATAAATAACCAGTGATGCCAGAGGGTTTATTTTTCATTTTAATTAAATTTTATGTTTACGTTTTCAATTATTTCACTTTTTTAGGGCAATACCCGCACTGCAATAGTGCAAATAAGGTTTCCATCAGGGAATAACAACGTTTTAAAGATTATATGATGATTAATAATATGAAAAATAAGAGGTTATTTAAGTGAGTGCAAAAGTGTATGCAATCTTGTGTTGAGCCACTTTTATCACTGTGTTATCAATTAAAACGTTATCTGACATTTTACGTCTGCTTAGATTTTTTAAAAATACGTTCTAAAAAACAAAAAATAATAGCGTCATCAGAAAATTAAGCAGAAAGGAGGCAACGTGGTCGTTCCCAAGAAAAAGTCCCGCAGTGCGGATAGCGTAGAAAAAGTGTATGAGAAAGTGAAGCTGTTGGCTATCGACTACCATTTTCGCCCTGGTGAGCGTGTTAATGAAGTTGAGCTTGCCGGTCAGCTGGGCGTATCGAGAACGCCGGTGCGCGAGGCGCTTACCCGCCTGGCAAAAGACAGCTTTATGAGTTTTGTACCCAATCGCGGATTTTATGCACGGGATATTACGCCGGAAGGCGTGCGGGAATTGTATGAGGTGCGCATGGTCATTGAGCAGGCGACATTCCGCTTTGCCTGCCAGCGTGCCAGCGACGAAAATATTGCTGCAACCGCCGCGATCTGGGAGGAGGTCAGCCAAAAGCAGCTCGACGCCAGTGAAATCACCGACTGGTCTGACATTGCCCGCGCTGATGAGCGGTTCCATATGGAAATCGCCCGTATTTCACAAAACACGCGCCTGTACGAAATGCTCGACAGCCTTAACGCCTTAATTCGTTTCTTCCGGCGTATTGATCTGGAAACACCGAGCCGTCGCATTAATGCCTACGATGAGCATGTCGAAATTATTTCTGCGCTACGTCATCGCGATGTAGAAAAGGGTGCGCGATTAATTGAACACCATGTCTCACTCAGCTCGGAACACGCGGTTGAAGTTACAAAAGAAGGGCTGGCAAGGATCTATTTCGGTAAGAAACAGGTTTTGTGAGGCTGTTGTTTCGCAACATGCACCTTCTGAAAAAATCACCTGCATATCATTACAGATCACCACAGAGGATCTATGGCTGCCATTTCTCAACACATTATTGACCAGGCAAAGGTCTGGCGCCGGGATTTCCATACCCGGCCTGAGTTGGGCCTGAAAGAACAGAATACGGCCCAAAAAATCAATGAATTGCTGGTCTCTTTTGGTCTTGAAGTGCACAGCGGGATCGCCGAAACCGGCATCGTCGCGACGTTGCGTAACGGCGACGGGCCATCGATTGGTCTGCGTGCAGATATTGACGCTTTGCCGATTCAGGAGCTCAACGATTTCGGCCATATTTCTCAGAATCCCGGTTTGATGCACGCTTGCGGCCACGATGGTCATACCGCTATTTTACTGGGTGCCGCACGTTATCTGAGTGAAACCCGCCACTTTCGTGGCACCGTATATTTTATTTTTCAGCCTGCCGAAGAGAACGCCGGAGGCGGGCAGATGATGGTCAATGAAGGGCTGTTTGAACGTTTTCCGATGCGGGACGTTTACGCTATGCACAACTGGCCGGGTTTGCCGGTGGGGGACGTGGCGGTAAGTCAGGGGCCAATGATGGCTTCACAGGACAATTTCTACATCACGCTGACCGGTAAAGGCTGCCATGCGGCAATGCCTGAACTGGGTGCAGATCCGGTGGTAGCGGGGGCGCAGTTGATTCTGTCGCTGCAAAGTTTGATTTCACGCCGTCTGTCGCCGCTGGAACAGACGGTGATCAGCCTTACCCAACTTCAGGCAGGCGAAGCCATTAACGTTATCCCCGAGACGTTGCATATGTCCGGCACCTTGCGCTGCCTGAGCAATGAAACGCGTAAGACCTGCTGGCGGCTGATTGAAGAGTACGTCAACGCCGTGCCGCTGCCCTATGGCGTGAAAGGGGAAGTTCGTTGGGAATTCGGTTATCCGGTGACCAAAAACCATCCGGAACAGGCCAATATTTTACGTGAAGCGGCGGAGAACACCCCTGGTATTCAGCAGGTACATTTCAACAACGCACCGTCGATGGCCGCGGAGGATTTCGCCTATTTGCTTGAGCGATGTCCCGGCGCTTATTTTTGGCTGGGCGCTGATGGTACTAAGCCTTCGGCCTCGCTGCATAATGCCCGTTACGACTTTAATGACGATCTGATCCCGCTGGGTATCGGCATCTGGGCGACGCTGGTGGAGAGATCGTTGAAGGAATAATGCCCACCCTGTTTTCACCTTAACGGAGTCATCCATGAGTCAAATTCATTTTGTCGGTGCCGGTCAGATGGCAGAAGCGATTATCCGCGCTGCACTGAGCCGCAAGGCGGTTTCTGCGGGGAATATTACGCTTGCGGATATCGATCAGGGGAGAATCGCCACGCTGCGCGAACGTTATCAGTTGAGTTCAACGCACAGTGAAAACCAGGCCCTTGCTGCCGCAGATTACATTGTGATTGGCGTGCGTCCGCAGGATGATATTGACGGCGTCGCCCGCCATATCGGCCAGTACGCCTCACCACAGGCGACGATTATTTCGATTATCGCCGGGGTAACACTAGAACGGCTTGCGGCCCTGTTCGGGGCCACACGTCCGATCGTGCGGATGATCCCAAATACCCTGACCGATACTGGTTACGGTTACAGTGGCGTGGTGTTTAATCAGCAGGTTGAAGCCAAACCCCTGATGCCTTTTCTGGAAAGTTTTGGCAAAGTCATGTTGCTGGAAGAGCGCCTGATTGATGCTTTCACTGGCTTTGCGGTCGCCGGGATCAATTATGTTTATTATTTTATCGAATCGCTGGCCGATGCCGGTGTTCTGAGCGGATTATCTCGCCCGCAGGCGACCCAAGTGGTGTGGGAAAATCTGATCGGTGGCGTAGAAATGCTGAAAATCAGCGACAAGCACCCGCGTCAGTTAATGGATATCAATAACTCGCCCGCAGGCGTAGGGATCAACGGTTTGTATGAACTTAACAACAGCGATTTTGCCGCCGGATTACAGCGCAGTGTGATGACCGCAGTAAGAAAAACGACTGAGCTTTCGGGCAACAAGACTGTGTAAATAGACTCGCTGGAGTGCTATGCCCTTTTTAGCGATCCCGTCGAAATGATACTGCCCTCATAGTAAGGGCATTTAATCACAGATTAACGCTGCTCTAATTTCAGCAGTTTTAAGAGCTCTTTATCATCCAGGTGAAACTTTAGTTTATCTGGAAGGGGGCGCTTAAAGTCAGGTAGCCCGCTAATGTTGTAAAAAAAATTGTTTTCGTAGAATGCATTGATGGCTGCAAGCTCTGGGACCAGTTCGAGCATAGACGTTGCGGAGGTGTAGCCACGACGCACTCTTCCAATTGACTCCAGGCGTTCACTGCATGCGGCACAACCTTCGTTGATGCCTTTTTCCCACAGCCGGTAAGCATCTAACCGACGTCCCTCCATCCATGCCAGTTGACCAAGGCTTATGTAGGCGGGAGCAAAGCCCTGTTCAACCGCGCATTCAAGCATTTTTCTGCCGATAGGGTGTAGCTCCCTGGCTTGCGGAACAATATTTCCGCCCGCCGATGTCATCGCGTCCGGGCTGCCGTGATCAACCGCGGCAGACAGTAATTCATACATTGTTTTGTAATCCCTGCCATAGAGAGAGGCTGCATAGTGGGAAACCACAATGGGAATACCTTGTTGAACAAGCTTCTGGAGTTCAGCGTTGGCGTCCGCGACTTCTTTGGGGTTGGCAGGATAACGTAACGTCCATGCGCTGTTGAGGTATCGGGCCTTCCAGCCTCCTTCCTTCAGCGCGGCCGCGAGCAAATCTTCGCGTTTCGCTCTGTGATCTTTATCCATCCAGAATTTTTCTACCTGATCGCCCGCGGAAACATACTCAACCAGATGCTGGAAAGCATCCGCCGCGGCGGGGCTTTCCTTCGGTATAAAACTTGCCTCACTGCGGCAAACGAATGGTTTATCTTTAAATTGAGCCAGTAAATTCGGTTCAACGGAGAGTTCTGCCGACGCACCATACGATGCAGGTAAATGGTTAAAGTCTTCTAAATTTTTTGCAGAGGTACTGGCACAGAATGAAAATATGCCAATGAACAGCAGAGCATGATGCGGAAAAGGTTTCATTGTGTGTCTTGTTGTATCCAGATTATTTTAAGTAATGATACTCAAGTAAAGAACTGAAGGGATCAACACAAAATTGGCCGCGTTTTTAAAGCGTTCCTAAAATAATCCTTCTGAGGTATTGGGCGTTAACCCCGCATTTTTTGGCGAAAAACGAGTTTGGTGAGCGCCATGTGCTCACCAAACGGGTCATGCAGACGTCAAGCGGATACGGTAGAGCGAGGTGGTAGCAGTAATATAAAGCTCATTGCGGTGTTCGCCGCCCAACGTACAGTTGGACACCCGTTCCGGCACCGGAATTTTCCCTGTTTGATTTCCCTGTGGGTCGAAAATAATAACGCCATCTTCGCAACTACAAAAAATATTGCCCTGACCGTCAACGCAGAATCCGTCCGGGATGCCAGGTTCAACCTGTGCGAAAAACGTCCCGACTCCCAGTTTGTTTTCCTCAACAGGAAAGACTCTCAGCTCTCTGCGACCCAACGTAGGGAAGTCAACAATTGACATGTCGGCGACGTAGAGCAGGCTTTCATCCGGCGAAAATGCCAGTCCGTTAGGACGTTGTACGTCGCTGGTCGCAATGCTCAACGAAGCATCACGCGGGTCGAAACAGTAGACGTAGCAGCCGATCACCTGACTTTCAGCTTTATACCCTTCTTCATCATTAATGATGCCGTAGGGAGGATCGGTAAACCAGAGGGTGCCATCAGAACGCACCACCACGTCGTTGGGCGAGTTGAAACGTTTACCGTCAACCCGATCAACTAACATGGTGATCTCACCGTTGTGTTCGGTGCGGCTGATCCCTCGCCTTCCGTGCTCGCAACTGATGATCCGTCCTTCAGAGTCAAGGGCATTGCCGTTGGCAAAGTTGGACGAGGCGCGAAACAGGCTGACCCCGTCGCGCGCCGACCAGCGAAACATGCGGTTGCCTTTAACATCACTGAACACAAGCGCATTTTCGCGCGGCAACCATACTGGGCCTTCAGCCCAGATTGCCGGTGAGCATAGCTTCTCTGGCTTATTATCCAGTGCAACCGCCGGTGTGCTCAGGTCAGACGCAACCTTATTCCACATTACTTCACGCCCCAGATGGTTTTGTAATGACCCTGATAATCGTTTTGTGGGTCAAACATATTATTTTTACCACCGTCGTTGCCAATATTGTCGCGAGTAACCAGGTGCGCCGGCGTCACGTAACCTGAAGGTGGCTGTTTGGCGAAGGCGCGATTCAATTCATCCAGCAGTTGCCAGCCGTGCAGTTTAAGCGGTTCAGGCACCGTGGCTGACTGGCTATCACCGGAGCGAATACGCTGATAGGCAGAGATTGAGCCGTCACCGGCAGAAATGTTAAACGGGGCTTTATCACCGCCTTTACCTGTGGTTTTCAGCGACGGTGCCATAAAGTCAAAGTAGAGATCATTGATGGCGAGCGCGTACTGGAACTTATCGCCATATTTTTGCAGCAGGCTAAACGTCATTGACGGCATGCGGTTGGCCGTATCCGCCAGCGGGGTATCGATGAACTCAAGCACCTGGCAACCGCTGCACTTCTCAATCTCCTTCTTCATCACGTTGGCCTTATCAAGGGCAATTTGGTAAAGCGAATCAGTGAAGATCAATACTTTTGCCTGACCGTTCGATTTGACTACTGCGTACTGTGCCGCTATTTGTGATACCTGGTTTGAGTCGGAGGTCACATTGTAGAAAACATTGTATTTAGGGATTGGGCCAGGCTCAGGCACGGCATGCCAGGCAACCAGTGTGATGCCTTCGCTGATGGCTTTTTTCAGCGGAATTTTTGCCACGTTAGGATTCCACCCACCAATCACGATACCGTCAGGCTTTTGCGCAATAGCCTGATTCAGGGATGAGAGCTGGTCCTTGATAGAGCCACCGCCATCGAGGGTTTCAAGCTTCCATCCGGCGGCGGCGGCGGCTTCACTCATTCCCTGCTGTACGCCCTGAACGCCGCCGTTTTTCATATCCGAGGCGATAAAGATGATGCGCTTACCCGCCACCAATTTTGGCCCGGTAGTCGGACCGTCCCACTGAGTGACCGGCGTTGTGGCTTTTTCTACCGCCAGTTTAGCCTGATCCAGATAGGCATCTGCCCATGCGGCAGGGGCGCTGAACAGGGCACTGCTTAATACAATTCCGACGAAGAGGTTTTTTGATTTCATTGTTTTTCTCCAGTGCGACTTAAGGTCATATATCGGTTTATGGGGTAGGGGACGACTCTTCTTTAATGACAGCCTGACTACGTTGCACCGCTTTCTGGTTTAGCAGCCGGCGGCGCTGGGCGTAGCCCGCGATAGTAATGGACAGCAGCAGCGTAACGCCGTTGAACAGCGGTTCGACCCAGAAGTCGCCGCCAAACTGCTGGATACCGGCAATGCCGATCGCCAGCACGGTAATACCGACCACCGTTCCCCAGACGTTGACGCGTCCGGGTCTGATGGTCGTACTGCCTAAGAAGGCGCCGACCAGCGCCGGTAATAGATAGTCCATGCCGACGCTGGCCTGGCCCACACCCTGCTCGGAGGCAATTAATACGCCGGTGAAACCGGTCAATACGCTGGAGGCAATAAAGGCGCCGATAGTGTAGCGAGTGACTGAAATGCCATTCAGCCTTGCCGCAGCCGGATTGCCGCCAACCGCATACATACAGCGCCCAAGCGGTGTGTGTTCGGTGACCAGCCACAAAACCACGGCGACCAGAAGAACATAGAAGGCAACAATCGGAATGCCTGCAATCTCAGTATGATGAATGGCTGTAAAGGCATCGGGCAGATCACCGACTATCTGGCGTCCGCCAGAGTGCCAAAGGGCAATGGCGTAGATAACCGTGCCAGAACCCAGCGTGGCAACAAAGCTGTCGATATCGGCCAGCGCGACTAAAATACCGTTCAGCAGCCCGTAAAGTGCTGAAAGCACCAGCACAGCTAATACGGCAAACTCCCACGAAAAGCCGTACTGCACCTGAAGAGTGATGGCCAGAATGTGCCAAAGCACAATGCCGAAGCCGACGTTGAGGTCAATTTTTCCGACAATCATCGGAATGGTTGCTGCCAGCGCCAGGAGAGCAATTTTGGACTTGCTCGAAAGAATGGCTTGCAGAGTGAGCATTGAGGCAAACGCCGGCGTCGTCAGAGAGAAGAAAATCACCAGTACGATGCACAGCAGCAGCAGACCGTAACGGGTGAGGATCTGCATACTCCATGCGCCAGCGCCATGCTCACGAAAGTTGACGCGTTGTTCCAGCGCCGTTGATTTTACAGATGTTTTTGACATGACATTTTACGCCTCATGGTTCTTATTAAACGCTTTCGCCAGATAGAATCGGTGGTTGAAAAGTAAAATCAGGATGTTGCGATTGTTTCCCCTGTGCTGGCAGATGCCAACTCCAAAAGATTCGCAAACGAGACGCGTTCATTTTTGAGCTCGCCGACAACTTTGCCGCGGTTAAAGACCAGCGCACGATTGCAGATGTGCGCTATCTCCTCGAAATCGGTGGAAATAATCAATACCGCAACGCCTTCAGCGAGTGACTTATTCAGCAGATTATAGATTTCTGCACGCGCACCGACGTCAACGCCCGCGGTAGGATCTTCGAGAATAAGCAGAGGGCTGTTGAGGTTCATCCAGCGAGCCATAACCACTTTTTGTTGATTGCCTCCCGAGAGGGCACTGATGGTGGTATTAACGTCTTTTGGCCGAATATCAAAAAGTTGCACTTTCCACCAACTCGCGGCTATTTCCTGGCGGTTGCTGTAGCGCGAAAACAGTTTGTGTCCGACGGTGCAGGGGTTAAGAAACAGGTTTTCCCTGACGCTCATGGTCATTACCAGGCTCTCACCTGTACGGTCGCCGGCCACGAGAGATACGCCTCTCTGGATCGCCTGAGCCGGAGTGTTCACCTCGTAACGTTCGCCGCGGAAAGTAATGCTGCCTGCGTTGGTTTCACGCAACCCAAAAAGTAAGCGCCCAATCTCTTCCTGACCTGCACCTCTCAGCCCTGCCAGTGCCAGCATTTCACCTGGTTGCAGGGAAAAAGAGACGGGGCCGATTTCACCGACAGCAACGTCATGCAGCTGTAAAACGGGAGGCTTATTGACTGGCAGGGGTTCACGCTGGTCCTCATCGACGCTCTCTCCGACAATCATATGAACCAAATCACGCAGGGAATATTCAGACGTTTTGCCGCCTGCTACATAGCGTCCGTCGCGCATGACACACACGCTGTCGGCAATTTCGATCACTTCATCCAGCCGATGTGTGACATAAATCATGCCGACTTTTTTGTCCCGCAGGCGGTTTATCACTGCAAACAGATGCCTGACGTCGTTGGCAGGCAGTGAGGCGGTGGGTTCGTCCAACACCAGCAGTTCGGCGTTCACTGCCACCGCACGGGCGATTGCCAGCAGTGATTTTTCTGTGCGCGACAGTTCGAACACGCGAGCATCAGGATCGAGCAAAATCCCCACGTCTTTCAGCGCATCGAGCGCGCATTGGCGGATAGCCTTCCAGTTAATCAGCCCCATTCGGCGTGGAAAACCCATGACCAGTGCCATATTTTCGGCAACGGTCATCCATTCAATCAGTCCGAGGTCTTGATGAATAAAAGCGATCGGCTGCCTGGATCCGCTTTTTAGCTCTGCTGCTGAGCTGATGTTTTGACCTTGAAATAAAATCTCACCGCCGTCTCGTTGATAAACGCCGGCCAGCACTTTAATGAGCGTGGACTTGCCTGCGCCATTTTCACCCAGTAGCGCCAATACCTCGCCGGGCATAACCTGCAGACTGACGTCATTGACCGCCAGGTTTCCGCCAAAGCGTTTAACAATGTGGTTAAGAGACAAAATTGGCCGATCGTTGCCCGGATGATTGTCGTTTTGCATCTTTACACGCCCTTTTTAACGCCATGCTGGTTTACCAAAAAAATAGAAAGTACTGAATGTCTGGTCTACTATCGCACTGTGCATTTCAGTATGCGAAACCTGATTTCAAAAATACTATGCGCAATATTAGAAATAATCAAAGAAGAGGATGTTTTTATTTTATTTAAAAATCAATTAGTTAAATATTATGTTGCGTAAATGTGACCGGTAACACACTTTCTCTTCACCGCGTGAAGCGTGCTAGTCTGATATTTTTGCAAGTAAAGGATGCGAGGGATGAATTTGATAACAACTGATGACGACAAAACTAAAAAAGAGAAAACTCTGGGTAGCCAGAGCCTGTTTCGGGGCCTTCAGTTGATTGAGATCCTGGGCAATTTTCCTAACGGATGCCCGCTTGCCCATTTAGCTGAGTTGGCCGAAATGAATAAAAGCACGGTCCATCGCCTGTTGCAGGGACTCCATGCCAGCGGTTACGTGACGCCAGCCCCCTCACCGGGCAGTTATCGCTTGACGACGAAACTCATCTCTATCGGACAAAAAGCGCTGTCTTCGCTCAATATCATCCATGTGGCCGCACCGCATCTTGAACAGTTGAATTTGATCACCGGAGAAACAGTTAATTTTTCGACCCGGGAAGATGACCACATTCTCCTTATTTACAAGCTTGAACCGACCACTGGGATGATGCGTACCCGTGCCTATATTGGCCAGCACATGCCGCTTTACTGCTCGGCAATGGGCAAGATTTTTATGGCCTACGAGAAAAGTCAGTTTGCGGCGAATTATTGGCTTACACACCGAGAGGTGATTCAGGCTTTCACCCGAAATACGATCACCGAACTGCCCAAAATGCTCGAAGAGTTGGAGGATATCCGTCGGCTGAAATTAGCGATGGACAGAGAAGAGAAAGAGCTTGGCGTGTCCTGCATTGCTGCACCCGTTTTTGATATACATCATAACGTTAAGTACAGCGTCTCCGTTTCTTTGCCAACGGCCAAGCTTAAGCACGTGGGCGCAAAAGCGCTGGTCAACGCCATTCAAGATATCGCGCAGCGCATTTCGCATGAGATAGGCTTCGTTTCTTAAGCGCGGGGATCTACCGCGCTGATACTTATACCTGTGCGTTATTTCACGCCGCAGAGGTACTCTCTTCGGTTTGACTCATCTTCAAAGGATCCGTCTGTAACAATACCAGAGTGCTGAAGTCCGGCAGAGTGTGCTGGCTTAGGTAAGTATCAAATGACATGCGGGTATTGTCCTTTTCCCAGGCTGATTGCAGCATACCGAGTAAATCCACGGATTTGGCGGTTTGCTCTGGGTGGGTGGCATCTGATTCCAGAGATCCTTTTATGTATCTAGATACGTGAAGTGAGGTACTGGCTGACTGGTTCAGTGTTGCGCTGGCCAATGCACCTTTGCGGTACTGGATCTCGGTGGCACTTTTCGCTTTGTCATCTATTTGTGTGTACTCGTAGTTTTGCGAATCCTTCAGCGTGGTCAGGTGGAGTTTAAGTCCTGAGGACAGCGGTTTATGGTAGCTGGCCACCAAATGGGATTGCTGCTTCTGGCTGATAGCCCGGTCCATAGCGCTAGTACCTGTGACGCTGCTGGTTTGCGATACCTGATAAGCGAAGGTATCGGCTTCATCCGGGCGCAGCGGATTGGTGGTATTGTCCGGCGTCTGCGTGACGGAGGCGGTGAAATCTGCCAGCCCGGTCAGCATGTTTTTATCTGTGCCACTCAGGGAAAAGTGGATCGGTGCTGGTGCGCTATTTTTTTGCGTCGCGACAGCTTCGCCATAGTTACTGTTCAGAGCACTGAAGGCGTCTTTGAACATGGTCATCAACGATTCATTGCCGTTGCCGCGAACCTTCGCGCTATCAAACTGCTTTAAATACTGGTTAAGCGCCTGTTGCTGCTGAGTGGCGTTGCCTAATAGTGCGCGTTTACTCATGTCTACGCTGATATCTACTGTGCCCGCGATCCCGGTCGATTTCACCGAGCGCTGCTGGCTATCGGCGTGGAAATCCAGCGTCTGACCCTCGGAAGCGGCCAATCTGGCATGCAGGTCCACTGAAGACAGTACCGAAGTATCGAATTTGGTTAACCCGCCGAGGTCAAGGCGTGGCGGTTGTTCCGTCAGGCCATCAATGGCTTTCTGAAATCCATCCGACATTTTTGCCAGTGCTGCACGTTCAGCTTCATTCAGATTGCCGTTGGTTACCTCAATTTGTACGCCTAATCCATCGTTATCGCTGCCCAGCATTACGTTAACCAGTGTTCCACTTGCCGTTTTGATACTCAGGCTGAATTGATTGTTAGCATTTTTCGCCGTATTCATTCCATCACTGGCGGACGCCTGCCGAACCGATTGGGAGAAGTTACTGCTATCAGTACTAAAACGGTTAAGCAACGCGGCGCCCAGACCCTGAAAACGTACGGCGGTGGCTGCAGAGGAAAAATTGCCTGCCATTTTTGAGCTGATGCTGTCGCCCGACGCCTTTTCCCATAACGGTACCGGCCGGGTAATGGTGTAGACCGGGGTACTGTCTGATGCCTCCAATCGTCCGAGGGTAACAGAAACCGATTGTGTCGTCGGGGTCTGCTGCGCCTGCTCGGTGACTGGAAGTGCTATCGTTGTTTTGGTTGCCGATAACAGCGAATTAAAAGATTGATTACCCGCCATAGATATTACAGTCATCTTGATAAGTCCCTTATTTTTCACGTCTGCGCGTTGATGGATACGTTGATCCTTTACGGTGTTATTTTCGGCAAAATTTAGGAAAACTTTATGCTCGCGGGATCCTTCCTGCCATACCGCGTTATATTTTGATACAGAATGGCTCAATCCAGGCTTAAACTGAGCTTGCTCTATAGAGTATAGCCAGTGCTATATTTGATGTTGCCGAATGAAAATCGAACAGCACAATAATGCACCCTGTATAGGGCAAGGATCAGAATGCGCGAAGTGAATCTTTCCCCCTCAATGACCGAGCGGACCAACGCAGCTATTGGCAATGCGCTCTCCGGGCGTAAGCGCGGAATGATGACCCCGTTGTTGTTTGCCGGCCCTGCGGTTATCGCGTCGATTGCGTATATGGATCCCGGAAATTTTGCCACCAATATCCAGGCCGGATCGAAATATGGCTATACGCTGCTGTGGGTGGTGGTGATGGCGAATCTGATTGCGATGTTGTTTCAGGCACTGTCGGCCAAGCTTGGGATCGTCACCAATAAAAATCTGGCTGAGATGTGTCGTGAGCAGTTTCCGCAGCCGGTAGTGTGGGGAATGTGGGGAGTCAGCGAAGTCGCGGCGATGGCCACAGATTTAGCTGAGTTCCTTGGTGGCGCGATCGCGCTGTCGCTGTTGTTCAATATGCCGTTGCTGGCGGGTATGGGCGTTACAGCAGTCATCACTTACCTCTTACTTATGGTGGAAAAGCGCGGTTTCCGGCCGCTTGAACTGATGATTGGTGGGCTGGTGGCAGTCATCGCACTTTGCTATCTGGTGGAGATGTTTATCGTGCCGGTAGATTGGGCTGCCGCCGGTATGGGCATGATTATGCCGCAACTGCCCGATGCCCAGGCGCTGACTATCTCCGTTGGGATCATCGGTGCAACGGTGATGCCGCACGCCATTTTTCTGCACTCCGGTCTCACCCAGCACCGCATTCAGGTCAAAAATCAGGTTGAGCGCCGCAGAGTGTTGCGATTTTCTAATATCGAAGTAGTGATTGCGCTGACAGTGGCAGGGCTGGTGAATATCGCGATGGTGATCATGGCTTCCAGCGCGTTCCACTCCGGTCACAGTGATGTGGCAGAAATCGAAACCGCCTACCATACCTTGACCCCCTTGTTGGGTCTCGGCGCGGCGGGCGTGTTCCTGATCTCGCTGATTGCCTCCGGGATCTCGAGCTCTGTTGTGGGTACGATGGCCGGTCAGATGATCATGCAGGGCTTTGTGGGTTTTCGCATTCCGATATGGCTGCGCCGTTTGGTGACCATGGTGCCTGCCTTTATTGTGGTAGCGATGGGCGTAAATGCTACCGACGCTCTGGTCTATAGCCAAGTGGTATTGAGTCTGGCATTACCCGCGCCGATGATTGCCCTGGTGATGTTTACCCGCCGGCGCGACATCATGGGAGAATTCGTTAATAACCGCCTGACCGTAGTGGTTTCCGTCGTCGGTACGGTGGTCATCATTACGTTGAATATCGTGCTGCTCTTGCAGATTTTCGGGGTGAATATTCCGGGTCTTGGATAACATAAAATAGTCACTCAGCCCTTTTTAATGACAGTCAGTATCCTGTAGCATCGGTTCTTTGCGCGCCAAAGACTCTGAGGGCTTATGAAGCTACTGAAAACCCCAATGCAATACCGTACCTGGATGTTAGAAGATTTTCTCAATACGGAAACGTTAAGCCCCGATCAGCAGGAACAAGAACTGCTACGGCAGATGCCCGAAAAATTCCCCTGTATTGCCAGTATTGTCAAAGGGCAAGATGGGCAGCAGAGTGAAACGGTAGAGTTTTTATCCCCCGAGCAGATTGCGCAGTGGTCTTCAGAAATGGACAAAAATCAGCGTTAACGCAGTGATAGGGTCATTACATTATGTTGAGTCAACAGCAGACTGTTTTTACCTCAGCTGAAACGGCGACGAGAAAGATGAATGGACAAACGCCTTCTGATATCAGAAGGCGTTTTTTATTACCACGGAGATACCGATTTACAGCTGAGTTACATGATTAGCGGGTAGACGTTTAGGGGGTTTAATGACGAAGAACACCAGGATGGCACCGAGAGCGGCGACGCCACCGGCAAGAATAAAGGCGCTATCAAAGCGGCCGGTATTCTGCACGATATAACCCGTCACCACCGGGCCGATAATTCCAGACACGCTGCCAATAAGATGAATAAACCCACTGGTCCCGCCCACACGTGATTTATGCACCACATCCTGAATAATCGCCCAGTAAATCGCACCGGTGGTATACAAGAAGAAGATCGAAATAGACATCAGCACCACAGCAGGTACCACGCTGGTGACAATACCAGCCAGAGCAACACAAATTGCTGCTGCTAACAGGCTAACGACCAATATTATTTTCCGCGACAGTAACAGACGGCCAGTAATATTGAATATTTTATCGGAAATAATCCCGCCCAGCGCCAGTCCGACAAACCCGACAATCCAGGGGATCACGGTCGTCAGGCTCATTTCTTTAATATTCAGACCGTGAGCCTGCACCAGATAGGCCGGGAACCAGCTGAGGAAGAAGAATAAAATATAGTTGTAGCAGAAGAAAGCAAAAGCGGTGACCAGAATAATCGGTTGGCGCAGGTAATAACCTAAACCATGGGCGGCCTGGGCTAAATCTTCTTCCTTGCTCAGATTTTCATTTTTCATCCGATCAATTAAACGTAATTCGTTCTGCGAAACACGTTTACTTTTTAATGGGTTATCCGCCACGGTGAAGAACCAGATAACCATCCAGACGATACCGATGGAGGCAATCACCATGAAAGCCGGGCGCCAGCCAAAAGAGATCGCCAGATAACCGACAATCGGACCTGCCACTGCGCCACCTAATGGCGAACCGGCGCTGAGTAAACCCATGGCGGTGGCGGCCTGTTTCTTCGGAAACCAGCCGTTGATCATCTTATTGGCCGAGGCGCAGATAGGTCCTTCGGCCATGCCGAATAATACCCGCAGTATAAGCATGGAATAAAAGCCGGTAGCAATGGCCGTCATTCCGCAAAATAGTGACCACATTCCGACGGCTATCCCCATCACGATGGTCGGGCCGAATTTATCCACGGCTAAACCACCGAGGAAGTTAAATATTGCGTAGCCGAAGAAGAAACTGCCAAATATCAAACCAAATTGCTCTGGGTTAATGGTCAGCTCTTTTTCTATCATGGGTACTGTGATCGACAGTGCAACACGGTCGAGGTAATTAATCATGTAAACCATGAATAACAGGAATACGATGATCCAGCGTAGGTTTTTAAACATAGAAGCTCCACTTGGTATTATTTATAATAGTGATGCGTACTGCCGGTGTTGTATAAAGTAAATAACATACGGGTATTACAGGTGTTGAAATAGAACATAGAAAACAGGAAGGATGAAGCTGCATCCTTCCTGTGTAATGATGTGGCGAGTCAATGTGTTGTGGATCAGCCATTCATCGGGAACTTCAACAGTACTTTGCAGCAGGCGCGCTGGTCTTTTTCAAACAAATGCATGGCGGCTTCAACGTCAGTCGCGGGCATCCAGTGCGTCACCAGTTTTTTCGGATCAATTTTTCCCTGCTCCATCCATTCAATCACCTGCGGGAAGCGGTGACTGTTAAGGCGCGATGAAAACAGTGAAATCTCTTTGCTGGTAATACTCTGCTGAGTCACGCTGCTGGCTTCACCGGAGAAGCCCATCATACCGATACGGGCGGCGGGGGAGGCCAGTAAAATAGCTTCCTGTAAAATCGCCGGATGGCAGGCAGCATCCACTACGATTGTCGGGCGTATACCTTCAGCTGCCAGTGCGTCAGTCACGGACTGATGCTGATTGTTGATAGTCCAGTCTGCGCCGCTCTGTTTTGCCATGACCAGGCGCTCGTCAATGCGGTCAGCCACAATGACTTTTTGCACCCCATAAACCCCCTTTAATACCTGAATAACCGTCAGACCCATGGGGCCGGCACCGTAGATCAGCGCGGTATCTTGTGGCTGAGGTTTCAGGAACGCCGTAATGTTCGCCGCAATAGTAAAGGGTTCCACCATGCTGGCAAGCTCGTCGGAAATGGTTGGCGGAACCTCATAAGCATTGGCTGCAGGTGCACAGGCGTAGTCGCTGAAACCGCCATCCCGGTGCACGCCGATCACCTGCAATTCAGTGCACACGTTCGGCCGGCCGATAGAACAGGGGTAGCAGTGGCCGCAGCTGACCACCGGATCAACCACCACGCGTTCACCAATGCGACCGGCGTCAACACCTTGACCTACATCGTCAATATGACCGAAGAACTCGTGACCAATCACCCGCGGATATTTGGCAAACGGATTGTGGCCGTGGTGAATATGCACATCAGAACCGCAAATTCCGGCGTAACTGACTTTTACCCGCACCTCACCTGCGGCCGGTTGTGGCAGTGGCCGCTCTTCGATCACCAGCGTTCCGGGTTGTTGTATAACAACGCTTTTCATTTTCGATTTCCTTACCAGTTCCATAATGTACCGTCTTCCAGACGGGCCACCGGCAGGTGCGCCGGCTCGTACGGATATTTCGCCGCCAGTTTTTCGTCAAACTCGATGCCAAGCCCCGGTTTCTCTCCCGGATGCATATAGCCGTCATTAAAGGTCCAGTTATGCGGAAAGACTTCCAGCATCTGCTCGGAGTAGCCCATGTATTCCTGCACGCCGAAGTTCGGCACCCACAGGTCAAAGTGCAGCGCGGCCGCCATACACACCGGTGAAAGATCCGATGGGCCATGTGAGCCAGTGCGTACTTGGTAGAGCGACGCAAAATCCGCAATCCGGCGCATGCCAGTGATGCCGCCCGCGTGGGTCAGCGTGGTGCGGATATAGTCGATCAACTGCTCTTCAATCAGCTGCTTACAATCCCAGATACTGTTGAATACTTCGCCCACCGCAATAGGCGTGACGGTATGCTGGCGGATCAGACGGAAACACGCCTGATTTTCAGCAGGTGTTGGGTCCTCCATCCAGAACAGACGATATTGCTCGATACTTTTGCCAAAGCGTGCTGCTTCAATCGGCGTCAGGCGATGGTGCATGTCGTGCAGTAAGTGTTCATCAAAGCCAAACTTATTGCGTACGGCTTCAAACAGTTTCGGGGTGAAATCGAGATATTTTTCGGTGGACCACAGCTGCTCTTCCGGCCAGATGCCTTTGGTGGCTGGCTCGTAAGCCTGACCTTTACCTTTCGCCATCCCGTAGGTGGTTTTCATGCCCGGCACGCCGCACTGCGCGCGAATTGCCTTGAAACCCAGCTCTTTATGTTTGGCGTAGTCGTCCAGCACTTCATCAATGGAGTGGCCGGTGGTGTGGCAGTAAACCATTACGCCTGTGCGTGACGCGCCGCCGAGCAACTGATACAGCGGCATATTGGCGGCTTTGGCCTTGATGTCCCACAGTGCCATATCGACCGCCGAAATAGCCGACATGGTTACTGGCCCGCGACGCCAGTACGCGCCTTTGTAGAAGAACTGCCAGATGTCTTCGATCTGGTGGGCGTCTCGGCCAATCAGCTGCGGGCAGACGTGATCTTTCAGGTAGGACGCAACCGGCAACTCGCGGCCATTCAGAGTGGCATCGCCGAGGCCGGTCAGGCCGCTGTCGGTGGTGATTTTCAGCGTGACAAAGTTACGTCCGGGACAGGTAACAAAGACTTCAGCTTTCACGATCTTCATCGGTTACAACCTTCTGCAGTAAAAGTAGGGCGTATTTTCTTTGGTTATAAATACGTCATAGCACAACTACCATACAAGTATGTATATTGTTTTTTGCCAGACAAGATCACATTTTGGCCAGTAGAAAGGCCGAAAATATAAAAGAAAACGCCTGCGGTGGCAGGCGTGGGGGGAAAGGAAAAACAAGAGGGGACTACTCTGCCAGCTGCATCACTTCATTCCATACATCATCATCGACCGGGATCCCGAGACGACGGTTTTCTTCGCGATTTGAGGCTGCCGTTTGGCCCGGATAACGAACGTCGCGGCTGTTTTCTGCGGGCTCTGACTGATTGACGTAATCTGCAACGCTGTCGGCCATGCGCTCAGTGAATTCAGCACCACCTAACTGCGACGGGTCAAAAATCATGAAAATCTGGCTGGCACCGGTGCAACTGCCTTTGTCGATCTTGTCGATCTCATTGGTCGGCGAGCCTGCAGACAGCAACGCGGCCATCGCGTCGAGCACAATCGCCAGCCCCGAACCTTTCCAGTACCCGGTGGGTAGAATACGCTTGGATGCTTCGATCGGGCCCGGTTCATCGGTCAGCTTCCCCTGCGCATCGTAGCCGCCGGGGAAGGGCAGTTTTTCGTTTTTCAGTCGGGTGACCTGTAATTTTCCGTAGGAATATTGAGACATTGCCATATCCAGTACAATGGGTCCTTTAGCTCTCGGAATTGCCATCACAAACGGATTATTGCCCACTCGCGTGTTTTTTCCGCCCCATGCGGGCATACAGGACTCGGTATTCGTCCAGCAAATGGCCGCCATGCCCTGTTCAGCAGCGTACCAGCCATAGCTGCCGCCGCGCATCCAATGGCTGCTGTTTTTCATTGCCACAATCCCTGTGCCATGTTCTTTCGCCATTTCAGTAGCTTTTTCGACGGCAAACAACGCGTTGGTGATACCAATCCCCTGATGCCCGTTATAAATGGCGAGGGTACCGAGTGATTTTTCCAGTTCGGGTTTGGCGTGAATATCGATCCAGCCTTTCTTGACGTAATCCACAAAACGGGCCACGCGGTTCAAACCATGAGATGAAATGCCGTCACAGCTGGATTCGGTATGAATGCGCGCGCACACTCGCGCACTGTCTTCGTCAAGACCTGCGTTGAGCAAGGCACGCTGGACAGTCTGCTGCATCAGGTTGAATTCAATTCTTTGCATGGTTGGCTCCGGTTGAGATGTTAGAGGAGGTTAAAGGCGAGATATCTTCTGCCTGACTAAGGATGTTATTTTCACCCCAACATTTTTCGTATGGCCAGCCTGTCAGTTGCTCGGCCATTACACGGGTTTCCGGCGTCACATCCTTTTTACTGCCACCGGCCTTCAGACGTTCAATTTCATTCACCAGTAACCCATGATTATGACGCGTGAGCTTGAACTTCATTGAGCTGTACAGACCGACCAACAGGAAGACAACCGAGCCGGTGCCAAATACCAGCGTGATGCCATAAACCGCTTCAGCGGGCTGTGTGCTGGTTTTTGGGGTAAATCCATAATGTTGCAATAACAATCCAACGCCAAATAACGCGACTGCCTGCACCGCTTTGCGGACAAAAGTCATGACACCCGCAAAAATCCCCTCACGACGTTTCCCGGTTAGCATCTCATCCACATCTGGAATAAAACTGTAGATATTCCAGCAGACGTAACTGGTGCCGGAGCGGCCGACGCCCATTAATATAACGGAGAGATAAATCAACGTTATATTAAAAGGTAATTGCAGTAAGTGAATGGCTAAAAATAACCCGACGCTCGCGAGCATAAATAACTGTGCGATTCGGTATGAGGCTCCGTTGCCTAATTTCATGCACAAGAAAATAAACAGGGCCACGCAGACAAACTGTACCAATGTCATTAATGTCATTGCATTCGATGCTGTGACGGCATTTTGCCCGAGTACAAAAATAAGGTAGTAAGCCAGGACGGCACCGAGCACATCGAGTGCGACGAAACCGCCCAGATACATCCCGACGTGCTGGCGGAAGGTACGGACTTTCATGGTCGACACCAGCGATCTAAACAGGTGCTTCATGTCGCGGCGAAAAGAAAGTTTTGGTGCGGAAACGTCAACGGGGATCGGCCGTTCCCATGTATAGAAGTAGAGCATCAGGATCACGACGGCAAACAGTACACCGAAAATAACCCCCATAATCAAAAATGATGAGGAAGAATCTTTGCCAAGGTAAGTAATAATTCGCCCCGGCAGCCAGGCGGCTAATATTGCCGCACCGGTAGAGAAGAACATCCTCACACCAGTGAGTTTAGTGCGCATTTTAAAGCTGGACGTCATTTCTGCTGCCAGCGTTTCATAAGGCACAATTGCCAGCGTATAGGCGGCGTAGAAGAGAATATATGTGAACAGGTAATACCAGAAACCCATACCGCTGACCCACATAATAATGTAAGTCACCATAATCAGTGGTGCGCCGAGTAAGAAGAAGAAACCGCGGCGACCATATTTTCTGCCCAGTTTATTGCGGTAGAAATTATCCGTCACGTATCCCATCAACGGATCAAAAAAAGCATCCAGCAAGCGGGCTGTAGCAATAACGGCCCCCGCCTCTGCCGGGCTTAATCCGGCATAGGTGGTATAGAAAAACATGATCCACAAGCCTAATACCGCGAAACACCCGCCGCCGAAGAAATCGCCTCCACCGTAAGCCAGCATATTTTTTACAGATATAGGTCTTTCTTTATGATGATTAATCATAATTCCCCTGCACTCTTTGATAATTCGCCGCAGAACATCAAATAAATTCTGGATGAACAAAAGCCTCGACTAGACGGCTATTCTTTTGCCCGCGGAAGTTCAACGTTGAATTATTCAGCGACATCGGCAGAGTAAATCTAAGCACTAGACGTCTACCATACAAGTATGATTATCAAAATAAGACAGAAAGGATCACAAAAAAAGGCGCAGATTTGCTCTGTACTGCAAGGCAGATCACAGTACAGAGAATGAACGATAAAGCGGTGTGAAAGAAGATCAGCCCAGCAGTTCGCACTGTGGGGGAAGGCGGCACTGAATAGCGTTTGGCACGACTTCGATGCGAAATTGAGTGCCGGTTAGCGGCTCTCCATCAAGATTGAAGGTCATTTCATGTGGCGCGGTGATCTCCAGCCACGGGAGATGAGCGGAGACGATATTTTTATTTTCTTCATTGTTGAGCAGACTGCGCAGGAACGACGGCAACAGTTCTTCTGAGGTCAGCAGACGTAGCTGAAGCAAACCGTCGTTAATCAGCGCCTCAGGGCAGATCTGCTGGCCGCCACCGGCCTGACGACCATTACCTATGCCGATCACCAGCGCTTCGCCTTCCCATGAGAAATCCGGGCCGGTGATTACACAGCGATCGGCCTTAAGTTGGTCCATGCGCAGCAGGCCGTGAATGAAATAGGAGACGCCGCCCAGCGCAGACTTCAGCTTTTCAGGCGTTTCAGTGGTAATACGGGTACCAAAACCGCCGGTTGCCATATTAATGAAATAGCGTTTTTCATTGACGCGGGCGAGGTCGATGTTCACTGCACGGCCTTTTATCGCCAGCTGTAACGCCTGATCCAGTGCAACAGGAATACCGCAGCTGGTGGCAAAGTCGTTGGCGGTGCCGAGCGGTAATAAACCCAGCGCCGGACGCATTTCCTCAGGCAGATTAATCAGCGCGGTGGCGACTTCATTGATGGTGCCGTCACCGCCTCCCGCGATCACCGTTTCACAGCCTAATGCTACGGCTTCTGCCAGATAGCGGGCTGCATCGCCATGTTCCCAAGTGACACGGACTTCAAGGCGGGTTCCTTCTGCGCGCAAGGCATAAATCGCTTCACGCAGCGCCTCATTGCCTGCCCCTTTGCCGTTTAAAATCAAAAGCGCGCCCGGCGTCTCTTGCATACTTTCCTTCATGAATGCTTCCTGTCTGTCGCAAGGGTTATCTTTTACCCATAAATATAGAGGACAAACCGGTATCAAAGCTATCGGAATAATCAGGTAATGAAGTAGAACGTTCAGGCGTTATCAATTGCTGAATAATATCGGAATGCTAAATATAAGATGGTTTTTTTATAATGAAATATATTTTTTATTATCGATGAAGTTAAATCATGATATTAACGAGTTTCAATATCAGCCTTGATTATTGAATGGGTTTTCATGAGATGGGATGTGTTGATATAATAAGAAAAGCCAGCTCAAGGGAGGTTGAGCTGGCCAAGGAGGTGGTTCTTAGTGTAGTTCGATAATTTATTTATCATTCGTGTAAATTGCGAAAAGATAATAACTAAAGAAACAGAGGATGAATGTGACCGGTTTCTTATTTTTGATGTTATTTTTAAAAAAGACCAATAAAAAACGCCACGTAGTGTGGCGTCATTGTTAACGCTATTTAATGAAATTATTAACGCTCAGGCTTTAGCGTGAGGATTGCGTGTGTCAGTATCTTCAAGATTGCGCAACAAAATAGCTAACTCCAGACCGACCTCTTCTGGCAGCAATACATAAACAATGTGACCATTACCCGGTGCAACCTCCACCGGTTGACCTTTCTTGTTACGCAATGCCGCGAGTGTGAACTGTACATTGCCTTTCGGCGTCATCATTTCAACGCTGTCGCCAACGCTGAATTTGTTTTTGACGTCAATTTCTGCCCAGCCGTCCACGCGGTTACCGGTAAATTCGCCGACAAACTGCTGGCGGTCACTGACTGAGAAACCGTATTCGTAATTCTGTTGGGCATCATGGGTATGACGGCGCAGGAAACCTTCGGTGTAGCCGCGGTGCGCCAGCCCTTCTAGCGTGGTCAGCAGCGTCGGATCAAAAGGTTTTCCGGCGGCGGCATCATCTATCGCACGGCGATACACCTGTGCGGTGCGGGCGCAGTAATAGAAGGATTTCGTCCGGCCTTCAATTTTCAGCGAGTGAACACCCATTTTTGTCAGGGTTTCCACGTGCTGAATGGCGCGTAGATCCTTAGAATTCATAATATAGGTGCCGTGTTCATCTTCGAAGGCACTCATGTATTCGCCGGGGCGCAGTGCCTCTTCTAACATAAAGACTTTGTCGGTCGGTTGGCCGATGCCCAGCGTGGATTCAGGCGCTTCTTCTGCCGCCACCTGTCGCACCGCGATCGGCTCGTACTGATGCACGATATTGCCGAGATCGTCTTCTTTGCCCGGCTGAACTTTGTATTCCCAGCGGCAAGCATTCGTGCAGGTACCCTGATTCGGGTCGCGTTTATTAATATAACCGGAGAGCAGACAGCGGCCTGAATAAGCCATGCAGAGTGCGCCATGCACGAAGATTTCGATTTCCATGTCCGGCACTTGAGCACGGATCTCAGCGATCTCTTCGAGTGAGAGTTCGCGTGAAAGAATCACCCGCGTCAGCCCCATTTGCTGCCAGAATTTCACCGTCGCCCAGTTGACCGCATTGGCCTGCACCGAAAGGTGGATGTCCATCTGCGGGAAGGCTTCGCGAACCATCATAATCAGCCCAGGATCGGACATGATCAGCGCATCAGGCCCCATGTCGATCACCGGTCTTAAATCACGCAGAAAGGTTTTCAGCTTGGCGTTATGTGGGGCAATGTTCACCACGACATAGAATTTTTTGCCCAGTTCATGGGCTTCATTGATGCCGATAGCCAAATTCTGATGGTTGAACTCGTTATTGCGGACGCGCAGGCTGTAACGAGGCTGGCCGGCATAAACCGCGTCTGCACCATAAGCAAAGGCGTAGCGCATGTTCTTAAGCGAACCAGCCGGAGAGAGTAATTCCGGAGTAAACATAGTTATTCTCAGTCTGATAGCAAGTCAGGGCCGTCCCTAAGGGGGCGACGAAAGGCCCGAATTGTAGCGTCTGAAAAAGGAAAAAGCAGCCTGTTAGTATGGGTATTTGGACCGATCAGGGGCTTAGATCAATTTAGCCCCTGAATAGTTGAAGCCAGGAATGGGATCTCAATTAGTGCGTCAGATCCCTGACCTCGGTCGAGGGACCACTTTTCATCACCGAAGCCATGCCTTTACGCGCCGCCGCGTCGGTGGTGTACATCTCGCTGACGCCAATTACCTGGTGGTTTTTGGCCTTGAGAACGAAATAGTGCTGTTCGTCTTTGCCAGGTTTGACTTCAAATTGGTTCTCATCGGTGCAATTGCTTTGTACGGACGCGATGCCATTCTCTGCTGATGCTTTGCTGGCATACATCTCACTGGTGAGAATAATCTCTCCATTACCGGCCTTCAGGTTAAAGTGAAATTGTCCGTTCTTTGCTTTTTTAAGATCATAATGACCCGTTGCCATATGATTTCTCCAGTGCGTGATTTCATCCAGAGATAAGTGTAGTTAACGACAGGATTTTCGCTGGCGGGCGATCCTCTGGCAGCGGTATTTATCAGTAAAACTGTGATCCAACGGGCAGACTTAAGCCAGATTTACCATTTTATGCACATCAAGTGGACGTCAGACCATCCTGCAAGGCTCGGCTTCCCAGCGATAGCCCACGCCGTAAACCGCGCGAATAAAAGCTTTATCTCCGTCGATAGACTCTAACTTACGGCGTAAGTTCTTAATGTGGCTGTCGATAGTGCGGTCAGTGACCACGCGGTAATCGTCGTACAAATTATTCAGGAGCACTTCCCGGGTGAATACGTAGCCCGGTTTAACTGACAGTGTTTTCAGTAGGCGAAATTCCGCCGGTGTCAGATCCAAATCGTGACCTTTATAACTGGCCTGAAAACAGGCTTCGTCAATGTGCAGACCGAAATCTTCGGCCGGGCTGTCGCTTGGGCGCACGCAGCGGCGCAGGATCACTTTGACTCTGGCGACCACTTCACGCGGGCTATAAGGTTTGCAGATGTAATCATCCGCGCCGATCTCCAGCCCCAAAAGGCGGTCGATCTCTTCGGTTTTGGCGGTGACCATCATGATCGGGATATCGGAGAATTGGCGGATATCACGGCAGATGCTCAGACCGCTGATACCCGGCAGCATCAAATCCAGCAGGATCATCGCGGGCGGATGCGCTTTCACCAGCGGTACCACTTCATTGCCGTTGGACAACCACTGAGTGGCATAACCGGCGGCTTCGAGGTAGTCAACCAACAGCTGACCGAGTTTCGGCTCATCTTCAACAATCAAAATTTGCAGCGGCGCAGGGCCGGATATCACAGAGGAATTCATTCAGTTTCTCGGTCCAAGTGGAATGGAAAGCGGCAGATTGAGAGTAATGCAGATGCCGCCGGAAGGTGAATGGCTGGCACTTATCCGCCCGCTGTGGGCTTCAACAATATTTTGGCAGATAGCCAAGCCTAACCCAGAACCGCCGCTGGCACGGTTGCGCGATCCTTCAGCGCGGTAAAAACGCTCGAAAATATGCTGCAACTGTTCGTCATTAATGCCCGGCGCGGTGTCCTGAAAAACAATACGCAGCGATTTATCCCGTTTGTTGGCGATAATGTCTAAACCGCCCCCGCCGTCAGTATAGCGCAGGCTGTTTTCCAGCAAATTATTGAACAGCTGTGACAGGCGCTGTGGGTCACCAAACAGCATGACTTTTTCCGGTAGCGAACTCGTAAGACTCAGCTGTTTTTGCTGGAAACGATCGCGATAGCCAGCTTCCGCCAGTTGAATCAGATGTACCGCATCTATCTCCTCTTTCCGGTAGGCCAGCGCACCCGCATCAGAGAGTGATAGCTGATGCAGGTCATCCACCAGTTTGGTCAGAATGGAGACTTCTGACTGCAACGAACCCAGCGAGTCGAGCGTCATCTTGCGTACGCCGTCTTGCATGGCTTCCAGCTCGCCGCGCAGTACCGCCAGCGGCGTGCGCAGCTCATGGGAAATATCAGCCATAAAAGCACGCCGCATCTGCTCATTTTTTTCCAGTGTCATCGCCAACTGGTTGAAGTCCTGCGCCAGCTTTCCAAGTTCGTCCTGACTGTCCACTTTGACCCGGCTGCTGAAATTTCCAGCTGCTAACTGGTGCGTTCCCTTAACCAGCCGTTTGACGGGTGCCAGCATGCCGCGTGACAGCAGCCAAGTGACGGCGGCGGCCAGCAGAATGGTGAAGCCGACGATGATCCAACTTGTGCGGTTCTGCTGACGGTCGAAGTTGATATCGGCGTTGCGCGTCAGGCGCTCGGCGGGCGTGGAAAGCACGGTACCGATATTCACACCGTCAACGTTCATGATACGCCGCGTACCTTTCAGGTCAGCTGGGATGGTTGCTTCGGAACCGCCAATGCGCCGGTCGTGACTGTCGAGGATCCAGAATTTTGTCCGCCAACCTTGTGGTGGCAGCGCCTGATTGCTGCCGCTGTTCTGCTCAAACGAACGCATGATTTGATAGATCAGCTTGTCGTTTTTTTGCAAAAACTCCCAGTTGCCGTGCTGCTTATATTGTTCCTGTAAAGTGTCGGCCAGCAGCTCCATTCGCTGCTCGTTGCTTTGACGGATATAGTCGATAAATCCGTGTTCAAAACTCATCCTCACGCCCCAGTTCATGGTGATTAACACCAGTCCACAGGTGAAGAAAATGGCCATAAACAATTTGGCGGTAATTCCAGGTCTCATGATTTTCTCATTGGGTTGTGTGAAGCGGCCTGTGCGCGGCGGCGGTCAATTAAGGTGTTTTTCAGGCCGCCTTCAGGTACGCGTGAAAATATCCAGGCGGGCAGGGCGATAACCAATGACATGCATAAATAACAATAAAGAAAAGTGCTGTGCATACTGGCGCTGCCGGCAATGACTTGCTGATGAGCGAACAGGCCGAGAAAAATCCCCACGATGCTGACACCAAGGCTCATCGACAGCTGCATAACCATCGACAGTAAACTGTTACCGCTGCTCGCCAGACGCGATGGCAGATCTTTGAGCGTCAGCGTATTCATTGAGGAGAAGCGCAGTGAGTTAACCATGCCCTGGAAGAACAGTACCACCGGGATCATCCAGAATGCCCCATAAATGGCGACGAATGGAAAGATCAGGGTGATCAGCGCCAGTAATAATGTGGCGGTGACCAGCGCCTGCCGATAGCCGAGTTTATTCACCAGCCGAACCACCACGCGCTTCATGCCCATGCTGCCGAGCACCATCGGCACCATCATCAGACCGGCGTTGAAGGGAGTGAACCCCATGCCGAGTTGCAGAAATACCGGGGTCATAAACGGCAACATACCGCTGCCGATACGGCCAAGGAAACTGCCAATCAGACCAATTTTAAATGTTGGCGTGTGGAACAGACGCAGCGAGAACAGCGCTGACAGATTGCCGCGCGCGTGCAGCCAGTAAATCCCCAGTGATGCCAGACCTGTCGCCACCAACAGTACCAACTGCCACGGCGAAAGGCCGAGCCCACGGCTGCCGTCCAGCGCCAGCGTCAGGGTGGCCATGCCGACCGCGAGCATCACGAAACCGCTGATATCAAAGCGTCGGGTCTGCATCTGATAATTAGGCATGATCATCAATGTCGCGATGCATCCGGCCAGACCGACAGGCAGATTAATCAGAAAAATCCAGTGCCAGCTGGCGTACTCCACCAGAAAACCGCCCAGTGCAGGACCCAGCAGCGGACCAATCTGACCGGGTAGGGTCACCATGGTCATCGCGGCCATATATTCGCTGCGTGGAACGATTTTCAGCACCGTCAGCCGCCCAACCGGCACCATCATTGCCCCGCCTATCCCCTGAACCACGCGAGACATCACCAGTTCCTGCAAACTGGAGGATTGCGCGCACAGCAGCGAACCAAGGGTAAACAGTACAATGGCCGAAAAGAACACCCATTTGACACCAACGCGGTCCGCGAGCCAGCCGCTGGCGGGCAGCATGACGGCCACGGTCAGTACATAGGCCACCACCACGCTGTGCATATGCAGCGGGTTTTCTCCGAGGCTGGCCGCCATTGATGGCAGCGCCGTATTGACGATGGTGGTGTCCAGCGCCTGCATGAAAAAGCCAAAAGCCACTATCCACAGTTGCCAGCGCACAGAAGGTGGGAGCGGGGCGGGTGGCGTAGCGTCTGTTATCTCTGGGGATGAAGTCATAAATCTGTCTCAGCAAGTGATGTCAGCCGCGATGGTCGGCTGAGCCGGCTGCGCAGCCGGTCAAAAAACAGATACACCACCGGCGTGGTGTAAAGCGTCAGTAGTTGGCTCACGACCAGACCGCCGACGATGGTGATGCCAAGCGGTTGGCGCAATTCTGCGCCGTCGCCTGATGTGAGTACCAGAGGCAGCGCACCAAACAACGCCGCCAGCGTGGTCATCATGATGGGCCGAAAACGCAACAGGCAGGCCTGAAAGATCGCTTCACGGGCGGTAAGGTGCCCGCGTCTTTGCGCGTCGAGGGCGAAGTCCACCATCATAATGGCATTTTTTTTCACAATACCTATCAACAGCATAATACCAATCAGGGCAATCAGGCTGAACGGCGCACTGAATAATTCCAGCGCCAGCAGCGCACCGACGCCCGCTGAGGGCAGGGTCGACAGAATAGTCAGCGGGTGAATATAACTTTCATACAATATACCAAGCACAATATATACCGTGGCAATGGCGGCGATGATCAGCAGCAGCTGAGATTTCAGCGTCTCCTGAAACACCTGCGCGGTACCGGCGTACTGCCCATGAAGGGTTGCAGGTACGCCAAGCTGAGTCATGGTGCGGTCAATGGCTGCGGATGCTTCAGACAGGCTGCCGCTCTCCGGCAGGTTAAAGGAGATCGTTGCCGCCGCCGACATTCCCTGATGGTTCACCTGCAACGGCGCGTTGGCCGGTCGCCATGTGGCGAACGACGAGAGCGGCACCGAGGTCCCGCTGCTATTAATCATAAACATTTTACTCAGCGAACTGACATCCTGCGTATATTGCGGCGCGACTTCCATCACCACTTTGTACTGGTTTAGCGGCTGATAAATCGTGGAGATCTGCCGCTGGCCGAAGGCGTTATTGAGCAGCGTATTGGCAGCGGAAATCGAAATGCCCAAGCGTGCCATCGTGGTGCGGTCGTAAGTCAGTTGCATCTCCGCGCCCTGATTTTGTTGATCTGAACTGACATCAGCCAGTTCCGGCAACGCGCTGAGCGCGGCGGTGACTTTCGGTTCCCACTGACGTAAATCCTGCAAGTTGTCCGACAGCAGCGTGTATTGGTAACTGGCATTTCCCTGTCGTCCGCCGACGCGCACGTCCTGCACGGCCGAGAGGTAAAGCCCGGCTCCGGCTTCCTGAGAAGCCGCGGTGCGGATGCGCGCAATCACTTCCTGCGCATTACTTTGACGCACCGACAGCGGCTTGAGCGAAATAAACATCATCCCGCTGTTAGTCCGTGAACCTCCGGTATAGCCAGTGACGTTGGCGACATCCTTGTCCTGGCTGACCAGGCGGATAAAGTCCGACATTTTACCTTTCATCGCCTGAAACGAAATGCTCTGGTCTGCCTGAATAAAGCCCATCAGGCGGCCGGTGTCTTGCTCAGGAAAGAACGTTTTTGGGATGGCAATATAGAGCCAGATATTCAGAGCGATGGTCGCGAGCAGCACCACGCTGACCCAGCGCGCATGGTTGAGCACCCAGTTCAGCGAACGACCATAACTCTGCTGCATGCGCAGCAACAGCCGGCTGACGCCGCGCTTTCTCGGCGGCTGAGGCAGGGCTGAAGGGCGCAGTAGCCAGGCGCACATCATCGGCGTTAACGTCAGCGATACCAACAGGGAAATGCCTATTGCCACGGATAGCGTCACGGCAAACTCGCGAAACAGCCTCCCCGGTAAACCGCTCATCAGCAGCAGCGGAATAAACACCGCCACCAGTGATAAGCTCATTGATAACACGGTAAATCCGACCTCTCTGACACCCTGCAGTGCGGCTTCTATCGGTTTCATTCCGGCTTCGATGTGCCGCGAAATATTTTCCAGTACCACGATGGCGTCATCGACCACAAAACCGGTGGCGATGGTCAGCGCCATCAGCGACAGGTTATTCAGGCTAAAGCCGCACAGATACATGGCCGCAAAGCTGCCGATCAGCGACACCGGTACGGCGACGGCAGGGATCAGCGTCGCACGCCACGAGCGCAGGAACAGGAACACCACCAGGATCACCAATGCTACAGCGATGCTCAGTGAGGTTTCTACCTCATCAAGTGAGGCACGAATCGTGGGTGAGCGATCTTGTGCCACCTGCAAACTGATGGCCGCCGGTATCACCTCACGGAGCAGGGGTAATTCCGCCCGGATACCGTCCACGGTGGCAATAATATTAGCGTCTGCACTGCGGCGGATAAGCAGCAGGATCGCCGGTCTGACGGCACCGTTGCCCAGGCTGGTTTGCCCGGCGTTGCGCTGATCCTGTACGCCGTCACTGACGGCGGCGACGTCGCGCAGATGGACGGTATTGCCGTTACTGACGTGAACCACCAACGGTGCGTAATCTTTAGCGGTCTTGAGGGCATCATTGGTGCGGATCTGCCAGCGCTGGCTCTCATCTTCCACCGCACCCTGCGGTCTGCGCACGTTGGCCGCGGCAATCGCCTGACGCACTGCATCCAGTGATATGCCTTGATTGAACAGCGCATCAGGATTGAGATCGACCCGCACCGCAGGCAGGGAACTGCCGCCAACCGTGACATCACCCACGCCGTCCAGCTGCGAAATAGTTTGCGCCAGCTGTGTCGAGGCGAAGTCGTACAGCTGGCCCTGACTGTAGGTATCTGACGTCAGCGTTAAGATCATGATCGGTGCGTCGGAAGGGTTGGCTTTGCGGTAGGTCGGGCGGTTTGGCATTCCGGTGGGTAACAGACTTTGTGCCGCGTTGATCGCCCCCTGCACGTCGCGCGCAGCACCGTTGATATCGCGGTCAAAATTAAACTCCAGCGTGATACGCGTGCTGCCGAGGGTACTGACGGAGGTCATCTCATTAATACCGGCAATGCGGCCTAGCGTGCTTTCCAACGGCGTCGCCACTGACGCTGCCATGGTTTCCGGGTCAGCACCCGGCAGCGAGGCGGTAACCGAAATCACCGGATAATCCACCTGCGGTAGCGGTGCCACTGGCAGTAGTCGGAAACCCAGTATGCCGGCCAGCACAATCGCCAGCGTCAGCAACGTAGTGGCGACTGGCCGGTGGATGAACAGCGCGAAGAGTTTCATCGCGGAGGCCGCTCAGGGTCGGGCTGCGGCAATCCTGTGTGGGGATAGGCGTGTGGACGCAGGCGGCGAGCCAAGCGGTCAAACAACAGATAAATCACCGGCGTAGTGAACAGTGTCAGCACCTGACTGACCACCAGCCCGCCGACCATACAGATTCCCAGCGGACGCCGCAGTTCTGCGCCAACACCGGTACTGAGCATCAGCGGCAATGCGCCAAACAGCGCCGCCAGCGTGGTCATCAAAATCGGTCTGAAGCGCAGCAGGCAGGCCTGATAAATCGCGTCATACGGTGTCATACCCTGATCGCGTTCGGCGGCCAGCGCGAAGTCGATCATCATGATGGCGTTTTTCTTCACGATACCGATCAGCAAAATGATGCCGATGATGGCAATCACGTCCAACTCGCTGCCTGCCAGCATCAGCGCCAGCAGTGCGCCAACGCCCGCAGTTGGCAGCGTCGACAAAATAGTAACCGGGTGAATGAAGCTTTCGTAAAGCACGCCAAGCACGATGTACATTGCTACCACGGCGGCCAGAATAAGCCACAGCGTATTGCTGAGCGCGGCTTCAAACGCCAGCGTTGCGCCCTGAAAATGAACGCTGATATCGGCGGGCAGTGCCAGCTGCTGTTGGGTCTGTTTTATAGCGTCAACCGCTTCGCCGAGGGAGTAGCCGGGGGCTACGTTAAACGACACGCTGGCCGACAGGAACTGGTCGAGATGGTTGACCGAAAGCGGCGTTTTGCGCAGTTCAAACTGAGCGATGGTGCTAAGCGGAATGCTGGTGCCATTGCTGCCAATCAGGCGGATATCCTGCAAGGCACTCAGGCCGGGTGTCTGTGCAGTATCGTGCTCCAGCACCACGCGATACTGGTTGGCCTGGGTGTATATGGTGGAGATCAGCCGCTGGGCGAAAGCGTTGTATAACGCGTTGTCGACGTCAGTCATGCTGATGCCCAGACGGCTGGCGCTGTCGCGATCTACCTTGATATAGGCTTCCAGCCCCTGATCCTGCCAGTCACTGCTCACATCCTGCAACTGCGGGAGGGTGCGCAGATTATCCAGCAACGGTGGCACCCAGCGGCCGAGCGAATCGGCAGTCAGCGTCTGTAAGGTGAACTGATATTGCGTGCGTGCCACCTGAGTATCGATGGTCAGGTCCTGCACGGGTTGCAGATAAAGCGCAATGCCCGGCACTCTGGCGATGGCCTCCTGCAAACGCGGAATAATAGCGCTCACTCTGTCACTGCGGTTGCTCAGCGGTTTGAGGGCAATCTGTAAGCGGCCGGTATTGAGCGTCGGGTTGGTGCCGTCCACGCCGATAAACGACGTCAGGCTCTCCACATCCGGGTCCTGCAAAATAATCGCTGCCACCTGCTGTTGACGGGTGGCCATATTACTGAATGACACCGACTGCGGCGCCACCAGCGTGCCCTGAATCAGCCCATTATCCTGCACCGGGAAAAAGCCTTTGGGGATCAAAACATAGAGCAGGGCGGTCAGCGCCAGCATGCCAAGTGCCACCCCAAGCGTCAGCCACTGATGGCGCAGCACCACCGTCAGGCCGCGGCCATAGGTGGCGATAATGCGCTCAAATATCCGCTCCGAGGCGCGGGAAAAACGATTCTGTTTACGCAGCGATTCATGGCTGAGCATACGGGCGCACATCATGGGCGTGAGGGTGAGCGAGACGACGGCGGAAATCAGAATCGCTACTGCCAGCGTCACGGCAAATTCGCGAAATAATCGCCCGACAATATCGCCCATAAACAGCAGCGGGATCAGCACGGCAATCAGTGAAAAAGTCAGGGAAATAATGGTAAAGCCGATTTCTCCCGCCCCCTTTAGCGCGGCATTGAGCGGCGTTTCGCCTTTCTCGATATAACGCGAAATATTTTCGATCACCACGATGGCGTCATCGACCACAAACCCGGTAGCGATGGTCAGCGCCATCAGCGTCAGATTATTGACCGAAAAACCCAGAAAATACATGGCAGCAAAGGTGCCAATCAGCGACAGCGGTACGGCCACGCTGGGGATCAGCGTCGCGGCCATATTGCGTAAAAACAGGTACATCACCATGACCACCAGCGCCACGGAAAGCAATAACTCGAACTGTACGTCGCTGACCGAGTGCCGGATGGTGACGGTACGGTCAGTCACTAATTCGATGTGGACAGATTTCGGCAGGTTCTGTTGCAGCGCAGGCAGGATTGCCCGGATGCTGTCGGCGGTGGTGATCACATTGGCGCCTGGCTGGCGCTGAATACTCAGCACGATGGCCGGATGTGTGTCGGCCCACGCCGCCAGTTTACTGTTTTCAGCACCCTGCTCGACGCTGGCGATATCGCTAAGCAGCACCGGCGCACCGTTTTTATAACTTATCACCAGCGCGCGGTAATCGGCGGCGGTTTTCATCTGATCATTGGCGGACAGTGTGACCGAGCGCTCCGGGCCGTCGAAGCTGCCCTTAGCGGAATTGACGTTAGCTGCCGCGATGGCCGCGCGCACTTGTTCGCTGGTTAGCCCAAGGGCCGACATGGCGGGCGCATTGAGTTTAACCCGTACCGCCGGGCGCTGCCCGCCGGAAACACTCACCCGCCCGACCCCGCTGACCTGGGCCAGCTTCTGCATTACACGGGTTTCCACCAGATCTTCCACCGCCGTCATCGACAGGGCGCTTGACGTTACCGCCAGCGTTATTATGGGCGGATCGGCCGGGTTAACTTTGCTATAAACTGGCGGGTTCGGCAGATCGGCGGGCAGTAAATTGGTTGCGGAGTTGATGGCGGCCTGCACTTCCTGTTCGGCGACATCCAGAGGCAGTTCCAGACCGAACTGCAGGGTGATGACCGACGCGCCACCGGCGCTTTGCGACTGCATCTGCTTGAGGCCGGACATCTGCCCGAACTGGCGCTCCAGCGGTGCAGTAATGGCTGAGGTAGTGACATCCGGACTGGCACCTGGATAGAGTGTGATCACCTGAATAGTCGGATAGTCGACCTCTGGCAACGCGGCAACCGGCAGGGCGCGGTAGCCGATAATACCGGCCAGAAGAATGGCGATCATCAACAGCGTGGTGGCCACCGGGCGCAGAATAAACAGCCGTGACGGCCCGCCCTGGGGTTTATCCGGCATTACCTGCATCAGGACTTCCTTTGGCGATGATGTTTTTCTGGCACCTTATCGGCCGCTGCGGCGGCCTGCGCGGCAGTTTCGGGTTGGATGACCTCGACAATAGCGCCTTCGGTCAGCCGGTCAATACCATCAGTCACCACGTTAACCCCGGCGCTCAGCCCGGCGGTGACGACGGTTTGCTGACTGTCCTGTGTACCGGTTGTCACAATGTGTTTACTGACTTTGTTATCGCTGTCTACTACCCAGACGAAGTGGCCGTCGTTACTCATTTGTACCGCAGCGGTAGGCACCACCACTGCATTTTTCAGCGTGCCGATTTTCAGCCGGGCATTGACGAACTGGTTGGGGAACAACGCGTTGTCCTGATTATCAAAACGCGCTTTCAGCTTAATGGTGCCGGTGGTGACATCTATTTGATTATCAAGGGTCAGCAACGTGCCCTGCGTCAACTGATGCTGATTAGTGCGGTCCCAGGCCTCCACCGTCAGTGGCTGGCCGTTTTGCTGCGACTGAACAATGGCACCAATACTGGCTTCGGGCAGGGTGAAAATCACGTCAATTGGCTGCGTTTGGGTCAGTACTACAATGCCGGTGGTGTCGCTGCTGGAGATAATATTGCCGATATCCACTTGTTTGAGGCCAACGCGGCCATCGATCGGCGAAGTGATTTTGCTGTAGGTCAGTTGCAGTTTGGCACTGTCAACCGCGCCCTGATCCACCGCCACGGCCCCTTCGCTCTGGCGCACCAGCGACTGCTGAGTGTCCAGCTCCTGACGTGAAACCATATTAGTTTTAACCAGTTGCAGGTAACGCGCCAGGTCACGACGGGCGTTATCGAGCGTAGCCTGATCTTTGTTGAGCTGCCCCAGTGCCTGTGTGAGCTGTACCTGATACTGGCGCGGGTCGATCTCTGCCAGTAGATCACCGGTTTTGACCTGTTGCCCTTCGGTGAAATGCAGCGACATCAACTGACCATCAACCCGGCTGCGTAACGTCACGGTATTGGACGCGGTCACGGTGCCAAGCCCGCTGAGATACTGCGGCACGGATTTTTCGGTGGCCATCGCTGCCTGAACCGGCGGCAGCGGCATATTGCGGCGTCCCCCGGCAGGCCGTGTGGCACTTTTCGCGTTGGGCGCGTTGGCTTTTATGTTGTCCGAACCGGACCTGTCAACATAGACATACCCGATGGTTGCCGCAGTAATCAGCAGCACCAGCAGAATAATTAAAAATCGCAGAGGGCTTTTTAGCACAATCTCACTCTTTATATTGATGACCAGGGCGACGGCATTCTGAGCCTGTTCTGAGACGCTAGTGTAGCCATTGGCAGCAGATGAAAAATGGAGGAAATAAGGAGTCACTTTCATCCTCTAACAAATTAACACCTTAATCCGGCCTGACATTATAAGGTGAGGTGCTACTGTTATTCTCTTGCGGCTAATGGTTCATAGACAAAGCAATTTCCAATCTGACCATAAAAAGGGAACACGTCATGAGTAAAAGAGAACTGGGTCGTTCTGGTATTCAGGTACCGACATTAACTTTCGGCGGTAATGTATTTGGCTGGACCGTTGATCAATCGACATCTTTTAGCCTTCTCGACGCCTTGCTCGAACATGAACTTAACTTTATTGATACCGCCGACATGTACTCCAACTGGGCAGAAGGCAATAGCGGCGGTGAGTCTGAAACCATTATCGGCAACTGGCTGAAAAAAAACGGCAGGCGTGACCAGATTATCCTGGCTACCAAGGTGGGAAAACTAATGGGCGAAGGCAAAGTGGGTCTTTCCCCACGTTACATTAAACAAGCGGTTGAGGCCTCCCTCACGCGTCTGCAAACGGACTATATCGATCTGTATCAGTCCCATGATGATGACGCCGATACGCCGCTGGCGGAAACGATGGCCGCGTTTGATACGCTGATCAAAGAGGGTAAAGTGCGCGCAGTCGGTGCTTCCAACTACAGCGCACCGCGCCTGATTGAAGCGCTGAAAGTCAGTAAAGATAACGGGCTGGCTCGCTATGAAACCCTCCAGCCGCTCTATAATTTGTGCGATCGTAAAGTGTATGAAGAAGATCTGGAAAAAGTGGTATCGGACAACGGTCTGGGGGTGATCAACTTTTTTGCGCTGGCCAGCGGGTTCCTCACCGGCAAATACCGGACTAAAGCGGATGCCAGTAAAAGCCAGCGCGGTAGCAAAGTGGTCGATACGTATCTCAACGATCGTGGGTTGAAAATTCTTGCTGCGCTCGATCAGGTGGCGCAGAAACACGGGGCTAAGCCGGGGCAAATCGCACTGGCGTGGCAGATCGCCCGGCCGAGTGTGACGTCTCCTATCGTCAGTGCCACCTCACTGCAACAGCTGGATGAACTGGCTAAAGCGGCTGACCTTACGCTGGATGACGCGGATATCCGCGCACTGAACGAGGCCAGCAGTTGGTGATCTTCCTGCTTTAAAATAAAAAAAACGCCTGTGACATGATGAGTACACAGGCGGTTTTTTACATTCAGAGGTCAGGCAGTTAGCGGAACAGGGTTTGTGCCCAGCGGGCCAGCCCGGCGGTGACCGAGCCGAAATCATTCCCCCCCACCAGTGGAATACCGGGTAGTTGGGACTGTAATGCGGCGCGCAGTAACGGTGAACGTGCGCTGCCTCCGGTCAGGTAAATCACGTCCGGCGTGATATTGCTGGTGGAGAGCGCCAGTTTCACTTGCTCCTGAATGCGCTCCAGCGGTTGCGAAATCGCCTCACTCAGCTGTTGTTGGCTGATATTCTCCGTCAGGCCTGCTTCGATAAAGTCCAGTGTCGCCGTGACGTTTTCACGCGCAGACAGCGCGATTTTGCTCTCTTCCGCCATCCGTACCAGACGATAGCTCAGACGTTGTTGATGCACTTTCAGCAGGCGTTTCACCTGCTGTGGCTGAGCGGCATCGCGGATTAAATCGCGCAATATGCGACCATTGGCCACGCTGTAGAAATCCAGTTGGGCAGGCACGTCGTTGGTCGCAACGGCGTTCCAGTAGGGCAGGGATGGAATGGCAATGCCCTTCGCCGTTTCACTGCCCATACCAAACAGCGGTGTCAGCTGTTTAAACGCGGTCATAATATCCAGATCGTTTCCGCCCACGCGGCAGCCGCTGTGGCCAAGCAGACTTTGTTGGCGCTCGGCTTTGTCTCGCCATTGCGGCCCCATCAACAGGACTGAACAGTCGGTGGTTCCGCCGCCGATATCAACGACCAGTACGGTTTTTTCTTCGCTCAGCGTGGCTTCAAAATCAAGACCCGCCGCGACCGGCTCAAACTGGAAAGCAATATCGCGGAAACCCGCCCGTTCGGCGGCACGTTGCAAAATCCCCTGTGCCTGACGGTTGGCTTCTTCACCACCCATGCCCTGAAAGTTAATCGGACGGCCAATGACCGTCTGTTCGATGCTTTGTTGCAGTGCGCTTTCTGCCTGACGTTTGATATGAAACATCATGGCACAGACCAGATCTTCAAACAGCGCAATCTGTTGGGGTTTCAGACCATTAGCGCCCAGGAAGGATTTGGGCGAGCGCACGAAATAGACTTCTTCCGGATCTTCTATATAGGTAGAAAGAGCGTGCAAACCAAAATTCACGCTGTTGGCGTTAACCTGAATATCTTCCTCACGGTTAAAATTGATACTGCGGCGTAACAGCGCAATATTGTCGTCACTGCCCGGCGGAACCTGTCCGTGACGGTTTAGCCATTCGCTGACCGCTTCACGCGTAGGCGCGCACAGCATGGAGGGTAAATAAGGATCGTTGTTTTCTAACGCCAGCAGGTGGGCGTTATTATCGCGCATCACGGCGACTGAACAATTTGCGGTGCCGTAGTCAAATCCAATAAACATCACTATTCCCCATGCCAAAGAAGGGGCGGGACTGTATGTGGTTTTGGTTTTAATTTCAAATTCAATTTTGAATTCAACTTCAACTTCAACTTCAACTTCAACTTCAACGTCAAGGTCGTGGGCGCCGGCCCACACCGGGATAAGGAGATTGAAACGAATCCCCTTATCAATCCCGCGTTTTATTTACTCCGTTGCTGCGCAAGTTGGGATGGCCGTGTTTCAGGTATCTCTGTTATAGCCGCGAAATACCGCCGCGTTGCGGTTCCTTCTCTTCGGGTTACAACCCGCGAAAACACACACGCGGTTTTCCACCTCTCGTTCAGCGGCATTTCTGAATGCGGCCGAGGCTTTTCTAACTTCAAAACCCAAACCCAAACCCAAACCCAAACCCAAACCCAAACCCAAACCCAAACCCAAACCCAAACCCAAACCCAAACCCAAACCCAAACCCAAACCCAAACCCACACCCACACCCCATCCCCGCCTTCCCCTCGTGGAGAGGGGAAGGCGCAGACCAAGTGTTGTTTTAGATGCGTGGACCGCATTCAAAAATGGCGCTGAGCAAGAGGTGGAAAACCGCGAGTCTTTTTACGCGGGTTGGAGCCCGCAGCGAAGGCATCGCCTAAGCGACGACATTTTGCGGTTATAACGGAAATCCCTGAAACACGGCCATTGTGACCAGCGCAGCTGCGGTGCTACAGCAGCAAAAAAACGCAGGATTGTTAAGGGCAGCGTTTACTGCCCTTAACCCGGTGTGGGCCGGCGCCCACGACTTTGACCTTAAAGCCAGTTTGGGTGGCAACCCAAGGTCTTGGCCTTAAAGCCAGATTGGGTGGCGACCCAAGGTCCTGAAGTTAAAGCATTAGCCGGTTTGGGCGGCAGTCCCCAGATCCTGCTCGCAAGGGCTTGTCTCCCTGTACCCATATTTCTTCCCCTGTTGAATAATCCTGTGGGCCCAATTGATGTGTGTCGCAGGTTCACACATGGCACCGTCGGATTTATAAACCGCGCTGTCGGCATTGAGGATGCGTAACGCCTCCTGATAGTCGCGCGGGGCGACGCGCAGGGCTTGGTGGATGACTGGGATCTGACTGGGATGGATAGCCGTTTTACCGACCAGTCCATGCAGGATATCCTGTTTGAGTTCGCGCCTTAGCATGTCGTCGGGTTCGATTAATTCACACACCGGGGACGTCAGCGCGAAACCCTGTGCGCCGAACACGCTCACCAGCATTTTGATCACATAGCCGAGCGGACCTTCGTACAGCGTATGTTCCTTACTACGGCGCAAACCCAATACGCTCATCAGATCGTTACCACCAATGCGCAGCGCCAGTACGCGGTTGGCGGCTTTGGCTTTCAGCGCGTCGGCCATCTGCTGCATTTTGGTGACGTCATACACCTCGGAATCTTCCAGCGTTGGCATCCACAGCAGATGGGTGCCTGCAGTAATGCGCAGCCAGGTATCGAGTGAGGATAACGTAAACTTTGGCAACACCAGACCGTCAGCCGCGTGCAAACAAAATGTTTTATCAGCCACCAGTCTGGCAGCCATAGCGGTGCTTCGCGGGCGGATAAACACCAGCGGCCCGTCGCTGAAATTGCGCGGGCTCTTGAGAATGAACAGCGTCTTACGCAGGTTATCCAGCGCTTGCGGGATATCGCGATCCAGCACGGCATCTTCCAGACAGATCACCATCGACAGCAGTTCCGGATATTTTTCTCCGCGGGCAATGCGCGTCAGTTCCGGATGCGTCGCGGGAACATACATGGTGGCCCCGAGATCGTTGGGGGTGATTTTTCTCATCAATTTATCTCCGACTCATGGAATAGGCTTAATCAGGGTGACGGCGCGGTATACCCCGATGTCAGATCCGACTTCTTCTACCTGAATCCCCAAACTTTCTGCCAGATGGACCAGCAGTGCGACGTCGGCATCTTGCTTGCTGGCGACCAGAACGTGATCTGGTACGCGGCGCATCACGGCGCGGGTCGCTTCGGCAATACCGGGTTTAATGTGGTTTATCGAGCCAACCTTAAAGCGTTCGGCAAGCCGGTTTATCACCTGCTCACTCAACCGTTGCAGACGTTTTTTTTCTTCTTTACGCGGATGGGCCGCGGGAATATTCCCGGTTTGCTGATGACGCAGGGCGTCGACCGCTGCGACAAAACCTGCACTGAGATCGAAAGGTTGCAGATGTTGGCAGAACATCGAGGCATGAAACCCGTTTTCGCGCCAAAGCGAGCGGCTGACCAGCCCGGAAATCGGTGCGCCGAGAATGCCGAAAGGCATCAACCAGTCTTCCCCGCTAGCCGACAACCACGCACATCCTCCGGGATCAGCCAGCACGGCCAGCCTGGGCGGTGAGCCGAATTCAGGCCGGTTGGCCAGTGACGTGGTGAGCTGGCGTGAAATAGCGCCTTTTCCCGTCCAGCCATCGATGAACACGACGCCTGCGCTGCCGTGCTGCCGGATAATGTGCGCCAACGCAGCCTCGTCCAGCCCGCGGTCGCGGATAATACTGATGCCGTAATGCACGGTGTCTATCTGCATATCGCGCAGGGCGTGCAGCAGGCAAACGCCCAGCGGTACACCGGCACGAACCAGCGAGGTCAACACAATCGGTCTGGCGGTCACCTGTGCCGCCAGGCCTTTCGCCAGCGCCGTGACCTCTTGGGCCAGGCGTGCGCCAAAATCGGTCATGGCATGCTGGTAGAGCGACAAATGTTTGTCAGAGGGGGATGGCTCTTGCGACAGCATTTCCGAATAGTGCTTTTCACCGCTCTGAATCAGCCGCTCTTTCTCCGCCACGGAGGTGAACGCAATCTGCGCCGGGGCGAGCAAAAAGTGGATATCGCCGGGCGGATAGGAGCCAGAAAGCAATGTCTGTGGCGCTATTTCAGGTGACAGCATGTTGCTCTCCTCTGATGGGGCGGCGGGCTGCGCACTTTCCAGTGCATCCAGCAGTTGGCTGCGCTGTGGTATCGCCAGAAAGTCGCACTGCTGCATAAAACTAAAATCTGAAAGGCTATCGCCAAAACCCAATGCCGGGCGATCGGGGTTCTCTGCACGCAGCCTTGCCAGCAGGAATTTCACCGCATGTACTTTCTCAATGCACTTCGGCAGCCAGGCGACATTATTGCCATTACGGTGCACATAAAAACCGTCGAGATCGAAGGTCTGCTCCACCCAGTTGGCATAGTGATTCAGCGCGATAAGGTGCTGACTATCGTTAACCTTCATTACCAGATAGACCGGCATACCGTACTCTTCGTTCATCCGGCACCATCCTGCTTCAACAGGCAAGTGTGGCGAGACGGCCTGCGGATCCGAGAGCATTTGGCTAAGGTGCTGCTCCAGCGCAAGCAGCCTTGGCCGAAAACTGCGCATTTGTTCCGTAATCAACTGTTGCCACTGCGGGTCCGCTTGACCTTCAGGTGTGAGGATCACTGCGCCGTGAGTCGTTATTGCCCATGAATCAAAGGGAATGCAAACACGCGCAATTTCCTCAGTGCCCCGTGCTGTCACCGGAATGGTTTCCGCACAGGTCAATAGCCACTGGACTAAATTATGCTGACGCGGCGTCATGAAACTGCGGGGCGTCAGGCTTCTGTCGAGCGCGCCCGGCAGGCTTAGCTGGCGCTCACGGGAATCGGTGATTTTTCGTCCTGTCTGAAACAAGGTGTCATCAAGGTCGGTGAAGATCAGCGGCCGCGCGGCGATGTTAGCAGTCATGGCTAGCCTCGTTGATTTCCAGATTTTTAAATTGCGCCAGAAAAGTCGGATCCCACGCAGCGGCCGGCGTCTCTGAACATAGAATCACCCGATCCCACTGTGCAGGATCGACGTTATAGACATACATCGGTACACCCAGGCCGTAGTTATCGGTAAAGCTCATGGCACAGCGAATGGCGTTGCCGATGGCGACCGGTGAGCGAGTGGTCGAACTGAAACAGACCTCCGCTCCCTGGTCCTCCAGCCATTGGGCCAATAAATAGGGCTGCCAGACATATTCGCCGGAGCCCAGCACCAGAATGCGCTGGCCTTTCTGCGGGGCCGTGGCGGTGAGTAGCCGGGTATGGAATTCGACACCGGTTCGCCCCCACAGATGCGCAATGGCATTCAGCGGTTGTGATCCACGGGCCGTGACGTTAACTTCCGGTGCGTTAATTGGCGGCGGATGCGCTGCCGGCTCCCACTGCCAGCGGCCACTGGCCAGCGATACGGCGGTGACTGGCAGGTCGATTTGCCTTGCCAGTGCGTTTTCCGACCAATCGGTGAGCGTCGCGGTGACGATGTGTTCCAACTTGCACATTCCGGCCTCTTTCAACGCGTTGAATAAGTTGAGAAAGGTTTTCCCGGTCGTCGCTTCATCATCCACCATGACCAGCGTGCGGGCCTGTAACAGCTTTTCCTGTAGTGCAGGGTCTGTTGGTAGATGAACTAAATGCGCGGTGGCATGACTGTGTTCCTCCTCGAAACGACAGAGCAAATCACTTCCGAGTGGGTGGCGGGTGGTAGTCAGCAGAATACAATCGGTATAGCGCTGCGAGAGAGCTGAGTGCACGCCAGCCGCCAGCCCGACTGCGGTTTCTGCCATGCCGGTAACCAGCGTCGGACCGGGCAGCCCGTCTGGAATATTGTCTGCAAGGTCGGTAAATGCCTGGCGGATGATCCCCGGGGAGCATGGAATATGACGGCCTAAAATTTTACTGACGAATAAGAACGCGCGGCGCGGATTGCGGCGCTGGGCCATATCGAACAAAGTATTTGCGCTCCAGCCCGACTGGCTGCGAAGCTGTAATGACATTACACCTGCGCTCAGCGACGCCTGGTAGTGTTCATCTCTCAGTTTTTTATCCAGACAGGCGTCGTCAACGACGGATTTATTTTTCATGACTTAACTCGCGGGCAGGAATGTGGACGGCATGGTCGAGAATGCGCACGTTACAGCGCTGGAGTTTCTGCTCGGACAGCGGTAAATCCATACGCGAAGCCACCATGATGGCAGGTAAGTTAATGCCACTTTCAAGACCATAAGGCACACCGCCGCTCGGACGCAGATTACATTCCAGCACCAGCGGCTTTCCCTGATTATCAGCCCGGGTTTGAACGTTAATGAGACCGTCAGCATGCAAAAGTGTGGCTACCCGACGGGCCAGTTCTATCTCTTCACCTTCGGTAAAAAACTGCTGTAATGCATCGTTTTTACGTCTGCCGAGCACAGCCAGCGTACGTCCCTGTTCGGTTACTATATCGATACTGCATTCCGGGCCCGGCAGGTAAGGCATCACTAACATGGGTTGCGACAGATCGCCGCTTTTCTCTACCATATCCAGATAAGTTTGTGTATTTATCCGCCGGCTTTCTGGTTTTCGCAGCACCAAATCTGCTGAAGCATGATCATCAAGACGCCAGTAACCGCAGCCATAAATGCCCTGATTAGGTTTTATACACAGCTCGCTGAAATCAGATTTAATGCTTTTTAGTGCCGCTTTCAGCGCGGAAAGAGAATCCACCAGACAGGCTGGAGTGTGAGCGATACCGTTTTGCGCCAGTTGCAGGCTAAAACGGTATTTGTCATCGGCGAGTTGCAGGCTTTCAACGCTCAGCGTACCGGTAATAAGCACCACGCCTTTGGCTTCTATTTGCGGGCGATGCTCTTCAAACCAGGTGTCCGCGCGACCGGTATGAATCAACGTGACCGAATAGCGCGCAATAGTGTCGAAAATAAACGCCAGCTTCTGGGTTTTATCCACCGGTTCGCTTAGCGCAACGTCGGCCATGCCGGTAATTTCCGGCCGAAAATTTCGGTGTGATGCCATCAGTTGCAGAGGCGTTCCCTCACGGTTACACCATTTTTCTGTGGTAATGGCGCAGCGTAAAGCCTGGAGAATGCCGCGTTGTGATGAAAGACCTTCCATAAGCCAGATCATTGGATTATTTCTCCCGCCGGTTTTTAGCAATCAGCGCTGACAGATTGTGTTGAGCCTCTGGCAGATTTCCCAGGGAATGTGCTACATAGCCGCGTAACCACAGCCCATTCTTTTTCACCCCCGACAGTTCCCCGAGCTGTTTAGCGCTGTGGGTCTTCAGGGTATTGACCAGCATGGGAATTTCCATCTCCGGTGACATAGTTAGCTGAAGCTCTACGCCTTCGGAAAGCATGTTTATCTGCTCAATACTGAACGCCGAATTCTTGCCGCATCGCGGGATTATCTCGCTAAGTAATTGGCGATCTCTCGCATGTACACTAAGCGGAGAACTAAAGGCAAAAATAAGCTGTATGCGAATGTTAAACAGGTTGTATCTATTGGAGTTTATCAATACCAAAACCACCATAAATAACGTTAAAACTAAGCTGTCAGCCAGTTTAATTTATTGCGCCAGAATTCAATGAATGAAAAAAAATATTCAGGGAATGACGGGGGCAATATTTCTTATAAAATAACAGCGTATTTTTTCATGAATTTTTCATAGTTGGCAGGAAATAAAATGCTTTAAGCAATATTATTTACGTTTCTTTGCAATATGCCGTCCTGAATTAAATATTACGTCAGTACGACGCTGGAGGGGTATTTTTTCTGTACATTGGAATCCAGATCGACAAAAAAGAAAATGATCATGAAATGTCTATTGTTCAATTTAAAACATGAGCTTACGATTGATTTTTTTCACGCTTACTGATCGATAAAGTGAAAGTTCAAGCAAATATCATGTATTGCATAGCTTGAAAAATAATAAGCAGGATAATAGTTATGGTTATTGTCAATTTTTCTATCAAAGTGTGTTTCTGTGTAAAACAATAAACCTTTCCTAAACAAAGTGAATAAAATCGCGTAATACTGTCGCTCGTAACATCAGAGAATCTATCTCGTCATTGTGCGTATTTTGTGTGCATTCTTATTTATGTATCGATCGCCTTTATATTTTTCGGGAAATTTAAAAAATAACCCTAATTTTGTCATTATTTCTTTTGTGGTTATCAAATGGTGTCGAATATGACGCTGGTAATTATTTGAACTAATCGATTTCTAATACCATTTTTCCAAAAAGGAGCTTTTGTGGCTATTTCACTCAGTAAAAATCAATCGGTATCCCTGGCTAAAGAATCCGGCGCTAGCGTGACGGCTGTGCATATCGGTCTGGGATGGGATGCGGCGAAAAGCAAAGGGCTATTTGGTATGTTCGGTGGCGGCGGGGGTGAGGTTGATCTGGATGCCTCCTGCGTGATGCTCGACAGCGACGGCGAAGCGGTCGACACCATCTGGTTTCGCAAGTTGCAATCCAGCTGTGGTTCAGTCAAACACAGTGGCGATAACCGTACTGGTGCCGGAGATGGCGACGATGAAGTGATCCTCATCGATTTGAGCCGCGTACCTTCCGACGTCGAACATCTGGCTTTCACAGTGAACAGTTTTACCGGTCAGAATTTCACCAAAGTTGAGAATGCCAGCGTGCGTATTCTTGACCAGCGCAGCAAAGAGTTGGCGAATTTCAATCTGTCGGAGAAGGGGGCGCACTCGGCGTTGTTTATCGCATCACTGTCCCGTAAGGGCAATGACTGGACCTTCAAGGCTCACGGCCAGACTTCCAGCGGACGAACGGTGGAAAGCATGTTGCCGCTGGTTATTCGTGAGCTGGTGGGGTAAGCATGGCGACTCAACTTATTGCTGGTGGCAACGGGTCTGTCCCTGAAGCTACGCTGATCATTCGGGTTAAAAGTGCCATTGCGGGTGATGTGTCAGCCTTTCGGTTAGATGCCAACGGTAAAACTCAATCTGATGACGATTTTATTTTCTACGGCCAGAAGCAGAGCAACGACCGCTCCGTCCTGTTACTGACGGAAGGGGATAACAGTTCATTTTCAGTCAATCTCAGCGCGCTGCCTGCCAGTGTACAACGCGTCGCTTTTACCATTACGCCTGAGGCAGGGCATACCATTCAGACGTTGCGTACTTTAGGTATCAGCGTGGAAGTGAATGGCAAGCCTCATCTGGCCTGCCCGGTAGATTTAGCCGGTCGCAATGAGGCTGCATTGATCCTCGGTGAACTCTATCGGCGTAACAGTGAGTGGAAATTCCGCTTTGTCGCCCAGGGGTTCAACGGAGGGTTACAGCCGCTGGCCGAGCACTTTGGTGTGATCATCGATACACCCGTTGAAGAGGTGCCAAAACCTGTGTCGGTTCCATCTCCTGCAGCGGCGGTGAAACCGATCAATCTTAGCAAAGTCACGCTTACTAAAGAGCAGCCGAGCGTTAATTTAACCAAGCCGGTTAATCTCAGCAAAAGCCAGGGCTTTGGGCGTATTCGGGTCAATCTGAACTGGAATCGGGCGTCCGGCGGCGGGTTTTTCAGCAAGCTTAATGCCATCGATCTGGATTTGGGAGCCTACGTGCGCTTCAAGGACGGCCATCAGGATTTAGTGCAAGCGTTGGGAAATCGTTTTGGCGATTACCAGAATGTACCTTATGTGCATCTTGAAGCAGACGACCGCACGGGCTCAGCCTCGGAAGGCGAGTGGCTCAATATTAACGGTGCAAAGTGGGACGATATCGCAGAAGTCGTGATCTTCGCCTTCATTTATAAAGGTGTTCCGAACTGGGCGAAAACCGACGGTGTAGTGACGCTGCAATTACCGGAGCAGCCACCGATTGAAACCCGCCTGAATGCGGACGGCGGCAGCCAGTCAATGTGCGCCATTGCCCGTCTTGAGAACATCAATAACACCTTAAAAGTCGAACGCCTGAATGTCTATTTTGGTGGCCACGAACCTATGGATAAAGCCTATGGTTGGGGTTTCAACTGGCGTGCAGGCAGCAAATAAATTTCACAGAGGAAAACAACATGTTGGATTGGGCTAAAAACAAATTTAATCAGGGGCGTGAAACGCTGTTGTCTGAAGTCAGCCGTTATAAAGGTAAAGACTTCATGCAGGGATGTGTGGCTGTGGGCACCTACATTGCCTTCGCCGATGGCGTGGTCAGCGCGCAGGAAAAACAAAAGCTGATTAAATATTTTGAAATCAGCGACACCCTGAAAGTGTTCAGTACCGAAGAGGTGATAAGTGAGTTCCAGAAGCTCTCTGCCAAGTTCGATTTCGATCTGGATATTGGGCGCTCTGAGTGCCTGAAGACCGTCGGTAAATTACGTAAAAAACCCGAAGAAGCACGCGCTGCCGTTCGGCTAGGTGTGATGATTGCCAAGAGTGACGCTAATTTCGATGAAGATGAAAAGCGGGCGCTGCTGGAAGTGTGTAATGAGTTGGGCCTGAAGCCTGAAGAATTTTTCTGATTGTTCGTTTTGATTGAGAGTAATGATGGAATCTACCCTGATTGGTTTTCCGCCGGTAACTGTCGCCGTATTTGTGGTACTGGCTATCGCTGCCTTGTTGATCGACTTATTAGCGCACCGTGGTGATAAAGCCATTGGGTTAAAGAGTGCGGTGCTGTGGTCGTTGTTCTGGATTGTTACCGCGTTAGCTTTTGCCGCGTTCCTGTACGTCAGTCACGGCGCTGAAGTTGCCAGTCTGTTTGTTACCGGTTATGCGCTGGAGAAAGTACTCTCGGTCGATAATTTGTTCGTGATGATGGCTATTTTTGCCTGGTTCAAAGTGCCGGATGGCTACCGTCACCGTGTGCTGTACTGGGGAATTATCGGCGCCATTGTGTTCCGCGCCATTTTTGTTGCCATCGGGTCCGGTTTATTGATGCTCGGCCCGTGGGTAGAAATGTTGTTCGCCGTGCTAGTGGCTTTGACCGCTGTGATGATGCTGCGCTCCGGCGATGATGATGGCGAGACGGAAGACTATTCCGATCACTTTGCAAATCGTCTGGTACGGCGCTTCTATCCTGTTTGGCCAAAGCTGGCGGGTAACCGCTTTATGCTCAGTGCCAAAGAAGTCAGCGCTGAGATGGAAAAGCCTGAAAACAAAGGCTTCAGCTTTGATGTAAAGAAAGGCGCGAAATATGCCACACCGTTGCTGCTGTGCGTGGCCGTGGTTGAGCTTTCCGACATCATGTTTGCCTTCGACAGCGTACCCGCCGTCATTGCAGTCAGCCGCGAACCGCTGATCGTCTACTCCGCCATGATGTTTGCCATTCTTGGCCTGCGCACCATGTATTTCGTACTGGAAGCACTGCGCAAGTATCTGGTGCATCTGGAGAAGGCTGTTATCGCACTGCTGTTCTTCATTGCCTTCAAGCTGGGCTTAAATGCCAGTGACCATCTGTGGGGGCATGGCTTTGGTATCAGTGCAACTGCCAGCCTGTATGTGGTGCTGGTGGTACTGGCCATTGGTATTGTTGCCAGCGTGATATTCCCGGCTAAAGACCAACCGGCTCAATCGTAATGTTGAGCCGTTGACAGCCCGGAGAGGCGTTTAATTTTCGCTTAACGGTACTGCTAAGTAAGGCAGTGCCTTTCAACAAAATGTAATTAAGGAGTTGAATTATGGCTGTATCTTTGAAAAAAGGTGGCAACGTGTCCCTGACTAAAGAAGCACCGTCGATGAAATCGGTGATGTTTGGTTTAGGCTGGGATTCCCGTAAAACGGATGGCGCGGCTTTTGACCTCGATGCCTCGGCATTTATTGTCGGCGAAGATGACAAAGTTCTGTCTGACAGCAGCTTCATCTTCTTCAACAACATTACCAGTACCTGTGGTGGCGTTATACATCAGGGTGACAACCGTACCGGTGAGGGTGACGGCGATGACGAACAGCTGCTGATCCATCTCGATAAAGTCGATGCGAAGGCCAAGAAAATAGTTTTTGCCGTGACCATTTATGAAGCGGAAGAGCGCAAACAAAACTTCGGCATGGTCACTAACGGCTTCATTCGTGCGGTGAACAACGATGACCAGGTTGAGCTGACCCGTTATGATCTTTCTGAAGATGCCGCAACTGAAACAGCGATGATCTTCGGCGAGCTTTACCGCCACAACGGCGAGTGGAAATTCAAAGCCGTAGGACAAGGTTATGAAGGCGGGCTCTCCGCACTCGCGAAGAATTTTGGTGTGAGTATCTGAGTGTGGGTTAACGTCACGCCCTGAACCGGTGATTCAATCCGGTACCGCAAGACCTAAAACCGACGGAAATTCCGTCGGTTTTTTTATCTTTTTATCTCACCTGTTACACTGCTGATGGGGTTGTACTCTCATTTTTATTCTGTACTTGATTCTGGGAACTATCGTGTCTGCAAAAACATATCTCAGTTACGCACCACCCTATGACTGGCAGTGGATGATGGCATTTCTTGGCGCACGCACGTTGGCCGGTATTGAGCAGAAAGAGGGTGAGTTTTATCAACGTACGCTGGTGGTTGTGTCCGGCGATGAAACCTTCTCCGGTTGGCTAAGGCTGCGGCCAATAGCGGAGAGAAACTGTGTTGAACTGCAGCTATCACCGTCATTGCAGACGGTGACGTCGCAGGTCGAGCAGCAAGTTCGACGGTTGCTGGATTTGGACGCTGATCCTCTGCTTATCGCAGCCGGACTGGGAAAGCTGGCAGAAAATGCTGTCGGACTGCGCCTGCCGGGCTGCATTAACCGTTTTGAACTGATTGTCCGTGCGATTCTCGGGCAGTTGGTGAGCGTGAAAATGGCCGCCACGTTAGCGACACGACTGACCCAAAAATGGGGACAACCCATTACCACACCCTTCGACGGCCTAACGCATTTATTCCCTACTGCGGCGTGCATTGCTGAGCTTTGTGTGGATGATCTCCGCGGGATAGGCATCCAGGCGAAACGCGCAGCCTGCCTGATTGGCGTGGCGCAAGCCGTTGAACAGGCAACGCTGCCGTTAGATGCGATAACTGATCTGCAACAGGGCGTAAAAACATTGCTGGCGATGCCCGGTATTGGTAACTGGACAGCCAGTTACGTCGCCATGCGGGCGTGGTCAGCGCCGGATGTTTTCCTCAGCGGTGATTATTTGATTAAACAACGTTTTCCGGGAATGACGCAGGCGAATATTGCTCGTTACGCCGAAGTCTGGCAACCGTGGCGCACTTACGCCACGCTGCACTTGTGGTTTAACGACAGCTTCCAACCAGAGTGAGGGTAACAAGCCTCCGCTACGATCAGTGGATGCCGAAATAGCCGGTGTTGAGCAGGCTGTCCAGGGAGGTCATCGGTGCGATGGTATCGCCTTCCACCAGATCTATACCAATGCTGGTGAGCTTATCCAGCGTTTGGTTGAGATCGGCAGGCCCAGCCAGGGTCTGCGCGGTTATGCGGTGTATATTGCCATGCAAAATAGTCACCAGCACCTCGTCCATCTGGTTGTAATGGATCTGTTTCATGAAGTCAGGGTCTATTTGCACATAGTCCACTGAGCCTGTTGCCAATCTATTAAACTCATTGAGATTTTTCCCGACATTTTGCAGCACAATTTTACAGCCGCGTTGTTTCAGCCCGGCAATGAAGGTGCTCAAGTGGTCGTATTTGAGCAGGACGTCATCGTTAATCATCAGATTGACCGAGGAGAGAGGCATTACGGTGTTGTCGAGCAAACTGATCAGCTCCTCGCGCAGCGAATCCTGTAACAACCCTTCAGTAGAGAGTGGAATGGCGACGCAAATGCCTTTATTGCTGATCCCTTGGGCGTACTCTTTTAGTATTTTTCGCAGCATCCAGCGGTCAATATCCGGCATCATATCGTAAAAACGCGCCGCTTCGAGCATGATATCGGCCCGTTTAATGCCATTGAGCGGTTCAACAAACTGTATGGAAAGCTGATAGAAACAGACCGACAGCGGTGTTCTGGGTGGCGAAGCTGCGCGACAATTCAACGACAATTTATCCTCATTGATGATCTGGCGGATATCTGCGGGGCGAAATATTTCGGTATGTGGAGAGAGCAGGCGTTTTTGCCGTGCTTCATAGTTAAATACCTGGCCACGCCCGCGATTCTTGGCGGTGTAACAGGCGATATCGGCCTGGGCCATGTATTCGCTGCCGTTCACCGAGGCGTCGACGATACGGGTGATCCCGGCGCTGGCACCGATGCGGTAAATCTGGTTGTTCCACATAAATTGGAACTCGTTGATTTTACGAACTAGTTTATGGATAACCTGCAGTCCCTGCTCCTGCGGACAGTTGAAGAGAACCAGTGCGAATTCATCTCCGCCCAGCCGTGCCAGCTTGTCGCTGTCACGGATTTGCTCTTGCATCAGATGGCTTATCTGGCGTAATAACTCGTCGCCTGCTGCGTGGCCTGCGGTATCATTGACCGCTTTAAAGTGGTCAAGATCGATAAAGGCTAAAGTGTGATGCTGATGTTCGTCAGCGGTGAGTTGCAGCGCGTCTTTTAAGCTCACTTCGAAACTGCCGCGGTTGGATAAGCTGGTGAGCAGGTCATGAGAAGCGGTGTAACTGAGCTGGCGCATCAGTTCGCGGGATTTACTGACATCTTGTAGCACCAGCACGATGCCTATTGGCTCATCCTTTAGGGTACGCAGCGGCGATACCGCCAGTTGTACGTCAAACTGACCGCTGGGATAACCATGCAAGGTAAGTGATTGATCGATAGAAGAGTGCAGGTTTTTATTGATATCAAACTGCATCAGATTATCGATCAATGGGCCATCGGCGCCGACGCTGATATGCACAATGCTGCTTACGGGGTTGCCCTGGGCATGTTGTTGCGTCCAGCCGGTCATTTTCTCTGCCACCGGATTCATGAAAGTCACGTCCATATTGCGATCAGTGGAGATCACCGCTTCTTTGATGGCACTCAGCGTGATATGCAGTAACTCTTTCTCTTCGTGTAATGCTTCAGACAGGCGCTTATTGGTAATTTCTGTCTTTTTCAGATCGCTGATATCTTCGATTTGCGAGATGAAATAGAGCGGATTTTGATTGTCATCTCTTACCAGAGACACCGCCAGCAGAGCCCAGACCATCTCTCCGCTGCGGCACAGATACCGCTTCTCTATCTGATAGCTCTGAATATCGCCATCCAATAGTTTCTGTAACATGGCCAGGTCTATGCTCAGATCTTCCGGGTGGGTGATCTCCTGAAAGGTCAGTGTCTTGAGATAACTTGCCTCATACCCCAGTAAGTTACACAGCGATTTATTCACCTGCAGCCATTTCCCCTGAGGAGATACCAGCGCCATGCCGATGGCCGAATACTCCATCGCATTGCGAAAACGGCTTTCACTTTGGGTAATGTTGGACTTCTCCACCCGCAGGGCGTGCATCGCCATCGCCATGGCATTGGCGGGCAGCAGGATCAGAATAAGAGGAGTAAACAATAAACTCTCAGGAAGGGGAGTGAAATGCAGTATCACTGATATAACGCCAGTGGTTTGCAATAGCGTAATCATCAGCGTCATGCAAAGAAATATGAAAAAAGCTTCAACACGAGGCAGGCGGATCGCGGTCCATAGCAGTGGAATAGTAATAAAAGCAAAGGGATAAGGCAACCATTTCAGTGCGAGGAAACCGGCCAGCAGGGTTAACGTCAGCGTCAGCAGCATTTCATACAGGCGTCGTGAATGGGTTAACTGCTGCCAATAACCGCGCTGGTAGATTAGGCCAAGCGGCGTTAGCGATAAGATTCCCACGGCTTCTGAGATATACCAAGTGGCGAAACTATGTTGCAGTTCCTGCGCAGAGTGCGAATGCAAAATAAACAGCGTAGAAAACACAGAGCTAAGCAGCGGTGAGAATACGACAGCAACCGCCAGGAATTTTATCCAGTTTGTCAGCCCGGACAGCGGGTCCTGAGCAGGCAGCAGTTTGCGGAGCAACAATGCGCAAAGCCCTGCCTCAATGAGGTTGTTGAGAACATAGGGCCAATAGTGCGCAAAGGGTGTGCCTACTGCAGTATGAACCGCGGCAAGCCCCAGCGCTGCGGCAAAAAGCAACGGGATCCAGTCGCGGTAGCAATAATGGAAAAGCACCGGTATTAGCAAAGCGGTGGGCAACCAGATGGCGGCCAGACTTGAAGTTTGCTGGATGACCTTCAGAGAGACGAGAGCCAGTAAGCCAATACTGAGGCCCAATGCCAGCAATACCTTCCAGGTAACCTGTGAAGCCGAGAACAGACCAAGCATGTTTTTTTCCATGGTGAAAACCTTTCTCAGACTCGTCCCGAAACAGATTGATAATGAAATGAATTCTACATTAGTAATTAATTGATAACGAATGATGATGATTACGCTGCATTGATGGCCCCGATTACCTGAACTGCGTTATAGAAAAAGGTTTTCTCCGTTGATGGGCGGGGAATGGCATGACGTCAAAAAAGGTAATGTAGAAAGTGGCTAATCAAAGATTAGCCTAATAAATGACTTACAGCAGGAAGATGGTGGCCAGTCCGAGGAAAATGAAAAAACCACCGGTGTCGGTAATGGCGGTGATCATAACGCTGGCGCCGATCGCAGGATCACGCCCCATACGCACCATGGTTAAAGGTATGATGACGCCCATCATCGCGGCGACCAGCAGATTAAGAACCATTGCCAGTGTCATTACTGCACCCATTTCCCAGTCACCATAAAGTAGCCAGGTAACCACACCCATCAGTCCGCCCCATACCAGGCCGTTGATCATTGCGACTCCTAACTCCCTGAATATCAAGAATTTTAGGTTACCGACTTGCAACTGATGCAATGCCAGTGCGCGAACAATCATGGTGATAGTTTGATTGCCCGTATTCCCCCCAATACCCGCCACAATGGGCATCAGTGCGGCAAGCGCGACCAGTTGCGAGATTGTGTGCTCAAACAGACCAATAACCCTTGAGGCAACAAAGGCAGTACAAAGATTAATGGCCAACCAGGCCCAACGATTGCGAACCGCTTTCCCTACCGGAGAAAAAACATCTTCTTCCGGGCTGAGACCGCCCATGCGACGCAGATTGCTATCGGTATCGCTGTTCACGAAGTCGACAATTTCCTCGACCGTCAGACGGCCCATCAGCTTGCCTTTTTTATCGATAACGGGTGCGGTGATAAGGTCATAACGTTCGAAAGCGCTGGCCGCATCTTCAGCCTTATCATCGGCCTCAAAATAGGTTTGGTCTTCATTCATGACTTCTGACACCAAGCGATGTGGCGGATTGAGCAAAATCGTGGTCAGCGGCAGTTCGCCAAGCAGGGTATTTTTACGATCGGTGATGAAAAGTTTGTCACTGGCTTCTGGAATGTCTTTGCGGTAGCGCAAGTACCGTTGAACCGTGCCTAAAGTGACATCCGGACGTACGGTCAGCAGTTTGAAATCCATAATCCGACCGACGGTATCCTTGCCAAATTTGATGACTTCGCGCACTTTTTCCCGCTGGCGTGGGTCAAGTGACGTGAGAACGCGACCCATAAGATCGCGAGGCAAGTATTCGGCCAGGTAAAGCTGATCATCAACATCAAGCAGTGACATGGTTTTCAGCAGATCTTTGTCACTCATTTCCTCAATTAGGCTGTCCCATACCGTTTCTGAGACTTCTACCAGCGCTTTACCCCGATCGGCAGGGTCAACCAGCCGCCATAAGGCCAGACGTTCATGGTTCGGTAGAGCCTCCAGGATATCTGCCAGGTCGGCGGCGTGCAGGCCGGAAATCAGCTGACTAAGTTCTGCCGTCTGATCCATCAATAGCGCATGGGTTGCAACGTCTATCTCTTTGGATTCGCCAAGAATACTGTCGGCAAGCTGATCACTGTCCAACAGTAGGCTGAGGATACGGCTACGTGTTTTCGCCAGTTTTTTTATAGGGTATCGATGTTGAGTGGCAGACATGCTGAGTCGTTATCCTTTGAATTTTTAAGAAATCTTTCAGTGAGCAGGCGGTGTGGATTGCTCAACCTGAGTCTGTTTCAGATTTTGGTGGTGGGACCAGGCGCCGAGCGCTGAGTAAACCAGACGTCCGAACAGAATAATAAAACTGATCGTCAGCACGATTTTTGTCATCTTGATTTTAGTTTTTCTCGACATAATGATTTCAGCTTATTAAGTCTGCTCTCCTGATATTAAAAAATAATGAATTAAAACAAACCTATGAACCATGACAATATATTACATCAACTTTATCAGCTAGAAAAAGTCTGATTTAGCGGGAAAAATCTTATGTTTGTATAAGAAACTACTGTTTTTTAGTGCTGTTTATGTCCGCACATAGTACGAAGATCTGGTGAATGATAACCCTTTGAAATTAAAAAATAAGGCTATTAACCTACAGAGTAATTGACTTGGAATGTTTTTGTGAAAATTAGCCAATGCGCAGTTTATTGACTAGCATCAAATAGTTTAATATAGACCAAACTAGAATTTGGTATTAATTACTCTGAAATGTAAAAACATTTTTTATCGCATTTGAGCCAAGTCCTGCGACATTTACCGAAACAAATTGTTTATTGGGCATGTCTGTTAGTCGGTGGGAATCTATGCTGGCGGGCTGTTTTTCTCGATGTTCGCTCGACCTCTCGTCAACTCAATCTGTCAGGTATTGCGTGAACTTCATCCGGGAAACATGATCGACTTTATGAATAAATTTTTTTCATGGCGTGAGTTTAGCCGTCAATTTTGGGGCCTGCCCGTGCTTAGTGCGTTGGTATTGATTAACGCCGCCTCCTACTTATCACCGGTTATTTCGCTGCCGCAAGGTCGCACTTATTTGATGTACATGCCGATAGCCGCATGTGTGGCACTGCTCATGGTCTTTGACTGGCGTGCCATGCCGGGTATCGCTTTGACATTACTCATCCGTTACTACCTGCGTATTGACTCCGTGATGACGATAATAATGACGCTGATTTGGCTATTTTCGCTCACCGTTGCCTGGGCGGGTTATCGATGGCATGCGGGTAGGCGTTGGTCAGCGGGCTTCGGTTTACTTCGGATGCCGGGGCCGTACGTGCTGTGGCTGGTGTTAATATTGTCTGTGTTATTTGAATCACTATTGCAGATCGTGGCGGATATGGGCTTGTTGCCTAATTACATCGGCCTGGTCACTCGTGACTTTATGAACCTGCGTACGTTGATCAACTTCCAGGCTACGATGTTAGGCATTTTGCTCAGCAGCCACGTGTGGTACCTGCTACTGCGTATTATCCGTAAGCCGCGTTATCTGCGGGTGATTCTGGCTAACATACGCAATGAACGAACTGCAGGACTGAAAGCAGCAGAAGTTATTCTGTGGCTTATGTTGTTGGCCTCGATGGTTTTCCTGCTCTGTATGAAAGGTATTACTGGCCCGGTCGCGAAGATTATACTCAGTGATTACACTTTGGCGCTAATGTTGCCGGTGATGCTGTTTGGCGCGATGCGCTACGGTTATCACACTGTCGTTATAGTATGGACGGTAGTGATCACTGTGTTGTTTACCCATCGCAGTGGCTTTATCAGTGAAAAAGGGTTTATCCACAATTTACTCTTTGTTTCTACGCTCATGCTGGTATTTACGCTGAGCTTGCTGCTGATGTCGGCTATCTCCTCCCGCCAGCGTCGGTTGATGCAGAAAACCCGTTCCGCGTCTCTGCTGGACCCTATCTTTGGCTTGCCTAACCTGCGGGCATTCTCCCGTGATCTCTCTCTATATCCGCGCTCTTTACTCTGTTTCGTCCGTGTTTCGGAGATGGATGTGCTCAGCCGTAACTACGGTATGCAATTACGCATCCAATTTAAGCAACAGTTGGCCATGGGTTTGAAGCTTTTGATGCTGCCTGGCGAAAGGGTTTACCATCTTCCCGGCTATGATTTGGCATTGCGCTTGAATTGTGATGATAGCGAACAAAAACTAGAGCGGATTCAGCATTATGTCGATAATTTTCGCTTGATTTGGAATGACTTACCGCTGCGCCCAAATATCGGTTTAGCTTACTGTACCGTCTTCTCTCCGGTTGAACATCTACATATGTTGCTGGGTGAGCTGAGTGGTATTGCTGAAATATCGTTGACTACCGGTAAACCGGAGTCAAATAAAAGCGATCATCGCCAGGTTCAGAACGAGATCAAAAGCAAAGTTGAGATGCTGCATAAAGTTCAGCGTGCGTTAGATGAAGATCTGTTCATTCTTATGGCTCAGCCCATTGCGGGGATTCGGGGAGATAGCTATCACGAAGTGTTGATCCGTATGTTGGACGAAAGTGGTGAGCTGATGTCACCTGATAAATTCCTGCCTGTTGTCCATGAATTCGGTCTGGCCTATCTGCTGGATATGTGGGTGCTTAAGCACACGCTGATGTTTATTCATGAGCATCGCGAGAAAATGCCGAGCGTGCGCTTTGCGGTAAACTTCTCACCTTCAACCTTGTGCCGTCCAGCATTCAGCTCGGAGTTTAAAGCACTGATGGCTGAATATGAGGTAGAACCGTATCAGATTGTATTGGAGGTCACGGAGTCACACTTACTGCATAATATAAAATATGCCGATTATTCGATGCGTGACTTGCGTAATTACGGTTGCCGTATTGCTATAGATGATTTTGGCACCGGCTACGCCAGCTATGACCGCCTTAAGCTGATTCAGGCCGATATTCTGAAAATTGATGGCAGCTTTGTGCGCAATATGTTGACCGATCCTTTGGATGCTTACATTGTGCAGTCAATCTGTCAGGTTGCCCGAATGAGACATTTGTCAATCGTGGCTGAATATGTTGAAACCGAAGAGCAGCGCGTGGCACTTCGTGCTCTGGGTGTTGATTACATGCAAGGGTATTTGATTGGTAAACCTGAACGGCTGACCACGCTGATTTCTCATCCCGTCAGCCCTGCAAGATGATGATTTTTCATCGTTTCTGGATGGAGAAAACGATGCCAATTAAAAAACCCCTTAGGAAGAGGGTTTTTTAATTGCAATGCCTGATTTATGCTTTCACAGCATCATCCTGATTAGGATCTTCTTCTTCAATCATCAGTTTCCAGCCAGTGACGTCATCCCAATAACTCTGTTCACGTTCAAAATCTAATTGAACCAGGTTGTTTTGTGCCATGTATCCTGCCGGGAAGCACAGCGTCCAGTGGCTGTCATCAGTATTCAGGCGCAGAGTTTCCGGCTTAGTGGTTGACTGGCGCTGATTGTTTAATAAGGCTCCCAAACGCAACAGTTGGATCAGCGGCAGGTAATATTTTTTCTTGAACAAGTTCAGGCGCGGTAACTCTTCCAGTTTCACGGCTTTGCGATGGAACCGTACCAGCGTCGCCAACAGCGTTTGTTGCTCCTGATTGAATCCTGGAAGGTTAGTGTTTTGCAGAATATAGGCCGAATGACGATGCATGCCGGTATGGTTAATGCTCAGGCCGACTTCATGGAGCATCGCGCCAAACTTCAGCAGAGACTCAAGTTGAGGCTGAACCAGTTTGCTGTTTTGCGCCAGCCATTGAGCGTACAGCAGCTCCGTGGTTTCCAGCACGCGGCGGGCCTGTTCGCGGTCAATATTGTAGTGCTCAGCCAGGCTTTTCGCCGTGCGGGTGCGGATATCCTGATGACGGAACCGGCCTTCCATTTCATACAGCACACCCTCGCGCAGTGCGCCGTCTGAAAGGCGCAACTCTTTGATGGCCAGTGCGTCAAAAACTCCGCATAGAATAGCCAGTCCCGGCACAAATACAGACTGCCGGTCTTCAGACAAGCCAGGTAAACTCAGAGAGGAGAAGCTTTTAAAATTCAGCACCTCTTCGGTGAGCATTTTCAGCCGCTCAGGGGTGATGAGACCATCTTTTTCACCCATTTCCACCAGTACTTCATAGGTAGCTTTGATGGTTCCTGAGGCGCCGAGCGCATACTGCCAGCCCTGCAGGCGATACTGCCAGGCCAGGGTCTCAAGCTTTTGCGCCGCGGCCAGCTGTGCACGCTTAAAATTGGCGCGGCTGATTTCACCTTCATGGAAGAATTGCTGTGCGAAGCTGACGCAACCCATGCGGCGGCTTTCTGCAAGCAGAGGTTCGAAATCTTCGCCAATCACCAGCTCGGTTGAGCCGCCACCGATGTCGATCACCAGCTTACGGCCTTTTTCCGGCTGGGTGTGTTCAACGCCCATGAAAATCAGGCGTGCTTCTTCCTGTCCGGAGATGATCTCAATTGGGTAGGGGATAACGGCGGCGGCGCGTTTTAAAAACTCTTCTGTATTCACGGCCTGTCGCAGAGTATGGGTGCCGACGATGGTGACGTTCTCAGCGGCGAAGCCCTGCAAACGCTCTGCAAACAGTGCCAGACAATCTAGCCCTCGCTTAATTGCCTCTTCGCTGAGAACACTATTGCTGTCGAGGCCGTCGGCCAGATGGACACGTTGTTTCAGGCGGCCTAACACCTGCAGCGCGCCATTGACGACGCGGGCGATCACCATATGGAAACTGTTCGACCCAAGGTCGATAGCAGCAATTTCCTGTGGTTTGGCATTCATGGTGTTTTTCAGGGGCATAATATGTGGTGCTCCAAAGTGTCAGGCCTGATCTTTTTGTTGTTTGTTGTTTCCGTGCTCAAACGCTTTCAGATACTCGTAGATGGCCGATTGCGCGCGCACCTTACGACGATTTCCGCGTGGAACATAACGATTACTGAGATCTTTATCAATATGTCTGGCTTTAACCGTGTCGCTGAACAGCAGCTCGAGGATATCCAGCACGCGTTGTTTGATTTTCGGATCCAGCAGCGCTACCGCCACTTCAATACGATAATCAATGTTACGGGTCATCCAGTCAGCCGAGGAGAGGAATACCTTCTTATCACCATTGTTTTCAAACACATATACCCGATCGTGTTCTAAATAACGGTCAACAATACTGGTCACCTGAATATTTTCGCTAACGCCTGGCAACTCGGGTACCAGAGAGCACATACCGCGGATAAGCAGGCGGATTTTTACCCCAACATTCGAGGCGGCGTAAAGCCGGTCAATCAGGCCTTTATCTACCAGATTATTGATTTTTAGAGTAATAGCTCCTTTCTTACCTGCCTGCGCGTTGGCAATCTCCTGATCGATCAATGCATACAACATGCTTCTGGAGTTTTGCGGCGATACCATCAGATGCTCGAAGGTAACCGGACGGTAAGGGTTTTCGATAAAGTTAAATACCCGGCGAACTTCATTGGTGATACGACTGTCTGCGGTCAGCAAAGAATAGTCAGTATAAAGCCGCGCGGTTTTTTCGTTGAAATTGCCGGTCCCTATATGAGCATAGCGGACAATTTCATCGCCTTCGCGGCGTGAGATAAGAAACAGCTTGGCGTGGATCTTCAGACCCGGCGCAGAGAAGATAACGTGAACACCGGCTTCGGTCAGACGCTTGGCCCAGTGAATATTGGCCTCTTCATCGAAACGCGCTTGCAGTTCGACCACCACCGTGACTTTTTTACCGTTGTGCGCGGCATGTATCATCGATTCAATAATGCGTGAGTCTTTTGCTACGCGGTAAATATTGATCTTAATCGACAGTACGTTCGGGTCAAACGATGCCTGGCGCAGCAGTTCGAGCACGTGCTCAAAGGTATAATACGGGTAGTAAAGAAGCACATCCTGCTCGCGGATCGCAGCAAACCCGTTGCGGAATTTATCGAACCACAGATGACGCAGGCGTGGTAGCGGGCGGTTGACCAGATTGGCTTTTCCCACATTTGGGAAGCCGATGAAGTCTTTAAAGTTATGGTAACGGCCGCCGGGGATCACGGAGTCGTAGTTGGAAATACCGAGTTTTTCGCGCAGCAGTTCCACCATGTCATCCGGCATATCGCGCTGATAAACAAACCGCACAGGTTCTGCGGTCAGACGCTGTTTAAGACTGGATGACATCAGTTCCAGCAGACTGGATTCCATCTCAGTGACCAGATCGTATTCGGCATCACGGGTCATTTTCATCGAATAGGCGTTGAGTGCATCGTAATCGAAGAAGCCTTTGAAAATATCATCCAGACAGTAGCGCAGGATGTTATCAAGCAAGATCATCGGTTTACGGCGGCGTGGGGCTTCCGGTGGCAAATTAACGAAACGTGGCACTTTGTCTGAAGGAATTTCCAGTAGCGCGTAATGCACCTCTTCACCACGAAGGATCTCGACGGCCAGATAGGTGTAGTCGTCTTTGAGGAACTGCACCAGGTTGGTGTCGCGGTTAATCAAAATGGGTGTGATGAATTGGCGTAAATGGTGCTTGAAGTACTGCCGAAGCCAGTTTTGTTGGTTTTCAGAAACCTGACGCTCATTGATCAGGAAAATCTGGTTGCGGGCCATCTCCAGCAGCAGGTCGTTATAGAGACCGTCAAATTCCTGGTCAATGCTCAGCACTTTGGCCTGGATCTTTTTCAGCAGATGACGCGATGCGCCAATGAAACCTTGCTCCTCGCTGATCAATATCCGGCGCTTGAGGTCAGCAAAACGGACTTTGTAAAATTCATCCAGATTGTTGGAATAGATGCCCAAAAATCGCATGCGCTCAATCAGTGGATTGCTTTTATCTGCCGCTTCCTGCAAAACGCGTTCATTAAAGGACAACCAGCTCAGCTCTTTTTCTATGTAAAGTTTTTCCTGACCCATTTAAACCCCATTCAGTAAACTTGAAACCTGGCCCAACATTCAGCGTTATCGCTACAACTGCAGGGAAAACTCTCGTCATTTCCAGCTCACACCCGAAGGTGCTCGACATATCTCTGATGAAAATCCGAAGAGAGAGGGGCCTAGTGTCTATGAACAATATTGCGAAAGATTGACAGGAATGTCCAACATAAAGCAGAGGTTTAACCTGATAGGTCGATAAGGGCTCAAAAAGGGAGAAAGAAAAGGAAGAAAAGTCTTACCGGTGAACAAGATATCCCTTGTTACCTGGAATAAAAAAAGGTTCGCCGGTACTGTTGGTTATAGGGTTAACTCCCTGAAATTAAATGAGTCACTGAAACTAAACCACGCCAGCGCCAATGGGATCAACGCGTTTGGCTTCTGAATGTTTCGTTTTGTACATGGCCAAAAATTGTGGCTGGAAAATACACATACGGATAGCGTTACGATACTCCCCGTTAACGAAAAATTCCTGCTTCAGTTCACCTTCGAGTTCAAACCCTAATTTGCTGTAAATATGAATCGCCTTTTTATTTTCTTTATCGACGATTAAATACAGCTTGTAGAGATTGAGGACCGAGAAGGCATAATCCATCGCCAGACGCACCGCGTCACCAGCAAATCCTTTGCCCTGATGTTGTGGGTCAATGATGATTTGGAATTCCGCACGTCGGTGAATATGGTTAATTTCCACCAGTTCGACTAAGCCGACTGGCCCGCCCTGGAATTCAATGATAAAGCGGCGTTCGCTTTGGTCATGGATATGCTTGTGATAAAGATCGGTCAGTTCGACAAATGCCTCATAAGGCTCTTCAAACCAATAACGCATGACACTGGCGTTATTATCAAGACGATGAACAAACGACAGGTCGTCCTTTTCCAGTGGACGTAATCTGACGCTGTTATTGCTAAGCATGGGGTGTTCCTCAAAGAATATAGCCGTTTTACCTGAGGTAACCTTCGTGAAAATGAAATCTAAAACAGCCGTGTTTTAGGTGAAGGTCGGCACACAAACGACGTTTAAACGTGCGCCGAAAAGCAATTATATCGGCTGAACTGTAAACAAGTGCCAAATAAGATAAAATAAAAAACCGGCACGTGGCCGGTTTATAGAGAAATAATCGATTTCAATAGTTTAATCTGCTGCGTAACCCTGTTCTGGCAAAAGGTTACCGTCGAGAAAGGCCTGGCCCTGCTTGAGCTGTAACCGGCCATCAACAAACCAGCTGATCACCAGCGGATAGATGCTATGTTCCTGCGTTTGCACGCGTTCTATCAGGTCCTGCTCGGTGTCATCGCTAAATACCGGCACTCGGGCCTGCAAAATAACCGGTCCGCCATCCAGCTGTTCAGTGACAAAGTGAACTGAGGTGCCATGCGCTTCATCCTGGTTCTCAATCGCCTGACGGTGAGTGTGTAAGCCGGGATATTTTGGCAGCAGGGAAGGGTGGATATTTAGCATCCGGCCAGCGAAGCGCTGGACAAAGTTGGCATCCAGAACCCGCATGTAACCGGCAAGAACCACCAGATCGGGGTTGTAAGCATCGATGGCGTCGGCCAATGCGGCGTCAAACGCCGCACGGTCAGCATAAGATTTCACGTCCAGCGCATGAGCAGGAATGCCAGCAGACTGTGCCCGTTCCAGCCCGAACGCGGACGCTTTATTACTGAAGACGGCGCTGAGTTTCGCGTAGACTCGTCCCTGTTGGCAGGCATCAATCAGCGCCTGGAGATTACTCCCTTCGCCGGACACCAAAACCACAATCCTTTTCATCTCAACACCCATCTTTAGCCAAAGTTACTTAATGATAACGCGTTCTGCGGAGTCAGACCCTTTAATACTGCCGATTTTCCACGCTTTCTCACCATTATCATTCAACAGGGCAATCGCCTCGTCTGCCAGTTCAGCAGGCAGGGCGACCAGCATACCAACGCCACAGTTGAAGGTACGGTACATCTCATGGCGGGTGACGTTACCGGCAGTTTGCAGCCAGGTAAAGACGTCTGGCCACTGCCAGCTGGCTTCATCAATGATGACCTGAGTATTTTCCGGCAGGACGCGTGGAATATTTTCCCAGAAGCCGCCACCGGTCAGGTGAACGATGCCGTGGACTTCGACGTTTTCGATCAATTTCAGGATCGATTTTACGTAGATTTTGGTCGGAGCCAGCAGGTGATCGGCCAGGGATTTACCCGCCAGATCGGTTGTTTCCGGATTGGTGTTGCTGACTTCCAGAATTTTGCGTACCAGAGAGTAACCGTTAGAGTGCGGGCCGCTGGCAGCCAGAGCGATCACGACGTCGCCGTCAGCGACTTTGCTGCCGTCGATAATTTCTGATTTTTCCACTACGCCGACGCAAAAACCGGCCACGTCGTAATCTTCACCGTGATACATGCCCGGCATTTCAGCGGTTTCACCACCGACCAGCGCACAGCCAGACTGCTTACAGCCTTCGGCGATACCGGTGATCACGCTGGCAGCAATATCAACGTCCAGTTTGCCGGTAGCGTAATAATCAAGGAAGAACAGGGGTTCAGCACCCTGGACAATCAGGTCATTGACGCACATGGCGACCAGGTCAATGCCGATAGTGTCGTGACGTTTCAGGTCCATAGCCAGACGCAGCTTGGTGCCAACGCCGTCGGTCCCTGAAACCAGTACAGGTTCACGATATTTTTGCGGTAGCGCGCACAGGGCACCAAAACCACCCAACCCGCCCATGACTTCAGGACGACGAGTCTGTTTTACTACACCTTTGATACGGTCTACCAATGCGTTACCGGCATCGATATCCACGCCTGCGTCTTTATAGCTGAGAGAGGTTTTATCGGTCACTGCGGAGTCCCCATGGCGGTTTGGGTTAGTGGTTGAAATGAAGCGCCGCAATTCTAACAGCCCAGGCAAACGTTTGCGAGGGGCATATGCGGTGTGAGGATGAATCTCCTGTCTATACTGTTTATCAGGATTCTATTGATGTCGATCAAGCTAATGGCTGTGGCGTTCAAAATAAAAGGCGTTATAATCTCGCGATTTTTTTTTGCAGCTCAACCACCTTAGGAGAATTAAAAATGAAGATCGTCGAGGTGAAACACCCGCTGGTGAAACACAAGCTGGGCCTGATGCGTGAAAATGACATCAGCACGAAACGTTTTCGCGAACTGGCTTCTGAGGTGGGAAGTTTACTAACGTATGAAGCGACCGCTGATTTAGAAACCGAAAAAGTCACCATCGAAGGCTGGTGCGGCCCGGTTGAAATCGATCAGATTAAGGGCAAGAAAATTACCGTCGTGCCTATTCTACGTGCGGGTCTCGGCATGATGGAAGGCGTGTTGGAAAACGTGCCAAGCGCGCGTATCAGCGTGGTCGGGATCTATCGCGATGAAGAAACCCTGAAGCCTGTGCCATATTTCCAGAAGCTGGTTTCCAATATTGAAGAACGTCTGGCGTTGGTGGTTGACCCCATGCTGGCAACCGGTGGTTCAATGATTGCCACTATCGATTTGCTGAAAAAAGCCGGCTGCCAGAGCATTAAGGTGCTGGTACTGGTTGCTGCACCAGAAGGTATTGCTGCGCTGGAGAAGGCCCATCCTGACGTTGAGCTGTACACCGCCTCAATCGACCAGGGTCTCAACGAGCATGGTTACATCATCCCGGGGCTCGGGGATGCGGGCGATAAGATATTTGGTACTAAGTAAGCAATCAGCCGACTAATGAGTCGGCTTTTTTTTACTCGTCATACTTCAAGCCACAGATGCGTTGGCTGCGGCCATTCACCCCGGTCACATAGTTATCTATGCTCCCGGGGACTCATGGGCTTGCCGCCTTCCTGCGACTTGAATTATGTAGAGTACAAATTTCGATTTCATAACTTCATAGAGGAACAACCCATGACCCGTCGTGTTATCGGGGTAAGCGAACGTCTGCCGATCTTGCAGACTATCCCCCTGAGCTTACAGCACCTGTTTGCCATGTTCGGTGCGACCGTACTGGTGCCGATAATGTTCAAAATCAATCCGGCGACGGTACTGTTGTTCAACGGCATCGGGACCTTGTTATACCTCTACATCTGTAAAGGTAAAATCCCGGCCTATCTTGGATCAAGCTTCGCTTTTATTTCACCGGTTCTCTTGCTGTTACCGATGGGTTATGAAGCCGCGCTTGGCGGATTTATCGTCTGCGGGCTGCTGTTTTGTCTGGTGGCGCTGATTGTTAAAAAAGCCGGGATTGGCTGGATCAACGTGGTATTCCCTCCGGCGGCGATGGGAGCGATCGTGGCCGTCATCGGGCTGGAACTGGCGGGCGTGGCGGCTAATATGGCCGGCTTATTGCCAGCTGATGGCGTAGCGATAGATTCCACCACTATCATCATTTCGATGGTGACCTTGGGTGTGACCGTGCTGGGTTCCGTGCTGTTTCGAGGTTTTTTAGCGATCATCCCAATCCTGATCGGCGTACTGGTTGGCTATGTATTGTCGTTCTTCATGGGGGTGGTAGAGACTTCAACTATCGCCAAAGCACACTGGTTTGCCTTACCGACATTCTATACCCCGCGTTTCGAATGGGTGGCGATCCTGACTATTCTGCCTGCGGCGCTGGTGGTGATCGCTGAGCATGTCGGGCACCTGGTGGTGACAGCAAACATCGTGAAAAAAGACCTGCTGCGTGATCCAGGCCTACACCGCTCCATGCTGGCAAACGGGCTGTCCACGGTGTTATCTGGTTTCTTCGGATCAACGCCGAACACCACTTATGGCGAGAACATTGGTGTGATGGCGATAACCAAGGTTTACAGCACCTGGGTGATCGGCGGGGCGGCGATTCTGGCCATCATGCTTTCATGCATCGGTAAGCTGGCGGCCGCGATCCAGGCTGTGCCAGTGCCGGTAATGGGCGGTGTTTCCCTGCTGCTTTACGGCGTGATTGCTGCATCAGGTATCCGCGTGTTGATCGAATCTAAAGTGGATTACAACAAAGCGAAAAACCTGATCCTGACTGCAGTGATCCTTATCATCGGCGTCAGCGGCGCAAAAATTCACATTGGTGCGGCTGAGCTGAAAGGCATGGCATTGGCGACCATCGTCGGCATTTTCCTCAGCCTGCTGTTTAAGGTAATTGAAATGGTGCGCGGCGAAGAAGAGATCATTGATATCGAAGATGAGCGGGAAAATCCACCGGCGTGAACCCCGGTGCGGAAAGATCGCCGGAGAAGATTATTTCCCCGGCGGATTCGACCTGTTAGCAAGTGGTTGGGCGCGTACAGTTCAACTCCGGCAGGATCCTATGTTAGAATTCTGCCCGTACATATTCGTTTATACCCTGCATCCTTCAAATTGCAGGGTTTTTGGCTGCTTTCACTCACCTGAATCACTTACTTGAGTAAGCTCACCAGGATTCATTCAATTGCCGCCTAGCTGCAAATCGAATGATTTTGGGTATAGTTAACAGCTGAGATAACAACTTTTTGTTGATGACAACATTCGCGGTCTTCAGACCGTATTGGTTGAGGTGCTTCTGAATACGCCGGCACAGCTTTCCCTGCCACTTTATCTTCCCGATGATGAAACTTTTGCCAGTTTTTATTCGGGCGAGAACCCCTCTCTGCTCTCTGCCATTCAGACGGCGCTGCAACAGGAGCATGGCACCTACATCTACTTCTGGTCACGCGAAGGCGGCGGCCGCAGCCATTTGCTGCACGCGGCCTGTGCTGAGCTCTCTCAGCGCGGTGAAGCAGTAGGCTATGTGCCGCTTGATAAACGTGCCTACTTCGTGCCGGAAGTGCTGGACGGCATGGAACATCTGGCGTTGGTGTGTATCGATAATATCGAAGGCATTGCCGGGGATGATGAGTGGGAAGCCGCGGTGTTTCACCTGTACAATCGTATTCTGGAAACGGGCCGCACACGGCTGTTTATTACCGGCGACCGTCCGCCGCGCCAGCTTAATCTCCGCCTGCCGGATTTAGCCTCGCGGCTGGATTGGGGGCAAATCTATAGGCTTCAACCGTTGTCCGATGAAGAGAAACTTCAGGCATTGCAACTGCGTTCTAAACTGCGGGGCTTTGAACTGCCAGAAGACGTCGGGCGTTTCCTGTTGAAGCGCTTGGATCGCGAGATGCGCACGTTATTTACCACGCTGGATCAGCTTGACCGGGCGTCTATCACCGCCCAGCGCAAACTCACTATTCCTTTTGTGAAAGATATTCTCAGCCTGTAGAAACAGGCTTTAACTGGATTATACGATCTCCAGCACTTGCTCCCGCGGACGTCCGATCCGTGCCTTGCCGTTTGCCAGCACGATAGGGCGTTCGATCAGCCGGGGATGGTCGGCCAGCGCCTGGATCAGTTGCTGCTCGTCGATTGCCGGATCCGCCAGATTCAATTCTTTGTAAATCTCCTCGCCTTTACGCATAAGTTCGCGTGCAGAGCTGAATCCCAGCTTACCGATCAGCGCTTTCAGCGTATCGGTTGACGGCGGGGTTTCCAGATACAAAATCACGTCCGGATCCAGGCCTTTCTCTTCGAGTAATTTCAGCGTTTCACGACTCTTACTACAGCGTGGGTTGTGATAAATCGCAACATCATGATGTGGCATGTTCATAACCTCATAATTCATGCAGAACTTAGCCCTTCTGATATTGACGAAAACGCCTTTGCAACTGGCGCAATTGGTCAATGCGGGCATCGTAGCGGGCCTGTTCCAGAGTGCCCAATTTTTGCAGCGCACTGGCATTACTTAATAATTCTATCGCCTGATCAAGACGCCCTACTAGTGCCATACTTTCTGCCCTGGCGGCCAGTTCCTGCGCGCGTAAACCCTGCGCTGCGGCAGCCTGTGAAAGTAAATCCCAGCCATTCGGATCATTAGGGTAGCTGAACGTATAGCGGTTGAGAATGCGGCTGGCATTAGCCGGCTGGCCGCCTTCCACGTAAGCATTGGCCAGATTCAGTAACAGCACCGGGTTTTTACTGGTCTCGGCGTTGGCTTTTTCCAGCCGGGCAATGGCCTGCGGGGCATGTTTTTGATCAATATCAACGTCGGTAGATAAATCAAGGAACCAGTCGTTGCCTGGATTCTGCGCCAGCAACGCATCCAGAATGGGGCGTGCTTGATCGTATTTCTTCGCTTTGTAGAACTGCAGCGCCTTGCCGTAGCGGGCCGCCAGCTGTTCGCGCACGTTGCCGTTGCTCAACTGGTGCAAATAGTCATCGCTCAGCGGATAGGACTCTGAACCGTACATCCCCAAAATGCGCACTTTAGCTAACAGAAAACTTTGCGACGAATGTACCGCCGGATGTGACATCTGATTGGCACGATTACGCACATCTGCCAGGCGGCTGTCAGGCAAGGGGTGCGTCAGCAGCATTTCCGGCGGTTTGCTCGAGTAGCTTGATAGGTCGGCTAATTTTTGCAGGAAAGCGGGCATCGCCTGCGGGTCAAACCCGGCGCGTTGCAATACCTGAATACCGATGCGATCAGCCTCCTGCTCATTACCCTGAGTGAAGCTGATCATATTTTGCTGGGTTCCTGCGAGGGTTCCGGTCAGCGCAGCCATCCCGGCTTGCGGGCTGGCCATTGCCAGCAGAATAGAGCCGAGTGCGCCAACCCAGGTCAACGGGGCGCTTTTTTGCTGATCTTCCATCGCACGCGCCAGATGGCGTTGGGTAACGTGAGAGATTTCGTGCGCCATCACCGAAGCCAGTTGGCTTTCGTTGTCGGTGTAGCGGAACAGCGCTGAGTGCAGCACTACGTTGCCGCCGAAGAAGGCGAAGGCGTTCAGCTCATCGTTATTGACGATATAGAAGTGGAAAGGGGTACGCACCGAGTAAGCGCTGGCAACCAGACGCATCCCCAGTTCATTGATGTACTGATTGAGCAGGGGATCGTTAATCAGCGGGGTACTGGCACGCATCTGGCGAACATAAAAATCGCCCATTTGCAGTTCCTGATCGATACTCAGGATGCCCCCGGCCGTGGTGCCCATGTCCGGCAACTGATCGGCTACCGACGGTTTGTTCGGATTGGTTGACGCGATGGGCGTCGTCCAGTAGGTGCTGTCATCCGCGAGAGCGGGTGCTATTGCTCCCGCCAGCATGGTGCCCATCAGAAGGGCGGTCACCGTTTTGTTAAACCGCATTGCCATAATTAAGCCATTCCTAATGAATAATTGATCACTCTGACGTAAACAGCCATAAGAGCTCTTCTTCCGTGAAACGGACTCCAGTACACTCTTTCACTGGCACATTCTTTGCTATTTTTCTGACACTTAATAGTAGTCTGATCAGAAAACTTTGAAGCGATTAACCATTACCCTCTGTGACAACATATTCAGCATAAAGTTACGCTAAGGCTGAATCAGGGGCAGGGATGCAGGCAAATCGTCTGTTGGCCCGTTATACCAGGATCTTACAGGAGCGATATCCGATGTTAGAGATGTTATTACAATGGTACCGCCGACGATTCACCGATCCTCAGGCCATTGCCTTATTGGCAATTTTGGTCGCTGGGTTTTGTATTCTCTATTTTTTCAACGGCATTCTTGCCCCATTACTGGTGGCGATAGTGCTGGCGTATTTACTCGAATGGCCGGTGGCCCGGCTACAACATTTTGGGCTGTCCCGCACGCTGTCTACCAGCGTCGTGCTGCTGATTTTCGCCGGTGTGGTGATGCTGGCAGTGTTTGTTATCGCGCCGGTCACCTGGCAGCAGGGCATCAATCTGATGGCTGATTTGCCCAGTATGCTCAACCGCTTTTACGATTTCGCGGCCACCTTGCCTAAGCGCTATCCGGCTCTGGTTGATGCCGGCATCATCGATATGATGGCTGAAAACCTGCGCGCCAAGCTGTCGGGCGTCGGTGATAATTTGGTGAAATTCTCTCTGGCATCGCTGGTCGGTTTACTGACGCTGGCGATTTACCTGATTCTGGTGCCGATGATGGTGTTTTTCCTGCTCAAAGATAAAGAGCAGATGGTCAGTGCGGTACGTCGCGTGTTGCCGCGTGACCGAGGTCTGGCAGGGCAGGTCTGGCAGGAGATGAACCAGCAAATCACTAATTATATTCGTGGAAAAGTACTGGAGATGATCATCGTCGGCGTGGCGACCTATCTGGTGTTCTTCATCATGGGCATGCGCTATTCGCTACTGCTGGCGGTGTTGGTCGGTCTGTCTGTCCTTATTCCCTATATTGGTGCCATGCTGGTGACTATTCCGGTGGTGGTCGTGGCGCTGTTCCAGTGGGGGATGGGTGCTGACTTCTGGACGCTGTTTGTGGCATATCTGGTGGTGCAGGGGCTGGACGGCAACGTCATTGTGCCGCTGCTGTTCTCTGAAGCGGTGAATCTGCACCCACTGGTGATTATTCTGTCTGTGGTGATCTTCGGCGGATTGTGGGGATTCTGGGGCGTATTCTTTGCCATTCCGCTGGCAACGCTGGTGAAAGCCGTGGTACACGTTTGGCCTGATGAGCTACTCAATGAAGCGCCTTAATACGTCGTTGCTGGTCAAATAATACAAAATAAAAAAGCGCGTCTGCGCTTTTTTTATCTGGCTGTGTTGCTGAGGCTTATTTCTCGTTGAGATAAGCCATCACAATGTCGTGGTGATTGCTGGTTTTGAAATCATCGAACACTTTTTCAACCTTACCGTCACCGTCAAGCAGGAAGCTGATGCGGTGGATGCCGTCATAGGTTTTGCCCATGAAGCTTTTCTCGCCCCAGACGCCAAACTGTTCGCAGACCTGATGATCTTCATCAGACAGCAGCGTGAAATTCAGCATCTCTTTATCAATAAAGCGCGAAAGTTTTTCTGGCTTATCCGTGCTGATCCCCAGCACTTCTACACCTGCTTCTTTCAATTGGTCCATATTGTCACGCAGGCCGCAGGCCTGAACGGTACAACCAGGCGTCATGGCCTTGGGGTAGAAATAGACCAGGACCTTCTGTCCCTGGAAGTCGGCCAGATTAATCTGTTCGCCGTCCTGGTCAGGCAAACTAAATTGCGGCGCAGAATCACCGGCTTTCAGTGGGCTCATTTTTATATCTCCGTCAATTGTCATCATGCTGAGTGTTGCTTACGACATTAATACTGCCTTGCGCATTCAGTTCTGTACATAGCTGATGAAAAGCTTGCTCAATAATTGTTGCATCGGCGTTGGCCGGGCTGTGAGCTGTTATCTGTATAGACAACTGAACTGGATTAACACCCTCGACTGGATGGGTCTTGGATGCCAGTTCGGCAATGTTCATCCGATGCGTATCGAACAAGTCGGTAAAGCGCTCGATCAGGTGCGGGGAATCTTTGACTTCGACTTTAACCCACACGGTTGCGGGCATCGGTGGGCGTTCGTGAGCGCTGGTGCGTTTCATTACGATCAGAAGCTCCAGCTCGGCCCCTTTTTGCGGCAGAGTGGACTCAATCAGGGTGATGGCATTCCAACTGCCGGAAAGAAACATAATAAAGGTGAACTCGTCACCGAGCATTGCCAGACGGCTGTCTTCGATATTACAACCGCAACTGCTGACCTGACGGGTAATGGTGTTCACGATACCTGGGCGGTCAGCACCTAATGCGGTGATAACAAGATAGTGTTGTTGTGGCTGCGGCAAAATTGCTCTTCCTGTCATGCTTGGGAGTATTCTCAAGGTAAACATAAAAAAAACCGCCGGACAAGCGCTTACAACACGTTGATTGCTTGCTTTTGCAGTGGTGTCAAAAGTACCATGAGTGACCTGTTTGTGGAGGGGAAGGTCAATGTTTACGGGAAGTATTGTTGCACTGGTTACGCCGATGGACGACAAAGGTGCCGTCGATCGCGCGAGTTTAAAAAAACTGATTGATTATCATGTGTCCAGTGGTACTGCGGCGATCGTTTCCGTAGGCACAACCGGTGAGTCGGCGACATTAACGCATGACGAACACGGTGACGTGGTCATGCAAACGCTAGAACTGTCCGATGGGCGCATTCCCGTTATCGCAGGAACCGGTGCTAACTCCACCGCCGAAGCGATTTCGCTCACCCAGCGTTTTGAAAATACAGGCATTGTTGGCTGTCTGACCGTCACACCTTATTATAACCGCCCGACTCAGGAAGGTTTGTTCCAGCATTTTAAAGCCATCGCTGAACATACGTCCCTGCCGCAAATTCTCTATAACGTGCCTTCACGTACCGGCTGCGACATGCTGCCGCCAACCGTGGCTCGTTTAGCAAAAATAAAGAATATTGTTGCTCTTAAAGAGGCAACGGGGAACTTAAGTCGTGTTAGCCAGATCCAAGTGCTGGTTGATGATGAAGACTTCATTCTGCTGAGCGGCGATGACGCCAGTGGCCTGGACTTCATGCAACTCGGCGGCAAAGGGGTTATTTCCGTGACAGCCAACGTGGCAGCACGTGAAATGGCACAACTTTGTGAGCTGGCCGCGCAGGGCAATTTTGCCGAAGCGCGTCGCTTAAATCAGCGCTTGATGCCGTTGCATCAGCATTTGTTTGTAGAAGCAAACCCGATCCCGGTGAAATGGGCCTGTAAGGCACTGGGGTTGATGGCAACCGATACACTGCGTCTGCCTATGACGCCGTTAACAGATGCTGCCCGTCCGGTAGTGGAAAACGCATTAAAAAGCGCCGGTTTGCTGTAACTCTTAGGGAGATTTGATGGCCTGTTCATTAGTTCAAAAAACCAGATTGCAAAAGTCTATGGTTGCGAAAGTAGTGGGGATATCCCTCATCATGCTGTTGGCGGCATGTTCCACCGATCAGCGCTATAAACGTCAGGTAAGTGGCGATGAAGCCTATCTGGACGCTCCTCCTGTCAGTGAGCTGAAAGCCCCTGCTGGAATGATTCTGCCACTGCAAAATGGTACTTATGAAATTCCTCGCGGCGCGCTTAAAGGCAGCGTTGGCAAACAACTGGATATCCGTCCGCCAATGCAGCCGCTGGCGCTGCTCAACGGTTCGCGTACCCAATTTACCGGCGACAGCGGTACCGTATTGTTGGAAAATACCCCGCAAAACCGCGACCTGTGGAACAACGTGGTTAAAGCGGTTCAGCAGAATAACTTTAAAATTGCCAGCCGCGATGATGCTAAACAGACTTTGTCTACTGACATGGTTGACTGGAATCGTGCTGATGAAGACTTCCAGTATCAGGGCCGTTACCAGATCAGCGTTCAGCAGCAGAGCTACCAGTTAGCCCTGACGGTGAAAACGCTTGAGCTGAAACAGCAAGATAAGGTGGTTACCGCACCGGCTGAGATCCAGCGTTACAACAGCCAGATGCTGAACTCCATCACTGCAAGCCTTGATAAAGTGCAGCAGGATACACAAGCCAGTCTGGATAACCGCAAAGCAGGTGAAATCGACGTGCAGAGCGGCGCGGATGACACGGGTCTGGCTGTACTTATCGTGCGTGCAACCTACGGCGTAGTGTGGGATCGTCTGCCAAATGCCTTGGCTAAAGCGGGCATGAAAGTAACCGACAGCAGCCGTCCGCTAGGAACGATGTCTGTGACCTATAGCCCGTTGAACGACAGCGCCTGGGATACATTAGGTGCGAAAGATCCGGGTCTGGCTTCCGGTGATTACAAGCTTCAGGTCGGCGATCTCGACAACCGCAGTAGCTTGCAATTCCTTGATCCTAAAGGACATGCACTCAGCCAGTCGCAGAACGATGCGATGGTGGCGGTCATGCAGGCTGCGTTTAGTCAGAGCAGTGCTACGAAGTAAAATGTTATCAGAAAGGGGCTTCGGCCCCTTTTTACATCCTTTTTTTTATCAAATGATGTTGCAAGTATTACCACTACCTATTGGAGTAACTTAAGATGCAAAAGTTAGCTGAGTTGTATCGCGGAAAGGCGAAAACCGTCTTCACCACCGAAAATCCAGATCTGCTGGTGTTGGAGTTCCGTAATGATACGTCAGCACTGGATGGTCAGCGCATTGAGCAGTTTGACCGTAAGGGCATGGTTAACAACAAGTTTAACCACTTCATCATGACTAAACTGGAAGAAGCTGGTATTCCTACGCAAATGGAGCGTCTGCTGTCTGACACCGAAGTGCTGGTGAAAAAACTGGATATGGTCCCGGTAGAATGCGTGATCCGTAACCGTGCGGCGGGGTCGCTGGTAAAACGTCTGGGCATTGAAGAAGGTCTGGAACTCAATCCACCGTTGTTCGATCTATTCCTGAAAAACGATGCGATGCATGACCCGATGATCAACGAGTCTTACTGTAAAACCTTCGGTTGGGTGAACGAAGAGCATCTGGCGCGTATGAAAGAGCTGAGCTACAAAGCCAACGACGTGCTGAGTAAACTGTTTGATGATGCCGGTCTGATCTTGGTCGATTTCAAACTGGAATTTGGTCTGTTCAACGGTGAAGTGGTATTGGGCGATGAGTTTTCCCCAGATGGCAGCCGTCTGTGGGACAAGAAAACCCTCAACAAGATGGACAAAGATCGCTACCGCCAGAGTCTGGGTGGCCTGATCGAAGCTTACGAAGAGGTCGCTCACCGCATCGGTGTTAAATTAGACTGATCGGCAACGATTTTTTAGCCTGACGACGCAATCGTTTACGCAGCGGTAATACTGATGTTGTCAGTGAGAAGGGCGGTCATTTGACTGCCTTTTTTTATTTTTCGCATTTATTGCCCTGAATTCATTCTCTTTGTGCCCATCTGCTTTAAAATTGCCGCTTTGGGCCAATGGTATTTACATAGCTCATTATCTAATCTTAAGAAAACAGCAGGGGAGATGAATCTATGCGTTGGCAAGGACGTCGTGAAAGCGACAATGTGGAAGACAGGCGCGGAGAGAGTTCGGGCAGCGGAAGAGGTGGCTTAGGTGGTGGCGGTATGCGTCTGCCTATTCGTGGTAAAAGCGGTATTGTGATCATTATCGTCGTGCTGATTGCGGGTTACTACGGTGTGGACCTCACGCCGCTCATTGACGGCGGCCAGTCCGGCGGTACCCAGCAGACGCGCGCTCAATCGATAAGCCCGAAAGATGACGAGCAGGCTAAATTCACCTCGGTGATCCTCGCCTCAACCGAAGACACCTGGAAAACGATCTTTCAGCGTCAGGGGCAAACGTACATTGACCCCAAACTGGTGATGTATCGTGGCTCAACCCGTACCGGCTGTGGCACCGGCCAGTCCGTCATGGGGCCGTTCTATTGCCCGGCGGACAGCACGGTTTATATCGATTTATCCTTTTATCAGGAGCTAAAAGACAAGCTCGGCGCAGGCGGCGACTTTGCGCAGGGATATGTCGTCGCGCATGAAGTGGGTCATCATGTGCAGCATCTGATGGGCATCGATAGCAAAGTGCAGCAGATGCAGCAGGGCGCTTCGCAAACCACCGTCAACCAACTGTCGGTGAAGATGGAATTGCAGGCCGACTGCTTTGCCGGCGTGTGGGGACACAGCATGCAGCAGCAGAATGCGCTGGAAGAGGGAGATCTGAAAGAAGCGCTGGATGCCGCGCAGGCCATTGGTGACGATCGTTTGCAACAGCAAGGTCAGGGACGAGTGGTGCCGGACAGCTTTACTCACGGTACCTCGCAGCAGCGCTACACCTGGTTCAAACGCGGCTTCGACAGTGGGGATCCGAACCAGTGCAATACCTTCGCCAACCGCTAATCCCCTGCCAATTCAAGCCATTGAACGCTGGTCTGCCCGCAGAAACTGTTCAATAATCAGCGTACGATCCAGAGGGGCCTGCGTGCCTCTTTTCTCTTTATATATTGAAATGCAGGGATAGACATGGCTTTTCTCGATCCTACTCTTTTGATTTTACTGGTGTTTGCTGGTTTGGGGATTATCAGTAATAACAGTGCCGTTACCATCGCGATGTTCTTTCTTCTTACCGTTCGCATCACGCCGCTCAACCAGTTTTTCCCGTGGATAGAACGTTATGGCCTGACTATCGGCATCATTATTCTGACGATTGGTGTCATGGCACCGATTGCCAGCGGGAAGATCAGCGCCAGCACCGTGATGCACTCCTTTATGCACTGGAAATCTATCCTGGCGATTGTGGTCGGCGTGCTGGTGTCGTGGCTGGGTGGGCGCGGTCTGACGTTGATGGGCTCCCAACCCCATCTGGTGGCCGGTCTGCTGGTCGGCACCGTGCTGGGTGTGGCGCTGTTTAAAGGCGTACCTGTCGGGCCGCTGATTGCCGCCGGACTGCTCTCATTGATGGTGGGGAAAACCTGAAGTGACGCTCCCCGATCCCGCGCTGAAAACCGCGCTGCAATATCAACTGCAGCAACTGGGTGTGCGTCGCTTGCTGGTATTAAGCGGTGAAGCGGGCTGGTGTGCAGAGCAGGCAGCAGCGTTCAGTGAAGGGCTGTGTGGTGACTGGCTGTGGGTGAGTGACAGACCGCCATTAGGGGCTGAGTCAGTCACTTTCTCTGCTGTTCCTGCATTGCTTGGGCAGGAAAAACAGCACGGTATATTTGATGCACGGTTTGGACTGAACGCGGAGGCACTGGCCGCTTTCGCCGGCACGTTACGTGCCGGAAGCTGGCTGATTTTACTGGTGCCGCAGTGGCAGCAGTGGCCGCTGCAGCCAGACGCTGACAGCGTCCGCTGGAGTGAACGGCCTGAACCGATCCCCACGCCGAATTTCATCCGTCGTTTGCAGCAATGTCTTGAACAGGATCCCAGTGGTCTGATCTGGCGCCAGCATCTGCCGTGCACGTTGACTTACTTACCGGCGGCCCCAGATTGGACGCCGCCGGACGGGCAGCCGACGCGGCAACAACAGCAGATTTTGTCACGTTTACTGGCAGCCAAAGAAGGTGTTTGGATACTGACTGCTGCCCGAGGACGGGGAAAATCAACGCTGGCGGGCATGTTAGTCGCTAAGTGGCCGGGTACATGCTGGGTGAGCGCACCGGCCAAAGCCGCGGCACAGCAGCTTTGCGACCAAGGTCAGGGGAAAGCACGTTTCTGGTCGCCCGATGCCCTGCTGGAGTATTGCGAGAATAATGCCGTCACGGAAGTGGACTGGTTGCTGATTGACGAAGCGGCCGCTATTCCTGCACCGTTATTATCTAAACTTATCGCTTTCTTCCCGCGCGTGCTGCTGACGACTACCGTGCAGGGCTATGAAGGCACTGGCCGCGGTTTCATACTCAAATTCTGCGCGTCACTCCCGCAGTGGCATGACCTGCGCCTGGAGGTGCCGATCCGCTGGTCTGCGACTGACCCGCTGGAGCCTTTTCTTGACCATCTTTTGCTGTTCAATGATGCGCCAGCCTTAGCCCTCCAATCCGAAGACATTCAGTTCTGCACGATAGATAACGCGCAGTGGTTGTCAGAACCCAACCTGCTGGCCGGTTTTTACGGCCTGTTGACCAGCGCACATTACCGAACTTCACCCCTGGATTTACGCCGCCTGCTCGATGTGCCCGGCAGCGCTTTTGCCGCAGCCATGTTGCAAAACCGCGTGGCGGGGGCGATATGGCTGGTGGACGAGGGTGGCTTAAGTGAGGCGCTGGCCCACGAAGTCTGGGCCGGAAGGCGACGTCCGCGTGGCAATTTGGTGGCACAATCTCTGGCGGCTCACGCCGGGCAGGGTTGCGCACCGGTACTGCGTTCACGTCGCGTCAGCCGTATTGCCGTTCAGCCTGACATGCGTCGTCAGGGTATCGCACTGGCATTGTTGGCGCAGCAGGTCGGGCCGGCCGTATCGCAGGGGCTGGATTTCCTGTCGGTCAGTTTTGGCTATACCTCCGAACTGGCTGCTCTGTGGCAGAGGGCGGGTTACAGACTGGTACGAATAGGCAGTCAGCGGGAAGCCAGCAGCGGTTGTTACGCCGCGATGGCGGTACTGCCGCTTAGTGATGCCGGTCATGCAATGGCTGATGATGCGGTTCAGCAACTGGCTCGTGACGTGTACTGGCTTCAACGTATCATTCCTCTGGATTTAGATTTGAACGCCAGTGATGACGCCACATTGACGGATGATGACTGGCGGGAGTTGGCCGGTTTCGCCTTCGCTCACCGCGCACTGGAAAGCAGTTATGCGGCGCTGCAACGTTTATTACTGTGTACTGAATTACCTATGACAGCGCTGCGTGCTCATCTTCAGGAGGGGCTCACTGTGGCGCAATGCACGTCGAACCTGCAACTGAGTGGCCGCAAAGCGCTGTTGCGCCACTGGCGTGAGGAAACCGCGCTGGCGCTGGAAACCCGTAATGCCGCTCTGTGTCATCACTGGCGGCAATTCACCTTACCGCGCCTGACGTCGTTGCAATAAATCGAAAAAGTCGTTCAATAAAACCCGGTTTCACCTTGTTCACTACGCGGTATAGTGGCCCAAGACGCGCGCTTTTCAGGGCGCAGCAAACTCCCTACCTGAGGCAACACCATGTCGATTGAAAGCATTATTGTTCAGCAGCCGGAAATAGCGGCAGACCGGCTTATTTTGCTGTTCCACGGCGTCGGTGATAACCCGGTATCGATGGGTGAAGTCGGGACGTTTTTCGCGGCTGCTTTTCCCAATGCGCTGGTGGTCAGCATCGGTAGTCCGGATATCTGTGATTTTGGTCGCGGCTTCCAGTGGTTCTCGGTACAGGGCGTCACCGAGAAAAATCGTCAGTCGCGCATAGATGCGGCGATGCCGTTGTTTATTAACACGGTGCGTGAGTGGCAGCAAAGCAGCGGTGTGAAGCCGCAGAATACCGTGCTGGTAGGTTTTTCACAGGGGACGATTATGGCGCTGGAATCCACCAAGGTGGAAGCCGGGCTGGCAGGCAGAATAGTGGCGTTTAGCGGGCGTTTCGGCAACCTGCCGGAAACCCCGATTGATGCCGGAACCACTATTCACTTTATCCACGGCGAGCAGGATCCGGTGATCAATCCCTTCCAGTCTAAAAGCGCTGCTGAACGTCTGAAGTCGTTGGGTAATGAGTGCACTCTGGACCTGCAACCTGATATGGCGCACGGGCTGGATCAGCAGATGATCAGTACTGCGCTGGCCTATTTGCGTCAGTGAATGAATGCCAGTAAAAAAGCAGCCGAATGGCTGCTTTCTGCATCTGACCCGCTTATTTCTTCTTAGGCCAGTCATCATCGTTATCCCACTCGGCATTATTATCGCGATGCGGCGGGATTTCAGGTTTGTCGTTCAGATACTTTTTAACATCAACACGGTTCAGTTCTTTGACGCCGCTAATGATGATCCCGGCCAGTATAATCAGAATGATCCACCAGTAATCTTTAATCCACTCCATGGCTGACTCCTTAATTAATTGCGATAAAACGCGGGAAGATCGTTGCCAGATGGGCGATCACCCAGTCTGCACCTGCAACGTCTTGTCCATGCCATGCATTGATAAGAACCTCCGGAGTGAGCTGAGCTTCGCACAGTTCGGCCAGAGGACGATAACTCAAATGCCAGGGTTCGACGGCGACGCCGCCCCGGTCCACGGCAAAGGGCCGGTAAAAACTAAACTCTGCCATATTAGCCGTAAGCCACTGATTCATCGCAGCGAAATATCCGCCTGTTTCATATTCCCACGGTTCCAGCTGAAGTTTACTGTCTGCGGGTAATAACGTCGGATCATAGATGTCCAGATCACTGCCCCAGTGGTGGCGGCTGGCGCCCGGCAGGGCTGACCAACGCAGGATCAGCTCACAGCGCGCCGCATCCGGCAGCGAACTGACTTCAACCGGCTGACTCTGCTGATCTAATACTGGTCGCTCACCGCGAAATTTGCCATTCCAGATAGCCAATTGCCGTTCGAAATCACGAAACGTGCTGGCCGGTTGCAGGTCAAACCCAGCCAGACGTGCGGCATCCTGCATGCGGCTAAAAGCCCCAGCGGCTTCAGCCTGCAGGCGGTGGGGGCCGTCGCCCAGTGGCACCAGGTGCGTCGCTGTGCGGCCTGTTAGCATGGCGTTATCTATCATGCGACCAGCTGTTCCATGATGCGTTGATACATGCGGCTGAGCAGTTGCAGATCGGCAGCGTGCACGCATTCGTTAATTTTGTGGATGGTAGCGTTGACCGGTCCCAGCTCCACCACCTGCGTCCCCATCAGCGCAATAAACCGCCCGTCGGAGGTGCCACCGGTGGTTTGCAGCTCCGGTGTGATTTCGCTGTAATGGCGCACGGCGTTAACCACCGCGTTGACCAGTTCACCGCGCGAAGTCAGGAACGGTTGTCCGGAGACCACCCAGTTTAAGGTGTATTGCAAATTATGCCGATCGAGCAGTTCGGCCACACGCTGTTTGATCATGGCGTCGGTCAGCTCAGTGCTGAAGCGGAAATTGAACTGCACATACAGCTCGCCTGGGATCACATTATTGCTGCCGGTACCGGCGTTGATATTGGCAATCTGCATGCTGGTTGGTGGGAAGAACTCATTGCCCCGATCCCACTCGGTGGCCACCAGTTCATTCAGCGCTGGCATTGCTCGGTGTACCGGGTTGTCCGCCAGATGCGGATAGGCGACGTGACCCTGCACGCCGTGCACATGAAGAGTGGCGGTCATGGAACCACGGCGGCCATTTTTAACGATATCGCCGACGCGGCTGGTGCTGGAGGGTTCGCCGACCAGGCAGAAATCCAACCGTTCGCGGCGCTCCATCAATGCATTGACCACTTTCACCGTGCCGTTGACCGCGCTGGCTTCCTCATCGGAGGTGATAAGAAATGCCAGGCGCCCTTGGTGGTTTGGGTTATTGGCGACAAAACGTTCGGCAGCGACAACCATGGCGGCCAGAGAACCTTTCATATCTGCCGCCCCGCGTCCGTACAACATGCCGTCGCGCAGGGCCGGTTCGAACGGACCGGTGACCCATAGCTTAGGGTCGCCGGTCGGCACCACGTCGGTATGTCCAGCAAACGCCAGCGTTTTGCCTTCACCACGGGTGGCCCAGAAATTCAGAGTATCGCCAAAATTCATCGGTTCAATATGAAAGCCGATAGCTTTTAATCGGGCGATTAAGATCTCCTGGCAACCTGCGTCGTTCGGGCTAAGGGAAGGGCGGCGGATTAACTGCTGTGCTAAATCGAGAACCGGGCAACTCATGTTACTTAACCTCCGCGAGGAACTGCTGATAGTTTTCAGGCTTGAAACCCAACAGAGACTGGCCGCTGGCGGCGAGTAGCAAAGGGCGTTTAATGATGGCCGGATGCTCCAGCATCAGGGCTTTGGCCGCAGTCTGATTATCGCAGGCGGCACGCGTCGCCTCATCCAGCTTGCGCCAGGTAGTGCCTTTGGTGTTCAGCATCGCCTCCCAGCTCTGTTTGTCGATAAGCTGCTGCAAGAGTGCGTCATCCAGACCGTCGGCCCGGTAATCATGGAAACGATAGCCGGTACCGTTCTCGTCCAGCCAGCGGCGCGCTTTTTTGACGGTATCGCAGTTTTTGATGCCATAAAGGATGAAAGGAACCGCTGAGGATGTCTCTGTCATGGAAAACGTTACCTGTGATCGCAATGTATTGCCGGGCCAGTTTAATTGCCCAAAGTTATTAACAATAATGCGGGAAAATCGATACAGGATCCAGAATTCGGTGCGAGCCCAACCTTGGTTGAAACGCCAGCCTTTTCGGAGAGGCTATCTAATTCCTCTTTCTCTAAGTAGCGTGTGTATTTCCTCGAGAGTATTTAACTGCCTTATCTCAAATTTGGTTGGCTTATCAGCTTGTGCAAGATTAGCTACCCTTCATTTTCTACTAAATTCTCGAGAAGAAATGGCACCATGATATAGATGAACATGGTGCATTAATATTCGGCAGATTAATCAGGAATAAGGAAAACACTGCCCTTATCATCACGCTCCAGCAGTGACCAGCAGGCACGGTATTTCTTGCCGTATTTATCCTCAAACTCCGGCATCGTCTGTCCTTTGCGGGTCTGGATATACTGAGTTGTACCTTCAACGATCGACGCCCAACGTCCGGCGTAGGGAGCTATTTCATCCGTCCAGCATTTGATACGTACTGGTTCGTATGATTTTCCTATTTCGTCTTTATCCAGCAGGGCGCTGGCTTCGTCGAAACGTCTGTACCACTTCATGGTAGATTCTTTATCGAACTGAAACCCTTCATATTCAGAGTAAAAATGCAGGGATCTCGAATCATTGAAGCGGACAGGGCGAATAAGCTGGTTGACCTTGACTAACAGTGGTGATAAACCGTCGGTTTTGAGTTCACCCAACGGCGGTGGCAGTTTTCCGGCCTTAAGGATCACACCATTGCTGTAGTCCAGCGGGGTGATTTCCGGTGTTTTGGCTAAACGGTGCTTTAACAGTTCACCTCCGCCCAGTTTTTCCAACCAGGGCGTACCGATCACGGTATACCAACAGGCACCTTTCAGACCAATAACAGCTCCACCGCCTTCAAGAAAGCCCAGCGAATCCACCATCACCCCGGAAAAACGCTGTGCCAAGGCAAATTCATACGGGAACATTCGTTGAAATTCTCTTGGGAGAATAAAGGATAATCCAGCGTAGCCACTTTCTACAGAAAAGGTATCACATAACCACAGTAACCAGTTCTGGTAGCGCTCTTTACCATCAGGCTCTTTTAGCAAAGAAAATGGGAAGATTAGTTTAATTACGGATCTGTCATTATCGTTATGGAAAACACGTTGTCCTAACAAAGAAACTTCGTAATCAGGCGCAAGAAAATCCTTCTCTGCACTCCCCAGATACCAGGAAAAGATCTCTTCTGGTGTTGAATCGAGAATTTCCTGCCGCTTTTTCTGATAGTTCTTTTCCGTGATACCCACCCAGCTCTTTGTTATCGTTTTCTTCAGATGCGATTTAAATTCCGCATAAAAACGATCGACACAAGCCACCATCTTTTGGCGAACTTCTGGTGTATGCCCATCTTTAAAAAACACGGTGATGATCAGACCAAGATTGACCGCCGGGCTGCCATCTTTGTATTTAACAGAGGCTTCAGGTAGCCATTTCTCGATATAATTCAGTTCAAAATCCTGCAATTCCATACCTGCTCCTTTTAACCAGCTGCCAGTGCTGCCGTACCCGCACCTGCTCCGAGGATCCCCGACAGAGCTCCCCAGGCACTGATTGCCAGACGGACAATCAGTAAAAATGCCCCAATAATGGCTTCTGGTATACCCAACGTTACGACCAGCACCCCGATACCCACGGCAACCAGGATCACTCCGACCGTTTTAGCAACGTTGGTCAAGACTTGCACCCAGTCCACCTGTTTCAGCATCTCCAGTGTCATATCGGTGGCTATTTGTATTTCTGCCCATGCCGCCTGAATCTGGGTATTGGTCCAGGATTTGACGTACTTGCCGGTTTTACTGGCCCATACCCAGGCCTCGCTTCCTTGCTGATAAACCCACTCACCTTCGTCGTTAAGCCAACCAGCCGCAGAGCTTAGTACCTGTTGTGTCTCTTTTGATAATGCATTCCAACCCTCGGCAACGCCCTGTATGGCACCTTCGCTGAGGTCGGCCACCATTTTACCAGCGTAAGTCCAGGGCTCTATTTTTGCGGCGACGGGGATTGATGGCGGACGTGGCATAAAGATCGGCGGATAGAGAAACAGCGGCCAGTATTTTGCACCGCTGGTTTTCCAGGCTTTCATCGTCACATTCACCACCTGATCGCTCCACTGCTGCCCTTCTGGGCGGCAGTCGTGGATCTCCAGAATGGTCATTCGTGTAGAATCATCGCCAACAATCTGCATATATTCGTCGTACTGATCCCGATAAAGGACATCTCCCGGAAACTTCACCTCCACCAAACGAGCCAAATTATCAACATGCATATGACCTCCGTTATCCAGCCCGGTTAGCCCCGGCCAGCGATCCTGCTTATTCTTGACGATAATAACATCCGGGCGGCGGTAGATACCTTTACCCGGCACAGGAAATGGGTTGGTGGTGTGTCGACGACCTGCGCCGTCCTTCTCCAGAAGGGTACTACTGAGAAACGGGCGTGGCGGGCTGGTCCGCATATCGAATGACACTTCCGCCTTATACCACCAGTGGTAATTGCGGGCGATTTCGTCGGCACGGATAAGCCCGCTCATCATCAACTGCTTAAGGCTCATCTGGTAGCTTTTGCCATTCCGGCGGATATTTGCTGACAGACGAGGAAAGCGCATGGCGTACTCGACTTTCATATGCAGATACTTGCGGTTTTCCGGTGTGGGGAGCCTGGAACGCTTCTCCACCATTTCTACGCCGGTTGTCGTACAGTCCCATGGCTGATTGTTCGTCCCGGTAGGAATGTCCATTGAGGTATCGGGTAAATCGGGCAGTTCCATTACGCATCCTCCCTGAGTTCTGTTGTCAGTTGCTGGTTATCGTCACCGCCAACAAACCACAACGTTTCTTTCTGTTGTGGCTTCTCCTGCACGATGTGCAGCTTCACATCTTCCGGCTGGCGGCTATATACAGGCACAGTACGGCCTTCATCATCGCTGTATCCCGTTGCAGTCTGACCCGAAGATGTTTTCAGGCTGTAAGGCGTTCCCGACAGAATATTGCCCTGCTCATCCTGCAACTGATAAATGGCAGAATAGATGTACGGCGTCCCCATCCTGGGCATGCTTACCGGCATCGTCGCCCTTGCCGTCGTCGTCGTCCGCTTAATCTTGCGCGTATAGGTCCCCGCCGTGCCGTATTCCACTTTCCCGGCATCAATAATCACGTAGCTGCCGCCGCCGATTAAGGTGACTTTTTTCTTACCCGCAAACAGCATGTCTGCCGCCGATACCAGGCTCAGCTTTTGCTCTGCACTCAGGTGCATCGCGCCGTTCTGCGCCTGAATCTGTACCGGGCCTTCGCTGGATATCACGCTCAGCTTGCCGGTACGCGCAAATAACCCAACCTGCTCACCCGCCAGCCCCACGATGTTGCCCATTGCTCCGGCGCTGATATCTCCGCCCGCATTCATGGCGACGTTCTTCTCTGCGGCCAGTTGCATATGTTCGCCGCTGGTGAAGGCGATACCCTGCGGAGCCGAGAAGTGGAGCATCTCGTTCAACGGTTTCAGCCGCTGGTTAAACATCGCGAGCTGGCTGGCGATATCCGCCTCCAGCGCTTCCGCCTGTCGGGCTGCGGCGGCAAGGTGCTGCATTTGCTGCTGGCAAACCTCGATTTCCCTGAGGGCCGTGTTCATATCCAGCACCTCGCCCTGGCCTTTAGTCTGGCCGTCGGCGCTGATAAACAGCCCTTTTGCTACGCGGATAACGCCGTATTCGTCGGTACGCAACTCAAAGCCGATCCCGCGTTGTTTATTCTGATCGTCAACGATATGGCCCTGATTCAGCTGTGTCTTACCGAACTCAGTATTGAGAGCGATATGCTCTTCACCGCGTTTATCCTCAAGACGAATTTCATTTTTTCCTGCTGTGCGGAGTATGTTCTGGCTGCGGTTGTCCCGGTTTACGATGTCGGGGTGCTCAGAGTCATGAAACGCATGGCCGATATAGGGCTTATCCGGATCGCCCCCATCAAACAGGATCCCGACTTCGGTGCCGTCAGTCAGCGGCGTATGCCAGCCGTGCGTTTCTCCGGCGTAGGGTTTTGCCATCCGTACCCACAGGAAGTTGTAGCCCGGCTCGGCATCTTCGCGGCTGAAATCCAGTTTCACCCGATAGCGACCCAGCCGGTCAAGATGAGCGTAGTTATCATGCGGCTGGCGGCTTTCAATCCGGGCCGGTAACGAGCCGTACATCACCGGACGCGGGATTTCTGGTGGTCGGCAGCAGAATTGTTCGCTGTAAGGCATGCCCCACACCGACACATGCAGGCGGGAATCACGCGCGCCAATGTATGAGGTGAAGTAAATCAGTATGCCGTCTGGGATGTCACGCAGAGTAAGACCCTGTGGCTCAATGACCATGCCAGGACTTAGCCAGTAAGCGTTACTGAACAGGTGGACGAGAGCAGATTTATTCAACAGACGTTCGTGATGCAGCCGGGCATAGAAAGCACCGCTTTCGGTTTCGGGTTCCAGCTCATCTCCGGCGGTCTGGTAAGGTTCAGCGTAACGGTAATGCCCTCCGGTGGTGACTGCCGGGGAACGAACTTCTGCTGTCGAGTCCATGGGGTCAGCCGCCGTGCGATAATTATAATCACGGGTAGTGACTTTAGCCGGCGTCGTGTTGAACCTGACTTTGATGCCCCAACCACACAGCTCGGCTCCGTCATACAGACCAGAAGGTTCGTGATACGGCAGAACATGATTAAATTGATAGTGAGTCTGGCTGTCGCAAAATACCGTCAATTCCAGTTCGGTGACGTCGTTCATTTCCTGACGGAACCAGATACCCACTTCGGCGAGGATACGCTGAATGAACTGGAGGTCAGTTTCCCTCCATTGGGTGATCAGCTCTCTCGAGGGATAGGTGCGTTCGAGGCGAAATTCAAAATCCGGCTCTTCCAGCCCGTGTGCCCGCAGTATCTGCTCCACGACTTCCGGAACCGATTTATCCAGAAACACGGCACAACGGCGGGTATGTGACAGTAGAGCAAGACGGGATTCGAGAGTGATGCGGTAGTGCGACTGGTCAGCATTCGTCGAAAGCCACTCCAGCCCGGTGATGATACCGTGGACCACCTTATTATCCCGCATCGCGAAACTGGCGTATTTCATCAGCACCTGTTCAGGGCGGATATTGGCCTGTGGGGTGGTGAATTCGATGCGCCAGCTAAAGGGCTTGCTTAGGGCCTCGGTGCCACGAAAACGCAGTACATCGGGAGAAACGGGGCTGCCATTGATCGTAAGGGTATAGGGAGAGGCGGTATCCATCAACTCGATCCTGAGTTTAATCAGTGGCCTGGAATTGTCTGTCCATTACCCCTACAAATCAAGTGGGATGATGATAATTCATACAAAAAAGGATATTTCTCTCGGGCGTCCTGCTCGCTGAGGATATGCAAAAACTCACGCATGTTGAAATCCGTCCGTTCATACGACAGCGGGTTTCCGGTAGATTAAATCAGGAATATATCTGGTCATAGGGTCAGTTGCCGAAAGACTGTCCAGCTCAAGGTCAATCGCACAGCTACAGAGCTTTGTTGGTGATGCATTGAATCTATTAATTTTTGATACCATAAAGGGTGAAAGGAACCGCTGAGGATATCTCTGTCATGGGAAACGTTACCTGTGATCACAACGTATTGCCGGGCCAGTTTGATGACCCAAAGCTATTAACAATAATGCGGGAAAAGGGATCCAGACCGGAATGTCATTCTTGCGCGTAACATGATGAGATAATGGCTATTGTTCAGTAAATTAATATAATCCGTTACTGGGCGAATTTTCCTCACCCCATACCCGAAGGAAATAGGGCTGAATTGAATATAGCCGTCACGTCTGACGACGCATCCACAATGTTCGGCGGCGCTGAATGCTGTCAAAACCGGCTTCAGAGGTGCTATTTAAAATGGAAACCGTACAGTTTTATTAATCAATTCAGTCGCTGGGAAAGATAAAATACATGGCCTGATGTAGTTATATATCAGAAGTAATGGCGCATTTTATTCAATCCGATCGAGGTCATGAGAATAGTGAGTAATGGCTTTTTTATAACGGATGATTTCCTGCAACGTGGAGCTTTCAGTCATCAGTAATAATAATTGCGATACCGCTTGTTTGGCATGACCTAAATTATAAAGCGTCATGGCACGAAACATGCGGATATCATTGGCATCTGGGAACAGGCGCAAGCCTTCATCGAAGGTTTCCAGCGATTCTTGATAACGTCCCAGCGTGCGGTAAGTGCTGCCAAGGCCTAAATAAGCATCGCGTAAATCCTCGCCGCCAAGATGGCACTTTATGGCTGCCTCATAGAAGGGTACAGCTTGCTGTTCCAGCCCGATGATGTCGTACAAAGAGGCCACCTTGTAAAGTAACTGCGGATGCTGGGTCTTCGAAGACAACATTCTCAGCGCCCTTTGCAGTGCATCTTCATAACGACCCTGAAGGCTCAGTTTCTCAATTTTTTGTAGCATGTACAGTGACCCTTACTCTTTCTTTTCGTATGAAAGCAGGAACAGTTAAAGAAAAGCAGCTGAAGTGCCGATACTGATAGTAACTAAAGTCAAATAAAATAGCGCGTCATGGCGGATAGGGCAATAACTGTCCGAATTTTAGGACTAATGCTAACGTTTTGATTTGGCTGATTACCGGTTTTCCAACTGTGATCCTGATTAAAATATCGGTAATTAGAATTGGTATGGTTAAATTTTCGCTGTATGATCACTTTCGTTAAATTTAAGGGGAGTATTATGGTCGAACAAGAGTTGGGTAACTGGAAAGACTTTATCGAAGCCATGCTGCGCGGTTAATCGCCCAGAGAGTTAGAAAGATAAAGAGTATTAAAAATTCCGTTTGTTGTGTCAATTGTCATTGCTCTATTTAGTTTTGTATTAATATGACACCCGTGGGAACCAATATAAACATCCTCATCTTAGAGCCGCATACACAGTAATATAAAAAAGTATGTCGAGGTGATACAAAACGAAATCCTTATTATACCGCAGTTTAATGTTCCGTTTTACATAACGCAGTACAAAAATTGCAGTTTAAATGACAATAAGTAAAAAGGCGCTAACCAAAATTAGCGCCTTTTTTATTGGTTATTCTCGTCTTTATTTATGCGGTTCCTGTAGGGTTTCGACGCTATCACCCATCAGTGGCGTTACCGAATTTTTTGCCGGGAAGCGACGTCGCACCAGTACAAAGAACAGCGGAACGAAGAAGATGGCCAGAACGGTAGCGGAAATCATTCCGCCAATCACTCCGGTCCCTACTGCGTGCTGACTGGCTGAGCCTGCGCCCTGGCTGGTCGCCATCGGCAGTACGCCGCAAACAAATGCCAGTGACGTCATCAGGATAGGGCGCAAACGCTGGCGTGATGCTTCGAGTGTGGCCTCCATTAACGATTTACCTTTCAGGTTCAGATCGTTGGCAAATTCGACGATCAGAATGGCGTTTTTCGCCGACAGACCGATGATGGTTAGCATCCCGACCTGGAAGTAAACATCGTTCTCCAGCCCACGCAACCAGGTCGCCATCACCGCACCGATCACGCCAAGCGGCACCACCATCATGACCGAGAAGGGAATTGACCAGCTTTCGTACAGCGCCGCCAGGCACAGGAATACTACCAGCAGTGAAATAGCATAGAGCGCCGGGGCCTGCGCACCGGATAAGCGTTCCTGATAGGAGAGGCCGGTCCATTCCAGACCAAAACCGCCCGGCAGTTTGGCGACCAACTGCTCCATGTCATCCATTGCCGTACCGCTGCTGACGCCGACGGCAGCTTCCCCCACAATTTCTAATGCTGAGTAACCGTTATAACGTTCAAGACGTGGCGACCCGGTTTGCCAATGTGAGGTTGCAAATGCCGAGAAGGGGACCATGGTGCCTGCGGAATTACGCACGAACCATTTGTTCACGTCATCGGGCATCATGCGAAACGGGGCTTCTGCCTGGACGTAGACTTTCTTCACCCGACCACGGTCAACAAAGTCATTCACATACGTCGACCCCCAGGCGGTACTTAGCGTACTGTTGATATTGGTGATGGAGACGCCGAGTGCCTGCGCTTTGGCTTGATCGATGTCGATCTGCAACTGTGGGCTGTCATCCAGACCGTTATGGCGAACGCGGCTCAAATTGCTGTTTTTAGCCGCCATTTCCAGCAACTGATCGCGTGCCGACATCAGAGCGTCATGACCATTACCGGCATGATCCTGCAATTCCATGTCGAAACCGGCGGAAGTCCCCAGACCATTGATCGCAGGTGGGCCGCTGGCAATGACTCGCGCTTCCTTGATGTGCTTAAACTGTTTGGTTGCCCGCTCGATGACATCAAACACCGAGTTTTTACCTGAGGTCCGTAGATCCCAGTCTGTCAGACTGATAAACAGCCTCGCCACGTTCTGACCGTTACCGCCAGGGCCTGCGCCCAACGTCGAGAATACCGACACAACGTCTTTTTTCTCATCAGTCAGGAAGTAGTGTTCGATCTTCTCGACCACTTTCTGCGTTTGTTGCAGGGTGGAACCCGGTGGCAGTTGGACCTGTACGGTCAAAACACCCTGATCCTCCTGCGGCAGGAAGGAGGTTGGCAATTTGACGAACAGGAAAGCCAGGATGCCCAGAATCAGCAGATAGGCCAACATGTAGAGCATACTGTGCTTAAGGACGCTGCCTACTCCTCTTTCATAACGGCTGGCATTGCGGTCAAACATGCGGTTAAACCAGCCGAAGAAACCGGTTTTACCGTGGTGATGCCCTTTGGCGATAGGTTTTAATAACGTAGAGCACAGGGCAGGAGTAAGCGTCAGGGCCACAAACACGGAAAGCACCATAGCTGCAACAATGGTGATGGAGAATTGGCGGTAGATGGCCCCGGTGGTACCGCCAAAGAAGGCCATCGGAATAAATACCGCCGACAACACCATCGTGATACCAACCAGCGCACTCTGAATTTGCCCCATCGATTTACGCGTGGCTTCTCTGGGGCTTAACCCCTCTTCGCTCATCACGCGTTCGACGTTCTCTACCACCACGATGGCATCATCTACCAGCAGCCCGATTGCGAGTACCATGGCAAACATGGTCAGGGTGTTAATCGTATAGCCGAACTGATGCAGTACCACAAAGGTACCGAGCAGCACCACCGGCACGGCGATGGTCGGGATTAGCGTAGCGCGGAAGTTTTGCAGGAACAGATACATCACCAGGAATACCAGCACGATCGCTTCAAACAGCGTTTTAACCACGTCGGTGATTGCCGCTTTAACGAAGGGAGTGGTTTCGTAGGCAACGCGTGTCTCCAGACCGTGTGGGAAATATTTTTCCAGTTCGCTAAGCCGTGCGCGAACCAGTTTATCGGTTTCCAGTTCATTGGCACCGGAAGCCAGCTGTACACCCATCCCAGAAGCCGCTTGTCCGTTGTAACGACTCAAAATGCTGTAGTCTTCAGCACCCAGTCCAATAACCGAGACATCACCGAGTTTTACCTGCGAACCATCCTGATTCACCCGCAGGCTAATATCGCGGAACTGCTGCGGCGTCTGCAACTGAGATTGCGCATTAACGGTGGCGTTTAGTGCCTGGAAATCGACGGACGGTGCGCCGCCCAACTGACCCACGGCGACCTGGCTGTTCTGCGCCTGAATTGCCGAGACCACATCGCTGGTGGTCAGCTGGTAGTTATTGAGTTTGTTAGGATCGAGCCAGATTCGCATAGCATATTGCGAGCCGTAGGCGGTGATACTGCCCACCCCGTCGATGCGGCTTAGCGGATCCTGAATATTGGAGGCTACATAGTCGGCAATATCCTGCTTATCCATACTGCCGTCTGTGGAGACGAACGCGACGGTCATCAAGTTGGTATCACCGGTTTTCGACACGGTCACGCCCTGGGTTTGTACAGCCTGTGGCAAACGTTTAAGCGCCTGCTGCAGCTGATTTTGCACCTGTTGCAACGCTTCGCTCGGGTCTGTACCTGCCTCAAAGCTCAGGGTTATCTGAGATTTACCGTTGCTGCTACTTTGCGAGGACATGTACATCAGGTTATCTAACCCGGTCATGTTCTGCTCGATGATTTGAGTGACGGTATTTTCCAACGTCTGGGCTGAAGCGCCCGGATAGGTTGCTGTAATACGCACGTTTGGCGGTGCCAGATCGGGATATTGCTCAATAGGTAAAGAGTGAATAGCCAGCGCACCGGACAAGGAGATGATGATCGCCAAAACCCAGGCAAAAATTGGGCGATCGATGAAAAAGTTGGCCATGCGTCAAAAACCTCGTTATCACCCGAACAGAGTGACTAACATCAGTAAATAAACAGAATTTCTGTCACCGACTCTGTGACTCGAATTATTTAGGGTATAAACGCTGAGAGGGGAGATGCCTCGCTGCGCCGATGTCTTCACATCGAAAATAGTGCCAAAAGCCAAAATAGTGCTGAAAGCCCAAATGATGCCACATTAAGCGGTAAAGGGTGAGGCAACATTATGCATAAGCACTTTACCCGCTGGTCAGGAATAAAACGTGGAGAAATAAAGGAGATAATGTAAAAAAGATTAGTGCTGATACATCATCATGCCGACAAATTTCTTACTCTCACGCTACTATTTGATGACCAGATCATGAAATAGAAGACGATAATGCGATCAAAAAATAGAGAACAGGAGTGATTCATGGGGCTGAATTCGGTATTTGCCCGCCGGCTTTATGTGTGCTGGTTGTTGAAAAACGAACAGCGACCGAACGTACCAAAATTAATGGTGCTTACCGGTTGGCCAAGACGGACCTTGCAGGATGTTTTGAAGGCCTTGCCTGGTATGGGCGTCGAGCTGGAATTTATTCAGCAAGGTGTCCGTAATAATGACGGTTATTATCAACTCATCGGCTGTGGGCCGCTGGACGAGCAGTGGATTGATCTCAACCGTGAGCAGATCCTCAATGCCATCGCACAAGGATAGCCTGTATCACCTTACCGCAGGATGAGAAACGCACTATTTACGTTGGCATACTTTAGGTAAGGAACCTATTATGGCTGGCTTCTCTCATCCACCTTTTGAGCGGGGACGCGGTATGTCATCGAAGATTGAAAACATAAAAAACCAGTTACTTTCTGATAACTGGTATGTTCTGCGCAAATACACCTACGATTTGATCAAACGAAATGGTGAACGCCAACCCCAGGCTCGTGAAGTCTACGACCGCGGCAATGGCGCGACCATTTTGCTTTATAACCGCAGCAAAAAAACCGTTTTGCTGATAAACCAGTTCCGCATGCCCACTTATGTCAACGGCAATGATAGCGGTATGCTGCTGGAGACCTGCGCGGGCCTGCTGGATAACGACTCGCCGGAAGATTGCATCCGTAAAGAGGCCATCGAAGAAACCGGTTATGCGATCAGCAAGGTGGAGAAGCTGTTTGAGGCTTACATGTCTCCGGGCAGCGTGACTGAAGTCGTGCATTTTTTTGCTGCCGAGTATGACGAATCACAACGTGCAACCGCCGGTGGTGGTATAGACGATGAAGACATCGAAGTCCTGGAGCTGCCGTTTGTGCAGGCTCTGGAAATGATAAAGGACGGACGTATTAAAGATGGCAAAACCATCATGCTGCTGCATTACGCTCAAGTTCAGGGCTGGATGGCATAAAGCACCTGGCGGATATTGTCAGCGTGTATAAAAGAAAAGGGCCGGGCGGCCCTTTATTACTTCAATATTTCATTCATTGCACATGGCCTGTGCTGCGACAGCATTAATCCACTTTTGGGAGCTTCAGCATCAATCTGCCTGTATGTCCGCTAATGGCTGACCAGGGCAATATTGACCAGTCTGGACTTTCGCATGTACGCATAACGCGTGGGAAAGTAGGTCCGAAATAGATCCCCTTTGCTGTAAAGTACCAGGCCGGAAAATGCCAGATCTCAGCGTCGGAGTAATCACAGTCGTCGTCGCTATCCTCGGTAGGTTTGACCATCTCCTGCGGATGGGCGATCGCCATCTGTTTTATCAACCAAGGGGCAAAGGACTTTTCACGATAGGCTGCGAAGGTATCGAAATCGACATCAGGGTTGCTGGCTGATGTACGATCTTGAGCCTCAAGATAGTGCAGGGGTTTACCTTCACCAACCCAAAGCACATCTTCGAGTGTTAATGGCTCAGCTGATTTAGCATCGAGGTTAATCGGTGTTTCGCCGAAATCAGGATGAGCGCCGCCGCAGTCGTAGTTGGTAAAAATACTAATGCTTACCACATCCGCATTCAGGAAGGTTGGCGTCACCGTCTGGCTGTATTCCCCCTCGCCAAACCGACTGGCACTCAACATACAGGCATGCCAGCCAATGACTTCCTGCCAGAGACGGGCGCGAAGTTTTTGATTGATGGCTGCACGCTGTTTTTCCGGATAACCCGCAACAATGTCGAACAAGCTGATGTGCGACTGGGGTTCGCTCCACCATTGCAGGGTATATCCCATGAATTCCTGACTTTTCCCTTCCACCAGGCTCAGGCCCGATAAGCGCAGATATTCGTAAGGCTCACTGTGCACCAGCGAGCCCGGATAGCTTTGCTCTGGGGTATCAGGGAGCACTGCTGGAGTCAGTTCCAGCAGCAACGATTTACCCGCCGTGTTAGTCCAGGTTCCTTGCCAGTTTCCCTGCTCATCACGATCCAACGTCAGCGTCGGGCGTGGTGTATCATCGAAGTCATCTGTTCCTTCATTCAAACTCAATTCATTATTTTTCAGCGTCCCATTGATGGGTAAGTCCAGACGATGCTTTTGATAAAAATAGCGACCTGTAACCTCATCGGGTTTATTCAGATCCAGTTCCATCACGATGTTAGATTTGCCCAACGTGCCTGTGAATACCAAAAGTGGCTCTTCGGCAAAAGCAGATAATGAAAAAAATGCCATCGAAATTATCCAAAACTTCATCCGTGTCTCCTGAAAAATGCGCTTTATTATTTTGATTGTTTTTTATACATTCGAGATAAAGAGGTATTCCGATACAGGGTATCAGTCTGATGGCAGTGTTAATGCGTCGCCGCTTGTTTTTTTGTTGGGTATTTGATTATTGTGCAATTTATGTCATTACCCTGCATCCGCATACGCTATCATCAAGACGATGAATTCGAAAATGAGTTGAACGCGATGATTTCTAATTGCCTAACCGCCCCCCTATTTTTGCTGACGGCCCTGCTGGCCGTAAATGCCGAGGCCGCTCCGCTACAGGCTATCTACAATGACTGGCAGGTGAGTTGCGACAACCTGAATCACTGCGCCACGCGTAATTCGCAGGATGGTCAGGATCTGGTATTGAACATAACCCGTGAAGCCGGTGCAGAAGGCCACTCATCGGTTAAAATTGAGTATCAGCGTAATGGCGATGAACCAAGCATCGGACAGCCTATAGTGAATCGTTTACAACTTGATGGCAAAACGCTGATGTTTAATCATCGTGAATGGGATGTCAGTAAAAGACAACTTTCCACCACCAATCGTTTGGTGATCAATGAGTTCATCAACGTTATTCGCGAAGGCAAAGTGATTCAACTGGGCGGGAAGTCGGTGCCGGCCCAAACATCGCATCCCGCTATCTCGCTTAAAGGACTTAAGGCCGCCTTGCTGGCGATTGATGCCCAGCAAGGGCGGGTCGGCACAAAATCTGCTTGGGTCAGCCGTGGTGCTAAACTGCCAGGTACAGTTCCTGCTGCTCCGGAAGCACCGGTTAAACCGAGCTTTAGCGAGCCACATCCTCTTAGTGACAGCGAGATTTCCGGTATAACCCAAAGCGCAGCAGCCACTATCGATAACAATGATTGCAGTCTTGAGCCTTCTGAGCGGGAAGTACATCTGTACGCGCTTAGCAATGACAAAGCGCTGATGACGGTCAACTGCGATATCGGAGCCTATAACCTGTTTGTGCTTGGTTTTACTGTTTCACGACAGACGCCTTACAAAACTGAAGATTTGGCGTTGAACATGCCTTTCAAACTGGGCGATGACGAGCAGGCTCCCGAGCTGATTAATGCCGATTTCGACCAGAAAACCGGCGAGCTTTCAACCTTTGATAAAGGCCGTGGAATAGGGGACTGCGGCGTTTCATCTCGCTGGATCTATGATGGCAGGCAGTTCCAGCTTACCTCGTTTGCTTCGGAGCCTGTTTGCGATGGTTACAACACCAGCGGAGAATGGCCAGTGTTATGGAGAACACAATAGTCCTGATAAAGGCACTGTCCAGATATAAAAAAAGCACCCAGATGGGTGCTTAGCACAGTGAATATGGCTTCAACGCGAGAGATTAAGCGCGCTGCACCTCTGGCGTTGACGATTAAGCCAGCAAACTTTGTGCTTTGGCCACAACGTTTTCTACCGTGAAGCCAAACTCTTTGAACAGCTCTTCCGCCGGGGCTGACTCGCCGAAGCTGGTCATACCCACCACTGCGCCGTTCAGGCCAACGTATTTGTACCAGTAGTCAGCGATACCCGCTTCTACCGCTACGCGGGCGCTCACCGCTTTCGGCAACACAGATTCACGGTAGGCCGCGTCCTGCTTGTCGAAGGCGTCAGTTGACGGCATGGACACGACGCGCACCTTGGTGCCCGCTGCCGCCAGTTTATCGGCCGCTTCTACCGTAATACCCACTTCAGAACCGGTCGCGATCAGGATCACGTCAGGTGTGCCGTCGCAATCTTTCAGCACGTAAGCACCGC